>NZ_DJCE01000007.1:0-800147 GCF_002430365.1 Leclercia sp. UBA5958 | reverse complement strand
CCCCCCCTCACCGCCATATTTGAGAAAGAGCTCGTACGAAAGTACGGGCTTTTTTTTCGTATCTTGCACCCCAGCGGGGGTTCTCATTCCCCCCCTCCCAAAAAAACAAAGCCCGGTTTCCCGGGCCTTGAACAGAACAGCGAACTCAGTAATACGCATTCAGCGTTCGCTGACACAAAGCCGATCGTACGCAATCGTCTTTTGTGAAGCGGACAATACCCACCATCTCATCTTCCTCAAAACGTGCCAGCGCATCGCTTAATCCCGACGGAACGCCCGCCGGCAAATCGCACTGCGTAATATCACCGTTAACGATGACCGTCACGTTCTCCCCGAGGCGCGTTAAAAACATCTTCATTTGCGCAGCGGTCACGTTCTGAGCCTCGTCGAGAATCACAACCGCATTTTCAAATGTACGTCCGCGCATATAGGCGAACGGCGCGATTTCTACCTTGCCAATTTCTGGTCGTAGGCAGTACTGCATAAAGGAAGCGCCCAACCGTTTAACGAGCACGTCGTAAACCGGACGGAAGTAAGGCGCAAACTTCTCCGAGATATCGCCTGGCAGGAAGCCCAGGTCTTCATCGGCCTGCAGCACAGGACGAGTAACAATAATCTTGTCTACGTCCTTATGGATCAGAGCCTCCGCCGCTTTGGCGGCGCTTATCCAGGTTTTACCGCATCCGGCTTCGCCAGTTGCAAAGATAAGCGATTTTCTCTCAATAGCATTCAGGTACTGCGCCTGAGCGTCATTGCGTGCCACAACAGGAGTAAGATCACGGCTGTCCCTTGCCATGCCAATTGCTTCAACGCCACTCATCTGCACAAGCGAGGTGACCGATTCTTCTTCACGCTGTTTATGGCTGCGTGAATCTCGTCTCAGCACACGTTTTGCTTCACGACGAGCTTTGATCACTGCTTTTTGTCTTCCCATGGATAGCACCTTGAGTTGTTGGTATTCATCACACACGCCGTTGCCGGCGCGATTATGCGCACAAACATCTGAGGTTTGGCTTCCTTTTAAGCCATAGCTTGCCTGGTTGTTGGAAATTGCCGAACGGCTACGCGCACCGTTCGGCACGTGGGAAAAATCATGATTTACGTTGGTGGGGGCGTTTTTTGTGGTGAAGAAATCGCTGTCGGAGTCTAAGCCTCCGCGTCGGGTGCTGCGGTTATTGCGTTTACCTTGTCCAGTACAGGACCCTACCATTCGCGATCTCCATAGTGAAAGACATCACTGCCGGGATTTACCGCTTTCCTAGAATAAGTACATCAGGATTTAAAACAAATGCAACATTTATTTTACCTGAATGCAACTTTCAGAGTCGCCCTGCAGCAGACCACAGTGTCATTCAGAATTATTACAAAATTATAACATCAGGAAGATCATAGTAAAAAAAGCTCTCCCGCACCACGATGCGGGAGAGTTATTCAGGCTTCGAGTAAACCCTGAGCAAGGTAGTGATTTTTATCCAGGGCGCCCGGTAACGCGAAGAAATAGCCGCCGCCAATGGGCTTTACATACTCTTCCAGCGCTTCGCCATTTAGCCGCTTTTGTACGGTTAAAAAGCCTTTATTCAGGTCGTGCTGGTAACAGACAAACAGCAGCCCCATGTCCAGTTGCCCCGAATTGGTCACGCCCAGCGAGTAGCTGTATCCCCTGCGCATCATCAGGCTGGAGGCGGTCTCTTTGGTGCGAGGATTGGCGAGACGAATATGGCTATCGAGGGCGATAGTCTCCCCGTCGGGATCGCGGGCGTAGTCCGGCACATCGTGCTCGTTTTTCATTCCCAGCGGCGCCCCGCTCTGTTTGTCGCGGCCAAAAATGGTCTGCTGCTCTTTCAGCGGCGTACGATCCCAGAACTCCACATGGAACTGAATGATACGCACCGCCTGATAGCTGCCGCCTACGGCCCAGGCCGGTTCGCCCTGATCCGCTGTGACCCATACCACCTCGTTCATCAGCACATTGTCGCTGCTGTCGGGGTTGGCAGTCCCGTCTTTAAAACCGAGCAGGTTAACCGGCGTCTCTTTGCCTTTACTGCGCGCCGCGTGATCGGAGATAAACCCTTCCCGTTTCCAGCGCACGCTCAGCAGGTCCGGAGTATGTTTGATCACATCGCGCAACGCGTGGATCACCGTGTCCTGGGTGTTGGCGCAAATTTGCAGCAGGACATCACCATGACAGAGGGCGGCATCCAGCGAATCGTTCGGGAAGCGCGCCATTTTTTGCAGCGCCTTAGGCTTCAGCTTTTGCAAACCAAAGCGTGCATCAAACAGCGATTCGCCCAGCGAGACGGTAATGGTCAGATTATCCGGGGCAATATAGGCCCCCAGAATACCGGAATCCATGGGCGGCAGGCGTGTATTCTGGGTATCGGGGGCCGGGCCGCCCGTCGTCAGGAAGTCGATACGGGCCGTTAACAGCCGGAACAGACGCTCCAGATCGGCTTTATCGCTGGCCAGAACATCAAAAGCCACCAGCATCATCGATGCCTGCTGCGGCGTAAGAATACCCGCCTGATGTTTACCGAAGAACGGCTGCGTCTCCATGCGTGCATCCGGGGAGAGCGTCCCCGGCGCGCTTTGCGGTTTTGCCGCATGCGCTACCGGGCAACCCCCTGCCAGAGCGAGCGCGCCGCCAAGCGCGCCGACCCCTTTTAACAACCGACGCCGCGAAGGCTGGGCAACGTCGTACTCATCGTGCTTGTTCATGATGCTTAATCCAGACCCAGCACGCCGCGCAGTTGAGCCAGATCTTCCGCCAGAGTCGTAATCGGTCCTTTCAGGGCATTACGATCCGCCTCGGTCAGCTTTTCATAGGTCTCGTAGCCGTCTTTGGTGCGGTATTTCGCCAGAATGGTGTTCACTTTTTTGAAGTTGGCATCCACTTTCGTCAGGAGTGCGCTGTTCTCTTTTTGCAACTGAGGACGCAGCAGGTCGACAATCTTCTGCGCGCCTTCCACGTTCGCCTGGAAGTCCCAGAGGTCGGTATGGCTGTAACGATCTTCTTCACCGCTGATTTTGCTGGCGGCAACTTCTTCAATCAGGCCTGCCGCGCCGCCCACCACTTTAGAGGGCGGGAATGCCAGCTCGCTAATGCGTTTTTGCAGCTCCAGCACATCGCTATTGAGTTGATCGGCATAGTGCTCCATCCCTTTCGTGCTGTTATCGCCAAACAGCGCCTTTTCCAGACGGTGGAAGCCGGTGAATTTCGGATCGGCCGCTTTTTGCTCGTAATCATCTTCACGGGCGTCGATGCTGCCGTCGAGGTCGGAGAAGAGCTCAGCGATAGGTTCAATACGTTCGTAATGCTGACGGGTAGGCGCATACAGCGATTTGGCCTTTTCGATATCGCCCGCTTTCACCGCATCGGTGAAGGCTTTGGTCCCGGCGACCAGGTCGGCGGTCTCTTTCGTCACATAAGCTTTGTAGGCGGTGATGGCGTCGCCCAGGCTTAGTAAGGCCTCCCCTTTCGCCGCCTCGGCAGTGGCACCGCCTTTAACAATCAGCTTGCCTTTCGGGTTGGTCAGCAGGCCACAGGTCATCTCATACTCACCCGGCTCCAGGTTGGCCGTCATCTTCTGGCTAAAGCCTGGGGCAATGTTCTCACGCTCTTCCACAACCATCACCCCTTTCAGGATCTCCCACTCCAGCGCTTTCTGGCTATGGTTCTGAATGAGGAACTGGGTCTTGCCGCTATTGACCGTGAGGGTCATCGGCTCACACTGCTTGTCATTGACGGTGACTTTCACCTGTGGAATATCGGCAGCCTGCACATAAAACGCAGAGGACAACAGCGCGGCAATACCTGCCTGTAACGCGGTACGACGAAATTGAATAGCCATGACCCTTCCCGTTAATAAGTATGTTGTAACTAAATAAAGCACGTTACAGCGCAGTCCGCGTCGGTTGCGTGCTGGGGCGTGATGGCATGAAAAACAGCACCAGCGCCGGAATAAGATAGATAAAATAGATCGCCACTTCGCTGACGCTCGGCGTCTCCTGATAACCGAAGATGCCTTCAAGGAGCGTTCCCGCCAGTGAGTGGGTAGAGAGGATAGTGCTCAGGTCAAAAGCCACATCCTGGAAGTGATTCCACAGCCCGGCCTCGTGGAAAGCGCGGATAGCGCCCGCTGCCAGCCCGGCGGCCACCAGCAGGATAAACAGGCTGGTCCATTTGAAAAAAGCGCCGAGGTTGAGACGCACGCCGCCCCAGTAGAGAAGAAAACCGAGCACCACGGCGGTCGCCAGCCCCAGTACCGCGCCAAGCGGCGGCCAGATACCTACGTCCTGCTGGAATGCCGCCAGCAAGAAAAAGACCGACTCCAGCCCTTCGCGGGCGACGGCGAAAAAGACCATCATGATCAGCGCCCAGCCGTGATGATTGCCTTTCTGCAGGGCGCTATCAACCGCCTGCTCCAGCTGAACTTTGACGTTACGGGACACTTTACGCATCCAGAACACCATCCAGGTGAGGATCACCACGGCAATTACCGCCACGATGCCTTCGAATAACTCCTGCTCTTTTTGCGGAAACTCGCCGGTGGTTTCGTTGATGGCAATGCCCAGCCCCAGGCAGAGCGCAGCGGCGAGGAAAACCCCAATCCACATCACCCCAATCCAGCGCCCGCGTTGGGTGCGTTTCAGGTAACTGGCGATAAGACTGACAATTAAGGCCGCTTCAAGGCCTTCACGTAACATAATGAGAAATGGAACAAACATGCCGACACCTTAAATGTTTATCGCCGTCAATTGATGCAAAGAAAGGTAAATTCTTGTGATAGTGATTATCATTACGGCATGAAGAAATACAAGCGAAATATGCGGCGTTTTAATGACAGGATGTAAACCCCTTGCAGGGTAATCATTACCCTGTTAACTAACGGCTTTATAAGCTCATGAATAAAAGTCCATTTACCCTTAAACGCGGCTGTGGCTAAATGTGCGCCTCGAAAACCTGCTGATTATTAAATATGTCTACTATTTTGCACTTCCTGCTGGCCCTGGTGGTTATCCTGGCGCTGGCGTGGCTGGTCAGTTTCGATCGCCGTAAAATTCGTATCCGCTATATTTTACAGCTCATCGTGATCGAAATAGCGCTGGCGTTCTTTTTCCTGCATGCCGAAAGCGGCCTGTTCATTATTAAATATGTTTCGGGCTTCTTTGAAACGCTGCTGAAATATGCCGCCGAGGGCACCAACTTTGTCTTTGGCGGTATGGGTGACAAAGGGCTGGCCTTTATCTTCCTTGGCGTGCTCTGCCCCATCGTCTTTATCTCCGCCCTGATTGGGATATTGCAACACTGGCGCATTCTGCCGATCTTTATTCGCCTGCTGGGTAGCGCGCTGGCAAAAGTGAACGGCATGGGTAAGCTGGAGTCGTTTAACGCGATCAGCTCTCTTACTCTCGGCCAGTCAGAAAACTTCATTGCTTATAAAGGGGTGTTAGGCGATCTCTCCTCCCGTCGTCTGTTCACGATGGCGGCCACGGCCATGTCGACCGTCTCGCTCTCGATCGTGGGCGCCTATATGACGATGCTGGAGGCCAAATATGTGGTGGCGGCGCTGATTCTGAATATGTTCAGCACCTTTATCATTCTGTCGGTCATTAATCCGACGCGCCCGGAAGCTGAGCCGGATATTAAGCTGGAAAAGATGCACGAATCCCAGAGTTTCTTCGAAATGCTCGGAGAGTATATTCTGGCCGGCTTTAAAGTGGCGATGATTATTCTGGCGATGCTGATTGGCTTTATTGCATTGATTAGCGCCGTCAACGCCCTCTTCTCCAGCATCTTTGGTTTAAGCTTCCAGCAGATCCTGGGCTATGTGTTTTATCCTCTGGCCTGGCTGGTAGGCATCCCGCTCAGCGATGCGTTGCACGCAGGCGGTATTATGGCCACCAAGCTGGTGGCGAACGAATTTGTGGCGATGATCGAGCTGCAAAAAATTGCCGCAGAGATGACGCCGCGCGGGCTGGGCATTTTGTCGGTGTTCCTGGTTTCGTTCGCCAACTTTGCCTCTATCGGTATCGTCGCCGGGGCAATTAAAGGGCTGAACGAGCAGCAGGGCAACGTGGTATCACGCTTCGGCCTGCGCCTGGTCTACGGTGCGACGCTGGTGAGCTTGCTCTCGGCGAGCTTTGCCGGCCTGGTGCTGTAAGTCATGACGGCGGGGTATCCCGCCGTTTTTCGTTAAAACTGGACGCACACCGGCTGGTCAATACGCATCACTGACTCCTGGGCGAAGCGTGATTTATAAATCCCCCGCAGTGCCTCAATATTCTTCTCACTCTGCGCGTCTTTACCGTGAATCAGCATCAGCGCCTTGCTCGGCTCCCGCGCCACTTTCCCGTCGTTCCCCAGCCATTGCCCACGTGCATCAAACACCGTTAAGCCATCACGAAAACGTGGAGTAACGTCCTGATCGACAAACTGTTGCCACTCCGCACCGGTAATCTCTGCCCCTGCCGGGCGGTTAAGCCCGAAATAGAGCGTGGTTTGCTGCATCTGGTTATCGGCTTTACATTCCGCTACCGCCGCGTGTTGCGACGGTGCGCTGCAGCCAGCCAGCAGTAAAAGTGCGCCTGCCATTAACCCTGTTTTGAACATCATGGTTGCTATCCTCATTGTTATAAGCCCCGAGATATCAACGTAAAACAGAAAATTTAGCAATAAAAAAGCCGGGCGTACCCGGCTTAGAGAGCGTGCGTCAGGCTTATTCCGCCTGCAGCTTAACCGGCGGTGCCGTGTGGTAATGGGCATCCGCTTCAGCAAAGCGTTTCTGCATGGCCGCAGATGGCGCTTTGCCCAGCAAGCTAAAGATCACAATACCCAGGCTGGCGAAGATAAAGCCCGGGATGATTTCGTACAGGCCCAGCCAGGCGAACTGTTTCCAGACGATAACGGTAACCGCACCGATGATCATCCCCGCCAGCGCGCCGTTACGGGTCATACGCGACCAGAGTACGGAGAAGAGGACTACCGGGCCGAAAGCGGCACCAAAGCCCGCCCAGGCGTAGCTCACCAGACCCAGTACGCGGTTATCCGGATTTGCCGCCAGCGCAATGGCAATAAGCGCCACCACCAGCACCATAAAGCGCCCTACCCATACCAGCTCTTTCTGACTTGCCCCTTTACGCAGGAAAGCCTTATAGAGATCTTCAGTAATGGCGCTGGAGCAGACCAGAAGCTGGCAGCTCAGGGTGGACATCACCGCGGCCAGAATAGCGGACAGTAAAATACCGGCAATCCATGGGTTAAAGAGGATCTGCGCCAGCTCAATGAACACGCGTTCGGCGTTCTGGTTCACCGCGCCCGCCTGCGCCGGATTGTTATTGAAGTAAGCGATACCGAAGAAGCCTACTGCACAGGCACCCGCCAGGCAGAGAATCATCCAGGTCATGCTGATACGACGCGCATGCACGATGGTGTGGTGAGAATCCGCCGCCATAAAGCGCGCCAGAATGTGTGGCTGACCGAAATAGCCCAGCCCCCAGCCCATCAGGGAGACGATAGCGACGAAGTTAAGCCCTTTCAGCATATCGACGTTTTCAATGCTTTTTTGCTTAATCACTTCCAGCGAATCGCCAAACCCACCCACGGTGATAATCACAATGACCGGCGTCAGGATCAGGGCGAAGATCATCAGGCTCGCCTGCACGGTATCAGTCCAGCTGACGGCCAGGAACCCACCGACAAAGGTATAGAGGATGGTCGCTGCGGCACCGGCCCACAGCGCGGTTTCATAGCTCATACCGAAGGTGCTTTCAAACAGACGCGCACCGGCCACAATGCCGGAAGCGCAATAGATGGTGAAGAACACTAAAATTACCACCGCCGAGATGATGCGCAGCACGCGGCTGTTATCTTCGAAGCGGCCAGTGAAGTAATCTGGCAGGGTTAGCGCATTATTGTTGGCTTCGGTATGCACGCGCAGACGGCCCGCCACCAGTTTCCAGTTGATCCAGGCCCCGACGGTCAAACCAATCGCGATCCAGCTTTCTGAAATACCAGAGATGAAGATGGCGCCCGGCAGGCCCATCAGCAGCCAGCCGCTCATGTCGGAGGCGCCCGCTGAGAGTGCTGTCACCATCGGCCCTAAACTGCGGCCACCTAAAATATAATCATCAAAGCTATTGGTAGATCGCCAGGCCAGGAAGCCAATAAGGATCATGCCAAAAATATAAACGATGAAGGTCACCAGCATCGGTGTGCTTATTGCCATATAACTACTCCGCAAATGTTCTGCGACAATCATCCGGATTGTCTTGTTATTGCATCATCGGAACGTGATGATGATCTCTATTTCTGTTGGCCGCGCGTATCCTGCCGTAAGCAGTGCTCGCACACAAACGATTTAACACTGCATTTACACCGAATTCATCCCAGAATTTATAGGTCTTTCCTATAGGTTGCACTCGCTCACGCTTTTACGGGTTGCACCTTTTAAAAGTGTTAAGCACCGCATAAAAACGGGCCTTAGCCGCCGCCGGCCACCTCTTTTTTCAGCTAACCAGTCGTTAACAATCCATTCATTTTTCAGCTTGCAAGCCCTGTCACAATTAACACGGTTGCACAAAGTTGCAACATGGTGGATATTTCTCGAAACGTTAGAACATCATTAAAGAACAACAGGAGTTTTGGCATGGGCATGACCACCATGGGGGTTAAGCTGGATGACGCAACCCGCGAACGGATTAAGAGCGCGGCGACCCGCATTGACCGTACGCCGCACTGGTTAATTAAGCAGGCCATTTTTAATTATCTGGAGCGACTGGAGAGCGAAGAGGGGTTACCGGAGCTGCCAGCCCTGCTGAACGGCGCGGCTAACGAGGGCGACGAGACGGCCGACGCAGCGGAAGAGAGCTATCAGCCCTTCCTGGAGTTCGCCGAGCAGATCCTGCCGCAGTCTGTCAGCCGTGCCGCCATCACTGCCGCTTACCGCCGTGCAGAGACCGACGCCGTGCCAATGCTGCTGGAGCAGGCCCGCCTGCCCGAGCCGATCGCGACTCAGGCGCATAACCTGGCATACCAGCTGGCCGAGAAGCTGCGTAACCAGAAAACCGCCAGCGGCCGTGCCGGCATGGTGCAGAGCCTGCTGCAGGAGTTCTCCCTCTCCTCTCAGGAGGGTGTCGCCCTGATGTGCCTGGCCGAAGCGCTGCTGCGTATTCCGGACAAAGCCACCCGCGATGCCCTGATCCGCGACAAAATCAGCAACGGCAACTGGCAGTCACACATTGGCCGCAGCCCGTCGCTGTTTGTTAATGCCGCCACCTGGGGACTGCTGTTTACCGGTCGCCTGGTCTCTACCCACAACGAAGCCAGCCTCTCCCGCTCCCTTAACCGTATTATCGGTAAAAGCGGCGAACCGCTGATCCGCAAAGGCGTGGATATGGCGATGCGCCTGATGGGCGAGCAGTTTGTGACCGGCGAAACCATCGCCGAAGCGCTGGCGAACGCCCGCAAGCTGGAAGACAAAGGCTTCCGCTACTCCTACGATATGCTGGGCGAAGCGGCCCTGACCGCCGCCGATGCGCAGGCCTATATGGTCTCTTATCAGCAGGCGATCCACGCCATCGGTAAAGCCTCCAACGGGCGCGGCATTTATGAAGGCCCGGGTATCTCCATTAAGCTTTCGGCGCTGCACCCGCGCTACAGCCGCGCGCAGTACGACCGCGTGATGGAAGAGCTCTATCCCCGTCTGAAATCCCTGACCCTGCTGGCGCGGCAGTATGACATCGGCATTAACATCGACGCCGAAGAGGCCGATCGTCTGGAGATCTCATTAGATTTGCTGGAAAAACTGTGCTTTGAGCCAGAGCTGGCGGGCTGGAACGGGATCGGCTTTGTTATTCAGGCCTATCAGAAACGCTGTCCGTTCGTCATTGATTACCTGATTGACCTGGCCTCGCGCAGCCGTCGCCGCCTGATGATCCGTCTGGTGAAAGGCGCCTACTGGGATAGCGAAATCAAACGTGCCCAGATGGAAGGGCTGGAAGGCTATCCGGTTTATACCCGCAAGGTGTATACCGATGTCTCTTACCTTGCCTGTGCGAAAAAATTGCTTGGCGTGCCCAATCTGATCTACCCGCAGTTTGCGACCCACAACGCGCACACGCTGGCGGCGATTTATCAGCTGGCGGGGCAGAACTACTACCCGGGTCAGTATGAGTTCCAGTGTCTGCACGGCATGGGTGAGCCTCTGTACGAGCAGGTCACCGGTAAAGTGGCGGAAGGGAAACTCAACCGTCCATGCCGCATTTATGCTCCGGTCGGCACCCACGAAACGCTGCTGGCGTATCTGGTTCGTCGTCTGCTGGAAAACGGTGCTAACACCTCCTTCGTTAACCGTATCGCCGACACCACCCTGCCGCTGGATGAGCTGGTGGCCGATCCGGTACAGGCGGTAGAGAAGATGGCCGCGCAGGAGGGTCAGGTTGGCCTGCCGCATCCGAAAATTGCCCTGCCGCGCGATCTGTACGGCGAAGGTCGCGTCAACTCCGCGGGTCTGGACCTGGCGAACGAACACCGTCTGGCCTCCCTCTCCTCTTCCCTGCTGAACAGCGCCCTGCATAAATGGCAGGCCAAACCGATCCTCGAACAGCCGGTGGCTGACGGTGATATGCAGCCGGTGCTCAACCCGGCAGAGCCAAAAGATATTGTTGGCTATGTGCGTGAAGCCACCGAAGAGGAAGTTAACCAGGCGCTGGATAGCGCAGTGAATAACGCCCCGATCTGGTTCGCCACCCCGCCGCAGGAACGTGCCGCCATTCTGGAGCGCGCCGCGGTGCTGATGGAAGACCAGATGCAGCAACTGATTGGCATCCTGGTGCGCGAAGCGGGCAAGAGCTTCAGTAATGCTATCGCCGAAGTGCGTGAGGCGGTCGATTTCCTGCACTACTATGCAGGCCAGGTGCGCGATGATTTCGATAACGAAACGCACCGTCCTCTGGGGCCGGTCGTCTGTATCAGCCCGTGGAACTTCCCGCTGGCGATCTTCGCCGGCCAGATTGCCGCCGCGCTGGCCGCAGGCAATAGCGTCCTGGCAAAACCGGCTGAGCAAACCCCGCTGATTGCGGCCCAGGGCATCTCTATACTGCTGGAAGCGGGCGTGCCGCCGGGCGTGGTGCAGCTGTTGCCAGGACGCGGTGAAACCGTCGGTGCTCAGCTCACCGCCGACACCCGGGTGCGCGGCGTGATGTTTACCGGCTCCACTGAAGTGGCCTCGATGCTGCAACGCAACATTGCTACCCGTCTTGACGCACAGGGCCGCCCGACGCCGCTGATTGCGGAAACCGGCGGCATGAACGCCATGATTGTCGACTCTTCTGCCCTGACCGAACAGGTGGTGGTAGACGTGCTCTCCTCTGCCTTCGACAGCGCGGGTCAGCGCTGCTCCGCCCTGCGAGTTCTCTGCCTGCAGGACGACATTGCCGACCATACGCTGAAAATGTTGCGTGGTGCGATGGCCGAGTGCCGCATGGGCAACCCGGGTCGTCTCACCACCGATATCGGGCCGGTCATCGATGCCGAAGCGAAAGCCAACATTGAAAATCACATTCAGGCGATGCGTGCTAAAGGCCGCCCGGTCTACCAGGCCGTCCGTGAAAATAGTGACGACGCTCGTGAGTGGAAAACCGGTACCTTCGTGGCACCGACCCTGATTGAGCTCGCCAGCTTCGATGAGCTGAAAAAAGAGGTCTTCGGCCCGGTGCTGCACGTGGTGCGCTACAGCCGTAATAACCTTGCCGCGCTGATTGAACAGATCAACGCCTCCGGCTACGGTCTGACCCTGGGCGTGCATACCCGTATCGACGAAACTATTGCGCAGGTGACGGGCAGCGCCAAAGTGGGCAACCTGTACGTCAACCGCAACATGGTCGGTGCCGTGGTCGGCGTGCAGCCGTTTGGTGGTGAAGGCCTGTCGGGTACCGGTCCGAAAGCCGGTGGCCCAATGTACCTTTATCGTCTGCTGGCGAACCGCCCGGAGAACGCACTGGGTGTAACCCTGGCGCGTCAGGATGCGCAGTACGCGGTGGACACCCAGGTGAAAACCGTCCTTACCCGTCCGCTGGAGGCGCTGGCAGCCTGGGCAGAGAAACGCCCGGAACTGCATGCCCTGTGCCTGCAATATGGCGAGCTGGCGCAGGCCGGTACGCAGCGTCTGCTTCCGGGCCCAACCGGCGAGCGCAACACCTGGACGCTGATGCCGCGTGAGCGTGTGCTCTGTGTGGCGGATAACGAGCAGGATGCCCTGGTCCAGCTGGCCGGTGCGCTGGCAACGGGTTGTGAAGTGCTGTGGCCAGAAGATGGCCTGCACCGCGACCTGGCCAAACAGCTGCCTAAGGCGGTCAGCGAGCGGATCCACTTTGCAAAACAAGAGGAGCTGGCCCGCCAGCCGTTCGATGCGGTGATTTACCACGGCGACTCTGACCAGCTGCGGGAACTGTGCGAAGAGGTTGCGGCCCGCGAGGGGGCGATTGTTTCAGTGCAGGGCTTCGCCCGCGGTGAAACGAATCTGCTGCTGGAGCGTCTGTACGTTGAGCGTTCGCTCAGCGTCAACACCGCCGCAGCCGGGGGCAACGCAAGCCTGATGACAATCGGTTAACGCTATGCTAATAAAAGCTCCGGTAACGGAGCTTTTTTCGTTTTAGGCCCTGGGAGAAAACATGAAATCTTTACTGATCGCCGGCACCGCGTTGCTGTTAAGCGCCAGTGCGCTGGCGGATGAGTGCGCAAACGCGACGACGCAACTGGATCTGAATATCTGCACGGCAAAACAGTATCAGGAAGCGGATAGTAAGTTGAACCAGACATACCAGGCAGCAATGAAGCGTGCGGCTGGCGCGCAGCAAGGGTTGCTGAAAAACGCCCAGCTGGCGTGGATTAAATTGCGCGACGCTGACTGCGCCTTTATCGGCTCTGGCACCGAGGGCGGCTCCGTACAGCCCATGATCATCAATCAGTGCCTTACCGAGAAGACCAGCGAGCGCGAAGCCATGCTCGCCAGCCTGATGCAGTGTGAAGAGGGCGATTTGAGCTGCCCGCTTCCCCCGGCCAACTAACGCACGCGGATCCCTTCGATAATCATCCGCTGCACGTTTTCGGCGGTGCGCTGGAAGAACGCCTCATCCTGTAAGGTCTTGCCCGTCACCGCCTCTACCTGCGCCGAGAAGTCAGCATAGTGCTGGGTCGCGGCCCAGATCATAAAGATCAGATGGTGCGGATCCACCGCCGCCAGTTTGCCACTGGCCACCCAGCCCGCAATAATCGCCGATTTTTCATCCACCAGCGCTTTCACGCCCCCGGTCAGCTCTTCTTTTAGCAGCGGAGCGCCCTGCAACATCTCCAGACAGAAGAGCCGGGAGGCCTGCGGGTAGTCACGCGACACTTCCAGTTTCAGGCGAATGTACTCCGAGATGGCCACCAGCGGGGTGAACTCCTCGCGAAACGCCTTCAGCGGTGCCAGCCAGACGTCAAGAATTTGGCGTAATACCGCCACGTACAGCACCTCTTTAGACGGGTAGTAATAGAGCAGATTCGTTTTCGACACCCCGGCCAGCTCAGCGACCTGTTCGAGACGAGTACCGTGGATGCCAAACTGGGAAAAGGTCTCAAGCGCCGCCGCCAGGATCGCCGCTTTCTTTGCGCTCACCGCCTGCGACCGCTTACCGGTGCCCTTCACTGCGCCTTGTGCCATGTGCTCACTCCTTTTTCTTTGCCAACAGCATAGCAAAACCCCTGACATGACACGATATTCTGCACCGCGATCGCGCATGACTGCCTGATTTATGTGCAGACTTTTTGACCGTTTAGTCCACTTTTCAAATGCCTTTTTTATCAACTTACTTTTAACACACTAATAACATTAACCTTTTCAAAACTGGCATCGCCTTTGCAAAACAGGAGTACGCGGCTGAAGAGGAGATGCAGGATGCAGCGCCACCTCTGACTTTCACCCCACACAGAGTAAGAGAGGTTTGTGATGAAAATTGGCGTATTTGTCCCTATCGGCAACAACGGCTGGCTGATCTCCACCCATGCCCCCCAGTACCTGCCGACCTTTGAGCTGAACAAAGCGATTGTGCAAAAAGCAGAGCACTACCATTTTGATTTTGCCCTCTCGATGATCAAGCTGCGCGGTTTTGGCGGTAAAACCGAGTTCTGGGATCACAACATGGACTCCTTCACGCTGATGGCGGGCCTTGCGGCGGTGACCACCCGCATCCAGATTTACGCGACCGCCGCGACCCTGACGCTGCCGCCGGCCATTGTGGCGCGGATGGCCTCAACCATCGACTCTATCTCCGGTGGACGCTTTGGCGTGAATCTGGTCACCGGCTGGCAGAAACCCGAATATGAGCAGATGGGGCTCTGGCCGGGCGACGAGTACTTCTCAAAACGTTACGACTACCTGACCGAATATGTCACCGTCCTGCGCGACCTGTGGGGCACGGGGAAAAGCGATTTCAAGGGCGACTACTTCACCATGAACGACTGTCGCGTCAGCCCGCAG
The DNA here is from genome assembly GCF_002430365.1 of Leclercia sp. UBA5958. Taxonomy (NCBI): domain Bacteria; kingdom Pseudomonadati; phylum Pseudomonadota; class Gammaproteobacteria; order Enterobacterales; family Enterobacteriaceae; genus Leclercia; species Leclercia sp. UBA5958. The sequence goes on along the minus strand of NZ_DJCE01000007.1, from coordinate 785,631 downwards.
CCGCAGGTGCCAATGAAGGTGATCTGCGCCGGACAGAGCGATGCGGGCATGGCCTTCTCCGCCGAGCATGCGGACGTTAACTTCTGCTTCGGCAAAGGGGTCAATACACCGAGTGCCTTCGCGCCGACGGCCGCTCGCATGCAGCAGGCGGCCGAGAAAACCGGGCGCCACGTGGGTTCTTACGTCCTGTTTATGGTGATTGCTGACGAAACTGACGAGGCTGCCCGGGCGAAGTGGGAACACTATAAAGCAGGGGCTGACGAAGAGGCCCTAAGCTGGCTCACCGAACAGAGCCAGAAAGACACCCGCTCCGGCACCGACACCAACGTGCGCCAGATGGCCGACCCCACCTCAGCGGTGAATATCAATATGGGCACGCTGGTTGGCTCTTACGCCAGCGTAGCGAAAATGCTGGATGAAGTCGCCAGCGTACCGGGTGCCGAAGGGGTGTTGCTTACCTTTGACGATTTCCTGATGGGCATCGAGGCCTTCGGGGAACGCATTCAGCCCCTGATGCAGTGTCGGGCGAATATCCCGGCTACCACCCGGGAGGTCGCGTAATGACAACCTTACCTGCACGCCCGGAGGCGATTACCTTTGCGCCGCAGCAGAGTGCCCTGATTGTGGTGGATATGCAGAACGCCTACGCCACCCCGGGAGGCTATCTCGATCTGGCCGGATTTGACGTCTCCACTACCCGGCCTGTGATTGAGAACATTCATACCGCCGTCACCGCCGCACGAGAAGCGGGGATGCTGATCATCTGGTTCCAGAACGGCTGGGATGAGCAGTACGTCGAGGCGGGAGGCCCCGGCTCCCCCAACTACCACAAATCGAACGCCCTGAAAACCATGCGCAAACGGCCTGAACTGCAGGGCAAGCTGCTGGCAAAAGGGAGCTGGGATTACCAGCTCGTGGATGAGCTGGTGCCTCAGCCCGGCGATATCGTGTTGCCAAAACCGCGCTATAGCGGCTTTTTCAACACCCCGCTGGACAGCATCCTGCGAAGCCGGGGCATTCGTCATCTGGTCTTTACCGGAATCGCGACCAACGTCTGCGTGGAGTCGACCCTTCGCGACGGCTTTTTCCTCGAATATTTCGGCGTTGTGCTGGAGGACGCGACCCACCAGGCGGGCCCTGCATTTGCGCAAGAGGCCGCGCTGTTCAATATCGAAACCTTTTTTGGCTGGGTCAGCGATGTCGAAAGCTTCTGCCATGCCCTTTCACCCGCCACACTTGCCCGTATCGCCTGAGGAGTCACGCCATGCCTAAATCCGTCATTATCCCGCCAGGCACCAGCACCCCCATCGCCCCGTTTGTGCCGGGCACCCTTGCCGATGGCGTGGTCTATGTCTCCGGTACCCTGCCGTTTGATAAGCAGAATAACGTGGTCTATCCCGACGACCCAAAGGGGCAAACCCGCCACGTGCTCGAGACCATCAAAAGCGTTATCGAGACGGCGGGTGGCACCCTGGAGGATGTGACCTTCAACAGCATCTTTATCACCGACTGGAAAAACTACGCCGCGATTAACGAAATTTACGCGGAGTTCTTTCCCGGCGATAAACCGGCGCGATTCTGCATTCAGTGCGGACTGGTGAAGCCGGAAGCGCTGGTTGAGATCGCCTCTGTTGCGCATATCGCTAAGTGAGGGACTGATGAAACTCTCCGTCTCACCGCCGCCCTGGGCGGGCGCGCCAGTCGTGGTAATGATTTCGGGGCTCGGGGGCAGCGCCAGCTACTGGCTGCCTCAGCTCGCCGCCCTGGAACAGGAGTATCAGGTGGTCTGCTACGACCAGCGCGGCACGGGCAGCAATACCGCGACGCTGCCCGAGGACTACTCCCTGGCACAGATGGCCCGCGAACTGCACGAGGCACTTTTAACAGCGGGCATCTCACGCTATGCCGTGGTGGGTCACGCGCTGGGCGCCCTGGTGGGGCTGCAACTGGCCATCGACTCGCCCGAGGCCGTGAGCGCGCTGGTCTGTATCAACGGCTGGCTGACGCTTAATCCCCACACCCGACGCTGCTTCCAGATTCGCGAGCGGCTCCTGCATGCGGGCGGTGCTCAGGCGTGGGTCGAGGCCCAGCCGCTGTTTCTCTACCCGGCAGACTGGATGGCCGCCCGTGCGCCCCGTATGGAGGCGGAAGAGGCGCTGGCGCTGGCCCACTTCCAGGGCAAAACCAATCTGCTGCGCAGGCTCGCTGCCCTCAAGGCAGCCGATTTTAGCCATCAGGCTGCGCGCGTTGCCTGCCCGGTGCAGGTGATCTGTTCCGCAGACGATCTGCTGGTGCCGACGGTCTGCTCCACAGCACTGCATGCGGCCCTGCCCCGCAGCACAAAGGTGGTGATGCGCCATGGCGGCCACGCCTGCAATGTCACCGAACCCGAATCCTTTAACACTCTGCTGCTGAACGGGCTGGCCAGCCTGCTACACAGACCTGAACCCGTTTTTTAAGGAGTCGAAATGAGCGAAGCACTCAACCCCACCGCAATCAATACGCTGTTTACCCAGGCGCGCACGCACAACGGCTGGCTGCCCCAGCCGGTGAGTGACGAGACCCTGCGCGAGATCTATGCGCTGCTGAAATGGGGGCCCACCTCCGCTAACTGTTCTCCGGCGCGCTTCGTGTTTATCCGTACGCCGGAGGGCAAAGAGAAGCTGCGCCCCGCGCTCTCCAGCGGCAACCTGGAAAAGACGCTTACCGCTCCGGTGACGGCCATCGTCGCCTGGGACAGCACGTTCTATGATCGCCTGCCTGCGCTGTTTCCGCACGGCGATGCGCGAAGCTGGTTTACCTCAAGCCCGGCGCTGGCCGAGGAGACGGCGTTCCGTAATAGCGCCATGCAGGCGGCCTATCTCATTTTCGCCTGCCGGGCGCTGGGGCTGGATACCGGGCCGATGTCCGGCTTCGACCGTGAGAAGGTGGACGCCGCCTTTTTCACCGGCACCCCTCTCAAGAGCAATCTGCTCGTTAACATCGGCTATGGCGATGCCAGCAAAGTGTATGCCCGCCTGCCGCGCCTCACCTTTGAAGACGCCTGCGGGCTGGCGTAAGGAGCCATCATGACCCTTCCTGATAAAAAGACCTTTCGCGACGCCATGGCCTGCATGGGGGCGGCGGTGAATATCATCACCACTGACGGTCCTGCCGGACAGGCGGGCTTTACCGCCAGTGCGGTGTGTAGCGTCACTGACGAGCCGCCGACCCTGCTGGTGTGCCTGAACCGGGGGGCCTCGGTGTGGCCCACGTTTAGCGAAAACCGCACCCTGTGCGTGAATACCCTGAGCGCCGGACAAGAACCGCTCTCTAATCTGTTTGGCGGCAAAACGCCGATGGTGGAGCGTTTCGCCGCCGCCCGCTGGCAGAGGGGGGAGACCGGCTGCCCGCGGCTGGAAGAGGCGCTGGTGTCGTTCGATTGCCACATTAGCCAGGTGGTGAGCGTGGGCACCCACGACATTCTGTTTTGTAGCATCGTAGCTATTACGTGCCACCCCGCGCCGCAGGGGTTGGTGTGGTTTGATCGCGGCTATCACGCACTTATGCGACCGGCCTGTTAACCCTCCTGAAGGAGTTTGCTCATGGCAATGTTCGGTTTTCCCCACTGGCAGTTGAAATCGACCTCTACGGGTAGCGGCGTGGTCGCGCCGGATGAACGACTCTCGTATCCTCAGACCGCCGTGATGGGGGTGCAGCACGCGGTGGCGATGTTTGGTGCCACAGTGCTGATGCCCATCCTGATGGGGCTGGATCCGAACTTATCGATCCTGATGTCAGGCGTCGGCACCCTGCTGTTCTTCCTGATAACCGGGGGGCGGGTGCCAAGCTATCTCGGCTCCAGCGCGGCCTTTGTGGGGGTAGTGATTGCTGCCACCGGCTTTAGCGGCCAGGGGGTAAACCCCAATCTCAGCGTGGCGCTGGGGGGAATTATCGCCTGCGGGGCAGTCTATACCCTGATTGGGCTGATCGTGATGAAAAGCGGTACCCGCTGGATAGAGCGGCTCATGCCGCCGGTGGTCACGGGGGCGGTGGTGATGGCTATTGGCCTTAACCTGGCGCCGATTGCGGTGAAAGGGGTCTCTGGCTCGGCATTTGATAGCTGGATGGCGGTGATGACGGTGCTGTGCATTGGCCTGGTCGCGGTCTTTACCCGCGGCATGGTGCAACGGCTTTTGATTCTGGTGGGATTGATCATCGCCTGCCTGCTCTATGCGCTGGTCACTAACCTGCTCGGGCTGGGGAAACCGGTGGATTTTACGCTGGTACACAACGCCGCCTGGTTTGGTGTGCCGCAGCTCACCTCCCCCACGTTTAGCGGCCAGGCGATGATGCTGATTGCCCCGGTGGCAGTGATCCTGGTGGCGGAAAACCTGGGCCACCTGAAGGCGGTGGCGGGGATGACCGGGCGCAATATGGACCCGTACATGGGCCGCGCCTTTGTCGGTGACGGACTGGCGACCCTGCTTTCAGGCTCGGTGGGCGGCAGCGGCGTGACCACCTATGCCGAGAACATTGGCGTGATGGCGGTGACAAAAGTCTACTCTACGCTGGTGTTTGTGGCCGCGGCGGTGATTGCCCTGCTGCTGGGCTTCTCGCCGAAGTTTGGCGCGCTGATCCACACCATTCCTGCTCCGGTGATTGGCGGCGCCTCGATCGTGGTGTTTGGCCTGATTGCCGTGGCGGGAGCGCGCATCTGGGTGCAAAACCATGTCGATCTGAGTCAGAACGGGAATCTGATCATGGTGGCGGTGACGCTGGTACTGGGGGCGGGAGATTTTGCCCTGTCGCTGGGCGGCTTTACTCTGGGCGGCATTGGCACCGCGACCTTCGGCGCAATTCTGTTGAATGCGCTGTTAAGCCGACGGGCGGCAGCCGTCCCCCAGGGGGAGGTTGTCGGGCAGGACAGTTAATAGCCAATGCCCCTCCGAAGAGGGGCATTTCTGTTCACCACGATTTAGTCTGAGGTTAGCTCACTGGCCGCTTTACGCTTCCTTTTTAACTTCAGTTCGCTCACCAGCACACCTGCGACAATAAAGACGCCGCCAAGCAGGGCCAGGACAGGCAGTCGTTCGCCGGCGATGCGGCCAAAAATACCGGCCCAGACCGGTTCGCCGGTGTAGATGACGGTCGCACGCGTCGGGGAGACACTTTTCTGCGCCCAGTTCATGGTGACCTGAATAATGGCGCTGAATATGCCCAGACCGAGCGCAACAACAATCAGCCCCGGCGACAGCGCTGGAACGGCTTCGCCGGCAGGAACCATCGCGCCAAATGCCACCAGCGAGGCGGTAGCGAGCTGCACCACGGTGACACGTTTTACATCGACCTGTCCCGCCCACGCGCTGATAAGAATGATCTCCGCCGCAATGGCAATCGCGCCTACCAGGGTGATGATCTCACCCGGTCCTAATGCCAGCAGATTATCGCCCGGCCCGGCCAGCAGTATCAGGCCTACAAAGGCCAGCACGATGCCCACACAGGACATTACTCCCGGTATTCTGCCGAGGCATAACCATTGCAACAGTGGCACCAGCGGAACGTACATCGCCGTGATAAAGGCCGATTTACTGCTGGAGATGCTTTGTAAACCCCAGGTTTGCAGGCTGTAACCCATGGCGATCGCCACGCCAATCGCCACGCCGGCTTTGAGCTCTTTAAGCGTAAGCCCGCGCAAAGATTTCAGTGAGATCAACGCCACCGCAACCGCCGCCGTGGCGAAGCGCAGGCCGACAAAGAAAAAGGGATCGCTCCGGGTGACCGCATACTGGACGGCCAGAAACGTGCCACCCCAGAACATAGTGATGAGAATTAATAGCGCTTCTTGCGGTTTAACGGAGAAAGCATAACGAGAGGCAGACATGTAACACCAAAGACAAGGATCAATCCGCTAGTGTGCGATGTCGGTGATAACAGTTCAATGTTGCGGAGATAAAAAAACCGCCGGGCTATCCGGCGGTGGGAGCAACGTTACGGATTGCGCTATCCGTATCGTAGACTTTAGTCACTACTTGCTATTGTTACCGCTGCCGTGACTATTTTTGCCCCCTTTTTTGCCAGCTTCTGACGCACGCTGAGGGTCATTTTTGAAATTACCCCCGCTCTGCTGGCCACCTTTACGGCCTGCTGCTGATGCTCTTTCACGATCTTCTGCGAAATTACCTGACCCACCACGATGGTTAGCCATGTTCTACCTCCAGAGTTCGACATATTAGACATCATACTGCATTCAGTAAAAGAGGATTCTTTCACCTGGCGACACTTACTCAGCGAGTTTATCTGCGCCGCGTGAAACTAAGCTTAGTGGACATAGGGCATCCGGCCAGTGAATCGTAATATTCAGCAACAGGAAATCAGCCTTTCGTATGAAAATTCTTGCCGCTTACACATAAGCACCTCTTATCGTTCCGAAAATTCGATACGGCAAATATGTTTCATATTGCAACAATGCGCCTGTTCCCTTTCGCCACAATGATCTTCGGGCTGCAACGACTGAGTGAGGCGCGGCGCGCCAGCAGACCCTAACGCCGGTTATCGTCAGACCAGCGCTGCCGCACGGTGCAATGGAGTTCGATTTGTGGCCAGAGCGAATCTTAAGCGACGCTCACCTGCCCCGCAAAAGCAGCAGTGCTCAGATCAAACAACCCGCGCAATAATTTGCACTCCTGCCAGCACGTCATATCTTTAAGGTACTGCAGCGCTCGGCTGCGCGACGATAATTGAGGAGTGAAGCAAGATGGCGAAAATTCTGGTGCTCTATTATTCGATGTACGGACACGTAGAAACGATGGCGCAGGCAGTGGCGGAAGGCGCCAGAAGAATTGGGGGCGTTGAGGTAACCATTAAACGTGTACCTGAAACCATGCCCGCAGAGGTGTTTGCCAACGCAGGGGGTAAAACACAGGATACCCCGGTCGCCACCCCGCAGGAGCTGGCGGACTACGATGCGATTATCATTGGCACCCCAACGCGCTTCGGCAATATGGCCGGACAGATGCGCACTTTCCTCGATCAGACCGGGGGGCTGTGGGCCAACGGCGCGCTGCGCGGCAAAATTGCCAGCGTGTTTAGCTCAACCGGCACCGGCGGCGGCCAGGAACAGACAATTACCTCTACATGGACTACCCTTGCACATCATGGGATGGTGATTGTACCTATCGGCTACGGCTCACCGGAACTGTTTGATATTTCTCAGGTACGTGGTGGTACCCCCTACGGCGCCACGACCATTGCCGGGGGAGATGGCTCCCGCCAGCCCAGCGAGGCGGAGCTGAATATTGCCCGCTATCAGGGTGAACATGTTGCCGGCTTAGCCGTCAAACTGAAAGGTTAACCGTAAACAGGAGGACGAATATGCCAACTCAAGAAGCAAAAGCGCATCGCGTGGGCGAATGGGCGAGTTTACGTAATACATCGCCAGAAATCGCAGAGGCTATCTTTGAAGTCGCAAACTACGATGAGAAGCTGGCGGAGAAAATATGGGAAGAAGGCAGCGATGAAGTACTGGTGCGCGCCTTTGAAAAGACGGATAAAGACTCGCTGTTCTGGGGCGAGCAGACTATAGAACGGCAAAACGTCTGACAACTACCCCCCGCCAGCGCGGGGGGGACTTTTTTACTTCGCCGCGTCGTTTAATACCGCGTTGAATTTGTCGATCTGACAAAAACCATTTGCATCAATCGGGCAGCCCGTCAGCTCCAGCGTCACGCGCTGAGCCGGGGATTTCAGCGTCAGGACATCCGCGTTTCGCAGCTGTTCCGCACTCTGGTACACATACTCAATCTTCATCAGATCCCGGTTACCGTTTTTATCGTGCCAGCGCTGGAAGACGATCTTGCCGCCAATCGGCGTACGCTCGTACTGATCGTGTAGCTGATAAGGCTTAAAGTCGAGCGCCGTCAGCAGCGAGGCGATATTGGAATCATGCCCGACCAGTACCGTGATTTTCGGCGCCTTCGCCTGGTCGGTGACCAGCGCGTTATCGATATATTTCACCAGCGGTTTAGCCACATTACGTGCCACCTCTGACGAGGTGAACAGCGAATCCTGATAGCCATTTTTCAGCTTCGAAAGCAGCCGCCACTGCTGGTCGGTTTTGATTTCGCCCCACGCCACCTGATCCATCGGGAAGCCTTCGTAATACTGCAGCGTAAAGGCATCCACCAGCGAGTTCCCCACCTTCAACGGGCCCGAAACGCCCGGCTCTTTTTGGTAGTCTGCACTGAAGGTGTCTTTCGCCTCGCTCAAATCACACACCTGCTTCTCCTTACAGGAGGGGGAGTCGGCATAGTGGGTCATCTGCTCCAGCAGTTTGTAACTCTCACCAAGCTGCATTTTTTGCCGCTCGGCCTCCATCGCCTTAAGGGCTTTTTCTTTAAACGCTGGAGAGTTATCGGTAATCACCGGGTTAAAGGTCGGATCCATGGTGCCCATCTGTTCCTGATGATGGACAGGCACGTCGCAGCCCGGGAAGGCGCCGGTGATAAAGAACTGCGCAGTAGCGACCGTGCGTTGTAGGCTGTTGGCGTAGGCATAGACGTTACTGGCCGGCGGACACTCCCCAGCCTTAACCATCCCCTCGTCGGCGAGCCATTCCCGCATGTAATGGCCCATATACACTTCCAGGACGCCGCCCTTGGTGGTGAGCTGCCCGCCTGGTACATCCCACTCCGGCCACTGGCTGGGCGTGGATTGTTCGAGTACGCTGCCGTTATTGGCCAGCGGAGCACGCAGATTATGGCGGCTCATAATTAAAACCTGCTGAAGCTGATACCCTTCCGGCGCGGTTTGCGCCTGTGCCCCAGAACTGAGTGCGACGCTGCTTGCCACGGCGATCGCCAGGAGTGCTCTTTTCATCCCTTCTTCCTCTTTTTTTTACGCATCGCCTTGAGTGTGACAGGTTTATGACAGATTGCGCGGATGCGGGTCGCAAAGTGAAACGTTCGACGGTTCACGCCACGAAACGCGTTTTACGCGGTCACCCGAGTTACAACCCCGGCTTGCATCTTCATTAACGAAGGCAATATAGCGCAGACTGTGAAGAAACCGCGCCGCAGAGGTGGGATAATCTGGGCTTAGTATTCGTTAGCATGAGGCTATGATGGCGAAGTTTGAGATCATTCGCATGGGCGACGAGAGAGGCATCGGCAGTATCGTTCAGCGGAGGGGACTCTTTGGCAGAAAATCCACCTGGACGGTGAAGCCATCCCGGGACGCCAGATGTAAAGATGACTGGTTTCTTGACGAGTGGATATGCAGAGAGGACACCCGGGCGGTCTACCGGGACGATACGCCCCTCGACGCGTTTTATACGGCTCAGTACGCGTTGCAATGCGGTAAGGCGTGAGCACACTCCTCACTTTTTATGAAGGAGAGAGATAGTCGGTTTCGCTTTGTGACGGCCGTTAAACATCCCCCTTTCGCGGCATACAGAGGGGGAGTCGAGCCTGGCTGCTATTTTTGTTTTGCCGTCATGCCGTAAAACACAGCATGACGATTCGTGATAGCGATTAATTATGAGCGCGTTATCGATGCTTCTCTGTTATCGGTACGGTTTCGAACCGGATGTGCTAAGGCTAATTTATCAATCCGCATGTAATAACATGCCGTCATAAATAGTGCGACCATAAAGGGTATTTCATACAGCTCTTCAATAATATCCTGATGTTCAGGGCGATCAACGAAAAGGAAGGCGAGCACTCTTTTATGCTCAACCGTATCGGAGATGAGGAAAGAGATGAGCGCCAGGGAAAAGATAGCCACCGGGAAAGGAATATCTCTGATTTTGCGTGCTATTTCTGCCCTGAGAGCCCTGGAAAAAAGCGCAACGATCAGCGGTGCAATCCAGAGCACGGAGATGATACGGAAATAAAGATGTGGCACATCCGGGAAATATTCACGCCCCCAGCTAATGCTTCTCCCCAGCAGTACAAACCACCAGTATGCAGACCAGATCCAGAATAGCCGGGTGGGCTTACTGAGGGAGAGTGGCAACATCGCGGCCAGTGTGAATACGCCGCAAAAGAGTAACCAGAGTGCCTGATAATTTTCTATCTGACCCACCATAGAGGCATCAAATAAGGTTAAGGGAGAGAACCGTACCGCCATAAACAGTAACGGCAGCATTAAGGTGAACCAGAACGCAGGACTAAGGTTTTTGGATATTTTCATAATGTTATAACTTTGACAAAAAATTAGGGTAACTTATGAAAATGGCCATCTTTTGTTAATAGATGCTATAAAATTATCACATTTGTGCGGTTTAGCGATCATTGCTGCCGACCTGTGACAATATATAAACAAACAGACAAAATTCACCCAATCGGCAATGTCCTGTCGCCACAAAATTATGGCATCCCACAACCGTTTTTTTCAGCAACATCCTTAACGTGCATAACGCTATAGGCTGGTTATAAGATTGTATTGTTCATGTTTTTTTAATTCCCCCCAGGCGCATCCATTCAGCTCCGCTATAAAATATTCGAATAAGCTTCTCCTTCAGAAATAAAATTACTTATGGTAATTAATTATTAAGGTGTTTTTTTCTGATTAACAGGCGTGCAGGCAGGGAAAGTCAGGCGTTATTTAGTCGTTAATGTCACAAATGCCTTTTCTTATTAACCGCCTGTTAAAGCATACTCTATAAATAATGACCGTTGCTTACAGGTATACTGACAAGGTTTTGAGTATGCGAAAGCACCTCCTCTCGGCCCAGTACGTGATAGCACTGGACGTTATGTCTCTACCGCGATTTCCAGAGGCAGATGATCTCCTTTTTACACCCCTCACTGGCAAGATGACCGGCAACACTTATTCGATTTCCCGGTTTGGTCTCCCTGTTTCAGGCATTATTCTCCACGCAGTAAAACATGATGAATAGTTCAACGACGACAGTCACCCTCCCTGTACGTAAGGGCTGGCGCTGGCAGGACAATATCTGGACCCTGGGTCTGTATGGCACAGCGGTCGGGGCGGGAACGCTTTTCCTGCGGGTGGAAATTGGTACGCGCGGGCCGGTCATCTTCCTGGTGATGCTGCTGCTGGGCCTGCCATTATCCCTGATACCGCACCTGCTCTTATGTCGGGTCTATCTGCGGGAGGAGCAGACCGAAAAAGGTATGCTGCCCATCTTCGGTTCTTTCTTTAGTGGTCACGGCGAGAAGTTGATGACCTTATTCTACTGCGTGACCTTCTTCCCTGTGACCCTCGTTTACGGGGTGGCGCTGGTCAATGCGCTGGATAACTTCCTCGTGGATCATCTGCAGATGACCAGCATCAGCCGTGGGCCGCTTTCATTTATCGTGGTCGCTGCGCTATATGGAGTACTGAGTAAGGGGCGCGATAAGGTCGTCGCGACGATGAGCGCGCTGGCACTGCCCTTCGCGGCATCGGTGCTGCTTATCGCCGTTTCACTGATCCCCGAGTGGCATCTTGCAAATTTCACCGGTGCGGTTGCTGAGGTGAAAACCACTCCGCTGCCGGTGACGCTGAAAGGTATCTGGCTGACGCTGCCGCTGATTACGTTTTCGTTCTGCTGTGCGCCGATGATCTCCCCCCTCACCTCCTGGTATAAAGAGAAAAAAGCCGGGGGCGAGGAAAAGGCGTTGTGGGTGATCCGCGTGGCTTATATCGCCATCTTTACCAGTATCATCTTCTTCGTGCTGAGCTGCGTGCTAAGTATTCCGCATGACAGTTTCGTGCAGGCGAAGGCGGAGAACCTGAACGTGCTCTCTGTGATTAAAGGAAACGGCAGCTTCAACCTCATCTTTTATGTGGCTCCGTTCATCGCCATACTCGGCATGACAAAATCTTTCCTCGGGGTGGGCCTGTCGGTAGCGGAAACCTTTAGCCAACTGGTGGCCAGCGGATCGGGTCAAAACGCGGCGTCTCGCAAGCGCGCCGCCTCTCTGGTGCTGTTTCTGCTCACGTTCGGCATCGTCTACGCGAATCCGGACGTCATCAACCTGATCGAGACGTTTTGTGGGCCGCTCATTGCGGTGATCGTGTTCCTCATTCCCGCCTGGCTTATTTGTATGCGTACTGCGCTGGCGCAGCTGCGTGGCATGACCGTGTTGTGGGTGGTTCTCGGCGGGCTGGCGACCCTCTCGGCGCTACTCTGGCCGATGTTGTAGGACAACGCTGGCAGCTTCAGTGCGTTGTTCCTCAGCCTCCGCCAGACGCCCCGAAATGCCCGGTGCGAAACGAAGTATTTAACAAAAAGAGCGCACTGGATTATTAAGGGAGGAAAATTTGAAAACAGCGTCTACGCTTTCTGAGAAACGTGTTATCAGAAGGGATTAACCGATGGCAAATTTTGTATTGCTGGCCGCTTTGGCAGCGCTCATAGTGTTGGGTCTTATCAGTGTGTTGAAGGCGTTACTCGGCGCCTGGTGCGGTTCAGAACAGCGTTAACAGAACACGCTTTTTTGGGCAGTCCATAAGGTACAAAAAACTGTAATTTCGCGTGCTATCTGCGCCTTTATTTCCACTCTAAAGGCGCAGTCTCCCGTGGTGGGATAACGCATACAGCCATTCCTGTTGTTTATCGCGTGCGTAAGCCTATGTGCATGGCGGTTCTGCATGCGTACCAGGCAGTGCCGACATTCTGATCCGTTATTTAGGTGACTCCCAGGCTCGGTTCTGGATAACGACCCTGTACCCGTCAGGATCTATAAAGGTTGCCCCCTGCTTATCCCAGTAAGGATTGAACGCGCTCACCGCCCTGAAGCCCGCCGCGATCATCTTTTCACAGGCCTCTTCCCACGCCTGCTTTTCCGGATAGTACATGACCAGCAGATCTTCTGCTGTCGGGGAAGGCTGTACCGGATGGTGCAGACAGAGGGTTAACTCCATATGCCAGTGCAGCCCGGCACGGCCGAGCATGATGCCGCTAAAGCCGTCATGATCGTCAAAGTCGGCAATCTTTTGCAGCCCCAGGCCGCTGGCGTACATATGGAAAGATCGTGCAAGATCGGTCACGGGTCTGGCAATGCGCAGGTGAGGAAACATTCAGCGGGCTCCTGTTGGGCTATTTTCCGGGGTCAGAAGCCTGAGTTTATCGCTGAATCTTATAGGTATTTGTCCATTAGAGCTTACCTCCCTGCCGCTGCCCTTGCGCCTCTGTGCGTGAGGCACGCTCAGAGGCAACTCTGCCCAGTCGCCATAATGAGGGGGCTTTACCGCTCCTCCAGTTGATGGGCAATGGCCCGCAGTTGGTCGGCGAGCGCCTGCAGATTTTTCCCCTTCTCCCCTTTCGGGCCAGTGGAGTGCCGCACCACCAGCCGCGCCGGTAGGATGGACGACAAGCGCAGCGTACTCTCCTCTCCGTGGTCCAGAATGCGGCGCACCGCTTCTTTACCCTGCAGATCCAGATCCAGCGAGACGGTCGTCAGTGCCGGATAGAAGAATGAGCTTTCATAGGTGTCATCGTAACCAATCACCGATTTCTCGCCCGGAATCGGGATCTGATGTTGATGGAAGGCGCTTAGCACCCCCAGCGCCATCTGGTCGTTCCCCACCAGCACGGCGGTAAAGTGGGCCGTCTCACGCAGCATTTGCAGCGCCCCCGCGTAACCGCTCTGCGCATCCCAGTTGCCGCGCACGATGGTGGCTGGCTCCAGGCCATAACTCTTCAACGTCTCCACCCAGCTTTTCAGGCGCAGCTCTGCCGAGACTGAACTGGCCGGTCCCGCCAGCAGCGCGATCTCTCGGTGGCCGAGTTCATGCAGATATTTCACGCTGGCGCGCGTGCCATCCGCCGGGTTAAACGAAACGTTAAACACAGAGCTGTAGGGATCAACATCCAGGAACAGGCAGACGATGTCGTCGTTATCTGACGCGATTTTCTGCGCCTCGTCAGCCTCCAGCGGCACGTTGATGATCACTTTGTTTACCAGCTGAGACTTCAATTCGTTGATCGAATCCTGAATGCTGTGGTTGACGTTCTCATCGATCATGGAGATCAGCACCTGGTAACCTTCAAGATTGGCATAGCGTTTTACCGCCGCCGCCACCTGTGAAGGGGCATGCAGGGCCAGAGATATGGTGACCAGCCCTACGGTCTGCGTCTGCTTGCCGACCAGTTGCTGTGCCAGCCGGTTCGGAACATAACGCAGTATTTCAATGGCTTTCTCCACCTTATGGCGCGTGGCTTCGGATACATTGGCAGATTTGTTCAGTACCCTGGACACGGTCTGATAGGAGACGCCCGCATGGCGAGCCACATCCTCTAACGTCGCGCTTTTCGACTTCATGGTCCGGTTCCTTGTGTCGTTATTGTTTGATTGTAACAGGGGCCATTTAAAAAAACGCTCATCGCAGCATCATGGCGCGGCTCACGCTCTAAAAAAGTACGACGCTCACATTGCCACATTTCTGTCTGAATCTCATCTCTCGTAACAAATCTCGCTGTTTTATTTGCACTTAATCACACATTTATGACATCACAATTGCCACGAAAAGAGTTTAGGCATTTTATGACAGCGGATTTGTGAACGTATTACAAAACAATAAGAGGGTTACAATGAACACTACGATCCGCTCTGTATCCGTTGCGTTGGCGGCTGCGCTGGCCTCACCTTCGCTGTTAGCGGCGTCTTCAGTACCTATTGATTTCCATGGATATCTTCGCTCTGGTGTGGGCGTCTCGCGGGATGGCGGGATGGAAGAGTGGCAAAAAAACAAGATTGGTCGTCTGGGTAACGAGACCGACACCTACGGTGAGCTGGAGTTAGGCTCAGAAGTTTACAAGAAGAACGATGTCAGTTTTTACCTCGACAGTATGGTCAGCATGGTGTCCGATGGCTCGAATGACAACGAATCGACCCTGGATGACGACGCCGAGTTCGGCTTGCGTCAGCTCAACCTGCAGATCAAAGGGCTGATCCCGGGCGATCCTAACGCGGTAATTTGGGGCGGTAAACGCTATTACCAGCGTCATGACCTGCACATCATCGATACCAAATACTGGAACATTTCCGGCGCCGGTGCCGGTATTGAAAACTACACCCTCGGCCCCGGTGCCATCTCCGTGGCGTGGATTCGTGGCGATGCCAATGACGTGGATTACCGCGTGGATGGTGACAACGATGTCAACATCAACTATATCGACGTACGCTACGCCGGCTGGAAACCCTGGGCAGGCGCGTGGACCGAAGTGGGCATCGATTACGCGATGCCAAACCCCACCAACAAGCAGAAAGAGTACGGCGGCTTGTATGACGCTGATAACGGCGTGATGGTCACCGGCGAGATTAGCCAGGAGATGCTGGGCGGCTATAACAAGCTGGTGCTGCAGTATGCCAACAAAGGGCTGGCGCAGAATATGGTCTCTCAGGGCGGAGGCTGGTATGACATGTGGAACTATGTCAACGATGCTTCGGGTTACCGTGTTATCAACACCGGCTTGATTCCCATCACCGATAAGCTCTCTTTCAACCACGTTCTCACCTGGGGCTCGGCGGATGACACCACCCTCTACACCGAGAAGTCACGCCTGATCTCCCTCGTCGGCCGCGCGCAGTATCAGTTTACGGAGTATGTGCGTCTTATCGGCGAGGTAGGCGGGTTCTATCAGAAAGACACCTACACCGACGGCGCGAAATACAAACAGAGCGGCGAGAAGTACACCATCGCTCTGGGTCTGGCGGATGGCCCTGATTTTATGTCGCGTCCGGAACTGCGCGTGTTTGCCTCTTATCTGAATGACTCTGAGAAGGGTCAATCATTCCAGGATGGCACCGCGAATAATAACTGGAACTTTGGCATCCAGGTTGAAGCCTGGTGGTAAGCATTATTCTCTGATTTGCCTGTTATCATTATTTTATCTCCAACACTGGGTAGTTATTTTGGCCTTTACGGGATAACCATTTATTGGCTATCCCGTTTTTTTTATTTATTTACGGCCATTAAAATGGTCGTCGAGTAATTGGCGCAAGGTATCGGATTGTCGGCCAAATATCGCATGGACTTGTTGCCCAATAATAATGACCCCTAACGCCCCCTCCTCCTGTATTGCCTGCGAATCCACCTTATTTAAATCTTTTACCGTGACGCGCAGGCGGGTAATACAGGCTTCGATATGTTCGATATTCTCTTCTCCGCCAAACGCCGGAATTAAACGCTGAGTGATTTTGGTATCCATCAGTAGCCTCTCAGTTATATCCGTCATCCTTCACGCTGCAAACGCGATACGCATCCTGGTCTGCAAGCCGAATGATTTAGGGTATCCAGGGGTAAAAAAATGCCTGCTCATTTGAGCAGGCGTGTTATGCGTGGCGCCGGGCGTTATGCCCTGCGCTTCAGCACGCGACAATCCCACGGCAGGAGCACGGTTTCGCCCACCGCCACGGCATCGGTCATACTGTCGGTATAGCCCTCTGGCAGCGTGATCAACTGCTGCTGCGCCGTGAAGTTCTGCACAAATACCCAGGTACTCTCGCCATCAGTACGGGCGGTAGCCACCACGCCCGGTGGGAAGTCAGCATCGACGGCCTGCGGCAGCGCCAGTTCGTTAATAATGCCTGCGAAGAAGTCACGCTGGAATTGCAGATCGTTGCGCGACGCCACGTGCCAGGCTTTGCCGTTGCCAAAGCGGTTAACCGTTACCGCCGGTCGACCGGCATAAAAATCATCCCGGTAGGTCGCCAGCGTCTGGGCGGTTTCGGTGTGGATCAGCTCGCAGAGATGACGCACCTGGTACGGCCCCTGCAGACCCGACGCATTGCCCGCCAGCCCCTGCACCAGGTTACGTTCCCCCTCGCCCAGACAGTCGATCTCTTCCGCCCAGATCCCGAGCAGCTTGCGCAGCGGGCCAGGGAAGCCGCCCGTAAAGCAGAGATCGGTTTCATCCACAATACCGCTCCAGTAGGTCGTGACCAGATGGCCTCCCTCGGCCACAAAGGCTTCGGCGCGTTCGGCGAATCCCTGGCGGACCATGTAGAGCATAGGGGCAATCACCAGCGCGTACTGGCTCAACGGCTGGTCGGCATCGATCACGTCAACGGCAATGCCTTTCTCCCAGAAGGGACGGTAGTGCTCATTCACGGTTTTTTCGTACTCCAGGCCCATATTGCGCGGGCCTGCGGCATCGTCCATCGCCCAGCGGCTCTGCTGGTCGAAGACAATGGCCACCCGCGCCTCGGTGCGGCAACCCGCCACCGCCGACAGACGCGCCAGCATATCGCCCAGCTTGCTCACCTCACGCCCGACGCGGGTATCCAGATGCCCCACATGGTCGATAACTGCCCCGTGGAACTTCTCTACCGAGCCGCGGCTTTTACGCCACTGGAAATACTGCACCGAATCCGCCCCGTGAGCCACCGCCTGTAAAGACGAGAGGATGTGCATCCCCGGTTTTTTCAGCTTACTGATGGGCTGCCAGTTGGTGGTGCTGGGCGTAGACTCCATCAGCACAAAAGGCTTGCCGCCTTTAAGCGAACGCATCATGTCGTGATACATGGCGGTGTAGCAGGCCAGCGTCGTTTCCTCTTTCTCACGGTGCCACATCGGATAGCTGTCCCAGGAGATAAAATCGATCTCTTTCGCCAGATGCCAGTAGTCGTAATCGTAAAAGTACTCCATAAAGTTGGTGGTCACCGGCAGGTCGGCATTTACCGCTTTGAGTGGCGCCACTTCATGACGGCAGAAGTCGCTCACCTGCGCGGTGTTAAAGCGTCGCCAGTCCAGATTCAGGCCGTGGATGGAGACCTCACCCTGCGGCGCGGGCGATTCAATTTGTGACCAGTCCGTGTAGGTATGACTCCAGAAGGTGCTCCACCACGCATGGTTGAGTGCATCCAGCGTCTTATAACGCGCTTTCAGCCAGTCGCGGAATTTTTGCTGACACAGGCCGCAGTGGCACTCGCCACCATATTCATTAGAGATATGCCAGCCCAGCACGGCGGGGTGCTGCGAGTAGCGCTCCGCCAGCAGGCGATTAATTTTCTGCGTCTTTTCGCGATAGACCGGCGAGGTCATACAGTGGTTGTGTCGCCCACCGTGCAGCGCCGGTACGCGGTCACGCCCTACCCGAAGCACTTCCGGATATTTTTGCGACATCCACGCCGGACGCGCACCGCTCGGGGTGGCGAGGAATATATGAATACCCGCCGCGTAAAGTTTCTCAATTACCGCATCCAGCCAGGCAAAATCATATTCCCCTTCGCGCGGTTCGAGTTTCGCCCAGCTAAATATCCCGACCGACATCACATTACATTTTGCCTGCTGCATCATGGTAATGTCTTTTTCAATAATACCGGGATAATTTTCCCATTGTTCCGGGTTATAATCGGCGCCATGCAGTAACGCAGCAACCTTAGGAAATAAAGGCGCGAATTTAGTCATATTTACAGCTTCCTGAAATCAGAGGGGGATTATTTAAATACTGTCATTGATGGCAACACTTTTCCCTGACAATCAAACAGGGCCTGATTCTCGCGGGCATTGCCCTCTTTCCACTCATCGTGGATATATTTCATGCCAGCTTTAGTGGCCCATGTGGTACCCGGAACGGCAATCCAGGTTGGCTCCCAATAAAAGATGCCTTTGCCACGCTGCGCCGGCACATCAATAACGGTCTGCATGAGGTCGTGTATATAGTCGTACTGGCCCTGGACGGTGCCAGGATAACCGCCATCTTTCTCTTCTTTGGCCTGGAAGCTATTTTCTGCGTTGTCACAGTTTTCCAGGGTATAGCCATAGGCGGCTTCCACTACGATCACATCTTTGTTGTAGCGTTGGCTGATGTCATCCATGTTGGCCTTCAGCGCGCTGAGGGGGCCGTTCCAGTAGGTGTACATTGACAGGCCGATAATATCGAACGGCACGTTACGTTTTGTGATTTCATCAAACCACCAGCGGAAGGTGTCATTTTTCGTACCTTCGGCCAGATGCAGCATAATTTTCACCTGCTCGCCTTCGGTGAGGTTCTCTTTCAGGCCGTCGATGGCCGCATTCAGCAGCCCGGCTAAGCGGTCAAACTCACCGCCGTTTTGCCCCCAGCTTTTTCCCTCCGGCCAGAGGATCCCGCCGTTAATTTCGTTGCCAATCTGCACCATATCCGGCAACACACCCTCTTTCTTGAAGCGAGCGATGACGTCGCGGGTGTAATCGTGGATCGCCGTTTTAAGCTGCGGATAGTCCATTTTCTCCCAGGCTTTTGGTTTGTACTGTTTGCCCGGGTCGGTCCAGAAATCGCTGTAGTGGAAATCGAGCAGTAATTTGATCCCCTGGGCCTTTACGCGTTTTGCCAGCGCGAGCGTGTTCTCCAGGTTGTTGCTGCCGCCGCCATAGGTATTGCCCTGGCCGTCCTGCGGGTCAACCCACAGGCGCAGGCGTACGTAATTCACACCGTTCGCTTTCAGAATCGCGATGGCGTCCTGCTTCTGGTTTTGCGCATTGTAAAACGTCGCCCCATGCTGCTCGGCCTCCAGCAAGGTGGAGATATCCGCGCCTTTGATAAAATCACCCGGCATGCCGTTAAACGGACGGGTTTTCAGCGCATCAGCAGCGAAGGTGCTGGCGGCAAATCCGCACGAGAGGCAGAGCGCAAGCAGAGCGGGCTGGAATCTTTTCATGTGCTTATCCTTTGGTACTGCCGGAGGTGAGGCCGGAGACGAAGTATTTTTGTAACGCCAGATAGAGGATCGCCACCGGCACGGCAATCAGCACTGCCCCTGCCGCGTAGGTGGTGTAACTGGCACCCATTTTTTGTGCCACCAGGTTATAAAGCCCGATGGGTAAGGTGTATTTGTCCGGGGTACGCAAAATGGTGCTGGAAAGAATGAAATCTCCCAGCGGCCCGGTGAAGGAGAAGAGCGCCACCACCGCCAGAATCGGCTTTGACAGCGGCATAATGATCTCAATGAAGATACGGAAGTTACTGGCACCATCCATGCGGGCCGATTCGTCCAGATCCTTCGGGATCGCATCCAGATACCCTTTCATCAGATAGGTGTTCATCGGGATCATGCCGCCGACGTAAATCAACACCAGCGCCAGGTGGCTGTTGATCAACCCCAGCAACTGCGAGAGGACGAAAATGGCAATCAGCGCCGAGAACTGCGGGATCATCTGCAGCAGCAAAAACAGCATCAGCCCGTTTTGGCGCCCCTTAAAGCGAAAACGCGAGAAGGCATAGGCGGTAAAACTCACGCTGATTAGCGTCAGCACCATGGTCATAAAGCTGATTTTCATCGAGTTCCAGTACCAGGTCATATAGTTCACCTGGCCATTGAACAGGTCGGCATAGTGCTGGAATGAGAGATTTTCCGGGATGATCGACGAACTGAGCAGGCTGTTGCCCGCGTTCAGCGAAGCCCCTACCGTCCATACCAGTGGATAGATAATGACGGTGGAGACCAGCAGGATAACCAGCCAGGAGAGCGAGAGGCGGAGCCACTTCTCACGTTTAATACTTTGTGATTGAGCCATTGTTCTCTCTCCTATGCCATGTCGTCATTTTTGAACGATTTGGTGGCACGGAACTGCCACAGCGCCAGCCCGACGACAAAGATCGACAGCAGGATGGTGATAGTTGCGGCAATCGCATACTGGGACGAAGACATGGTGAGCTTATAGATCCACGACACCAGGATATCCGTCCCGCCGGCATTCGACCCCACCACCGCCGGCCCGCCGTTGTTGAACAGGTAGATAATGTTGAAGTTATTGAAGTTAAAGGTGTATTGCGTGATCAAAATCGGGGCAATGGCGTAGAGTACCAGCGGCAACGTAATGGTGCGCAGCCGGGTAAAGCTGCTGGCGCCATCCATGGTGGCGGCTTCGTAGAGATCGTCCGGGATCGCCTGCAGCACGCCGGTGGTCATGGCGAAAACAAACGGGAAGCCGAGCCAGGTCTGCATCATGATCAGCGCGGTTTTGGTCCAGAACGGATCGGTCATCCACGCCTTGGGTGCAATACCAAAGAAGGCCAGAATGGCATTGTTGATGACGCCAAAAGAGTCATTAAACATGCCGGCGAACACCAGAATAGTGACGAAACCCGGCACCGCCCACGGCAGAATAAAGATGGTGCGGATAAGCGGCTTGAAGCGCAGATCTTTCTGGTTCACCAGGATGGCTAACAGCACGCCGACGGAACACTGCAGCGTGGTCGCCAGCAGCGTCCAGACCACCGTCCACTGCAGCACGTCCAGGAAGGTGGAACGCCAGATGGAGAGGGTGAAAATGTTGATAAAGTTCTTGAAACCAACCCAGTCCACCAGCTTCGCCGGCGGGGTGTGGTAGAGGTTGTAGTTGGTGAAGGCGATGGCAAACCCGAACAGAATCGGAAAGACCACCACAAACACCAGCAGAATAAAGCCGGGCGAGATCATCAGATAGGGGAAGCCTTCGCTCAGCAGCATCTGGTACTGCTTGCGCACGCTGTTAAGCTGTTGTCCCTCGTCACGTTTACGACCGTTGGCCCACGCGTCCCGCAGCGAAAGCGCATAAAGTCCCACGCCGAAAGCGATGATCAGCACGCTGATAATCCCTTCTGCCAGCAGGAAAATAGAGTTGTCGCGCGGTACCTCTTCGCCTAACGTCACCAACCCCCAAAGCCCTTCGCCCAGGAAGTCTGCAAACACGCCGACAAAGCTTACCAGCAGCACGAGAAAGATAACGCCCTTGAGCCACTGACGATGATAAAACTGGCCGAAACCCGGGATGAGCGCCAACAGCAGGCCGCACCAGGCATGACGCCCGGCTGGCCGCGCGCTGGCATAATTTTCTGGGATGATACTCACTGACCACTCCTTTCAAAAAACGGGCGCGGGGCGCCCGTTTTGTTACCTCTGACAATTACTGATTGCTGGCCTGCATGGCTTCAATTTGCATCTGAACCTGTTTTTCTGCGCCATCCAGCGCCGCTTTCGGATCCTGCTTACCGGTGAGGCTCAGCTCCAGCGCGGCGTTTGCCGGGCCCCACACTTCACCCATCTCCGGAATGCCCGGCATGGCAGATGCACGCGCGGCCTGCACCGCCACCGCGCTGGCTTTCTCGTCATTCTTGATAAGCGGATCGTCAATCATTGCCGTCAGCGGTGGGATCTCACGGGTGGCCACGTAGCGGGTTTTTACGTACTGCGGCTGATTAATAAACTCGATGAATTTCTGCGCCAGCGCTTTGTCTTTACTCCAGGTCGAGACCACATAGCCCTTCACACCCAGGAATGAGCTCATCGGCTTGCCATCCGGCAGGGTCGGCAGTGGCGCCACGCCGTAGTTGATGCCCGCGGCTTCATACGGCTGGAAAGCCCAGGGGCCGTTGATCACCGCCGCCGCTTTCTTCTCGGTAAACAGGGAGTCGATGGCGTTCAGGCCGTTGTCGCCGATAATCCCCGCCGGGAAGACATTGTCGGCATAGAATTTTTTCAGGAAGGTAACCGCTTCGACCGCGCCCGGTTTGTTCAGCCCAACGTCCTGCGGGTTATAGCCGCCTTTGTCGTTTTTACCGAAGATGTAGCCGCCCATCGGCTCAATCGCGCCCCAGCTGTAGTAAATCTGGTCAAATTTCGCCAGCAGGCCGTACTGATCCTTCGCCCGCTGTTGCTTAGAAAAGTCGTACCACGCCTGCAGGCTATCCAGCGGTTTGTCGATGAGGTCTTTGTTGTAGATTAAGACCAGCGTTTCGACCGCTTTAGGCACGCCATAGAGGACGTTATCCATTTTGAAAGCGTTGATTGACGCCGGTGTGTACTGCTCAGTCGCGCCAGCCGCCATATTCAGGGGGGTTAACAACCCTTGCACCACGGCCCCGCCCAGTTGATCATTAGGGATGACCAGGACATCCGGGCCGATACCTGCCGGGCCATCCAGACGCAGTTTTTCCAGCTGCTGTGCGTAGGGCATCTCCTGCACGTTGACCTTAACGTCGTACTGCTTTTCAAAGTCGCTCACCGCATCTTTGATGCCTGAAGATTTCTTGATGTCTTCCCAGACGTTAAGTTGCTGCGCGGCATGAACCTGAACGGTGGCGATAGCAGAGAGGATAAGAGCAGCGAGAATGTTCTTTTTCATTATCAACCTCATGTGAAGGTATAACAATTTTAGGGTTGTTATGGTGCCAGACGATCTATCCTTGCGCCTGCAAAACCTGCTATAGCTGGCCTGCGAAGAATGATGCCTGACCTCTTTGGTTTGTTATACGCTACCCTTCACATCATGATAACTCTACAAAAAACTGTAAGTTGTGTGATCCTCATAACATTAATGAAATATCTGTATAGGGCATGCAAATAGAGGAAGTTATAGTCGTGACAGATAATTTGCGCCGCCGGACAACGTCTTTGTGAATTGTTATACGTAATACACAACGACAGAAACGACGGCTTACCGGGGAACGTTAATGTCGAATATACAATTGAGGAGTGTCACCAAACGTTTTGGCGACACCGTTACGCTGCACAATGTGAATCTGGATATTCAGGACGGTGAGTTTGCCGTTTTCGTCGGCCCTTCTGGCTGCGGTAAATCGACCCTGCTGCGGATGATTGCCGGTCTGGAAGAGGTGAGCGAAGGTGAAGTGCTGATTGGCAACGAGGTGATGAATGACGTGGCGCCGTCTCATCGCGGCGTGGCGATGGTATTCCAGTCCTATGCGCTCTATCCGCATATGACGGTGGCCGAGAATATGGGCTACGGGCTAAAAGTGAATAAGGTGCCTAAAGATCAGATTCGCCATCAGGTTGAGATGGTGGCCAAAACGCTACAGCTCTCGCATCTTCTGGACCGTAAACCAAAGCAGCTCTCCGGCGGCCAGCGTCAGCGTGTGGCCATAGGCCGCGCGATTGTGCGTAACCCACGCGTTTTTATGTTCGATGAACCCCTCTCCAACCTGGATGCGGAACTGCGCGTGGAGATGCGTTTGCATCTGGCGCGCCTGCACCAGGAGTTGAAAACCACCATGGTCTATGTCACCCACGATCAGATAGAGGCGATGACGCTGGCCGACAAAATTGTGGTGATGAATTACGGCAAAGTGGAGCAGATGGGCGCCCCGATGGATCTCTATTACAAACCGGTGAACAAGTTTGTCGCCGGGTTTATTGGCTCACCCAAAATGAACTTCCTGCCCGCCACCGTCACCGCCTGGCAACCCGGGGAGCTGACCGTGAGCCTGTCGCAGCAACATTCTCTGACCCTGGCGATCCAGACCTCCCCGCTCGCCCCTGGTAGTCAGGTGACGCTGGGCATTCGTCCGGAACATTTAACCACCGATACCCGCCTGGGGACGCGCATCACCTTTAACTGCGAAGTGGTGGAGCGACTGGGTAACAATACCTATCTGTTCGGTCAGTGTTATGGTCACGACAACGTGAAGATCCTCCTGCCGGGCGACGTGAAATTTGCCCCGTGGCAGAAGATTGAACTCGCTTTTGACGATCGCCACTGCATGATCTTTGATGCCGACGACGTGCGCGTCAGTGCGGATATCGAAGAGAACGCCCGCGCGGTCGCCTGACCTTGATCCTGTGGGACGCCCTTTCAGGGCGCCTGCAGGCCACCAATCTTGCTTAGAAGTCGCTTCAGATCGGCAATATCCTGCGCACTCATTCCTTCAGTAATCACGTTTTCAGCCTGTTTTGCCTGCGTAATCATCTTCGCCAGCATTGCCTCGCCTTCCGCACTCATCGAGACCAGCTTGCGCCTGCGGTTGTCGGGATCGGTCTGCACCGACAGTAATCCACTCTTACTCATACGATCAATCACATAGGTGCCGGTGGCTTTATCAAAGCCCGCCCGGCTGCCCAGCGTTTGCTGATCGCAAGAGGTCTCCTCGGCCAGCACCACCAGAATGGCGTACTGGACGGCAGATAATCCCGTGTCCACGCACTGACTCCAGCAGAGCGTGGCGTGCTGCCCCGCCCGGCGCATCAGGTGCATAAGTGAGCTATCACCGTGCGGCCACAGCGGCGCGGCATGAATTAAGTCGCGATGATTTGACATTGGCTGTCTTGACTCCCTGAATCGATATCCATATAGTTCGAATACAAACAGTTTAAGTTCAAACTATACCATAAAGGTTCTTATAAACCCCATGAAAATTGTTGTTGGCATGACGGGCGCAACCGGCGCCGCCATTGGTGTGCGCGTACTGGCCGCGCTCAAAGAGCTGGGCGTCGAGACGCATCTGGTCATCTCGAAATGGGCACGCGCAACCCTCCAACTGGAAACGCCCTACAGTGTACAGGAGGTTCTGGCCCTCGCCTCAAAGAGTTACAGCGAACATGACCAGGCGGCGGCCATCTCCAGCGGTTCGTTTCGGGTGGATGGGATGATCGTCGTGCCCTGTAGCATGAAAACCCTCGCCGCCATTCGCTGTGGCTACGGTGATGGTTTAATTGCCCGCGCCGCCGACGTCACCTTAAAAGAGCAGCGCAAGCTGGTGCTGGTGCCGCGTGAGTCGCCGCTCAACGCTATCCATCTGGAGAACATGCTCGCCCTGACCCGTGCGGGCGCCATGATGTTGCCGCCCATGCCCGCTTTTTACAACCACCCGCAAAGCACCGACGACATCATTAACCACTGCGCGTCGCGCATCCTCGATCAGTTCGGGCTGGATAACGCATTAACGCAACGTTGGGGCGAACCGCGTCCCAGGACTTAAGGAAAGTCA
Organism: Leclercia sp. UBA5958; assembly: GCF_002430365.1. NCBI lineage: Bacteria > Pseudomonadati > Pseudomonadota > Gammaproteobacteria > Enterobacterales > Enterobacteriaceae > Leclercia > Leclercia sp. UBA5958. The sequence continues at coordinate 760,013 of NZ_DJCE01000007.1, read as the reverse complement.
GATGAAGTATTACGATGATTTAAGAAGCTTTATTGATGCCCTGGATGAGATGGGCGATATCATGCACGTCCGCCGGGAAGTTGACGGTGATTTTGAGCCGAGCGCCATCACGCGTCGCAGCTATGAACGTCAGTCCCCTGCCCCGCTATTTCATAAGGTTGCCGGCGTAGCGCCCGGTTTTCGTCTGTTTGGCGCCCCGGCCAGCCTCTCCTCCCGCAGCGACATGCCCTATGCCCGTGTGGCGATGTCCCTGGGGCTGGCACCCGAGTCCACTGGCCCGCAAATTATCGAAGCGTTATCCGCCGCGCGCAGTCAGCCCGGCATACCGCCGGTACGCGTGGGATCTGCCGATGCCCTTTGCCATCAGAACATTTTGCGCGGCGACGACGCCAGCCTCGATCGTTTCCCTATCCCCTTTGCCCATGATAAAGACGGTGGCCGTTATGCCAACACCTGGGGCACGCTGATTGTCAAAACCCCAGACGGTAAATGGGTGAACTGGTCTATCGCCCGCGTAATGAAGGTGGACGGCAAACGTATGGTGGGGCTGATCGTGCCAAGCCAGCATATTGGCCAGATCTGGGGCGAATGGGTGAAATTGGGTCAGCCAATGCCCTATGCGCTGGTACAGGGTCCTGCGCCAGCGATTTCGTGCGTGTCCGGCATTCCCATTCCGGCACATGCGGATGAAGCGGACTACATTGGTACGCTGGCGGGAGCGCCGGTGCCGGTAGTAAGGGCGATCGGCATCGATCTGGACGTTCCCGCCACGGCCGAAATTGTTATCGAGGGGCATGTCTCCATCGAGCGGGATTGCCAGGAGGGGCCATATGGGGAGTACGGCGGCTATCTGGGAGAAGGCTCGTCCGCGCAGCCTACCTTCCACGTAGAGACCATTACCCACCGGGACGATCCTATCTGGCCCATGTCGATAACGGGGCGTCCTACCGACGAATCACATACCCTCTGGGCGATGGGCCTGGCCGCCGATGCGCTGACCTCGCTGCGCGAGGCAAACCTGCCGATTACAACCGCCTGGATCCCGGAGGATTCTACCGTGCACTGGCTGCTGGTGGTGGTGGCGCAAAACTGGCGCGAACGGCTGCCGGGCGTCAGTAGCGAAGCGTTAAGCCGCCGCATTGGCGAGGTGCTATTTAAAACCGATGCGATGGTCTTTATCCCGAAAGTGTACGTGGTGGATGACGATTTCGATCCTACCAACCTGCGAGAAGTGGTATGGGTGCTGTCGACCCGCGTGCACCCGGTGGGCCGCCGCGTGGTCTTTGATGACCAGCGAGTGATACGCCTGCCTCAATGCTATGACGAAGCAGAGTACATCGCAGGCAAAGGGGCGAAAGTGGTCTTTGATACCCTGCAGGAGAAACGTCATCTGCATGCCTCCTTTGACCAGGGTTACCCTGAAGCAGTACGCCAGCGCGTACTGGATAACTGGGAATAACCTTCCAGCGGGCTGCGGAAATTACCGCAGCCCCGGCCATCTTTACCCCGCTTTACACCCCCGTTCCGTCTGGTGCTCTACAGTGTGTCATTGTTGTTCACTTTCACTCTTTGCTATGGGAGAGCCTGCATGACCGCACGACGATTATCCTGCCTTGCGCTTTTCGTTGCCCTTTCCACTCCGGCACTGGCGGCCGATGCCCCAGCTTACGGGGAGAAACTGGAAGGCTTTGACTACGCGTGGCCGGTTCAGCACTTTACGTTTACCTCGCAGAAACAGCGTCTGGATATGGCTTATCTGGATGTCAAACCCGAGAACGCGAATGGCCGTACCGTGGTGCTGATGCACGGTAAAAACTTCTGCGCCGGTACCTGGGAGGCCACTATCAAAGCCCTGAGCGCCAGCGGCTATCGGGTCATCGCCCCGGATCAGATCGGTTTTTGCAAATCCACCAAGCCGGAACAGTATCAGTATACGTTTCAGCAGCTGGCAGATAATACCCACGCCCTTCTGAAGCAGTTGGGTGTTGATAAGGTGACGGTTATCGGCCACTCCACCGGCGGCATGCTCGCCACCCGCTACGCGCTGATGTGGCCGCAGCAGGTCGAGCAGCTGGTGATGGTGAACCCAATAGGGCTGGAAGACTGGAAAGCGCGCGGCGTACCGCATATCACCGTTGATGAGTGGAACCAGCGTGAACTGAAAACCAGCGCCGAGGGCATTCGTCAGTACGAAAAGAATACCTATTACGCCGGGGAGTGGAAGCCGGAGTACGAACGCTGGGTTACGATGCTGGCCGGGTTGAATAATGGCCCTGGTAAAGCGCGCGTGGCGTGGAACTCCGCCCTGCTCTACGACATGATCTACACCCAACCGGTGATGTATGAGTTCAGTGAACTGAAGATGCCGGTGCTGTTGATGATCGGCACCAAAGACAATACCGCCATCGGCAAGGATCTCGCCCCGCCTGAAATTCGCCAGCAGTTGGGGAATTACGCGGTGCTCGGGAAAGAGACGGCGAAGCGGATCCCCCAGGCCACTCTGGTAGAATTTGACGATATGGGCCATGCACCGCAGATGCAGGACCCGGTGCGCTTCCATCAGGCGTTGCTCGACGGCCTGCAAAAGCGCGCCACGCAGTAACCTTCACGGGCGCAGTCGGACGCTGCGCCCGTTGCGTCTTCATACTTCCCCCCCCTTCCGCCGATCGACGCTTTGCTCTGTTCAGGGGTTGAACCCCGCCTCACTACATGTATTATGTTATAACATAACATTTTTGAGGTCTGGCACGTGTCCGTTAAACATTTATTTTCCCTGGCTGCATCTGCATGGCTCCTGTTCACCGCCCAGGCTTTTGCGGCAGGCCCCTTCCCGCTGACGCTGGAGAATTGCGGCGTCAAACACACGTTTACTCACCCACCAGAACGCGTTGTGACCGTGGGGCAACATGAAACCGAGCTGCTGCTGGCACTGGGTCTGGAGAAGAAAATTGCCGCTACCTCGGTATGGTTTGGCCCCTTACCGGATACGCTTGCCCCCCAGGGCAAAGGGCTGAAAAAGCTGGCCGATAACGCCCCCTCCTTTGAGGCGGTGGTCGCCCAGAAACCCGAGCTGGTACTGGCCCAGTATCACTGGCATATCGGACCCCAGGGCGAAGTGGGCACCCGCGACCAGTTCGCCGCGCTCGGGATCAACACCTGGATCTCCCCTGCGGATTGCATTGGCAAGCGCGTCACCGACAGCTCGAACGGGGATGGCGCGCGCAGCACCCCCTTCTCCATTGCGGAAATTGAACGCGAAGTCCGCGAACTGGCTATGCTGTTTGCCGTCCCCCAGCAGGGCGACAGCCTGATCAAGGCGTTGACGCAACGCATCGAAAAGGCGCAAAAAGAGGCCGCCAGCCAGCGGAAAACACCGCTGAAGGTGCTGTTCTGGTTCTCCAGTAGCCGCCTGAACGGCGATCCCTGGGTTGCGGGCAATTTTGGCGCGCCGGGCTGGATCGGAAAGACCCTGGGGTTGAACAATGTTATCGACTCGCACGACGAATGGCCTGCCGTCACCTGGGAGCGTATTGCCCAAGCGCAGCCGGATATTATCGTCATAGCTGAGATGGCGCGGCGGCTCTATCCCGCCGATGACGTCGCGGTGAAAAAGGGCTTTTTACGCAGCGATCCGGTTACCCAACATATTCCTGCGGTCAAAAATAACCACATCATCGTGGTGCCGGCCATGTCGTTAAATCCGTCTCTGCGCAACGTGGATGCGGTCGAGCTGATCGGTCAACAGCTGGCCACCTTCCAGGCGCAGCCATGAGCACTCTGGCCATGCGTCTGCCCGTCTCACCTCCGCGCTGGCGATACCGCACGCTGTTGGCGGCAGGCGTGCTGGCGCTACCCTTGATGCTGGTGCTCGCCGCCACTCAGGGGGAGATGGCGGTCTCCTTTATCACGGCAGGCCAGGCCATTCTTAACGGGTTAGGGTTGACCGCCTTCGACCTTCCCCAGGTGGAGGCGGGTATTGTCTGGGAGTATCGCATGAGCCGGGCGCTGATGGCGGCCTGCAGCGGCGGCGGGCTGGCCCTGTGCGGGCTGGTCTTGCAGTCGATTCTACGCAACCCGCTGGCGGAGCCCTATCTGCTGGGCATCTCCGCCGGGGCGTCGCTGGGGGCAGTCTGCGTGATGTTGCTGGGCATCGGCGGTACCACGCTGGGCGTCAGCAGCGGTGCCTTTCTCGGCGCCTGCGGCGCTTTTGGGCTGATCATGGTCATTACGCGCGGCATGACCGACAGTCCGCCGCGCATTTTGCTGGCGGGCATTGCCGGTACCCAGCTGTTTAACGCGCTGACAGCCTATGTGGTAAGCACCTCGGCCAACGCCGAGCAGTCACGCAGCGTCATGTTCTGGCTGCTGGGGAGCCTGAGCGGGGTGCGCTGGCCCGATGCTGTACTGGCGCTGGCGGTTACGCTGGCGGGGTTGCTCATAATCGTGGCTTTCTCCCGGGCGCTGGATACCTTTACTTTCGGCGATGAAGTCTCTACCACCCTTGGGGTCCCGGTCACCTGGGTACGCGTGGTGTTATTGCTAACCTGCGCGCTGATCACCGCCGTGATGGTCAGCACCATCGGCGCCGTGGGCTTTGTCGGCCTCGTGATCCCACATATCTCGCGCATGGTGAGCGGCCCGGGCCATCAGCGATCCATTCCTTTAACCTTTCTTATTGGCAGCCATTTTATGATCCTCGCGGATATGGTTTCCCGCACGTTGATCGCCCACCAGGTGCTGCCGATCGGCGTGGTCACCGCGCTGGTGGGGGCCCCCGCGTTTGTCCTGATACTGTGGCGCAGCCGGGAGAGAAAAAGATGAATATCTCAGCGAAGGGACTGCAGGTGCAGTTGCAATCAAAAACCGTACTCCATGGTATCGATCTGGAGGTGAGCGCCGGGCAGCGTGTTGGCCTGCTGGGGCCAAACGGTTCGGGGAAGTCGACCCTGCTCCGCTGTCTGGCCGGGCTGCTGCCCGCCGGTGCGCAGCAGGTACGCCTGAATGGGATTGCCCTTGATGCCCTCCCCCTCAGGCAGCGTGCCCGTCAGATGGCGTTTGTTACGCAGCATGCCGAGGTGGATGGGGATCTCAGCGTCGGGCAGATTGTCGCCCTGGGACGTACCCCACATCGCCGGCTGTTACAGGGCTGGCACGCCGAAGATGAGCAGGCTGTGGCAGAGGCGCTGCGCCTGATGCAGCTCACCTTGCTGCGCGATCGGCAGTGGCGTCACCTGTCCGGTGGCGAGCGCCAGCGCTGCCAAATCGCCCGCGCCCTGGCTCAGCAACCGCAGGTACTGCTGCTGGATGAGCCGACAAACCATCTCGACATTCAGCATCAGCTGGAGCTAATGCGCCTGATTGCCAGCCTGCCGCTGACGGTGGTCGTCGCGCTGCATGACCTCAACCTGGCGGCCCGATTCTGCCAGCGGCTGGTGCTGCTTAAAGGCGGGCGGATCGTGGCAAGCGGCGAGCCCGCAACGGTATTCACCCCGGAGCAAATTGAACAGACCTGGCGGGTAAAATCCCGCGTACGGCAAGAAGAGGGCGTCACCGTTATCCGCTATCTCATGGACTAGCCTGCCTGCGCCAGCCTCCCGACTAACGAATTAGGAATAATCCTGCCTACAGCAGGGACTATGCTTGAAGCTTAAAAAAGCGTTTCAGGAATAACTTTTCTCATTTGATACCGGAGGCCTGGCATGAGCAACCATGGCAATACCCCTGACGAAGGCGAGCAGGATTTTAGCCTGACGCGTCGTACCCTATTGAAAGTCAGCGCGGGCACCGCCGCCACCGCCGCCGTTGCGCCGGGTATGGCGTTTGGTGACGAGCGCCCTGCGGCCACGCCCCCCGCTGAACGTCTTCCCCTCTCTTTTACGGTTAACGGGGAACCGCGAACCCTGGAGGTCGATACCCGTACCACCTTACTGGATGCCCTGCGTGAGAATCTGCAACTGACCGGCAGCAAAAAGGGGTGCGACCACGGACAGTGTGGCGCCTGCACCGTGATGGTGGATGGCCGCCGTCTGAATGCCTGCCTGACGCTGGCGGTGATGCACCAGGATGCCGATATCACCACCATTGAAGGGCTGGGTACCCCTGAGGCGCTGCACCCCATGCAGGCCGCCTTTATTAAACACGACGGCTACCAGTGCGGTTACTGCACCCCGGGGCAGATCTGCTCTTCAGTCGCCGTTTTAAAAGAGATCGAAGCCGGGATCCCGAGCCACGTGACCCTCGATCTGGTCTCGCCGCCGGAAATGACCCCTGACGAACTGCGCGAGCGCATGAGTGGCAATATCTGCCGCTGCGGTGCCTATTCCAACATTCTTGCCGCCATCGAAGAGGCCGCCGGGGAGCTGAAATCATGAGAGCCTTTACCTATGAGCGCGTAAAGACCCCGGCCGAGGCTGCACAGAGCGCCCAACGCCACGAGGGGGCAAAATTCATTGCCGGCGGGACCAATCTGCTGGATTTGATGAAGCTGGAGATCGAAACCCCCGTCCACCTGATCGACATTAACCATCTCGGACTGGATAGCATTGAAGCCACCGACGACGGCGGTCTGCGTATCGGGGCGCTGGTGCGTAATACCGATCTGGCCGCCGATGCCCGGGTGCGCAAAGATTACGCGGTCTTGTCGCGGGCGTTGCTTGCCGGGGCCTCCGGCCAGCTACGTAATCAGGCCACCACCGCCGGTAATCTGCTGCAGCGAACCCGCTGCCCCTATTTTTATGATACCAACCAACCCTGTAATAAGCGCCTGCCCGGCAGCGGCTGCGCGGCGCGCGAGGGCTATAGCCGCCAGCTGGCGGTGGTGGGCGCAAGTGACGCCTGCATCGCCACGCATCCCAGCGATATGGCGGTCGCCATGCGCGTACTGGACGCCAAAGTCGAAACGGTCGATCCGGACGGCAAGACACGGACCTTTCCCGTCGATGAACTGTGGCGCGCCCCGGGCACCACGCCACATCTGGAAACCGTCCTGACGCCGGGAGAGATGATCGTTGCCGTCACGCTGCCTCCGCCACCAGGGGGAACGCATATCTACCGCAAAGTGCGCGATCGCGCCTCCTATGCCTTTGCGCTGGTGTCGGTGGCGGCCATCGTTCAGCCTGACGGCACGGGCCGCGTGGCCCTGGGCGGCGTAGCCCATAAGCCGTGGCGGCTGGATGAAGCAGATGCCCGCCTTCCGGACGGGGCGCAGGCGGTGTATGACAGGCTGTTTGCGGATGCCCATCCCACGCCTGAAAACGCCTTTAAACTCACCCTGGCGAAGCGCACGCTCGCCTCCGTGTTGTCTGAAGCGAGGGCTCACGCATGAAATTCGACAAACCCGCCACCACTAACCCTATCGACACGCTTCGGGTTGTCGGCCAACCCCATACGCGTATCGACGGCCCCCGTAAAACCACGGGCAGCGCGCACTATGCGTACGAATGGCATGATATCGCCCCCAATGCTGCTTACGGCCACGTCGTCGGCGCCCCCATCGCCAAAGGGCGCATTAGCGCCATTGACACAAAGGCGGCGGAAGCGGCCCCCGGCGTGCTGGCAGTGATTACCGCCGATAACGCCGGACCGCTTGGCAAGGGAGAGAAAAATACCGCCACCCTGTTAGGCGGCCCTGAAATCGAGCACTACCATCAGGCGGTTGCGCTGGTGGTGGCAGAGACCTTCGAGCAGGCCCGTGCGGCCGCAGCGCTGGTCAAGGTGACCTGTAAACGAGCGCAGGGCGCCTACGATCTGGCGGCGGAAAAAGCTTCCGTCACCGAGCCGCCGGAGGATACCCCCGACAAAAACGTCGGGGACGTGACTGCCGCCTTTGCTTCGGCGGCGGTGAAGCTCGATGCGATCTACACCACTCCGGACCAGAGCCATATGGCGATGGAGCCCCATGCCTCTATGGCCGTCTGGGAGGGCGACAACGTTACGGTCTGGACCTCAAACCAGATGATTGACTGGTGCCGTACCGATCTGGCCCTGACCCTGAAGATCCCGCCGGAGAACGTGCGCATCGTTTCGCCGTATATTGGCGGCGGCTTCGGCGGCAAACTCTTTTTACGCAGCGATGCCCTGCTGGCGGCGCTGGGGGCGCGGGCGGTGAAGCGCCCGGTCAAGGTGATGCTGCCGAGGCCGACGGTCCCCAATAACACGACCCATCGTCCGGCCACCCTCCAGCACATCCGTATCGGTACCGACACCGAAGGAAAGATTGTCGCCATCGCGCATGATAGCTGGTCGGGCAATCTTCCCGGCGGCACGCCGGAAACGGCAGTCCAGCAAACCGAGCTGCTTTACGCTGGCGCAAACCGCCATACTGGCCTGCGGCTGGCCACGCTTGATCTGCCTGAGGGCAATGCCATGCGCGCGCCGGGCGAGGCCCCCGGCCTGATGGCTCTTGAGATCGCTATCGACGAAATTGCCGACAAGGCGGGCGTGGATCCGGTTGCGTTTCGTATTCTGAATGATACCCAGGTCGACCCGGCTAACCCCGAGCGCCGCTTCTCTCGTCGCCAGCTTGTCGAATGCTTGCAGACGGGGGCGGAACGCTTTGGCTGGCAGAAACGGCACGCGCAGCCCGGCCAGGTGCGCGATGGGCGCTGGCTGGTAGGTATGGGAATGGCGGCAGGCTTTCGTAACAACCTGGTGGCAACATCCGGCGCGCGGGTCCATCTCAACGCTGATGGCAGCGTGACGGTCGAGACGGACATGACCGATATCGGTACCGGGAGCTATACCATCATTGCGCAGACCGCCGCCGAAATGCTGGGCCTGCCGCTGGAGAAGGTCGACGTACGGCTGGGTGACTCACGCTTCCCGGTCTCTGCCGGATCGGGCGGCCAGTGGGGGGCGAATACCTCTACCGCAGGCGTGTACGCCGCCTGCGTGAAGCTGCGGGAAGCCATTGCCGAGCAGCTGGGTTTCGACCCGGCAACAGCTGAATTTGCCGACGAGACGATATCCGCTCAGGGGCGCAGCGCGCCGCTGGCTGAGGCGGCAAAATCGGGTGTGCTGACCGCCGAGGACAGCATCGAGTTTGGCGACCTGGATAAGGAGTATCAGCAGTCCACCTTTGCCGGACACTTCGTCGAGGTGGGTGTGGACAGCGCTACCGGTGAAGTGCGGGTGCGCCGGATGCTGGCCGTTTGCGCCGCCGGGCGGATCCTCAATCCAATCACCGCGCGCAGCCAGGTGATCGGGGCGATGACCATGGGGCTGGGCGCGGCGCTGATGGAGGAGCTGGCGGTAGATACGCGGCTGGGTTACTTCGTCAACCATGATATGGCGGCCTACGAAGTGCCGGTTCACGCCGATATTCCGGAGCAGGAGGTCATTTTCCTTGAGGATACCGATCCCATCTCCTCCCCCATGAAGGCCAAAGGGGTCGGCGAGCTTGGGCTGTGCGGGGTGAGCGCGGCGATTGCCAACGCTATCTACAACGCCACCGGCGTGCGGGTGCGTGATTACCCGATCACCCTCGATAAGCTTATCGATGCCCTGCCGGATGCGGTGTAAGGGAGGCATGATGCTCAATAACATTGCCTCCAACGCGCCGCTTCCCTCCCCTTCCCGCGCCTTTGTCACCGATGACAGCATCGCCGTGCTGCGCTTTGCCGTCGAGGCGCTCACCGCCGGAAAAGAGGCCGTGCTGGTGACCCTGACGGATATCGAGGGCGGCGCAGCCCGCGCGCTGGGGTCGCAGATGTGCGTGCGCGACGATGGCCACTATTGTGGCTTCGTTTCCGGCGGCTGCGTGGAGTCGGCTGTGGCCTTCGAGGCGCTGGATCTCCTGGCCAAAGGTCAGGATCGCCAGATACGGTATGGCAAAGGTTCGCCCTGGTTTGACATTGTCTTACCCTGCGGAGGCGGCATCACCCTCACCCTTCACCGGCTGCGTTCAGCTCGCCCGCTGCTGGCGGTCCTTAACAGCCTGGAAAGACGTACCCCGGCCGGTTTGCATTATTACCCCGCCACACAGCAACTCAGTGCGATAGAGGGCGTTGTCACGACGGGCTGGCGCAGCGGCGGGTTTGAACGCGGCTATCGGCCCCGCGTGCAGTTGGTCCTGCAGGGTCAGTCGGTCGAGGCGCAAGCGACCGCCGCGCTGGCCCAGGCGGCAGGCTATGAGGTAACCGGTTTTACGGACGCTTCAGACCCCCTTATCGATGCGGATACCGCCGTGGTGCTGCTCTGGCATGATCTCCACCGAGAGTTGCCAGTATTGCAGGCCGCTCTGCGCGCTCGCCCCTTTTATATCGGCGCGCTGGGCAGCCAGCGTACCCATTCGCAGCGCAGCGAAACCTTGCTCGCGCTGGGCTGGCATCAAGAGGATATCGCCAGGATTAAGGCCCCCATCGGCCTCTTTCCCCGGGCGCGGGATGCCAGCACGCTGGCCCTCTCCGTGCTGGCGGATATCGCCGCCACGCGGCAGGCCGGAGCGGCAAGTTAGTGGCCGCCCCGGTGGTGATTGTGCTGGCGGCCGGGCGCGGCGAACGCTTTCTGGCCTCCGGCGGGCTGAGCCATAAACTGGAGGCGAGGCTTAACGGGCAAAGGGTGCTGGACCATACCCTGGCCGCCGTTACGGCTTCGCGGCTTGAGTGGCATCTGGTGAGGCCCAAGGGAGGAACCGCCGGGATGGGCGAGTCAATTGCGCTGGGCGTGATGGCTACACCGGAGGCCTCCGGCTGGCTGATCTTGCCGGCCGATTTGCCCTTTATCCAACCCGACACGCTAAGGGCCGTTGCCCACGCCCTGACGCACACCTCTCTCGTCGTACCGCACTACTGTTATCAGCCCGGGCATCCGGTGGGCTTTGACCGTCGCTATTATGCCGCCTTGCGCGCGTTACGCGGCGAGGCTGGTGCGAGGTCTATTGTGCAGACTGCACGTCGTCAGGGGGCTGTGTCAGATCTAATGCTGGAGGATGAGGGAATTGTCAGGGATATCGATACCCTTGGTGATTTGCAGCGTGCTGGAGAAGCATAAAAGAAAAAACCCCGTGATATCGCTATCACGGGGTTCTTCGTATTTGGCGGAAGCGTAGAGATTCGAACTCTAGAACCCTTTCGGGTCGCCGGTTTTCAAGACCGGTGCCTTCAACCGCTCGGCCACGCTTCCAATGAGGCGCACTATAAACACCTCAGTACGCCCTGTAAAGCACCATTGTGTTCGTTTGCCTGAAAAACAGCCAAATCGCAGTCAATCGGTTGAAATAACAACGCACTGACCGTTTTATCAGCACAAAATCTCACGTTTTAAGCCTTAATGCTTTTTGATGTACATATCTTTGGTGTAGTAGTAGCCCAGCTTATCTGGCGTAAAACCGCCCACCCAGGGTTTCACTATGTGCGTACGCACATAGTGATAGACCGGAATAGCAGGAACATCGCGCGCCAGCAGATCTTCGGCCTGCTGATAAAACTTACCGCGCTCCGCCGGGGTTTTGGCCTTCGCGGCGTTAACCAGCGCCTGGTCATAGTCCGGGTTGCTGTACTGGCTGGTGTTCTGGCTGTCACCGGTGCGGTAGTTATTCAGGAAGGTGGCGGCATCGTCATAATCCGCAATCCAGGCGTAGCGCACCGCATCAAACGTATGGGTGTGCATGGTATCCAGCATGGTTTTCCACTCCTGATTTTGCAGCTTTGCTTCCACGCCGAGATTTTTCTTCCACATTGAGCTTGCAGCAATGGCGATGCGCTGGTGCGACTCAGAGGTGTTGTAAAGCAGGTTGAAGCTCAGCGGGTGGCTTTCGTTAAAGCCGGCTTCGTTAAGCAGCTTTTTCGCCTCCGCGATGCGTTTATCCATCGGCCAGCTGGCGTAGTCCGGGTTCTTCAGCGTGACGCCGCCGATATCTGGCTGGCTGATCAACCATGCCTGTCGCTGCCCTTGCCCCAACACTTTATCGGCGATGATCTCTTTATCGAGCGCCAAATTCAGCGCCTTACGCACGCGGACATCGTTAAATGGCGCGCGGGTGGTATTGAACTGGTAATAGTAAGTGGCAAGCTGCGGGGAGACGTCCAACTCGCTGCCCAGCGTTTTTTTCAACTGGGCAAACTGATTGATAGGCACCGTATAGACAATATCGATCTCTCCTGCCCGGTAGCGGTTAACGTCAGACGCTTCAGAGGTGATTGGCAGATAGGTCACTTTGTTAATCACGGTGTGGGCGTTATCCCAGTAACGCGGATTGCGCTCGGCAATGATGCGTTCGTTTACCACCCACTGCGACAGCTTGTAAGCCCCACTGGAGACGATGTGCTCGGGCTTGGTCCACTTCTCGCCAAAACGACTCACCAGGACTTTATCGATCGGCACCATAGACGGGTGCGCCAGCATCGCAAGGAAGGCCGCATTCGGCTGGGTGAGTGTTACTTCGAGCGTGGTGTCATTAATCGCCTTCACGCCCAGCTTATCCGTGGGCTGTTTGCCTTCGGCAATCTCGGCGGCATTCATGATATGCATACTGCCCGGATAGCTGGCGTAAGGAGAGACGGTTTTCGGATCGACCAGCCGCTGCCAGCTCCAGACCACATCCTGCGCGGTAATCGGTGTGCCGTCGCTCCAGGTAATGCCCGGACGCAGATGGAAGGTCCAGACGGTATTGTCTTTGTTTTCCCATTTTTCCGCCAGGCGCGGCTGAATCTCACCCTGCGGAGAGACACTCACCAACCCGTCGAATATATCGCTGATAATATTGAATTCGACATCGCTTTCGACTTTATGTGGGTCGAGCGAGGCCGGTTCATTGCCATTATTCCTGACCAGTTCCTGCTTCTCTGCAAGCTGCGTTCCTGCCGGCACGCTGGCCGCAAACGCCGTTGCGCTTGCGCACAGAATGCCTGCCGCCAGCAAAGAGAGTGTAAAGATAGTGCGTGGTTGTGGTTTCATTTCCTTCGCCTTATTGTCTGTTTTTTGACGATGCGGATTTAACTCTTAGCTGGGTAACTAAAATAAAGCAATGTATTTCAGAGACCTATAAGATCTTGATCTCGATAATGCGCTGAAACCATTTTTCCTTCTGCGGTAAAAGCCTTTTGGGAGAGATCATGCTGGGTAAAGCCCTGAAGAACTGAGTAAAGATGGGTAAAATCACTTTGTTACGGCTGCGTCGTTCTCTATTCTTGCCGTTAATTACATCTGTCATAAGAGAGTGACTCATGGATCGTATAATTACTTCTTCCCGCGACCGCGCGTCGCTGCTTAGCACCCATAAAGTGCTGCGCAATACCTATTTCATGCTGAGCCTGACGCTGGCGTTTTCGGCCCTCACCGCGACTGCCAGCACCGTACTGATGCTGCCTTCTCCAGGGCTGATTCTGACGCTGGTGGGCATGTATGGCCTGATGTTCCTGACTTATAAAACCGCAGATAAACCTGTTGGTATTTTATCTGCCTTCGCCTTTACCGGCTTCCTGGGGTATATCCTCGGGCCGATCCTGAATACTTACCTGTCAGCAGGTATGGGTGACGTGATTGGTATGGCGCTGGGCGGTACGGCCCTGGTCTTCTTCTGCTGCTCGGCCTATGTGCTGACCACCCGTAAAGACATGTCCTTCCTCGGCGGTATGCTGATGGCAGGTATTGTGATTGTGCTGGTGGGTATGGTAGCAAACATCTTCCTGCAGCTGCCGGCTCTACACCTGGCGATCAGCGCCGTGTTTATCCTGATCTCCTCTGGCGCTATTCTGTATGAAACCAGCAACATCATTCACGGCGGCGAGACTAACTACATCCGCGCCACCGTGAGCCTGTATGTGTCGCTGTACAACATCTTCGTCAGCCTGCTGAGTATCCTGGGCTTCGCCAGCCGCGATTAACCCCCTCACTGTGCTGTATCCCCGGGCCCCGCTTATGCGGGGCTCTGTTTTTTGCTACACTGCAGCGGTTTTTGACTGACGTGTGATGAACTATGTTGAGCTTTGACGGTAAAGAGATCGAGACCGATAACGACGGTTATTTGAAAGAGAGCAGCCAGTGGAGCGAAGCGCTGGCGGAAGTGATTGCCGAAAAAGAGGCCATCACTTTGTCGCCTGAACACTGGGAAGTGGTGCGTTTTGTGCATGATTTCTATCTGGAATTTAATACCTCCCCTGCGATTCGTATGCTGGTGAAGGCGATGGCTAAAAAGTTTGGCGAAGAGAAAGGCAACAGCCGCTATCTCTATCGTCTGTTCCCGAAAGGCCCGGCGAAACAGGCGACCAAGATCGCCGGCCTGCCTAAACCGGTTAAGTGTATTTAATAGCGAATACCAAAGTTGGTATATTCCCGGCCGGGTTGATGCGGTTCTGATAAGACCTTTTCAACCCGAGCACTGCGCGGCCCCCCTGCCTTCAGCCAGGCGATGAGCTTTTCCACCTGCGCTGCATCACCACAAGCCACAACCTCAACGCTGCCGTCATCCATGTTTCGCGCGTAGCCGGTCAACCCAAGCTGCGTCGCTTCTCGCTGGGTGCTGTAACGAAAGCCCACCCCCTGAACCGTGCCGTGGACCCATGCGATCGTGCAGATATTTGACATCATCGTTCTCCTTATCCTCGTGGCGCGTTGCATTTCCCCCCTGAACTCGGGAAAATGGCGGCCATTTCATTGAATCGACAGAATAGCCAATTATGAGTGTACGTTTAGTGTTAGCCAAAGGGCGCGAGAAGTCATTACTGCGTCGTCATCCCTGGGTCTTTTCCGGGGCCGTTGCCCGAATGGAAGGAAAAGCCAGCCTCGGTGAAACCATCGATATCGTTGACCATCAGGGGAAATGGTTAGCCCGCGGCGCATACTCGCCCGCGTCACAGATCCGTGCGCGCGTCTGGACCTTTGATCCTCAGGAAACTGTCGATATCGCCTTCTTTACCCGCCGCTTGCAGCAGGCGCAGCAGTGGCGAGACTGGCTGGCACAGCGTGACGGGTTAGACAGCTATCGTCTGATTGCCGGGGAGTCCGACGGCATGCCGGGCGTGACGATTGACCGCTTTGACAACTTCCTGGTTCTGCAGCTGCTGAGCGCGGGGGCGGAGTATCAACGCGCGGCGTTGATCAGCGCCCTGCAAGGCCTCTATCCGGAATGCGCGATTTATGACCGCAGCGACGTGGCGGTGCGCAAAAAAGAGGGCATGGAGTTGACCCAGGGCCCGGTCACCGGCGAACTGCCACCTGCGCTGCTGCCGATTCAAGAGCACGGCATGAAGCTGCTGGTGGACATCCAGGGCGGACATAAAACCGGCTATTACCTCGATCAGCGTGACAGTCGTCTGGCGACCCGCCAGTACGTAAAAGACAAACGCGTCCTTAACTGCTTCTCTTACACGGGCGGCTTTGCGGTTTCTGCGCTGATGGGCGGCTGTGCCAGCGTGGTGAGCGTGGATACCTCTCAGGAGGCTTTGGACGTGGCGAAACAAAACGTTGAACTCAACAAGCTGGATCTGAGTAAAGCTGAGTTTGTGCGCGATGATGTGTTTAAGCTGCTGCGTAAATATCGCGATCAGGGCGAGAAATTCGACGTTATCGTGATGGATCCACCGAAATTTGTGGAAAACAAAAATCAGCTGATGGGTGCCTGCCGCGGTTATAAAGACATCAATATGCTGGCGATACAACTGCTTAACCCAGGCGGCGTACTCCTGACCTTCTCCTGCTCTGGCCTGATGACAAACGAATTATTCCAGAAAATTGTGGCCGATGCCGCTGTAGATGCTGGTCGTGATGTACAATTTATAGAGCAGTTCCGTCAGGCGGCCGATCACCCGGTGATTGCAACCTATCCTGAAGGGCTTTATCTGAAAGGATTTGCCTGTCGCGTCATGTAACTTGAAAAGTGGAATGTTGCCCACACTTATAGTGTAAGTAACGTTTCCCGGGAGGTGACTATGATTGCCAGCAAATTCGGTATCGGCCAGCAGGTCCGCCACTCTCTGTTAGGGTATCTGGGCGTGGTTGTTGATATCGACCCGGAATACTCACTCGATGAACCGTCAGCCGATGAGCTGGCGGTTAATGCAGATCTCCGCGCCGCACCCTGGTACCACGTGGTAATGGAAGATGACGATGGCCAGCCGGTGCATACCTATCTTGCCGAAGCCCAGTTGAGTGGCGAAGCACAGGATGAACACCCTGAACAGCCGACCCTGGACGAACTGGCGCAGACCATCCGTAAACAGTTGCAGGCGCCACGTTTACGGAACTAAAAAAAAACCGGTAGCCCTGGCTACCGGGTTTTTTATTATTTTGCCATTCCCAGACGGGGTATTTCGATAGCCGGGCAACGATCCATGACCACGTTCAGCCCCGCCTCACGCGCCAGCACGGCCGCCTGTTCGTTAATGACGCCCAACTGCAGCCACAATGTTTTCGCCCCCACGGCAATAGCCTCCTGCGCAACGCCCCAGGCCGCTTCTGAATTGCGGAACACATCGACCATATCGATTTTTTCTGGCACTTCTGCCAGGGTCCCGTAACCTTGCTGGCCTAATAGCGTTTTACCGGCCACTTTGGGGGAGACAGGGATCACGTGGTAACCCTGATCGAGCAGATACTTCATGACCCGATAGCTTGGACGCTCGGGCTTATCGCTTGCCCCCACCAGCGCAATGGTGCGGGTCGATGTCAAAATGTTAACGATATCGTTCTCTTTCATCTTTTCCTCCTGGCTTATTGTGAGTGTAAGTCAAAGCTGAGCAGGCAACCATCTAACCCATACGTTCGTATGAGGGCAAACGGCGCAATTATGTCTATATGTTAGTAAACATGATCACCGAAAAATTTAGATACATTATTCCGCGATGTATCGGATACCCAGGAGCCTGTTATGAAAACCGGCATTGCCACACTGATGATGGTATTGATGATGCCGGTTTGCGCTTCCGCTACCACGCTGAGACTCTCCACCGATATCGATCTGCTGGTGCTGGATGGTAAAAGGGTCTCCAGCTCGCTGTTGCGTGGCGCAGATAGCATTGAGCTGGATAACGGCCCCCATCAGATCGTTTTTCGGGTTGAAAAAACCATTCGCCTCGCCAGCCATGAGCAGCGGATCTATATCTCCCCACCGCTAGTTGCCAGCTTCAACACGCAGCGCATCAGCCAGGTCAACTTTAGTTTGCCGCGTCTGGAGACGGAAAAAGAGTCTCAGTCATTTGATAACGCGCCGCGCATTGAGCTGCTGGACGGAGATGCGATGCCGATTCCGGTCAAACTGGATATCCTCGCCATCACCACCACCTCAAAAGGGATCAATTACGAAAGCGATACCGAGCGGTATAACAGCGCCGGGCTGACGGCCTCGCTGCCACAGTTTGCTATCAGGATGGCCGACGACAGTACGCTGCTGTCGGGCGTGTCTGAACTGGATATGCCGCCCCCTCAATCGCAAACTTTGACCGAACAGCGGTTAAAATACTGGTTTGCGCAGGCGGATACGGAGACCCGCAACCGTTTCATGCAGTGGGCGAAGCAACAACCCCCCTCCTGAGCCGCAATTTTTTGCCCTTTCTCTTGCAGCGTCAGATGCTTCCAGTAATCTGTAGCCATTTACATTGATGGAAACCGATAATGGAACTGACTACCCGCTCACTCCCGGAACGTAAACACATTGCGCTGGTCGCCCACGATCACTGCAAACAGATGCTGCTCAACTGGGTGCAGCGCCATAAACCCCTGCTGCAACACCATGCGCTCTCCGCGACCGGGACCACCGGCAATCTGATTAACCGTGAAACAGGTCTTGACGTGAATGCCCTGCTTAGCGGGCCGATGGGCGGCGATCAGCAGGTAGGGGCGCTGATCTCGGAAGGCAAGATTGATGTACTGATCTTTTTCTGGGACCCGCTTAACGCCGTTCCACACGATCCGGACGTGAAAGCGCTGCTGCGTCTGGCCACGGTGTGGAATATCCCTGTTGCCACAAACCTGTCGACGGCTGACTTTATTATCGAGTCACCGCAGTTTAATCGTCAGGTTGATATTCTGATTCCAGATTATCAGCGTTACCTCGCAGAGCGTCTCAAGTAAGCTCTTTGCCGGGTGGCCCCCACCCGGCACGATCTCAAGGTTTTCTGGCTACTGGCACATCCAGGTCACGCAATACCGCCACAAAAGACGACGGCTGCGCTTTATTAAAGAGTAACCACACGCGATGCCGGGCGCGGGTTATCGCCACATACAATAGTCGCCGCTCTTCGGCATCGGGGAAATCTTCCGGAACGGGCAGCAGCGCTTGCTCCATGACCGACTCCCTGGCAGGGGCCGGGAATGCGTCACTTCCCTCCTGCAATCCCAGCACAATGACGTAATCCGCCTGTTGCCCCTTACTGGCGTGGATAGTCATAAAGTCGAGCTGTAATTTCGGCCAGCGGGTCGCGGCCTTTTCCAGCGTGGCAGGCTTCAGATGATGGTAGCGCGCCAGCAGCAGAATCCGCTCCTCCGGTTTGGCATAACCACTGAGCTTATCCAGCAGCGCGTCGAGCTGATCGTCAGCCAGCAGGGTGACCGCTTTTTTATCCCCCGCGGCAAGGCTGTTTAACGGCTTCGCCAGCTGATGCGGATTTTGCTGTATAAAGCGGTTGGCGATCTCACCGATTCGGTTGTTGAAGCGATAGGTGGTGTCCAGATCGCACCGATCCCCCTCACCAAAATAGTGGTGGAAGGCAGTAGTAAGCGACAACTGCGCGCCGCTAAAGCGGTAGATAGCCTGCCAGTCATCGCCGACCGCAAAGAGCGAGGTATGTTTGTTTTGCCCCCGCAGCGCCGCCAGCAACGCCGCGCGCTGAGGCGAGATATCCTGAAACTCGTCCACAAGAATATGTTTCCAGGGACTCACAAAGCGTCCTTTCTCCAGAATGAGAATCGCCTGATGAATAAGCCCCGAGAAGTCCACGGCATTCTCCTCTTTCAGGGCCGTTTTCCAGGCTTTTAACAGAGGCGCCATTAGCTTCACCCGCTTCGAGAAGAGATCGCGGATCTCCTCCGGCGCACCGGCAATCATCTCGCTCTGCGCGCCGCCGTGCATACGCATCAGGCTCACCCAGCGGTCCAGGCGCGGCGCCAGACGGCGAGCCAGCTTCTCGTTCTGCCAGAAACTCCCTTCCGGGACGGTCCAGTTAAGCTCCTCTTCAAGCCACTGCCGCCAGCCTTTTGCCTGCGCTTTTTTCTCGCTGCACTGCTGTTGCCAGGCCTTGATGAACAGAGCCTGTCGGGCGGGGGTGTCGTTTTCAAGCTTACTGACGACCGGCACTTTTTTACTGCCCTGCTGAATAATATGCAGCGCCAGCGCGTGGAAAGTTCTGGCGGTGATCTCCTGCGTATGCAGACGCGCTTCGATCCGTTCATCCATCTCCTGCGCGGCTTTACGACCAAAAGCCAGCAGCAGGATCTGATCTGCTGTCGCTTCGCCGCGGGTGAGCAACCACCCGGCACGCGCCACCAGTACTGACGTTTTACCGCTACCCGCACCGGCCAGCACTAATAGCGAGTGTTCGCCGTTGACCACTGCGCGCGCCTGCGCCGGGTTGAGGGGCGAAGATTCTATTCCGGCAAAAAAATCGGCGTAGCGCGTCAGCATGGTATCCGTCCACGCCTGGTTATGCAGCAGACGGCTCTGGTCAATATCTTTCAGCCACGCCTGACACTGCCGCCACGCGTCACGGCAGTTATCAAACTCCTCCAGCCGTGAGGCGGGTAATGGCAGCGCCGTCAGCGCCTGGGTGATTTTTTGCTGCAGGCCAAGGGTCTTGTCGCGGGTTAACCAGCTGTTCTGCTCATTGCTCTCTGCGATATCCGCCAGCACTTGCTGTAAGACCTGTGCCGCGATGTCGCTCATCTCAGCACTCCACGTTTGCCACAGTGCATTCAGATGATGATGAAAACGTTGGGTTTCAGCCCACTCGGTACCATGAAGGCGCACCACTTTATCCGCCGGCAGCACGAACTCCAGCTCACCCCAGACCAGACCGCGCTTACAGTGGATAGCCAACAGTTGGTTAAAGGGGATGAGATATTCATGCTTCTCGCCTGAAACCTTAACGCCTGCGTTGAGCAGGACAACCCTGTCATAGGGATGTTGTGCCAGGCGCTTGCCTAACGAAGTTGCTTTCAGTTCCATGTCCAGCCTGATCCACGGGGTGATAGTTGCCTGATAGTGTAACTGCCAGTTTTAAGGTGCTCCAGCGCAAAAAAACGTTACAATCATCAGGCTGTGAACAAACCGGAAGGAATTGAGGGATTATGCGTACCGTTTTGAATATTTTGAATTTTGTGTTGGGTGGTTTTGCCACCACCCTCTCCTGGCTGCTGGCAACCCTGGTGAGTATCGTCCTGATTTTCACCCTGCCGCTAACGCGATCATGCTGGGAAATCACTCGTCTGTCGCTTTTCCCTTATGGTAACGAAGCCGTTCACGTCGATGAGCTAAACCCGGACGGGAAGAGCGCAATCATGAACACCGGCGGTACGCTGCTTAATATTCTCTGGCTGATCTTTTTCGGTTGGTGGCTGTGCCTGATGCACATTGCGGCGGGCATTGCTCAGTGTATTTCTATTATTGGTATCCCGGTTGGTATCGCCAATTTTAAGATTGCCGCTATCGCCCTGTGGCCGGTCGGACGTAGAGTGGTCCCGGTGGAGGTCGCCCGTGCCGCCCGTGAAAATAGCGCCCGTCGTCGATTTCAGTCATAAGGATTACCTGCGCGCATGCTCAGCCCACTGCTACGTCGCTATACATGGAACAGCGCCTGGCTTTATAACGTCAGGATCTTCATCGCCCTTTGCGGCAGCACCGCCCTGCCCTGGTGGCTGGGCGAGGTAAAGCTGACCATCCCCCTGACGCTGGGGGTGGTTGCTGGCGCCCTGGCCGATCTTGACGATCGCCTCGCCGGACGACTGCGTAACCTGGTTATTACCTTAATCTGCTTTTTTATCGCCTCGGCCTCCGTGGAGCTGCTCTTCCCCTGGCCCTGGCTCTTTGCAATAGGACTACTGCTCTCGACAAGCTGCTTTATCTTGCTGGGTGGCCTGGGCCAGCGCTATGCCACTATCGCGTTCGGCGCGTTGCTGATAGCCATTTACACCATGCTGGGCGTATCGCTTTACGACCAGTGGTATCAACAGCCGGTGCTGCTGCTCATTGGCGCTATCTGGTATAACCTGTTAACCCTTGCGGGTCATCTGATCTTCCCCATTCGCCCGCTGCAGGACAACCTGGCGCGCAGCTATGAACAGCTGGCCCACTATCTGGAACTTAAATCACGGCTTTTCGATCCGGACATTGAAGATGAAAGCCAGGCTCCGCTTTACGATGTGGCGCTGGCGAATGGCCAACTGGTGACAACGCTAAACCAGACGAAAGCCTCGCTCCTTACCCGTTTGCGCGGCGACCGCGGTCAGCGTGGCACCCGCCGTACCCTGCATTACTATTTCGTGGCGCAGGATATTCATGAGCGCGCCAGTTCCTCTCATGTTCAATACTCGGCCCTGCGCGAGAAATTTCGTTATAGCGATGTCATGTTCCGTTTTCAGCGTCTGCTGTCGATGCAGTCGCAGGCCTGTCAGCAGCTCTCTCGCTCTATTTTATTGCGCACGCCTTACCAGCATGATCCCCGTTTCGAGCGAGCCTTTAGCCATCTGGATGCGGCCCTCGACCGCGTACAGGCCAGCGGTACCTCGGCCGAGCAGATGAAAGCCCTCGGTTTCCTGCTTAATAACCTGCGGGCGATTGATGCCCAGCTCGCCTCCATCGAATCCGAACAGGCCCTGGCGCAGCCCGGCAATGAGGCGGAAAACCAGCTGGCAGACGACAGTATGCATGGTTTCAGTGATATCTGGCTGCGCCTAAGCCGCCACTTCTCGCCTGAATCGGCGCTGTTCCGTCATGCCGTGCGGATGTCGGTGGTGTTATGTGTGGGTTATGCCTTTATCCAGATTACCGGGATGCATCATGGTTACTGGATCCTGTTGACCAGCCTGTTTGTTTGCCAGCCTAACTACAATGCCACCCGACACCGTTTGGCGCTGCGTATTCTTGGCACCCTCGCCGGGGTGGCGCTGGGCCTGCCGATCCTCTATTTCGTCCCCTCAGTGGAAGGACAGCTGATTCTGATTGTTATTACCGGGGTGTTGTTCTTTGCCTTCCGTAATGTGCAATACGCGCATGCCACCATGTTTATAACCTTGCTGGTTTTGCTCTGCTTTAATCTCCTTGGTGAAGGGTTCGAAGTGGCATTACCAAGAGTGATCGATACCCTGATAGGCTGCGCTATCGCCTGGGCAGCAGTGAGTTTTATCTGGCCCGACTGGCGGTTTCGCAACTTACCGCGGGTACTGGCTCAGGCGGTCAATGCCAACTGTCGTTACCTGGACGCGATCCTCGAACAGTACCACCAGGGGCGCGATAACCGCCTGGCTTATCGTATTGCCCGGCGGGATGCGCATAATCGCGATGCCGAACTGGCCTCGGTGGTTTCAAATATGACGCGGGAGCCACGCGCCACGGCGGAGATCCGCGAGGTGGCTTTCCGGCTGTTGTGCCTGAATCACACCTTCACCAGCTATATATCTGCACTGGGCGCGCACCGTGAGCGGCTCACGAACCCAGCGATACTGGATCTGCTGGATGATGCTGTCTGCTATGTGGATGATGCACTGCATCAGCGCCCGGCGGATGAGCCGCGGGTAGAGCAAGCATTAAATGAACTGGCGCAACGTATATCGCATCTTGAACCTGGCACGGAGAGCAAAGCGCCACTGGTTCTACAACAGATCGGTCTGCTTATTGCGTTGCTGCCAGAAATTTGTCGACTACAACAACAGGTTGCTCACTTGCCAGAGTAGCGTTATTGCGCTGGCAATGTTTTATACCACTCAATCAGCTCCCGGCGTCGTATTGCCGGGAGAGCCGCTTCATGTAGCCCCTGGATCGCCCCTTCCAGTGCAAACAGCACTTTGTAACTAAGATGCTTATTCAACCGCTTGATCCTCAACCAGCATGCCTCAGCGCCGAGTGTGCGTAACGCCTCTTCGTTTGGAATTCCGGCTTCGCACAGAAGCAGTTCGAGTTGGAAGGTCAGGTTGGGGAGATCTTTCAGGCGGTCCTGTTTAAAGCGTTTACAGCGTTCCCGGCGGGCGGCTTCGAGCGCAAACGACGAGAGCCGTAGCAGTCGCTCTTGATCCTGCCAGAGGGTCTCATCCACCCGATAATAGTTTAGTAAGACGGGCCGCCCACGTTTTAACAGCGTTAAGAATGAGGCGCCCTGTTTGACGAAATAGGGAGCGCTTTCTTCGCAGGCCCGCAGGTACAACTCGCCTGCTGAAACCATGGCGAACACAGTATTGTCTACGGCCAGTGCGTACCCGCCAAACAACGCGCGATGCTCTACTTCTCCCAATGAGGACAGGTATTTTTCAGATTGATAGATCCGTTCATAGGATATCTTTTTCATAATAATTCCTTTTAAATCATGAAGTAAAAAATGAAATTTTTATTAACGGATCCGTTAGTCAAAAAATAGGTAAGTTGCGGGCGATGGGCAAGATGATTTTGAAAGAGGCAGCAACAACGAGTGAATTTTGCGAGACGCTTTCAGAAAATGAGGTTGATCTTTAGTCGCACAGGGGTTACTGTATATCCATACAGTAACTACAGGGCTGGATTGATTATGTACTCTTCAGGCTATTCAAATCGCACAACATCTTTCACTTCAACTGCAGGCAATAGCGCAATGACTTCTTCTGCGCGTCCCTCCACCGGGCTGATTAGTGAAGTGCTCTACCGTGAAGACCAGCCCATGATGACCCAACTCCTGCTGCTGCCGCTTTTACAGCAACTGGGGCAGCAGTCTCGCTGGCAGTTGTGGCTCACGCCTAATCAGAAATTAAGTCGCCAGTGGGTGCAGTCAGCGGGTCTGCCTTTGACTAAAGTTATGCAGGTTAGTCAGCTTGCGCCTTGCCATACTGTTGAATCCATGGCCAGAGCATTGCGCACCGGTAATTACAGTGTGGTTATTGGCTGGTTTACTGAAGCATTAACGGATGATGAGCAATATTTGCTCGCTGAAGCGGCTGAAGAAGGAAACGCGCTGGGCTTTATAATGCGTCCGGTTCAGGTTGGTCCCCAGGGCAAGGGACACTTTTCTGGGCTAAAAATTCACTCGAATTTGTATCATTAAGTAAAAATAAGAGTTTTCCTGGAATTTTTTTTGCGGCACTTGTACACCATTAATTCCATGTGTAAATCCGACGAAGAGTCTTGTCTGGTGCGGTTTCTCTGATTTCGTTTGGCATGAATAACCACAATTTATGTTAAATATTGTGTATACAAAACTTTTTTTTTCATATGCCTGACGGAGTTCACACTTGTAAGTTTCCAACTACGTTGTAGACTTTACATCGCCAGGGGTGCTCGGCCTAAGCCGAAGATATCGGTAGAGTTACTCTATTGTCCCCGCCCCCCGGTGAAGGATTTAACCGTGAACTCTCATTGAGATTCTCATGGCGATTTTTGGATGATAACGAGGCGCAAAAAATGAAAAAGACAGCTATCGCGATTGCAGTGGCACTGGCTGGCTTCGCTACCGTAGCGCAGGCCGCTCCGAAAGATAACACCTGGTATACTGGTGCTAAACTGGGCTGGTCTCAGTTCCACGATACTGGTTTTATCAACAACAATGGTCCAACCCACGAAAACCAGCTGGGCGCTGGTGCATTCGGTGGTTACCAGGTTAACCCGTATGTTGGCTTTGAAATGGGTTACGACTGGTTAGGTCGTATGCCATACAAAGGCGACAACATCAACGGCGCATTCAAGGCTCAGGGCGTTCAGCTGACCGCTAAACTGGGTTACCCAATCACTGACGATCTGGACGTTTATACCCGTCTGGGTGGTATGGTTTGGCGTGCAGATGCTAAAGCTAACGTTCCTGGCGGCGCTTCCTTCAAAGACCACGACACTGGCGTTTCCCCAGTATTCGCTGGCGGCCTGGAATGGGCAATGACCCGTGACATCGCTACCCGTCTGGAATACCAGTGGACCAACAACATCGGTGATGCAAACACCGTTGGTACCCGTCCAGACAACGGCCTGCTGAGCGTAGGTGTTTCCTACCGCTTCGGCCAGCAGGAAGAAGCTGCACCAATCGTAGCTCCAGCTCCGGCTCCAGCTCCAGAAGTACAGACCAAGCACTTCACTCTGAAGTCTGACGTTCTGTTCAACTTCAACAAAGCAACTCTGAAACCAGAAGGCCAGCAGGCTCTGGATCAGATGTACAGCCAGCTGAGCAACCTGGATCCGAAAGACGGTTCCGTAGTGGTTCTGGGCTTCACTGACCGCATCGGTTCTGACGCTTACAACCAGGGTCTGTCCGAGAAACGTGCTCAGTCTGTTGTTGATTACCTGATCTCTAAAGGTATCCCAAGCAACAAGATCTCCGCACGTGGTATGGGCGAATCTAACCCAGTTACCGGCAGCACCTGCGACAACGTGAAAGCACGTGCAGCGCTGATCGACTGCCTGGCACCAGATCGTCGCGTAGAGATCGAAGTTAAAGGCATCAAAGACGTTGTAACTCAGCCTGCGGCATAAGTTATCGTCTTATAAAAAAACCCCGCTCTGCGGGGTTTTTTATTGCCTGCGAAAAAGCTAACGCTATTTTTTGCCCAGCAATGCCTGCAGATCGGTTTTCAGTGTCGACATCTTGCTGGCGTATTTTTCTTTATGTTCAGCATCTTCAATAAGCTGAACAATGGTCTCAGACAAGGTTTTCCCCCGACGTTGAGCCAGCCCCGCCAGACGCTGCCAGACTAAAAATTCCAGATCAATCGACTTCTTACGGGTATGCTGATGTTCAGCATTAAAATGCCGTTTACGCCGCGCGCGGATAGTCTGCTTCATGCGGTTCAGCAGTGTGGGGTTGATATGGCGTTCAATCCAGCCGTTAACCCGAACGGGGTCATTCTCGAGGGTCAACAATAAATCTACCGCTTCTTTCGCCGCACTGGCTTCAAGGTAGCAAGTTATCAATTCTCCTTCGCGGTGTTTTTTGACCAGGTACTTCCATTTCCAGCCGCTTTCGAGATTTTCCAGTTGTTGATATTTCATTGCGATCCCAATGTGACCGTGTAACTCTGTCCAGAATATCAGTTTTTTGCCAATCTGCTGAAAAGAAATCAACGCCTGTGACCGCCAGATGAGATTCACCGCGTGAAACTCCTATTCCTTCGTGGGCAGAGCCTGAGCCTTACGGTATAATCCATCGTTTTACATCTGACTAAAAAACATCAACTTTGACGATTACGAAATTAGCATGGCGTGACCTGGTTCCGGATACCGATAGCTATCAGGAACTGTTTGCACAGCCCGAGCTCGCGAAAGAAGACGAATCCGCATTAAGCGATACGCAGCCACGTTTGCATTACGCAATGGAGCAGGCGTTAAGCCCCTGGGCAACGTCGCCTTTTATGTTGCTGAAGGCACCGGATGAAGCGGAGTATCTCAACCTGCTGGCGGACGCCATGCGGCAGTTGTTGCCGGAGAATGACGCCGTCTCTGGCGGTACGTATTGCGTCAACGGCACGACTATCACCTTTACCCCCACTGAGATTGCAGATGGCCGTTTTGCGGTCACTGGCGGTGTTACAACGGCCGGTTGGGTAGAGGCTGAACAGCTTTTTGGCTGCTTGCGTCAGTTTAATGGTGAGGTCAGCCTCCAGCCGGGTCTGGTGCACCAGGCCAATGGCGGTGTCTTGCTCATCTCCCTGCGTACCCTGCTGGCCCAGCCGCTCTTGTGGATGCGTTTAAAGAATATAGTGAGCCAGCAGCGCTTTGATTGGGTCGGTTTTGACGAGTCTCGTCCACTTCCGGTCTCCGTTCCTTCTATGCCGCTGTCATTAAAAGTGGTCCTGGTGGGTGATCGCGAAGCACTGGCCGATTTCCAGGAGATGGAGCCGGAGTTGGCCGATCAGGCCATTTACAGCGAATTTGAAGACAACATTCAGATTGCTGATGCAGAAGAGATGCAGCAATGGTGTTTATGGGTAAACGCCCTGGCCGAAAGTGCTGGTCTGCCTGTCCCTGCCCCTGATGCCTGGCCAGTGCTGATTCGTGAAGCCGTCCGTTACACGGGCGATCAAGAGACCTTGCCCCTCTGCCCTCTGTGGCTGGGTAAGCAACTCCGTGAAGTGGCCGCTTTAACGCCGGATGCCTTCTTCACTGGCGAGCAATTGAGCCAGATGCTTTTGCAACGCCAATGGCGTGAAGGGTACCTCGCTGACCGGATGCAGGATGAAATCCTGCTTGATCAGATCCTGGTCGAAACGGAAGGTGAACGTGTCGGGCAGATCAATGCCCTGTCGGTGATTGAATTCCCGGGCCATCCGCGCGCCTTTGGCGAACCTTCGCGCATCAGCTGCGTTGTGCATATTGGCGATGGCGAATTTATCGACATCGAGCGCAAAGCGGAACTGGGCGGTAATATTCATGCTAAAGGCATGATGATCATGCAAGCCTATCTGATGTCAGAGCTACAGCTTGAGCAGCAGATCCCCTTCACTGCCTCGCTGACCTTTGAACAATCGTACAGCGAAGTAGATGGCGATAGTGCCTCCATGGCCGAGCTGTGTGCCCTGATTAGCGCGCTGGCCGACGTGCCAGTTAACCAGAGTATCGCCATAACCGGCTCAGTGGATCAGTTTGGTCGTGCCCAACCAGTAGGCGGCCTCAATGAGAAGATTGAAGGCTTCTTCACGGTTTGTCAGCAGCGTGGTCTGAACGGCAAACAGGGTGTGATCATTCCGCTGGCAAACGTGCGTCACCTGAGCCTCAGCCAGGATGTGTTGAAGGCAGTAGAAGAGGAACAATTCTCCCTCTGGGCGATTGAAGATATTGCGGATGCGCTACCCTTACTCACAAACCTGATATGGGATGGCGAGGGGCAGACAACGCTCATGCAGACCATTCAGGAACGCATCGCCCAGGCGACTCAGCAGGAGTCTCGTCATCGTTATCCGTGGCCGCTGCGCTGGTTGGGATGGTTTAGTCCAAACTGATCGGACTTGTTCAGCGTACACGTGTTAGCTATCCTGCGTCCTTCACTAAAATAAGGCTTACTGAGAACATGGTAGATAAACGCGAATCCTATACAAAAGAAGATCTTCTTGCCTCTGGTCGCGGTGAACTGTTTGGCGCGAAAGGCCCACAGTTACCGGCCCCGAACATGCTGATGATGGACCGTGTCGTGAAGATGACGGAAACCGGCGGCAACTTCGATAAGGGTTACGTAGAAGCAGAACTCGATATCAACCCGGACATGTGGTTCTTCGGTTGCCACTTTATTGGCGACCCGGTAATGCCAGGCTGCCTGGGCCTCGACGCGATGTGGCAGCTGGTTGGTTTCTACCTCGGCTGGCTGGGTGGCGAAGGTAAAGGCCGCGCGCTGGGCGTGGGCGAAGTGAAATTCACCGGTCAGGTTCTGCCAACTGCGAAGAAAGTGACCTACCGTATTCACTTCAAACGCGTTGTGAACCGTCGTCTGATTATGGGCCTGGCAGATGGTGAAGTGCTGGTAGACGGTCGTCTGATTTACAGCGCAACCGACCTGAAGGTCGGCCTGTTCCAGGATACGTCAGCTTTCTGATTGCTGACTGAAGGCGTTAAAGGCGAAACCTCCGCAATGCGGAGGTTTCTTTTTAAAGAGACGCTATCAAGCAAGTACTGCCCTGTCTCCGATGGCTTCTCGCCAGCCCCCTAACCATTGCGACCTTTGATTTAAGGTCTGATAGGGACACATTTCTTTAGAACGTCCGGCGATGCCAGCCTGATAACCACGTTGATGAGCCCTTTCAAGGCGATCTCGTTTCTGTCTCTTCATGCCTCGTTTCCCTCATTATTTGATCTGGTGGAAAAGAAAACAGTGATTACTAAATGTGCAATCACATCTAACGAATACCGCGAATAAAGCTCAGCGTCAATGCGCAAAATTCACGCTAGTGTCATAAATGTGAACTATACGGAAGTTCGTTTGTACAAAATCTGTGATGCGGCACAAGTAACAGACTGAGATACCATCAAAAAAAAACCGCAATCAGCGAGAGGCAGATTGCGGTTTTGGATAATGAATTTTACTTATGGCAAGCGTGAAATCTCACTGGCGATGCTTTTGGCTTCCTGCGCCCAGCCCTGCCCCAGCACCTTCACCATCTCTTCGTAGCCATCGTTCTGCTGTTTCAGCTCCAGATGGAAAGGACGTTTAATTAGCTGTCCCTGATGGTTAACCAGCCATTCGCCACTGATAATCACGCGCCCGTCATAGCGCCCGTGAAAACCGGTCACATTGACGTTAAGCGTATCCTGATCGCTACCCAGAGGCTGCGAAGCAACAACCCAGCCAGGTAACTGGCTGCTGAGGTTAGCCACCAGCGAATTGCGCAACTGCTGATCAAGCGGGCTTGCCCAAAGATTATTCGTTGCGATGACATACTTAACATCGCTGGTTTGATAAACCACGCCATTACCTGCCAGATAATCCGGCACCGCGACCTGTTCTACCCACAGTAAGCGGTTACCCTGGCTGGCCATGCTGTTGCCTCCCGTTTGGCTAGCCAGCGGCAACTGGTAATAGCTCTTATTGTCGCTACCCGAGCTACAGGCAGTCAGCACTGCTGCTGCGGCGATCAATAACCATTTTTTCATTATTTAGCCCCCTTCGGCTCAGGGTCCTTTTGATCTTTCGCTTCAAAGACCAGCGCGTTGCTCTTCGTATTCAACGTCTTCAGCACCGGCTGGAGTTCACGCAATACCTGATCGAGGCGCTGCATATCCGCCACCATCTTGTTATACGCGGCGGAGCCTGGCTGGAAGCCCTGCATGCTGCGATTTAGCTCGCGCAGCGTTTTCTGCATATCCTGAGGTAGCTGCTGCATCGACTGGCTGGCAGTGAGCTTATTCAGATTATCCAGCGTGGTCTGCAGACGACGCATCGTGGCCTGGCTCTCATTCAGAGAATGCGTGGCCGCTTCAAGCATCGGGTTCAACGGCAGGTTGTTAATCTTATCCAGCGTATCCATCAGGCGCTGCTGGATCTGCGCCAGCCCACTGCTCATGGTTGGGATGATTTTATACCCGCCAAACTCCCGCATTCCGGTAATGGCTGGCGCTTTCGGATAGAAATCCATATCTACATAGAGCGCGCCGGTCACCAGATTACCGGTCTTCAGCGAGCCGCGCAGACCACGGTTCATCAGCTCGGTAATATGCGTCCCGATATCCTGATCTTCACCTATCTGGTTGATCAGACGTTCCGGCTCAATGCGGATGAGCACCGGAATACGGTAGTCGTCATCCAGCACCTGTTTCAGTCCCGGTACAAAGAAGGGAACCTGACCAACCGTACCCAGGCGGATACCCCGGAATTCTACCGGCGCGCCCGGCTGCAGACCGCGGACAGAGTCTTTGAAGAACATCAGGTAATCGATGTGATCGGTGTAGAGCGCATCCTGTATCGATTTCTGGTCGTCGAACAGCTTAAAGGCACTTTTCTCTGCAACAGGCTGACCCAGCTCTTGTCCTTCCGGCACATCAAAGCTGACGCCGCCGCCAAACAGCGTGGTGAGCGAGCCCATTTCAACCCGCATACCGGCCGAGGTCAAATCGACGGCGATACCGCTATCCTTCCAAAAACGCACATTGCTGGTCACCAGACGATCGTTTGGCGCATTGATAAACAGTTGATAGCTTATGGTGCGTTTTTGGGTATCAAAGGTGCTGGTTTCGACCGAACCGACGCGATAGCCCCGGAACAGCACCGGGTCGCCCGGACTCAGCTGCCCGGCTTTATTGCTGTCGAGAATGACGCGGATACCCTTGGCATCAGGTGGCGCAAGGGGCGGAGAATCCAGAAGCTGGTACTCATTTTTTTGCCCGCCTTTGGTTCCCGGCTGCAGCTCAATATAGGCCCCGGAAAGCAGTGTCCCCAGGCCGCTAATGCCCTCGCGGCCAACCTGCGGCTTAACGACCCAAAAAACGGAGTCGCCCTGAAGCACCTTTTCCATACCGGCATTCAGGCGCGCTTTAATTTCGACATGGGTCAAATCGTCGGTCAGCGTCGCACTTTCCACTACGCCCACGTTTACGCTACGGCTTTTAATGGTGGTTTTCCCCCCCTCAATGCCCTCTGCGTTAGTGGTAATAAGGGTGACTTCCGGTCCCTGGTGGCTGTAATGATAAAACAGGATCCAGGCACCGATTAGCGCAGTCACGATGGGGAAGATCCAGACCGGCGACCAGTGTTTAACCTTCTGCACTTTCGCCTCTCCACTTTTGTTATCCATGCTTTTTATTATCCTCATGGTCTGGCTCTGGCTCACGATCCCACGATAAACGAGGGTCGAAGGTCAGGGCCGCAAACATGGTCATAATCACGACCAATGCAAACATCAGCGCTCCCAGAGCGGGATAGATATTCATCAATCCCCCTATGCGCACCAACGCCGATAAAACTGCAATGACAAACACGTCTATCATGGACCACCGGCCGACAAACTCGACGACTTCATAAATCAGGTGCATCCGTTCGCTATCACGTTGTCCGTGCCCATTTGCATCCCAGCAGAGCCAGCCAATCGCAATCATCTTCAGGGTCGGTACCATAATACTGGCAATAAAAATAACCAGCGCCACGGGATACGACCCCTCCCCCCACAGCAGAACAACCCCGGCCATAATGGTCGAGGGCATCTTGTCGCCAAGCAGATCGGTAATCATGATCGGCAGAATATTGGCAGGGAGATAGAGCATGATGGAGGTAAAGAGCAGCGCCAGTGTCCACTGAATGCTGTTTTTGCGCCGGACATGCCCTTTAGTGCCACAACGCGGGCAGACTCGTTGATCGGCCGGTAAAATCGCCGTACAGCAAGGACATGAGCGCAGACCCTGGCGAATTCCGGGAACGCCCACCTGCGGCGCATGCGGGAGCGCTGGCGCAGAAGCGATATCGTCCCATGCCCAGCGGCGATCCACGCACTGGAAAGCGCGCAACTGCAGTACACAGTACAGACACCAGGGAATAAAGCTGCTGCCGACCCCCACATCACCGTAAGCCATGAGCTTCACGAAACTGACCAGCACCCCGGCGAGGAAAATTTCAGCCATTCCCCAGCTTTTCAGCTGGAAGAGGATCCGCGCCAGCAAAATCTTTACGCTCAGGGGCATTTTGACGCGATTTACCAGCAGCAAAATGACCACCAGACAGAACGCCGGCACCAGTTGAACGAACAACAAGAAGAAGGTGCCGAGGCTGGCATAATCTTCGCTGAACATAACGCGGGGGATCTCCAGCAGTTCGACTTCGCTGGTGATACCCCCGACCTTCATATAGATGAACGGGAACAGGTTAGAGAGCAGCAGCATAAACAGGGCTGCAAACGCATACGCGGTGGGACGCTGGCGCGGTGCGTCCCACTCGGTTGTCAGCGTTGTCCCACAGCGGGGGCATGCCGCTTTATGACCATGCTCAAGTGCCGGGAGCGCCACGAGCAGGTCACACTGTGAGCATAAAATGTGCCTGTCGGCATGGTGATGTTCACACATTCTGGCTCCATATTTACTTAAGCGCCGTTTTTCAGAGCCTCAAGGTACTCCCAGCGTTCGAATGCTTCTTCCAGCGCCTGCTCGGCCAGCGCCAGATCCGCCAGGACTTTTTGAGTGTGGTCATGCGGCTGGTTGAAGAACGCGCCATCGGCGACCTGGGCCTGCAAGGCTTCAAGGTTTGCTTCCAGCTCTTCCATACGCTGCGGCAACCCTTCCAGCTCGCGCTGCAGATTATAGCTTAGCTTACTGCTGCCTCGTTTTACCGCTTCGGATTTGGTGACAGCGGCTTCCGCATCATTTTTGCTGCGGGATTGCTTCAGCGCCTGTGATTGAGACTGCTGCCCGCGGGCATCGTGATACCCCCCGACATATTGCCCGATGCGGCCTTCGCCTTCGAAGATCCAGCACTCGGTCACGGTATTGTCCACAAACTGACGATCGTGGCTGACCAGCAACACAGTGCCCTGATAACTATCAATCAGTTCTTCAAGAAGTTCCAGCGTTTCCACATCAAGATCGTTCGTCGGTTCATCGAGGATCAACAGGTTGCTGGGTTTCAGGAACAGACGTGCCAGCAGCAGTCGATTACGCTCTCCCCCGGAAAGTGCGCGCACCGGCGTCATGGCGCGTTTCGGGTGGAAGAGGAAGTCCTGCAGATAGCCCAGCACATGGCGCGGTTTCCCGTTTACCATCACCTCTTGCTTACCTTCCGCCAGGTTATCCATCACCGTTCTGTCAGGATCGAGCTCAGCACGGTGCTGATCAAAGTAGGCCACTTCCAGTTTGGTACCGCAGTGGACCCGGCCGCTGTCGGCTTTTAGCTGGCCGAGCATCAGTTTCAGCAGCGTGGTTTTACCACAGCCGTTAGGGCCGATCAGGGCTATTTTGTCACCGCGCTGAACCTGAGCCGTGAAGTTATTTACCAGCACTTTGCCATCAACCTGATAATTGACATTTTCCAGCTCGAAGACGATCTTCCCGGAACGGGCCGCCTCTTCTACCTGCATTTTGGCACTGCCCATCACTTCACGGCGTTGGCTACGTTCGTTACGCATCGCTTTCAGGGCGCGTACGCGGCCTTCATTACGGGTACGACGGGCTTTGATGCCCTGGCGGATCCAGACCTCTTCCTGCGCAAGCTTGCGGTCAAACTCGGCATTTTGCAGCTCTTCAACGCGCAGGTTCTCTTCTTTCTCCAGCAGATAGGTGTCGTAATCGCCCGGATAGGTCACCAGCTTGCCGCGATCGAGATCGACAATACGGGTGGCCATATTGCGAATAAACGAACGGTCATGCGAGATAAAGATAATCGTCCCGTTAAAGGTCTTCAGGAATCCTTCCAGCCAGTCGATAGCTTCGATATCCAGGTGGTTAGTCGGTTCATCCAGCAGCAGCACTTTCGGGCCGCTTACCAGCGCCCGGCCAAGCGCCGCTTTACGCAGCCAGCCGCCGGAGAGAGATGCCAGCTCCATGTCCGGATCCAGACCGAGCTGTTCCAGCACTTCGGTGATGCGATTTTCAAGCTGCCACAGGCCATGGTGATCCAGCAACTCCTGCAGGCGCGCCATCTCATTGAGATTTTTTTCGCTCGGATCGGTCATCACCAGATGTGAAATGTCGTGATAGCCCTTCAGATATTCGGCTTGCTCAGAGATCCCTTCCGCAACGAAATCATAAACTGTGCCCGCCACATTACGCGGTGGGTCCTGCTGCAGACGCGAGACGATAAGATCCTGCTCATAGACGATACGACCATCGTCCAGCCCCTGTTCACGGTTCAGGATCTTCATCAGGGTAGATTTACCCGCGCCGTTGCGGCCTACCAGACAGACGCGTTCGTTATCCTCGATATGCAGTTCAGTATCATCGAGAAGGGGAGCATCGCTAAAGGAGAGCCATGCGCCGTGCATACTGATTAATGACATTTACTATTCCTTTCAGGCGGCAGTAATAAGCCAGCAGTTGTGGATCTGACGGTTACGGGCGAAGTCCTGAGAGATCGTCTTTTGACTGATCTCTTCAGCTTTCAGTCCCAGAGCGCTCAGGCCGTCGTGATCCATGCGGAAGCCGCGTTTGTTGTTCGAGAACATGATGGTGCCGCCTTTGCGCAGCAGGCGCTTCAGGTCGGTCATCAGGCGCAGGTGGTCACGCTGAACGTCAAACGAGTCCTCCATACGCTTAGAGTTGGAGAACGTCGGTGGATCGATAAAGATCAGATCGAATTGTTCGTCGGTATCGCGCAGCCAGCCCAGTACATCGGCCTGCATCAGGCGATGCTGGCGGCCGGTCAGGCCATTCAGGCGCAGGTTACGTTCAGCCCACTCCAGATAGGTGCGGGACATGTCCACCGTGGTGGTGCTACGCGCACCGCCCAGGCCGGCGTGTACGCTGGCGCTTCCGGTATAGGAGAAGAGATTAAGGAAGTCTTTTCCTTTGCTCATCTGGCCCAGCATCTTACGGGCGATGCGGTGATCGAGGAACAGGCCAGTGTCCAGATAGTCCGTAAGATTCACCAGCAGACGCGCGTTATATTCTCCCACTTCAAGGAAGTCGCCTTTCTCGCCCATCTTCTGGTACTGATTTTTGCCTTTCTGACGTTCACGGGTTTTCAGCACCAGCTTATTCGGGGCAATACCCAGCACGCCGATGGTTGCCGCAATCACATCCAGCATACGCTGGCGGGCTTTCTGCGCGTCGATAGTTTTCGGTGGCGCATACTCTTGCACGATAACCCAGTCGGCGTAACGGTCAACGGCTACGTTGTATTCAGGCAGGTCGGCGTCGTACAGGCGATAGCACTCTATGCCCTCCTGCTTCGCCCACTTTTCATATTTCTTCAGGTTCTTACGCAGACGGTTCGCGTAGTCTTCCGCCACGGTGGTCGGCTTGCTTTCGCCGGATTTCTCCGCGAGATGATAGTTTTTCTGCACGCAGTCCAGCGGGCCGTTTTTGGCTGTGAACTGGCGGTCGGCGCGCAGCTGCAGGCAGCTCAGTAGTTCCGGAGAAGCGCTAAACAGCGACAGATTCCAGCCGCCAAACTGATCTTTCATGATCCGGCCCAGCAGGCTGTGCAGAGCGATCAGAGCTGGCTCGCTGTCCAGACGTTCGCCGTAAGGCGGGTTGCTAATAACCGTGCCGTACGGCCCTTTCGGCAGTGGATTGCTCAGCTGCGCCACGTCTTTCACGTTGAAATCGATAAGCTCGCCAATGCCCGCCCGACGGGCGTTGCTGCGCGCGCGCTCAATGACGCGGGAGTCGCTGTCCGAGCCGTAGAAACGCGAACCGTAAGCCGCCAGCCCGGCGCGGGCGCGGGTCTGTGCTTCGGCCTTCACCTCTTTCCAGATGGCGTCATCGTGCTGCGCCCAGCCGCTGAACCCCCAGTTGCCACGGTGCAGACCCGGCGCGCGATCGGTGGCATACATAGCGGCTTCAATCAGCAGAGTACCTGAACCACACATCGGATCGAGCAGCGGAGTGCCCGGCTGCCAGCCAGAACGCATGACAATCGCGGCGGCCAGGTTTTCTTTGATCGGCGCCGCACCGGCGCGATCGCGATATCCGCGCTGATGCAGACCTTCACCGCTCATGTCCAGTGAAAGGCTCGCCGTCTCTTTGTTCAGCCACACGTTAATACGCAGATCGGGGTTTTCACGATCAACGTTCGGGCGCTCACGATTTTTACGGGTAAAACAGTCGACCACGGCGTCTTTCACACGCAGCGCGCCGTACTGGCTGTTGCGGATCTCATCATTCACGCCGTTGAAGTGCACCGCAAAGGTCGCCCCCGGCGCAAAGATCTCTGTCCAGTCGATCATCTGTACGCCGGTGTAGAGATCGAGATCGCTATAGACCTTAAACTCTTTCATCGGCAGCATGATGCGCGAGGCCAGGCGGCTCCACATCAGGCTCTGGTAAATAAGCCGTGTGTCGCCCTCAAAATGGACACCACCCTGAACCACCTGACACGCTGTCGCGCCCAGGCTTTCCAGTTCAGTTTTTAACAGCTCTTCCAGCCCACGGGCCGTACTGGCAAACAGAGAATTCATATCGTCACTTTTACTCTTAGAAAATTGCTGCGCATTATAGCTAATATGCGCTCTATGTCATAAAGTTGAGGGCTTATTTTCATTTGCGGGAGATTGCCGTGCCTACGTTATCAAGGCTTTTTATCCATCCGGTCAAATCGATGCGTGGTATTGGGCTGACGCATGCACTGGCAGATGTCAGCGGTTTTGCCTTTGATCGTATTTTTATGCTCACCGAAACGGATGGTACTTTCATTACTGCGCGTCAGTTTCCGCAGATGGTCCGCTTTATCCCTTCTCCGCTGCACGATGGTTTACACCTGACCGCGCCGGATGGCTCCAGCGCCGTGGTACGTTTTAGCGATTTTGCCCCGGACAACGCACCGACGGAGGTATGGGGTAACCACTTCACCGCGCATATCGCGCCTGAGGCCATTAACCGCTGGCTGAGCGGCTTTTTCGCGCGTGACGTGCAGCTACGCTGGGTCGGACAGACTCCTACGCGTCGCGTGAAGCGCCACGAGGGTGTTCCCCTCTCCTTTGCCGATGGCTATCCCTACCTGCTGGCCAACGAGGCCTCCCTGCGTGATCTGCAAAACCGCTGCAAGGCCAGCGTGCAGATGGAGCAGTTCCGCCCCAATATTGTGGTAACCGGCGCGCAGCCCTGGGAAGAGGACACCTGGAAAGTTATCCGCATTGGTAGCGTTATTTTTGACGTGGCGAAGCCGTGCAGCCGCTGTATCTTCACCACCATCAGTCCGGAAAAAGGGCAGAAGCATCCTGCGGGCGAGCCGCTGAAAACGCTGCAATCATTCCGTACGGCGCAAGATAACGGCGACGTGGATTTCGGTCAGAACCTGATAGCGCGCAATAGCGGCGTGATCCGCGTGGGCGATGAGGTTGAAATTCTCGCAACCGGGCCGGCGAAAGTTTACGGCGCCGGCGCAACGGAAGAGGAGATCGAGGTAGAGAGCCAGCCGCAAAGCACCGTGACTATTCAGTGGCAAGATAAAACCCTGAACGGCAATAATCAGCAGATTTTACTTGAGCAGCTTGAGCAGGCAGGTATTCGCGTACCCTATTCCTGCCGTGCGGGCATTTGTGGGAGCTGTCGTATTCGGTTGCTGGATGGGGAAGTGACCGCATTGAAGCAATCCGCCATGGGTAATGACGGCACGATTTTGTGCTGCAGCTGCGTCCCTAAAACGTCGCTACAGCTGGCGCCTTAAACGGCCTGCTCCAGACTGAACGAATCCACCCGCATTTGCGGTTTGAGGCGGTCATTCATTACTTTTATTGCATCACCTAACTGCATTGTGCGCCCGGCAATCACCACACCGGGCTGCGCCAGCAGGCAGAGCGCGGCGTTTTCGCCAGACTCAACCACCAGCAAACTTACCTCTTCTGCCGTATCGCTCAAATGAACGCAGGCAGCATCCCCCATCGCCGGACTCCAGCGCTGACCATGGGCGAGGAAATGCCAGCTTTTAGGCATTTGAGGTTTGAGGAAGCGGATCGCCACCAGAGCATTAAGCACCAGTTCAGCACGCTGTTCTTTAGAGAGTTCCAGGTCGCGGCATTTCTCTTCAAAAGAGAAATAGAGCGCGGCATCATCCACGCAAAAACCGCTGGGGGCGAAGGCGTCTGGGGTTAACATCCGGCGGGCAAAACGAGAACGAAAAAGCATACCATTGGCTAAATCCAGCATCATGCGATCGTGCTCTTCACAATAATACCAGCGCCAGTTATCGTCAGGTTTAATTCGCATTTGCCTCTCCCGTCCCCGAAACGTCCTGTCGTAAGAAAGTCCTTATTACCGTCTCGTTTTTTTACTTCAATAATCAAAGACTATAATGTCTAAATAAGCAACAGTCCCGGAATATAAAACAACCAGAGCTGGAAATAAAGCCCTGGTCGTCATAATGAGAGAAAAGATTAGAGGTGATTAACGATTTCTTTTATCAGCGGCGGGCCTTTAAAAATAAAGCCAGAATAAATTTGCACCAGCGAAGCGCCGGCGGCCATTTTTTCGCGGGCCGCCATTATCGAGTCAATGCCACCCACGCCAATAATCGGCAGTTGACCTTTTAATTCCGCTGACAGGCGGCGAATAATTTCTGTACTTTTTAATTGCACCGGTCGGCCACTGAGTCCTCCCGCTTCGTTGCAATGCTTCATTCCCTGTACCAGAGATCGATCCAGTGTCGTATTGGTTGCAATAACGCCATCAATATTATGGCGAACTAAGCTGTCGGCAACCTGGATCAATTCTTCTTCAGAAAGATCCGGGGCGATCTTCACGGCGACCGGTACATATTTATGATGCCGGGACTGAAGATCATTCTGCTTATTTTTTATCGCAATTAATAAATCGTCGAGGGCATCGCCATATTGCAACGAGCGTAAGCCCGGGGTGTTCGGCGAAGAGATATTCACCGCAATATAACCCGCATAGGCATAGACTTTTTCCATACAAATCAGATAGTCATCTTTACCCTGCTCTACCGGCGTATCTTTATTTTTACCGATATTGATACCCAGCACGCCATCGAAATGGGCCTTTTTCACGTTCTCGACCAGGTGGTCCACACCTAGGTTGTTAAAGCCCATCCGGTTGATCAACCCTTCGGCCTCGACCAGGCGGAACAGACGCGGTTGCTCATTGCCCGGCTGCGGGCGTGGCGTGACGGTGCCGATCTCAATAGAGCCGAACCCCATCGCACCCAACGCGTCGATACACTCACCGTTTTTGTCGAGTCCTGCTGCGAGACCCAACGGATTTTTAAAGGTCAGCCCCATACACTGCACCGGTTTATCCATCACTTTCTGGCGCACTAGCGCTTCGAGCGGCGTTCCTGTGATACGGCGTAATTGCTGGAATGTAAATTCATGGGCGCGCTCTGGATCGAGCTGAAAAAGGGCTTTACGAACGAAGGGGTAGTACATGAACTCTCCTGGATTCCCGGTGTGCAAACCGGGGGCGTATTATCTGCGAATCTTGCCCGAAAGGGAATTGACCTGCGGCAAAAAAAGCGTGGAGCAACGCAATCGTTTACGTTCCCTCTCCTCCTTATTCGTTTTTTAGCATTTCACTTGCGTATAAATCATTTAGTGGAATAAGCGCGCAATGACACACTGCCTGTAAATGTTATCAATGTTAGATAAAAGCAAACAATTGGTTATAAGGAGCATCTATGCGCGTTATTACTCTGGCTGGAAGTCCGCGTTTTCCTTCACGCTCCAGCGCACTGCTGGAATATGCCCGCGAGAAACTTACCTCGCTGGAGGTCGAAGTATGCCACTGGAATCTGCACAACTTTTCCCCAGAGGATCTGCTTTATGCCCGCTTCGATAGCCCGGCATTAAAGGCTTTTAGTGAGCAGTTGCAAGGCGCAGACGGCCTGATTGTGGCGACCCCGGTCTATAAAGCCTCGTTTTCCGGCGCGTTGAAAACGCTGCTTGATCTGCTTGCGGAACGCGCCCTTGAGGGCAAAGTGGTGCTACCTCTTGCCACAGGCGGCACGGTGGCGCACATGCTGGCGGTAGATTATGCCCTCAAACCGGTGCTTAGCGCCCTGAAAGCGCAGGAGATCCTGCACGGCGTATTTGCCGATGATTCGCAAGTCATTGACTATCAGCATAAACCGCATTTCTCCCCCAACCTGCAAATCCGGCTTGATAGCGCCCTTGAGACCTTCTGGCAGGCGCTGCATCGTCGTGACGTCCAGGTTCCTGCTTTTGGTCAGTTGAAAGGAGTCGCCCATGTTTAACACCCTCACCCGCCTGAGCCTGGCCGGTATCATCGCGATCGCCTCCTTTGCCCAGGCCGCCGAACCCGCACCGGAAAATCTGCGGATTGGTTATCAGAAAGGTAGCGTCAGCATGGTGCTAGCTAAAAGCCATCAGTTACTGGAAAAACGCTACCCAAACACCCATTTTTCATGGGTCGAGTTTCCGGCGGGGCCACAAATGCTGGAAGCCTTAAATGTGGGCAGCATTGATTTGGGTAGCACCGGCGATATTCCCCCCATCTTTGCTCAGGCCGCCGGCGCAGACCTTGTGTATGTTGGCGTCGAGCCGCCAAAACCAAAAGCGGAAGTGATTCTGGTGCCGGAAAACAGCCCGATCAAAACCGTCGCCGATCTCAAAGGCCGCAAAGTGGCGTTCCAGAAAGGCTCCAGTTCACACAATCTGTTGTTACGAGCCCTTCAGCAGGCCGGTCTAACGTTTAAAGAGATACAGCCAGTCTATCTTTCCCCGGCCGATGCCCGCGCCGCGTTTCAGCAACATAATGTGGACGCCTGGGCTATCTGGGATCCCTACTACTCCGCAGCCTTGCTGCAGGGGGGAGTTAGAGTGCTGAAAGATGGGGAAACCCTGAAACAGACCGGCTCTTTCTATCTGGCAGCGCGTCCTTATGCGGAAAAGAACGGTGCCTTTATTCAGGGGGTGCTGGATACCTTCAGCGACGCAGATGCCCTGACCCAGAGCCAGCGGCAGGCCAGTATCGCTCTGCTGGCAAAGACTATGGGTCTTCCTGAGCCGGTCATTGCCAGCTATCTGGATCACCGCCCACCCACCGTCATTAAGCCGGTGGATACTCACACCGCGGCGTTGCAGCAGCAGACCGCCGACCTCTTCTACGAAAATCGACTGGTACCGAAAAAAATCGATATCCGTGACCGTATCTGGCAACCCACAGCGCATAAAGGAGCAAAATCATGAGTCTGAATCTGTTCTGGTTTTTACCTACCCACGGTGATGGCCACTATCTTGGCACCGAGTCCGGTGCACGCCCGGTGGATCAGGGCTATCTTCAGCAGATTGCCCAGGCGGCGGACCGGATTGGGTTTACCGGGGTGCTTATCCCGACCGGACGTTCCTGTGAAGATGCCTGGCTGGTCGCCGCTTCGATGATTCCGGTGACTCAGCGCTTAAAATTTCTGGTGGCATTGCGCCCGAGCGTCACCTCGCCAACGGTGGCAGCGCGTCAGGCCGCCACGCTGGACCGTTTATCCAATGGCCGCGCTCTGTTTAACCTGGTGACCGGGAGTGACCCACAGGAACTGGCTGGCGATGGCGTGTTTCTGGATCACGCCGAGCGTTACGAAGCCTCGGCTGAATTTACCCGCGTCTGGCGGCGCCTGCTGGAGGGGGAGACGGTTACCTTCGAGGGCAAACATATCCACGTCCGCGATGCGAAGCTCTACTTCCCGCCGGTGCAGCAGCCGCGCCCACCGCTCTATTTTGGCGGTTCATCAGATGTGGCCCAGGATCTTGCCGCTGAGCAGGTCGATCTCTATCTCACCTGGGGCGAGCCGCCGGAACTTGTGAAAGAAAAGATTGAACAGGTTCGCGCCAAAGCGGCGGCGCGCGGGCGCAACGTGCGTTTTGGTATCCGCCTGCACGTGATTGTGCGTGAAACGAACGAAGAAGCCTGGCAAGCAGCCGATCGCCTGATTGCCCATCTGGACGATGAAACCATTGCCCGAGCGCAGGCTGCTTTCGCCAGAACCGACTCCGTAGGACAGCATCGGATGGCCTCCCTCCACCAGGGTAAACGCGAAAATCTGGAGATTAGCCCTAACCTGTGGGCCGGGGTCGGTCTGGTGCGCGGGGGCGCCGGCACGGCGCTGGTGGGGGATGGTCCG
The DNA here is from genome assembly GCF_002430365.1 of Leclercia sp. UBA5958. Lineage (NCBI taxonomy): Bacteria > Pseudomonadati > Pseudomonadota > Gammaproteobacteria > Enterobacterales > Enterobacteriaceae > Leclercia > Leclercia sp. UBA5958. Next base: position 717,774 of record NZ_DJCE01000007.1, on the reverse strand, counting down.
ACCGTGGCGGCGCGGATTAATGAGTATGCCGATCTGGGTATCGACAGTTTTATTCTCTCTGGTTATCCCCATCTGGAAGAGGCGTACAAAGTGGGTGAGCTTCTTTTCCCTCATCTGGATGTTGCTATCCCGGAGGTCCCACAGCCGCAGCGCCTGCAACTGCAGGGCGAGGCGGTCGCCAACGAATTTATTCCGCGTAACGTCGCGCAGAGCTGAGGAGGACGTATGGCGAAACCTTCCCCAACCTGGCTGCTGCGTATTGCGCCCTGGGTACTGCCTGTCAGCATCGTGGCTATCTGGCAACTGGCCTCGTCAGTGGGCTGGTTGTCGAGCCGGATCCTCCCCTCTCCGGAAGGGGTGATAGAGGCTTTCTGGGCGCTAAGTTCAAGCGGCGAGCTGTGGCAGCATCTGGCGATCAGCTCCTGGCGGGCGTTGATTGGCTTCACAATCGGCGGGACGATCGGTCTGACGCTGGGGCTGATCAGCGGGCTTTCCCGCTGGGGCGAGCGGCTACTGGACACCTCCATCCAGATGCTGCGAAACGTGCCGCATCTGGCGTTGATCCCGCTGGTGATTCTGTGGTTCGGCATTGATGAGAGTGCCAAGATTTTCCTGGTGGCCCTCGGCACCCTCTTCCCTATCTATATCAACACCTGGCACGGTATTCGTAACATTGATCGTGGGCTGGTCGAGATGGCACGCAGCTATGGCTTATCGGGCTTTGCCCTGTTTATCCATGTGATCCTCCCCGGCGCCCTGCCCTCGATTATGGTGGGGGTACGTTTTGCCCTCGGCCTGATGTGGTTAACGCTGATTGTGGCAGAGACCATTTCGGCCAACTCCGGTATCGGCTACCTCGCGATGAATGCCCGCGAGTTCCTGCAGACCGATGTCGTCGTGGTGGCGATTATTCTATATGCCCTGCTCGGCAAACTCGCCGACGTCAGCGCCCAGTGGCTGGAACGTATCTGGCTGCGCTGGAATCCGGCCTATGTCAAAAGTGAGGCACACGCATGAATACTGCACGCTTGAACCAGGGAACGCCGTTGCTGCTGAACGGCGTGACCAAACGCTACGGTGACAACACCATTCTGAACCAACTTGATCTGCATATCCCCGCCGGGCAGTTTGTAGCAGTGGTTGGCCGTAGCGGCGGTGGCAAGAGTACGCTGCTGCGCCTGCTCGCCGGGCTGGAGGCCCCCAATGGTGGTGAACTGCTGGCGGGCAATACGCCGCTGGCGGAGATTCAGGATGATACCCGAATGATGTTTCAGGACGCGCGCCTGCTGCCGTGGAAAACGGTTATCGATAACGTGGGTCTGGGGCTGAAAGGTCACTGGCGGGAGGCGGCAAGCCAGGCGCTGGCCGCCGTGGGTCTACAGGATCGCGCGAGCGAATGGCCCGCAGCGTTGTCCGGGGGGCAGAAACAGCGCGTCGCTTTAGCCCGGGCGCTGATTCACCGCCCGGGTTTGCTGCTGCTGGATGAACCGCTTGGCGCACTCGATGCCCTGACGCGGATAGATATGCAGGGTTTGATTGAATCCCTCTGGCAGGAACACGGGTTTACGGTATTGCTGGTAACCCATGATGTGAGCGAAGCCGTGGCGATGGCCGATCGCGTGCTGTTAATAGAAGAGGGGAAAATTGGTCTGGATCTGAACGTGGATATCCCGCGTCCGCGGCGCGTCGGGTCGGCGAGGCTGGCGGAACTGGAAGCGGAGGTGCTGGATCGGGTGATGAAGCGTGGGGTAAGTGAGCGGGAATTGTTTAAGGTTAATGCCTGATGCCCTCACCCCGGCCCTCTCTCACGGCGAGAGGGAAAAATAAGAAACGGCAACCAGGGTTGCCGTTTCGCTATTACCTGCTTATCAGGCCAGTGCTTTGGTGATCTTCTCGTACAGATCGCCAGACAGGTTCTCCAGCCCTTTCAACTGCTCGAGCGCCGCACGCATCTTCGCCTGACGTTTCTCGTCGTAACGTTTCAGTCGAATCAGCGGCTCAATCAGACGCGACGCCACCTGCGGGTTACGACTGTTCAGCTCCGTCAACATCTCGACCATAAACTGATACCCGCTGCCGTCTTCGGCATGGAAAGCGGCCGGGTTGCTGCTGGCAAAGGCGCCAATCAGAGATCGTACGCGGTTCGGGTTGCTCATGGTAAATGAACGGTGCTTCAGAAGATGGCGAACAGTATTCAGCACGTCTGCCGCTGGGCTGGTAGATTGCAGAATGAACCACTTATCCATTACCAGGCCGTCCTGATGCCACTTGTCGTCATACGCCTGCATCAGCGCGTCGCGGCACGGCAGCTCAGCGGCCACCGCAGCGGCCAGGGCAGCCAGCGCGTCGGTCATATTATCCGCCTCGTGATACTGCTTGCTTACCAGCGTATCAGCCAGTTCGGTTTCGCCGAAGGCCAGGTAGCGCAAACAGGTATTACGCAGTGAACGTTTGCCGATATCAGCATGTTCGACATGGTATTCGTCAAGCTTATGCGCGTTGTACAGCGCCAGGAACTCATCGGCCAGTTCGGTCGCCAGGGTGCGGGTCAGCGCTTCGCGTACCGCCACAATGGCGATCGGATCGATGATCTCAAACAGCTCAGCAATTTCACTGGTGGAAGGCAGGGTCAGGATCTCTGCCGCCAGCGCCGGGTCGATGTTCTCGTCCAGCAGAATGGCGCGGAAAGCGTCAGCCACGTGGACCGGCACCGACAGCGGCTGTCCTTGCTGATGGCGGTTTACGTTCAGCTTAATGTAGGTCGCCAGCAGGCTCTGGGCCGCATCCCAGCGGGAGAAGTCGTTGCGCGCGTGACGCATCAGGAAGGTGAGCTGTTGATCGCTCCACTTATATTCGAGCTTAACGGGTGCAGAGAACTCGCACAGCAACGCCGGCACCGGCTGAAAATAGACGTTATCGAATACAAATGTCTGCTCCGCCTGGGTAACGTTGAGCACATTGTGCACCGGGTGACCCCCTTTTTGCAGCGGGATCACGTTTCCTTCGTTGTCATACAACTCGATGGCAAAAGGAATGTGCAGCGGGTGCTTCTCTTCCTGCTCGGCCGTTGGCGGCGTACGCTGGCTGATGGTCAGAGAGTACTGCTCGGTTTCAGGATTGTAATCATCTTTTACGGTAACAATCGGCGTACCGGCCTGACTGTACCAGCGGCGGAAGTGCGAGAGATCAACGTTAGAAGCATCTTCCATCGCCTGCACAAAGTCATCGCAGGTGGCGGCGCTGCCGTCATGACGCTCGAAGTAGAGCTGCATCCCTTTCTGGAAGTTCTCTTCCCCTAACAGAGTGTGGATCATACGGATGATTTCAGAACCCTTTTCATACACCGTCAGGGTGTAGAAGTTATTCATCTCAATCACTTTGTCCGGGCGAATCGGGTGGGCCATCGGGCTGGCATCTTCAGCAAACTGCAGACCGCGCATGGTGCGCACGTTGCTGATGCGATTAACCGCACGCGAACCCAGATCGGAGCTGAACTCCTGATCGCGGAAGACGGTTAAGCCCTCTTTCAGGCTCAGCTGGAACCAGTCGCGGCAGGTCACGCGGTTACCGGTCCAGTTGTGGAAGTATTCATGGCCAATCACGCGCTCGATATCCAGGTAATCTTTATCGGTCGCGGTATCGGTACGGGCCAGCACGTATTTGGAGTTAAAGACGTTAAGGCCTTTGTTCTCCATCGCACCCATGTTGAAGAAGTCGACGGCGACGATCATGTAGATGTCGAGATCATATTCGAGGCCAAAGCGCTCCTCGTCCCACTTCATGGAGTTGATGAGCGACGTCATCGCCCATGGCGCGCGGTCGAGGTTGCCACGGTCAACGAACAGCTCCAGCGCCACGTCGCGTCCGGAGCGGGTTTTGAAGGTGTCGCGCAGCACATCGAAGTCGCCTGCCACCAGTGCAAAAAGGTAGCAAGGTTTCGGGAACGGATCTTGCCACTGCACCCAGTGACGCCCGTTTTCCAGTTCGCCTTCGCCCACACGGTTACCGTTGGAGAGCAGGAATGGATAGCGAGTTTTATCGGCAATGATTTTGGTGGTGAAGCGCGCCAGAACGTCCGGGCGATCCAGATACCAGGTAATATGGCGGAAACCTTCGGCTTCGCACTGCGTACAGAGTGCTTCACCTGATTGGTACAGCCCTTCCAGCGCGGTGTTGGCTGCCGGGCTAATTTCGGTCACGATGCGCAGGGTAAAACGCTCCGGCAGGTTATTAATAACCAGCTGGCCGTTTTCTTCTTTATAGTCTGTCCAGACCTGGTCGTTTACCGCGATGGAAACGAGCGTCAGATCTTCACCATCGAGGCGCAGGGGAACAGCCGTCGCGCTCTGGCGCGTCACCTGGCTTACGGCCGTAACAAGAGTTTTTGTGGCATCCAGGTCAAAAGTCAGATCAATATCGCTAATCAGGTATTCAGGCGCACGGTAGTCGTGGCGGTATTTGGCTTGTGGCTGTTGTGTCATAGAAAACCTTTTGCATCGTTTGTCGAATAACGAATCCAGTCTATTCCTGTTGTGTAGATCGCGCTACGCAGAATGTTCATCTTTTCAGTTACAAACACCCTTTTTGCTACATTTGTATAACACGGGGCACGAAATGCCCTCGACCCTAATTCCAGCTTATGGTGTGATCGGGGTTCAATAAATCGCTAAACAAGGTATACTCCAGCGGTTTCAATAGTTGTTTATTGTACTAAACGCTCCCGTGAGAGGATGCTACTGCGCACCTATGACTCAATTCGCTTCTCCTGTTCTGCATACGTTGCTGGATACCGATGCGTATAAATTGCATATGCAGCAAGCCGTTTTTCACCATTACTACGATGTACAGGTAGCGGCGGAGTTTCGCTGCCGTGGTGACGACCTGCTCGGCATCTATGCTGAAGCTATCCGCGAACAGGTCGATGCTATGCAGCATCTGACGCTGCGGGACGACGAATATCAGTGGCTCTCGGCCCTGCCTTTCTTTAAAGAAGACTATCTCAACTTCCTGCGTGATTTCCGCTATAACCCGGAACAGGTCACTATCTCCAACGAAAACGGTAAGCTCAATATCCGCCTTGCCGGGCCGTGGCGGGAAGTGATTATGTGGGAAGTCCCGCTGCTCGCGGTCATCAGCGAACTGGTACACCGTTACCGCACGCCTGATGCCGGCGTCGATCAGGCCCTGATGATGCTGGAACAGAAACTTGTCGACTTCTCTCGTCTGACGGAATCGCTGGATATGTCTCGCTTCCGCTTAATGGATTTTGGCACGCGTCGTCGTTTCTCTCGCGATGTGCAGCAGGCTATTGCGCAACGGCTTCAGCAGGAGCCGTGGTTTGTCGGCACCAGTAACTATGATCTGGCGCGTCGCCTCTCCCTGACGCCGATGGGCACCCAGGCGCATGAATGGTTCCAGGCACATCAGCAGATCAGCCCCGACCTCGCCACCAGCCAGCGTGCAGCGCTTGCCGCCTGGCTGGAAGAGTATCCCAATCAGCTGGGTATTGCCCTGACCGACTGTATAACTATGGATGCCTTCCTGCGCGATTTCGGGCCAGAATTTGCCGAGCGCTATCAAGGTTTGCGGCATGATTCCGGGGATCCGGTTGAATGGGGTGAAAAAGCCATCGCCCATTATCAAAAGCTGGGTATCGACCCGCTCACCAAAGTGCTGGTCTTCTCGGATAACCTGGACCTGACCAAAGCCGTCGATCTCTATCGCCATTTCTCATCAAGAGTGAATCTAAGCTTCGGCATTGGCACCCGCCTGACCTGCGACATCCCCCAGGTGAAACCGCTAAATATTGTCATTAAACTGGTAGAATGTAATGGCAAACCGGTGGCTAAACTTTCGGATAGCCCGGGCAAAACTATCTGCCATGACAAAGCATTTGTACGCGCTTTGCGCAAAGCCTTCGACCTGCCCCAGGTTAAAAAAGCCAGCTGACGTTTTCAGGGAGCCTTGTGGGCCCCTTCTCTCATTTATTTCTTATTTCTTCTCTTTTGACTGCGAAATCTGCTTGTCTGATGGCAGATGCCAGGTAACATAGATATCCCCCCATCGTGGGCGGACAAGTATTTATTTTTTCCGACTAATTACAGAGAGAATATTATGAGCGTTGTGCCTGTAGCCGACGTACTCCAGGGCCGTGTCGCCGTTGACAGTGAAGTCACCGTGCGCGGATGGGTGCGTACCCGCCGAGATTCTAAAGCTGGCATCTCCTTCCTTGCCGTCTATGACGGTTCCTGCTTTGATCCTGTACAGGCCGTCATTAATAATTCTCTGCCCAATTACAATGATGACGTTCTGCACCTGACCACGGGCTGTTCCGTGATTGTTACCGGCACCGTGGTAGCCTCCCCGGGGCAGGGCCAGAGCTTCGAACTGCAGGCGACCTCCGTTGAAGTCACCGGCTGGGTTGAAGATCCGGACACCTACCCCATGGCGGCGAAGCGCCACAGCATTGAGTATCTGCGCGAAGTGGCTCACCTGCGCCCACGTACCAACATGATTGGTGCCGTGGCTCGCGTTCGTCATACCCTGGCACAGGCGCTGCACCGTTTCTTCCATGAGCAGGGCTATTTCTGGGTTTCGACTCCGCTGATCACCGCCTCTGACACCGAAGGTGCAGGAGAGATGTTCCGCGTGTCCACGCTGGACATGGAAAACCTGCCGCGTACGCCAGAAGGCAAAGTGGATTACGACAAAGACTTCTTCGGTAAAGAGGCGTTCCTGACCGTATCCGGCCAGCTGAACGGTGAAACCTACGCCTGTGCGTTGTCAAAAATCTACACCTTCGGTCCTACCTTCCGCGCAGAAAACTCCAACACCAGTCGCCACCTGGCGGAGTTCTGGATGCTGGAGCCGGAAGTGGCGTTTGCAGATCTGGACGATGTTGCTGGCCTGGCTGAAGCGATGCTGAAATATGTCTTTAAAGCCGTTCTTGAAGAACGTGCAGACGACATGAAGTTCTTTGCTGAGCGCGTAGATAGCGACGCCATTGCACGCCTCGAACGCTTTGTTACCACAGACTTCGCTCAGGTGGATTACACCGACGCTGTCGCGATTCTGGAGAAATGCGGCGAGAAGTTTGAGAACCCGGTGTTCTGGGGTGTTGATCTGGCGTCCGAGCATGAACGCTACCTGGCTGAGAAGCACTTTAAAGCCCCTGTGGTCGTTAAAAACTATCCTAAAGACATTAAAGCTTTCTATATGCGTCTTAACGAAGACGGGAAAACCGTCGCCGCGATGGACGTACTGGCCCCGGGCATCGGTGAAATTATCGGTGGCTCGCAGCGTGAAGAGCGTCTGGATGTGCTGGATGCCCGTATGGTAGAGATGGGTCTGAACCCGGAAGATTACAGCTGGTATCGCGACCTGCGCCGCTACGGCACTGTGCCGCATTCCGGTTTTGGCCTGGGCTTTGAGCGTCTCATTGCCTATGTCACCGGCGTGCAGAACGTGCGTGACGTGATTCCGTTCCCGCGTACGCCGCGCAACGCCTCGTTCTAAATATTTAATTTATGGCCAGCCTTGCTGGCCATTATTTTATGCTGCAATGTCAACTTCTGTCAGTTGAACGTCAATCATTTCTAAAAGCAACCCCGCAAAATCCTCTTAGCTGTTACCTTTTATTTCCAGAATCATCTACAAACAAAAAATAAACCCCAGTCTTATTGCGTCTAATACTTTTCTAAAGCATTAGCACATTTTTTGTGCAGTTTTTTGGCGGTCTGGATGTCTGGAGATACATATAAGAAAAAGAGGCTGTAAAGGTTTTTGGTAATAAGAAATGCCATTATCTAAAATTAAGATAAGCAATTCATATAGATAGAAATCGAGACGGTGTTTTTATCGCCACTCAGCTCTGAAGTTTGAGGTGCTTCACAAAGTTCCTCAAAATTCACAATTAGTTACACATAATTGCTTTTTGTAACTGATTCTTGATGTTTGTAGCACTTTCAGGCTAGCGAAAGGGTAATTTGAATGGAAAGATGCCTGTCAGATACATAAAGACACCAAACTCTCATCAATAGTTCCGGAAACATTTATTGACAGAATTTATTGACGGCAGTGGCGAGTGTCATAAAAAAACCAATGAGGGTAATAAATAATGATGAAGCGCAATATCCTGGCAGTGGTTATCCCTGCCCTGCTGGTAGCCGGTGCAGCTAACGCAGCAGAAATCTATAACAAAAACGCTAACAAGCTGGATCTGTACGGCAAAGTCGTTGGCAAACACGTTTGGGATAAATCTGGCGGCGACAGCAACAGCGCAGATGACTCTTATGCTCGTATCGGTTTCAAAGGCGAAACTCAGGTTAATGACCAATTAACCGGTTACGGCCAGTGGGAATACAACCTGAACGCCAGCAGCGCGGAAGGTTCTCAGGACACCCGTACCCGTCTGGCCTTTGCTGGCCTGAAAGCGGGTGACTACGGCTCATTCGATTACGGTCGTAACTATGGCGTGTTCTACGATGCGCTGGCTTCTACCGACATGCTGGTTGAATACGGTGGCGATACCCTCTGCCAGACCGACAACTTCATGACCTGCCGTACTACCGGTGTTGCTACCTACCGTAACTCCAACTTCTTCGGCCTGGTAGATGGTCTGTCACTGGGTCTGCAGTACCAGGGTAAAAACGTAAGCGGCCACGATGTTGAGCGTCAGAACGGCGACGGCGGCAGCTACTCTCTGGGTTATGACTTCCTGGACGGCTTCAACGTTACTGCAGCCTACACCAACTCCGATCGTACCAACGATCAGGAAGCTGATGGCAAAGGTACCCGTGCTGAAGGCTGGGCGACCTCCGTTAAATACGATGCGAACAACCTGTACGCAGCGGTTATGTACGGCGAATCCAGCAACATGACGCGTGAGAATGATGACCAGTTCGCAAACAAAACTGAAAACTTCGAAGCGGTAGTTCAGTACCAGTTCGATTTCGGCCTGCGTCCTTCCGTAGGTTACGTTCAGTCCAAAGGTAAAGAGCTGAGCGCTCGTGCGGGTACTGATTTCAACGGCGGCAGCGCTGACCTGGTTAAATACGTAGAAGTGGGTAGCTGGTACTACTTCAACAAAAACATGAACGTGTACGGTGCATACCGTTTCAACCTGTTGGATGACAACGATTACACCGCTGCAACTGGTCTGGCAACTGACGATACCTACGTTCTGGGCCTCGTTTACCAGTTCTAATCAGTACACCACTTTGTTATATGCTTAATAAACAGGGCTTCGGCCCTGTTTTTTTATGTGCCAAAGAAAAAAATAGCGACTTTTGAAAAGCCGCACGCTTTTTATCGCAAACGGTTGGCAATGTGTAAATCAACCGTTAATCTGGTAGCGGATTTCACTTCTGTAATCACAATGGAACCTCGTCATGTTTGAGAACATTACCGCCGCCCCTGCCGACCCAATTCTGGGCCTGGCCGATCTGTTTCGTGCCGATGACCGCCCCGGCAAAATTAACCTTGGTATTGGTGTCTATAAAGATGAAACCGGCAAAACCCCGGTGCTGACCAGCGTTAAAAAGGCTGAGCAGTACCTGCTGGAAAATGAAAACACCAAAAATTACCTCGGCATCGACGGTATTCCGGAATTTGGCCGCTGCACTCAGGAGCTCCTGTTTGGCAAAGGCAACACCCTGATTAGCGATAAACGTGCTCGCACTGCGCAGACCCCTGGCGGTACCGGTGCCCTGCGCGTAGCCGCCGATTTCCTTGCAAAAAACACCTCTGCGAAAACCGTCTGGGTAAGCAACCCGTCCTGGCCTAACCACAAGAGCGTGTTTAACTCCGCAGGGCTGGAAGTACGCGAGTATGCTTACTACGACGCGGCAAATCATTCCCTCGACTTTGACGGCCTGCTGGCAAGCCTGAGCGAAGCGCAGGCCGGTGATGTGGTGCTGTTCCATGGCTGCTGTCATAACCCTACCGGTATCGATCCGACTCTTGAGCAGTGGCAACAGCTGGCGCAGCTCTCCGTAGAGAAAGGCTGGCTGCCGCTGTTTGACTTCGCCTATCAGGGCTTCGCTCGTGGTCTGGAAGAGGATGCAGAAGGTCTGCGTGCTTTCGCAGCGCTGCATAAAGAGCTGATTGTTGCCAGCTCCTACTCCAAAAACTTCGGTCTGTACAATGAGCGCGTGGGTGCCTGTACGCTGGTTGCTGCTGATGCAGACACCGTTGACCGTGCGTTCAGCCAGATGAAATCCGTGATTCGCGCCAACTACTCCAACCCACCAGCACACGGTGCTTCAGTGGTTGCGACCATTCTGAGCAATGACGCGCTGCGTGCCTTGTGGGAGCAAGAGCTGAATGACATGCGTGAGCGCATCCAGCGTATGCGTCAGCTGTTTGTCACCACCCTGGCGGAGAAAGGGGCAAATCGCGACTTCAGCTTCATCATCAAACAGAACGGGATGTTCTCCTTCAGCGGCCTGACCAAAGAACAGGTGCTGCGTCTGCGTGAAGAGTTTGGCGTGTACGCCGTCGCCTCTGGCCGCGTTAACGTGGCGGGCATGACGCCAGATAACATGGCGCCGCTGTGCGAAGCCATCGTCGCAGTGCTGTAAGACATAGATAAAAAAAAGCCCGCATCGCGGGCTTTTTTTTGCTTACCAGACAGGCATCTCGTCCTGCAGGAAAGGGTTGTGCAAACGCTCATACCCCAGCGTAGACATCGGGCCATGTCCCGGAATAAACGTCACGTCATCGCCAAGCGGCAATAACTTCTGTTTAATCGCCTGAATAAGCTGGTTATGATCGCCGCGTGGGAAATCACTGCGGCCGACGCCGCCTTTGAAGATCACATCGCCGGAGACGAGCAGCCGGGATGCGCTATCAAAGAAGACGATATGCCCTGGCGTATGCCCCGGACAGTGCAGCACCTGCAAAGAGATATTGCCGACGCTAACGTTATCGCCTTCATTTAACCAGCGGTCAGGCGTCAGGGGCTGGCACTCATCAAGACCAAACATTCGGCTTTGAGAGGGTAATCCCTGCAGCCAGAACTCATCTTCTTTTTCCGGGCCAATTACCGGCACAGCATAATGTTGTGCCAGTTCTGCAGCCGCCCCAACGTGATCGAGATGACCATGGGTTAACAGAATCTGGGTCAAAGTCACCCCGGATGCTGCCACTTCTTGTTTGATCTTCTCTGCGTCACCACCGGGATCAACCAGCGCCGCCAGGCGGGTCTGCTCACACCAGATCAATGAACAGTTCTGGGAGAACGCGGTAACCGGAATAATACGATAGTTCATACTGCTCCTGTGTTCGTTATTACCAGTGCCGGACTGGACCGGTATCAATATGCACAAAGTTGCTACGTGGGTAATATCCTACACCACCTGCGCGCAGAGATAACGCCGCTTTGCGAATATTGGCTAACGAAACACCTTCAATATGAAAGTCCATCGCCTGCCCTTTGGTGTGATAACTTTTTTTAGCCACGCCACGACTGTGCGCACGGAGCTCATTATTAGTATCAAGGGAGCGATAGCCGGAGATAAGTTGCACGGGCTTACGCGTGCCTAACAATCCTTGTAGACGGAAAAGCTGATCGAACAGCAAGGGGTCGATGGCTTTAATTTTATTCGCGCGGAAATCACGGAAAAAATGGTTCAGTTTTGCTAATTCATCCTGAATATAGCCTCTGCCATCAAAAAACTCGGCCTTAATTGACTCACCTGTATGCAGGTTGTTGAGGGTCAAAATACGCGGACGTGGCGTTGAGAGGGTGGCAAATGATGGCGTCGGTAAGAGTGCTGCGCCCAGCGCAACGCCCCCTAATGCCAACAACTTGCGGCGATTAGCGTCAAATTTGTCCATGATAATCAGGTCTACAGGTCAATGTTATCGTTTATATGCACTTCAGCGCACGAAGGGCACCTTACCGGGCTATAAAGCTAACGTCAAGGCGCCCAAACCCAGGAAAGACGGGGCTCACAGCCAGATTGCCCCGTTTTCACCCAAAGTTACGACAACAGAATTTTCCGAACTGCTTCATTTACCTGATTAAAAGTTCCGCTTTCGGCAAGATTTGTGCGCCGGATCGCGAGATTGCATCGTAATTGTAAATATCTGTACGATACTGGGTCTGGCCATTCTCACCAACGAAAGCCGTCAGATAGTAGAGATTAACCGGAATATTATGACGGATATTCACATAACGCGTATCACCCTGCTTCAGAGCATCTGATATGCGGGTGTCATTCCAGCCCGCATCCTGCAATAACATATTCGCTAGCTCAGAGGCTTTATTCACCCTCACACAGCCTGAACTGAGCGCACGAGCCTCTTTCTGGAACAGATTATGGTTTGGCGTGTCATGCAGGTAAATGGCATCCGAGCTGGGCATATTAAACTTATAGCGGCCCAGAGAGTTATGGGCTCCTGGAGCCTGCTGGAAGCGGAAAGGCAGATTCGACGGGGTGATGGTCCCCCAGTCAACCCGCCAGGGATCTATTGGCTCTTTACTGTTCCAGCCACGCAGCACGGTATAGTTATGACGCTCGAGATACCCCGGATCGTTCCACACCTTCGGCAAAATATCTTTGCGCGCCAGGGTCGGCGGGACATTCCACGGCGGGTTGACCACGACGTTGTTTAACGCGCTGCTCATCATCGGCGTTTTCCGATCCGGCCGGCCGACAATAACCCGCGATGCCAGCACTTCGTTGCCGTTCTGATAATAGACCAGCGAGTAAGCCGGAATATTCACCATAATGCCGGTCGTGAGTGTTCCCGGCAGCAGGCGCAGTCGTTGAATATTAAGCGCCAGTACACCAGCACGCTGAGCCGGCGTCAGATTCAGGGCGTCCCGCGTTGAGGGGCCAATCACCCCATCAGCACCCAGCCCCTGGGAGGACTGGAAAGCTTTGACCGCGGCCACCAGGTTGCGATCATAGGCCGAAGGCTTGTTCGGCGCAGCCTGGGCTTTTTTACTGACGGCCGGTGCGGACGGGCTCACCACCACGTTTTGCGGATCGTCACCCGGCAGGGCAATTTTCGGGCCACCGTCAATGACGCCCGACCGCTGCAATATTTCGCGCAGTGCAGGCACATCGCTACTCCACTGTCCCGGACGAAGCGTCGCTGTGCTTTGCAGCTGTGGCCATGTCTGGGTAGCGGCCACCAGCGTCAGCAACGACTGGTGCATGACTGAATACTGCGGATGTGCGGGTGCAAGGCTGGTGATAAAACGCGGCACCGAGCCTTTGTCCAGCGCAAGCTGCCACTGGTTAATCACCGACAGCGGCGGTGTGGCGAGTTTGTAGGGCTTGTTGCTGTAAAGCCACCGATTCCCGTTAACCGGAATACCGGCAACAAACTGCAGGTAGCCCATCATGGCGTCGGAAAGCACCACGTCGCGGGCCATGCCAGTGACGTCAGGATTGGTCAGCAGTTCAACCCAGGTGGTGAACTGTGGCTGAAAGCCGGCAATGGCTACCTCAGCGAGCTGCTGCTGGAAAGCGCGAACCGCATCGCGATCCTCCCACATGGGCTTCATGTCACGGGCGGCATATAACAGCGTCAGTTGATTAACGTAGGCAGGGGTATAACCCGCGGGCAGGTTTGCCAGCAGTTCTTGTCGCAATTGTGCCGTGTTGGTATCGGCGGGCAGCGGTTGAATACCCGCCATTATTGCTGTTGCCGGTGATTGCTCCAGCGGCTGTAATAACGCCGTCGGCTGCGATCCGGTGGTGGCAGAGCTATCTGTCGGCACCAGTTCCGGCTCATCGGCCCATGCGTTGACCAGCGGTGCGGCCAGTAATGCCAGGCAGATGCTTAGCGCAGACAGCCGGCCCCCATATTTCTCGTTTAGCAACATCCCTTGCCCCCTGTTAGCAGTGTACAACGCCCTCTTCAGCGGGCTTTTTTACAGTATAGGAAGGCATACCGCGGTAAGCCTTGCCTTATGTAAAGAATTTTAAAGATATCGTAGCCGCGGGTACATCATCAAGGAATAAAAAAGGCGGCTTATTCGCCGCCTTTTGTTATTTTCGGAGTGTTCAGGAGGCGTCTGCCGTGCCCGGGAAGGATTCCGGCGGCTGCGGCGCAAATCCGCGCAGGCCGACAACATGTACGTGTTCGCTGTTCTGGAACACTTTACGCACCAGTTTGTAGGTGGTGCCCTTCTCAGGACTGATATTCTCTGGCGCCGCGATGATCAACTGCATCTCCAGACGGTCGCACAGTTCGAACAGCGTGGCGATAGAGCGGGCATCCAGACGCGCCGCTTCATCCAGGAACAGCAGACGGCATGGCGAGATATCCTTGCCACGCAGACGCCGCGCTTCATCTTCCCAGCTCTGAACGACCATTACCAGAATCGACATACCGGTACCGATCGCTTCCCCGGTAGAGAGCGCCCCCGATTCTGCGCGCAGCCAGCCGTCGGAGCCACGGTTAACTTCCACTTCCATTTCGAGGTAGTTACGGTAGTCCAGCAGCTCTTCGCCGATGGTTTGCGGCGTACGCTGCCCCATGTCGATCTGTGGATTCAGGCGCTGATAGAGCTTCGCCAGCGCTTCAGAGAAGGTGAGACGATTACTGTTAAACAGATCCTGATGCTGTTCGTGTTGCTCCGAGAGAACATCCAGCAGCGTGGCATGCGTCTCACGCACGTTTACGTTCAGACGCACGCTATTCACCTGTCCGAACGAGACGCTCTGCAGCCCCTGGTTGAGCTGGCGGATACGGTTCTGTTCGCGCTGGATGGTTTTGCGAATGATGTTCGCCGCGCTGCGGGAGCTAATAGCCAGCTTCTGCTCACGTGAGGTCAACTCTTCGGTCAAACGCCCCAGTTCAATCTCCATCTGCTCGATGGCTTCAACCGGATCGTCCGTACGAATAATATCCTGGCGAATACGTTCACGCAGGTGCTGATACACCGCCACGAAGAACTGAATCTTACGCTCAGGGCGTTTTGGATCTTCCGACATGCGCAACACATCGCGCAGATGTTCGTTATCTGCAACCGCCAGACGCAGCGCACCCAGCGCCTTATCCGACATTGAACGCAGCTCATCCCCGGAGAGATAGGCCAGTTCGCGACGGTGCAGACGACGTTCTACGCCATTATCTTTTACCATACGCATTACTGCGCACCAGCCCGCCTTGGCGGTGACTACCTGCTCGCGCATTTCGTGGTAGTCACGTTCCAGCTTGCGCAGACGACGGGTCAGGTTGTCCATCTCCGCTTCACAGAAGGTGAGCGCTTTTTCCAGCTGATTGCGACGGGCACGGTTGTTACTGAGCTGGCCATGGAGTTCATCGCGACGCTGACGCGCGCGCTCTTCTGCCCCACTGTCTGCACGCACGCCGATATCCTGCAGCTCTTTATGCAGGTCGGTTAACAGCTCTTTCTTGGTGTCATAAGAACTTTTCAGGGACGCCAGCACCTGATTGTACTGGTTCAGTTGTGCCGCGTGACCGCGCATCGCTTCACGGGCGCGGGTACGTTCACCTTCGGCCTGCTCCAGGCGATGGCGCAACTTTTCGTTCAGATCGCTGTTTCCGCTCAACATGTCGGCGGAGTCAGAGTAACTAAAGTGCGCCCGGCGCTGGGCGACTTCCGTCAGGGCAAATGCCTGCTGACGTGCTTCGCGCTGCACCTGCTGGGAGTACGCATAATCCTCTTTTAGCTGTTCGAACTGCTCCGGGTCACTCTGCAAAACAGAAACCATCGGCTCCAGCTTCGCCAGCTGATTACCGTACTGCTGCACAAAGCGCGCGGCTTCCTGCGCGTCAGCCAGACGCTCCTGAATCTCATCGACGCGATCGGCGAGCGTGTCATCCGCCAGCAGATTCAGCCGCGGCAGAATACGGTTCAACGCAGCCACGCCCTCTTTCGCCTGGTCAAACTGCACGCGGCTCTGCTGGTTATCATTCTCGTGGTTGGCGATCGCACGTTCCAGCTCAGCACGGCGGGTGGTGAGCTTACGGATTTCAGCTTCCGGATCGTCTTCAAAGGCCACGCCCAGATGGCTGCCGATAAAGCGACTAAAGGCCTGGTGCAGACGCTGGGTTTTCTGGACGTCAAAGGACAAGGTCGCATAACGTTCAGAAAGCTTTTCACGCTCGGCGTGCAGGCTTTCAATGCGGTTTTCACGCGCGGCGCGGCCAAACAGCGGCAGCTCCGGGAAGCGCGAGTAACGCCACTGGCGATCGGCGATCTTGACCACAACCGCCTTTTCCAGCTCGTCGACGCTGAAAACACTGTCATCGAACGACTGCGGATCCCCTTCGATCAGGTAGAGATCTTCCGGACAATCTTCCAGGCCCGCCAGCTGCTCTGAAATCAGCGACAGATCCGGCACGACAATGGCGTTTCGCGACGGGCCATACAGCGCGGAGAAGTAAGGCGCATCATCCAGACCGACATCATCGTAAATTTCTGACAGCAACACGCCGCCAAACCGCTCTGCCAGCGTATTCAGACGAGCATCTTCTGCACCGCCCGGCTGGCTTAAGCGCTCAATCTCTTCATCAACTTCACGTTTACGCGCGCCGACTTCGTCACGCTCAACAATCGCTTCACGCTCACGCTCAAGCAACTGCTGCAAGTATTCTGTCACCTCCTGACTGGAGGTAAATTCTTCGCCACACTGCTCGCTCAGCTGATTCAGGCTACTCTGGGCGGCCAGCCAGACCGGTGCTCTTTGCTGCAAGCGCTGCATACGCGATTGCAGCTGTTCCTGTTCCTGACGCAGCGTCATACGCTGTTCACTGGCGCTGGATACCGTGTCGGAGAGAGAGGCAATGCGGGTCTCCAGCTCCTGGTGCAGCGATTCCAGCTCGTCGATATCGACGCGCTTGCCATGGCGTTTACAGAACTCCGCCAGCAGACGCTCAGCATCCTGTTGCTCGCGCAGGCGCTGTTCCAGCTCAGTCAGACGCATGCGCAGGGGCTGCACCTGCTCTGCCTGATGGCGCTGGTTGACGCCGTCACGCAGTAATTCACGCGCCACATCCCAGGCTTCATTACGCGCCAGCGGACCATTGATAGCCACCACCAGCTGATAAGCCTGTTCAAACTGGCTGTGCGCCGTTTGGGCTACGCTCATTTTCTGCTCGAGATTGAGCAGTTTCTCGGTGGCTTCCTGCTCTTTGGCCTGGAAGGTTTCCAGCCATTCGTCGGCGCTGTCCGGCGTCAGATCCGGCAAATGACAGAGGGCTTTAGCCCGTTCAAGCGCCTGAAGCGCCTGGGTGTACTGAATGGCACGGGTCTGCTGAACATCCAGCGCCTGCTGGTAATCGGCGAGCTGGCTTTTCAGCTCATCCACTTCCAGTTCGGCCGCTTCGGCACGGGCTTCGTTCTCTTCCTGCTTATCGGCGGCTTCGGCCACCACTTCGTTCTGCTCTTCCAGACGAATTTGCAGCTCATCGAGATCCGCTTCGTAACGCTCAATTTTTTCTTGCTGACGCAGGGCCGTCTGCACCAGGTTCAGGTGATCGCTGGCCGCCTGGTAATCGGCTTCCAGATCCCCTTCGGCACCGTTGTGCTCGCCCAACTCGCGGGCCATCTCAACGTGTTTGTACTGTTCTGCCACCAGCTGTTTACGCGAGGTAAAGAGCTCACGACGGTACTCAAGGGCCTTATCCAGATGGATGCGACGCTCGTTAGCGTGGCGCATGTAGTCTGCCGCCACATAGTTGGTGGCTTCGCTGATCAGATGCTTAAACAGATCGCGGTCAGACTGGGTAACGCGAATCGCTTCCAGCGTCATGCGGTTTTCGCGCAGGGCAGCTTCCATGTCCTGGAAGGCTTTACGCACGCCGCTATTTTCTGGCAACAGGTAATCGCGCAGCGAGCGGGTAATGGCGCTGGAGATCCCCCCGTAAAGCGAGGCCTCAATCAGACGGTAGTATTTGCTACGATCGGAAGCTGAGCGCAGGCGACGGGCCACAATGCCCAGATCAAACATTAACGAGTGATAGTCGGTAATGGAGTTGAACTGTTTAAACTGCACGCCTTCGATCTCATCGAGCTTATCTTTCAGCTCCTGCAGACTCAGGACGCGGGCCTGACGATCGTTCAGGGTCTCGGTGAGCAGTGCGGTAGGCTGAATAGAGGTCGGGAGGCCCTGAATGGCAAAGGGTTTGATATCGACTTTACGATCGCGACCGGCAACTTGTTGCAGACGAACACCCACCACCACGCGCTGGTGGCGGGAGTTAATCACGTCAAGCACCGAATAACAGACGCCCGCCTTCAGCTTACCGTGCAGGCCCTTGTCACGAGAGCCGCTGGTGGCACCCGCTTCGGTTGTATTACGGAAATGCAGCAGGGTTAAATCAGGGATTAACGCCGTAACAAACGCCGCCATGGTGGTGGATTTACCCGCCCCGTTACCACCGGAGAGCGTCGTGACCAGCTCATCCAGATCGAAGGTACGCGCAAAGAAGCCGTTCCAGTTAATCAGCGTTAGTGAGCGAAACTTACCGCGTTCAATCATTACTCTTCCTCCCCGCTATCCGGCTGGTTCTCTTCGTTCTCATCATTGAGTTGCAGATGGTTCTCCACCGGCATCGCTTCACCGTCACGGATCATGCGCAGCTGTGCTTCACGCGGATCGTCGCCGGTGCGCACATCGGCACCAAAGCGGAACACTGATTCAGTGATGCGGAACTTGCTGCTGTCATGGCCCATAAACCAGACCATCCCAAGACGGCGCAGGCGGTTCAGAGAAGAGCGCACTTTTTCCTGTAATTTCTGACGATCGAGATCCGAACCCGTCGAGCGGTTGTTCACCAGCTTCAGCAGCTTATTCTCTTCGGCCAGATTCAGCAGTTCGTCATACAGCTCCTGCTGGGTGAAGATACCTTCATTCGCCAGACGTTCCGGGCTGAGGTAGAGATAACAGAGGATCTTACCGACCATCATATCCAGTTCGGAGAGGACCGAACGCGGGATGAGGGTGGTGGAGCGTGGGCGCAGGTAAAAGAATCCTTCTGGCGCACGGATGAGCTCCACGTTATAACGCGCGTAAAACTCTTCGAGGTATTCCTGAAAATCCATCAAAAAGGCGTGATTATCCAGCTCGTCCAGGCCAATGTGACGGCCGGCACGCAGCTGGCTGTCCAGCGCAGGAAATAACGGATTTGCCAGCGCCTGGGCCAGCTTAACTGGCATCACTTGTTCAATATTTGTCAATGACATGCGCCTGTACCTTGGCTCCGTAATCGTTAATCGGCTGCCACTTCGGCGGCAGTCCGGTGAAATCTGCTTGCGCGACGCCCAGACGTACGGCCTGGTCGACCACGATGCGCGCAATATCGAAATGGCGCGCGCGCGGGTATTGGGCAAGATAGTCGCGCACCACCAGACCGAGGTCCAGTGGCGTTTGTTTGGCTTTATAAACCGCCAGCTGCTCTTCAATCATTGCTGCCAGCTGCTCACGAATTTCGTTGAACTCTTCATATTCCAGATCGGGCGGCAACTCCCCGGTCACCTCTTCGTCGCGCAGAGCCATCTCTTCATCGCGCATATCCAGCAGACGGTCAGCGCTGGCGTAGGTCAATGCCCAGGGGGCATCAAAATAGTTCTGTACGGACTGGCGCAGGCGCTGAGCGAAGACGCGGTTTTTATCCATATCGATTGCGGTACGGATGAACTTATGCACGTGGCGATCGTAGCCGATCCACAGATCGATAGCCTGCTGACCCCAGCTGATAATACGGTCAAGCTTGCTTTGTAGATCGAAGACCAGACGATCGACAAAGTGCAGATCGTCGTGGGACAGGGTCGCATCCTGGATGCGCAGCAGATTTGCCTGCAGTTTATCCCCTGCCGCTTCGAGCGTATCCTGCAGTTCCCGCAGCGTACCGGAGGTTTCTGACAGTAAAAGTTCACAGCTGGAGATGGCCGCACGCCAGTCTTTGTTCAGCAGCTGGGCGATATCGTCTTTCACCAGCTGCTGCTGTTCGTCCATCAGGCGCTGGGTAAGGTCGATACTGTCAAAAATCTCGGCCACCGAGTATTTCAGCGGGGCGTAAACATTACGATGCCAGTGGAACTCATCGCCACCTTCATCCGCCGCATCGGCCGCGCGCTTCAGCTCGCCGGCCACAATCGACAGCTGCATAGAGAGACGCAGGGTCGAGAATTCACGCTGGCGAATATAGTAATCGGTGATACCAATACCGAGCGGGGTCAGACGATAGATGGCATTGCCTTCCGCCAGCTCGCTGGTAAAGCGGTTCAGCAGACGTTGACGCACCATATCGTTAATTGCGTTGTTGGCACGCACGCTAATGGTTTCGCTGGTTTGCTCAAACGCATCACTGACATGGCGGAACGCATCCACCAGTTCACCCTCACTCATTTCACCATCCAGCCGTTCGCCATTCAGCGTGGCAACCGCCAGCAGGAAAGAGAGTCGGTCTACCGGCAGCGAGATGGAGAAATCGTTTTTCCTGGCCCAGGCAACCAGTTCGGGGACTGTCTGGGAAAATTCACTCATAGATTATCCTTGCATCTGCGGCTTGCGCGCGGTGACGTGAATATAGCGGCCAAGGCTTAAGTAAGGCTCCTGGCGACAATACCGCGTTTCAATTTCTGTTAAGGCGTCTAAACAGTCATGCTGTTTTTGTTTATCACGCAGATAATCATGAAACACCCTCACGCCTGTTTTACCGGTGATCTCCCAGCCAATCTCCTCCAGCCAGCCATAGACCTGCTGCGGTTCACGGGGGAAATCCGGCGAAAGCGTGCGCCGTTTCTTTTTGTACATACCCTGCTGCACATAGCCGAAATTGCCCACCAGTACGTTACGCATCAGCAGGCCATTGGCGTTGTAAAACATCAGCGATAACGTACCGCCAGGCGACAACATCGACCACAGCGTTTTTAACACCGCCTGCGGCTCGGCCACCCATTCCAGCACAGCATGGAACAATATCAGATCAACCTGCGTTTCCAAATGCTGCGGGATGTCCTGAGCGGCGCAATGTATGAAATGCATGTTCTCGCTCACACCTTTCTCTTCTGCGGCCCGTTGTGCACGCGCAACCATTTCAGAAGAGAGATCGCAAAGTGTGACGTGGTGACCACGCTGCGCCATCAAAATGGCAGTCTGCCCCTCCCCGCCACCGGCATCGAGTACACGCAACGTACGGTCACCCGCTTCGGCAAGAATGTTGTCCAGATCCTGCCAGAGGATCGTCTGACGTAACTGCCCTTTCGTGGTGCCGTAAATATTGCGCGAAAACTTTTCCGCGATGTCATCAAAATTGCGATCCCGCATTGGGAGAGTTCCACTCGCTAACTGCAAAACCGCTATTTTGTCACACCCGCGCGGAGAATGAACCTCTCTGGTGTAATATCACCGGTATTAGCCTGCTATATGGTTAAAAAAGGAACCAAAAAGGATGCTTTTTACACTGAAGAAATACCTTGGCGGCATGATGTTGCCGCTGCCGCTGCTGCTGTTGATTATCGCGCTGGGTCTGGCGTTGCTGTGGTTCAGCCGGTTTCAGAAGGCGGGAAAAATTTTGACCACCGTCGGTTGGCTGGCCTTGTTGCTGTTAAGCCTGCAGCCGGTTGCCGATGGGCTCTTGCGACCCATAGAGGAGCGCTATCCTACCTGGCAGAATACACAGAAAGTGGCCTACATTGTGATTCTGGGGGGCGGCTATACCTGGGATCCCCAGTGGGCACCCAGCTCTAACCTGATTAACAATAGCCTGCCGCGGCTTAACGAAGGTATTCGCCTGTGGCGGGCGAACCCCGGATCGAAGTTTATCTTCACCGGCGCGGCAGCGAAGACGAACCCGGTAAGCACGGCCGAAGCGGGTGCACGCGTAGCAGAATCACTGGGAGTACCGCGAAGCGAGATCATCACGCTCGATAGCCCGAAAGATACGGAAGAAGAGGCGGCAGCGGTCAAGAAGGCGATTGGCGATGCGCCCTTCTTGCTGGTGACCTCCGCCTCTCATCTGCCACGTGCGATGATTTTCTTCAGACATGTGGGGCTGCATCCGCTACCTGCGCCGGCAAACCAGTTAGCGATCAACGCCCCGCTCAACCCCTGGGAGAAGGTCATCCCCTCTCCAGTCTGGTTAATGCACAGCGATCGCGTAGGGTATGAGACGCTGGGCCGAATCTGGCAATGGCTGAAGGGTGCTTCAGACGAGCCAGGGGAGCAGTGATTTAGAGGCCAGATCGAAGTTGGCACGGCTGAAACGGCCGGTATTCACCAGCTGTGCTACTTCATCCCACAACATATAAAGCCAGCGGCGCCAGAGGAAGGATTCGGACACGGGCGCGCGCTGTAGGTAGTGCCAGAGCAATCCTTCTGCCAGGCCGCTATCGCTCAGACGAAACAGCTCGTACTCGCGCGGTGCCCAAAGCATAACCCCCGGCCCCACCATCGCCAGCAGCTGATCGCTACGCGGATCTTTAAGCATGCTACGCAGCGTAAAGTTGCCGTGAATCAGAACGCTGTTGTCGTTGAAACCTTCGAAAAGTGCGGGCAGACACTGCCGGGTACGAAACAGGATCCGTCTGTCTTGCATCGTTAATCCGGTGTTCTGATACTGATTCAGTGTTCCCCAAAGGACTTCAACGCGCTGGCGATACCAGAGCGGCCAGAGGTTTTCCTGAGTGCTGTCGACCGGGCCGACCAGCCCGCCACTATCGTGTCGATGCCAGGAGAGCAGCGCCTCGACGATCTGATCTTTAAGTTGTTCCCAGCGATCCGGCGTGCGCGCCGGGGCTTCAACAGAGACCCCGCGCAGACGTTCAATCAGTAATACATCCGGGCCAGGATGATCCTCGTGGGTCATAACACCGTAAACCGTGGGCATGCGTACCGTACCGCTGCGCGCCAGCATGGAGATCTTCCACGCCAGCTGCCGGGCAACGTCCGGGGAGGTGAAACTTCTGGCCAGTAGCGGCAGCGGATTACCCTGGCTGTCATACAGAGACCAGAGCGTGGTATCGGCCTTTTCGTGGACACACTCCACGCGGCTCAATTTTTCTCCCAGCAGATGGCTGAGCTCCACTCGCAGCTGTTCCATTTGAGATTACCCCCATCAAGACTACTGCTTTTATAATGAGCGCGCGGACGACGGATGTCACCCTTCTGAGATCAATCCGGGAAAAGATTTCATCAAATGAAGCGAAAAAATCCCCTCGACGGAGGGGATGGGCGGGATTAGCGTAACTCTGCGCGAACGCGCTCAAGATCTTCCTGGGTATCGACCCCTGTCCCGGGCACCTGTTCGGCCACGGCGACATGGATCTTCTCGCCGTACCAGAGCACGCGCAGCTGCTCAAGCAGTTCGATCTGCTCCAGCGGGCTCGGAGACCAGGTCACATAGCGGCGGATAAACCCGGCGCGGTAGCCGTAGATCCCCAGATGGCGGAGAAAAGTATCGCCCACGGTTTCGCGCGAAGCGGCAAAACGGTCGCGATCCCATGGAATGGTCGCGCGGGAGAAGTAGAGCGCGTAGCCTTCGGCATCCATCACCACTTTTACGGCGTTAGGGTTAAATGCCTCTTCCGCACTGTGAATGGGCACCGCCAGCGTGGCCATTCCAACCTGACGCTGCGCCAGATTTTCCGCGACCTGACGGATAATCACCGCCGGAATCATGGGCTCATCGCCCTGGACGTTAACAATGACCGTGTCGTCGCTAAAACCGCACTTCTCAACCACCTCGGCCAGACGCTCAGTACCGGACTGGTGATCGGCACGGGTCATGCACACTTCGCCCCCGGCGGCTTCCACCGCACGAGCCACCTCTTCATGATCGGTTGCCACGATCACACGCTCGGCACCCGATTCCCGCGCACGCTCAAGGACATGCACAATCATGGGTTTGCCATTGATATCGACCAGCGGTTTACCCGGCAGACGGGTGGAGGCAAAACGCGCAGGAATGATGACCACAAAACTCATGGTTTGCTCTCTTCTGCCGCCAGCGCGCGGGCTTCGGTTTCCAGCAGGACAGGGATCCCGTCACGCAGAGGGAACGCCAGGCTATCCACTTTACAGATAAGTTCCTGCTTATCCTGGCTGTAATAGAGTTTGCCGTTGCACACCGGGCAGGCAATGATTTCAAGTAAACGGTGATCCATGATTCCTCCGTATAGGTTATGGCTAAAGCTTACCATATTCCTTTTTCAGACCGCGTCTATTTCCCAGCCACTTCGACAGGTAGCAAATAGACCGTGCGGCAGTTGACCCAGCCGAACGCGCGTTGCGCCCTGCCAGGCAGCAAATTCGGTTATTGCGGCGCGCAGCCCCTTCTCCAGCCCGGCGGTGACTCGCGTCCCCTCTTCCAGATAGAGAGAAATAATCTCAAGCTCGCCAGCTTTACGGTGCATTTTGGCATCCATTCGCCCCACCAGCTGCCCTTTATGCAGCAAGGGCAGGACAAAATAGCCATAGTGGCGTTTGGGAGCCGGGGTATAGCACTCCAGCCGATAGCTAAAATCAAAAAACTGTTCGGCGCGTTTGCGGTCCCATACTACCGGGTCAAAGGGGGATAAAACCGCACTGTGGGTTGCTGTCAGTTTTCCCGCCAGCGCGAGTTCCAGTTCAGGTAGCAGATCGCTGTGCAGCCACATTGCGCCTAATGACTCTACCTCCACGGGAATGATCCGCTGTTGCGCCTGCCACTCCTGCAAAAGGGGCGCCAGGGCTGGCTGGCGCAGCCGATAATAATCGGCCAGCCATTGCGGGCGAAAAATGCCCAGACTGCGGGCGCTGTTTTCCAGCATGATAGCTTCGGCCGCGCTCTGAGAGAGCATATCCCGCTCATCGTCCCAGTGCGGCATCACCCGGTGGGTCAAATCGTAGACCCGCTGGAAATTCCGCCGCGCGATCACCATCACTTCCCCGGCGGTAAAGAGTCCTTCGAGATGGCGTTTATGGGGCTTCCACTCCCACCAGCCGCTAGCACCTTTACGCGGATGTTCAAAGTCAGCGGAACGGACCGGGCCGTTTTGCTTGATATGCTCTGTCAGCGCTTTAATTTCCTGGGCGTGTTGTTCCATCCACTCTTTACGGTATTTCCAGCCCATCTTGTCCGGGGCGCGCATGCGATGGCGCACCAGGGCAAAATCACTGCGCGGCAGAAAGCAGGCCTCATGGGCCCAGTACTCCATCAGTTCGCCGTTACTGAGGGCGTTATCAAGCCACTCAGGCGAATACGCACCAAGACGACTGAAGAGCACAAGGTAAGGGCTGCGGGCGACAATATTGATGGTATCGATTTGCAGCAACGACATGCGTTGAATGGCAAAAAGGATGTCCGTAGGCGTTGCGCGGCGGCGAGGCTTTTTTAGCAGCCCCTGGGCAGAAAGATGAAGATGACGTGCAGCTGAAAGCGTAAGCCAGGGGAGAGCCATAGCGTGTCCTGTCAGTTAATGCGCGGTGGCGACCTCATTAGCCTGGCGCGCGAGGGCGATCAGTTCCAGAAGCAGTTTTTCAGGGCGCTCGCCCTCTAACTCTGCATCGACAGGCAAATACCACCAGTTATCACGCGCAAAGGGGCGACATTTTACAGCGTCTTTTTCGGTCATGATTAATGTCTGGCCCGAAGTGGTCATCGCCGCAACCTGCTGCTGGCTCACTGCCTGATGGTCAGCCAGCGGGATTTTTTTTACCAGCGTGGCGCCGCACTGCTCCAGGGTTGCGAAGAAGCGCGGCGGATGGCCAATGCCCGCCATCGCAACCAGGCCCGGGAGTTCAGCCACGTTACGACGTTCACCGCTGAGCAGATTAACTGCCAGCCCCGGCTGCAGCCGCATCGGGATCTCACCCGCCTGGGCCGCGCCGCCATTGACGATGATCGCATCGACGGAATCTAAACGGGAAGCCCGCTCGCGCATCGGCCCGGCAGGCAACCACCAGCCATTCCCAAAACGACGGACACCGTCCACGACCACTATCTCTTTATCACGCGCCAGCGCGTAGTGCTGCAGACCGTCATCGGTAATGACCAGCTGTACCGGAGCATGTTCCAGCAGCGCCTGTACGGCTTCGCTACGTACCGGGGACACCGCCACCGGCACTCCGGTACGCTGGAAGATTAATACCGGTTCATCGCCAGCTTCTGCTGTCGTTGTCTGCGCATTAAGCACCAGAGGATAGCTAGCCGCTTTGCCGCCATAACCCCGTGAGACAACGCCCACGCGAATCCCCTGACGCGTTAACTGCTCTACCAGCCAGATAACAACCGGCGTTTTGCCGTTGCCACCGGCGGTAAGATTTCCAACGACCACAACGGGCACGGGAGCACGCCATGCTTTTTTCAGGCCCAGCCTGTAGCTGAGGCGTATGAGACCGCTCACCAGGCCATACAGCCAGGAGAGCGGTAACAGCAACAGCCACAGGGGTGACTCACCGGACCAGATGCGGGCAATCATGCGCCAAACTGCATCTTATGAAGCTGAGCATAGACACCGCGTTGTTCAAGCAGATCGGCATGGCTGCCGCGCTCAACAATGACGCCATCTTCCACCACCACAATCTCATCGGCCTGTTCGATGGTAGAGAGACGGTGCGCAATCACCAGCGAGGTACGGTTTTTCTGCAGCTCATCCAGTGCCGACTGAATGGCACGCTCTGACTCGGTATCGAGCGCAGAGGTGGCTTCGTCGAGAATCAGTATCGGGCTATCACGCAGCAGCGCGCGGGCAATCGCGATACGTTGACGCTGACCGCCGGAGAGCAGCACGCCGTTTTCACCAATAACGGTATCAAGACCGTTATCCATCTTATTGATAAAGTCCATCGCATAGGCCATACGGGCAGCGTTTTCGATCTGCTCGCGGCTGTACTCTTCTGTACGGGCATAGGCGATGTTATTGGCAACGGTATCATTGAACAGGTGGACGTTCTGAGAAACCAGCGCAACCTGGTTACGCAGCGACTGCAGGGTGTATTCCCGCAAATCGTGCCCATCGAGTAAAATCTCACCCTCATCGATATCGTAAAAACGGGTCATCAGACTAGCGATGGTCGATTTACCCGAACCAGACCGGCCAACCAGTGCCACGGTTTTACCTTCCGGAATATCCAGATTGATATTACGCAGCGCAGGCGCTTCACGGCCGGGGTAGGTAAAGGTGACGTTGCGGAACTGGACATTGCCTTTTGCACGTTCAATCACGCGCGTCCCTTCGTCTTTCTCCTGCTCTGAATCGAGGATACTGAACAGCGTCTGGCAGGCTGCCATACCGCGCTGGAACTGCGCGTTGACGTTAGTCAGCGATTTGAGCGGGCGCATCAGGGCAATCATTGACGAGAAGACAACGGTAATCGTACCGGCCGTCAGGGTTTCCATCACGCTTGGGAAGCTCGCAGCATACAGTACAAACGCCAGGGCAAGGGAGGCAATCAGCTGAATGATTGGATCGGAGATGGATGAAGCGGAAACCATTTTCATCCCCTGGGTACGCATTTTGTTGCTGACCTTATCGAAGCGTTTGGTTTCAACTTCCTGACCGCCGAAGATCAGCACCTCTTTGTGGCCTTTCAGCATCTGCTCTGCGCTGGTGGTCACTTGTCCCATGGTGTTCTGCATATTTTTACTGATATTGCGGAAACGTTTGGAGACGACGCGAATGGCGATAGAGACAACCGGGGCGAGTACGATGAGTATCAGCGACAGCTGCCAGCTGTAGTAAAACATCATGATGAACAGGCCGATAATCGACGCGCCTTCACGCACCACGGTAATCAGCGCGCCCGAAGAGGAAGAGGCAACTTGTTCTGAGTCGTAGGTAATGCGCGACAACAGCGTCCCGGTGGACTGCTTGTCGAAGAAGGAGACCGGCATGCCCATCATGTGGCTGAACAGACGGCGGCGCATCGTCATTACCACTTTTCCTGACACCCAGGAGATGCAGTAGCTAGAGACATAGCTGGTGATACCACGCATGACCATCAGGCCGATAACCACCAAAGGCATCCACAGCAGCACAGAGCGATCCGTTTTACCAAAACCCTCGTCCAACAGTGGCTTGAGAAGCGATAGCATGAAAGTATCGCTGGCAGCGTTGAGAATTAACGCGACGGCTGCCACGATCAGACCAGGCTTGAAAGGTGCAATCA
This sequence comes from Leclercia sp. UBA5958, assembly GCF_002430365.1. Taxonomy (NCBI): domain Bacteria; kingdom Pseudomonadati; phylum Pseudomonadota; class Gammaproteobacteria; order Enterobacterales; family Enterobacteriaceae; genus Leclercia; species Leclercia sp. UBA5958. Next base: position 689,692 of record NZ_DJCE01000007.1, on the reverse strand, counting down.
TCGGCCAGAGACGGCGGAAGGTCTGCCACGTGGAGAGATCTTTATCGTTATGCATTCATAAAACCAGCATTTGTTGAAATAGCCGCATATTCTACCCGTTATCGCCGGGCACGCCAAACCACTGATGATACCAACGACGGAAATATTGATATCGTAAACGTTGGATTTGCCACGCTTGCGGTGTAAACGTCACCGTGATTTGCCCGCTCTGGGGGGTAGTGACCCACTGATAACCCTCCTTACGATAGCGATTTGCCACTTTCACCGACGGCAAGCGCCAGGCGTTAAATCGTGAAGCAGAGACCAGTGCGATATGCCCATTAACGCGCTGTATCAAAGGCAGCGTTGAGGAGGTATTGCTCCCGTGGTGAGGCACCTGGATAAGTGTAGACGGAAGATATTGCCAGTGGTGACTCAGCATCGCCTTTTCCGCCTCAGCTTCAATATCGCCTGTTAATAATACGCTGTGTACCCCGTCATCCACTTTCACCACGCAGGAGCGATTATTTCCACGCCAGCGAACGGCATCGACAGGCCAGTGTGCGGTAAAGGTCAGCCCCTGCCATTGCCAGCGTTCACCGCGAAAACAGGGCATATGGTCTTCCTGACGCAGCGGACTACGAACCCACATATCTGGCCAGGTTTTGCGCAAGGTGTTCAGGCCTCCGGCGTGATCCAGATGATCGTGACTGAGAATAACGCCGTCAGGATATAAATGATGCCAGCGTAGCCAGGGAATAATGTGCAGTTGAGCGCTGTCTCCCCCCGGCCACGCTGGGCCTGTGTCATAAAGCACCGCCCTGCCCTGACGTTCAATGACCATAGCCAGCCCCTGTCCAACATCCAACATATGCAGTGCCCAGCTGTTATCGTGCCTGGCTCGCCAAAACGGGAACGTGAACACAATGATGACCACCAGACAGAGTACCGGCGAGCTCTTCCAGACGCGCATCCGCCAGCCGATAAGCGCAAGCCAGGGAAGGAGTGCCAGTCCAGTCCACCGATTGTCTACCCCAATCCAGCCATTGGGCAGAATTTTCAAAAACCTGAACAGCAGATCAAGTACGGCATCAGTGGCCATCCACAGCCCATTTTCAACCAGGGTCATGGCCACAAGATGGCAAAACATTCCCAGCAAAATGAGCGGTACCGCGACAAAAGTGACCAGCGGTACGGCAACCAGGTTCGCCGCCAGCGAAGAAAGGCTGAAACCATGAAACAACGCAACCTGCAGGGGCAGTAGTAAAAACAGCATTCCCAACTGTAGATGCAGCAAGTTCGCAATGGACTGCACTCCCCGGGGTAACCTCCTATTCGTCACGGGCAACCACTGAAACCAAAAGATAAGCGCCGCTACCGCAAAGGCGGAAAGCAGCAGGCTATGAGAGAGCACAGCCAGCGGATCGACAAACAGGATCGCGGCTATGCAAACCCGCCATACCTGCCATGATGACCAGCGTCGCCCGCTGAGTTGTAAGGCGAGGCAAACCGCCAGCGATACCACGGTACGCAGCGCAGGAGGCTGCATACCGGTCAGCCCCGCGTAAAATGTAGCAAAGCAAAAACCGGCCACCAGCGGGCTTCGCCAGCCTATTCGATGTACAGGGATAAAAAACTGGAAAGCACGCACCAAAAGCCAGAGAGCTGATGCGGCCAGCGCAATATGTAATCCAGAAATCGCCATCAGATGGGATGTACCGGTTTCCCGCATCAGGTCATTTACTTCTGGCTTGACCGTCAGCCGCTCCCCCATCCCTAATCCCAGCATGACGGCTCCCCATTGATATGGCTCCAGCGTCGCACTCAGAGAGGCGAGATAGCGGGCACGCAGACTGCATCGGGCATCCAGCAGCTGGGCGTGCGTGAAACGCCCGGTCAACGGTAAATGTTGTGACAGGGCATGGCGCTGCGCGTCAAAACCCCCTTCATTGAGCTGTCCATGCACTGGACGCAAGGCGAGCGTCATGCGCCAGCGTTGCCCTGCACACCCGGCCTGGGGAAGCGCCTGACCATAGAGCTTCACCCCGACGGCAGGTGAGAGGCGTTGACCATTGATGCGGATAATTTTCGCCCGGTGCGTAGTGTCACCATCGCTGGCGGTAAGAATGACCTCGGCCTCCTGCCGGCCTTTGGTCAGGTGGGTCATCGGCCAGACTATCGCCTGCCCGGCAAGCAGCCCCCAGGCCATAAAGAGAAGCCAGAAGCCGGTCAACCGCACAGGCCGATAGCGACACCAGGCACCGATGGCCCCTGCGAAGGCGATAGCCTGAATAACATGTAAATCTGGCAACGCAGGCAGCCATAGCAATGGCACGATCGCCAGGATGACGCATGTTGATAGTGCAGTCAGACTCATTTCCACCTCCCTGTTAGCAGGGAGTGTGCCCGGTCATTCAGTCCTGGTCATATGGCTTAAGATGAATAAGGAAGCGCGTACGAAAAGTTTTCAAGATGATTGCAAGGTTGCACTAAAAATTGCGCGGTTCTTTCAGGAAGAGGAATTTAAGACGAAAAAAAAGCACCCGCAGGTGCTTTTCTTCAACAACTCATTCACGCCAGCAGGGCAGAATCAGTCGCCATAAATATTGGCGCGATCGCGCAGTTCTTTACCCGGCTTGAAGTGCGGAACGTATTTACCTTCCAGCTCTACTTTATCGCCAGTCTTCGGGTTACGCCCGGTGCGTGGTGCACGATAGTGCAGTGAAAAACTTCCGAAACCGCGGATTTCAATGCGCTCGCCCTGTGCCAGAGTCGAGGCCATATGCTCAAGCATCTCTTTCACTGCATCTTCGACAGCTTTTGCAGGGATATGTGATTGCTGGCTGGCAAGTCTTTCGATCAATTCTGACTTGGTCATGATTCCTCCGGTTCCTTCAAACCTATTAGCTGAACAGCTTATTAAACAAGGGCGGCCGTAGCCGCCCTTTGTTATTGATTACAGGACGAATCCTGCAATCTGTCAAGTAGACTCGTTATCCTTAGAGCCGTAACTGCGTTATAGCTCAAAGGAATCGGATTACTTGAATTACTCGCCTTTAGCTGCTTTGAAAGCTTCAGCCATTGCGTTGTTAGAGAAGTTTGCATCTTCCTGTTTGTTAACAGTTGCGATTGCATCTTTCTCATCAGCTTCGTCTTTAGCACGAACAGACAGGCTGATTGCACGGTTCTTACGGTCAACACCGGTGAACTTAGCTTCAACGTCATCGCCAACGCTCAGAACCAGAGTTGCATCTTCAACGCGGTCACGGGAAGCTTCGGAAGCGCGCAGGTAACCTTCAACGCCGTCAGCCAGTTCTACGGTTGCGCCTTTAGCGTCAACTGCAGTTACTTTACCGTTTACGATTGCGCCTTTCTTGTTCAGTGCAACCCAGTTGTTGAACGGATCTTCTGCCAGCTGCTTAACGCCCAGGGAGATACGCTCACGTTCTGCGTCAACCTGCAGAACAACTGCAGCGATTTCGTCGCCTTTCTTGAATTCACGTACTGCTTCTTCGCCTGCAACGTTCCAGGAGATGTCAGACAGGTGAACCAGGCCATCGATGCCGCCGTCCAGGCCGATGAAGATACCGAAGTCAGTGATAGACTTGATTTTACCTTCAACACGGTCACCCTTGTTGTGGGTTTCCGCGAACTGCTGCCATGGGTTGTTTTTGCACTGCTTCAGGCCCAGGGAGATACGACGACGTTCTTCGTCGATATCCAGAACCATCACTTCCACTACATCACCAACGTTAACAACTTTGGATGGGTGGATGTTTTTGTTGGTCCAGTCCATTTCGGAAACGTGCACCAGGCCTTCAACGCCTTCTTCGATTTCAACGAAGCAGCCGTAGTCGGTCAGGTTGGTAACGCGACCAGTCAGTTTAGTACCTTCTGGGTAACGCTTAGCGATAGCTACCCATGGATCTTCGCCCAGCTGTTTCAGGCCGAGGGATACACGAGTACGCTCGCGGTCGAACTTCAGCACTTTAACAGTGATTTCGTCGCCCACGTTCACGATTTCGCTTGGGTGCTTAACGCGTTTCCACGCCATGTCGGTGATGTGCAGCAGGCCATCAACGCCGCCCAGGTCAACGAATGCGCCGTAGTCAGTGAGGTTCTTAACGATACCTTTGACTTCCATGCCTTCCTGCAGGTTTTCCAGCAGCTGATCGCGTTCTGCGCTGTTTTCGGATTCGATAACGGCACGACGGGATACAACAACGTTGTTACGCTTCTGGTCCAGCTTGATTACTTTGAACTCAAGCTCTTTGCCTTCGAGGTGCAGGGTGTCACGGACTGGACGAACGTCTACCAGTGAACCTGGCAGGAACGCACGAATACCATTCAGCTCAACAGTGAAGCCACCTTTAACTTTGCCGTTGATAACACCGACCACAGTTTCAGCTTCTTCGTAAGCTTTTTCCAGGGTGATCCATGCTTCGTGACGTTTAGCTTTCTCACGAGACAGCAGGGTTTCGCCGAAGCCGTCTTCTACTGCGTCCAGTGCAACGTCAACTTCGTCACCGACCTGGATTTCCAGCTCGCCCTGGGCGTTTTTGAACTGCTCAGCCGGAATGGCGGACTCAGATTTCAGACCGGCGTCAACCAGTACTACGTCTTTGTCGATAGCAACAACAACACCGCGAACGATGGAACCCGGACGGGTTTCGATTGTTTTTAAGGATTCTTCAAATAGTTGAGCAAAAGATTCAGTCATGTTTAATCTTCAGGTTAATATTAACGTCCACCTGGCTCCGTGCCGGATGGGGTTGTTTCACATACCCGCCGTCAATCCATTGCAGCGGGGGTACTACTAAATCGGTCGCGATTACGCGAGAGCCAATTTCTGGCGCGCATATTGTAGCGCTTTTTCAATCACTTGCTCAATAGTTAAACTGGTAGAGTCCAGCACTAACGCATCTTCTGCAGGAACAAGTGGCGCGACGGCGCGGTTACGATCGCGGTCATCACGTTCTTTTATCTCGGATAAAAGGCGATCAAAGTTAACACTAAACCCCTTCTCCTGCAACTGAAGCATGCGGCGTTGCGCTCGCTCTTCCGATGAGGCATCAAGGAAAATTTTCACAGGCGCATCAGGGAAAACCACGGTTCCCATGTCGCGACCGTCGGCGATCAAACCGGGTGTTTCACGGAATGCACGCTGGCGTCGTAACAAGGCTTCACGTACGCGCGGGAAGGCGGCAACCTGCGAAGCCGCATTGGCCACTTCCTGGGTGCGGATTTCACCGCTCACGTCTTCACCTTCGAGAATGACTTCAAGGTTGCCGTCGGTCGAGACAAAACGAACATCCAGATGCGCAGCCAGCGGGACCAGTGCCTCTTCAGACGCGACATCCACATGGTGGTGCAGCGCAGCCAAAGCCAGTACGCGATAGATTGCTCCCGAATCTAAAAGATGCCATTGCAATGCTTCCGCCATTGCTTTGCACAGCGTACCTTTCCCTGCGCCACTTGGCCCATCAATGGTGATTACCGGGGCAACTGCCGTCATCGTTTTCTCCTTAAATAAGGCATACCGTTCATATAAACGCCGCGCATTATACGCGTCATCTTGCGCAACTGTTACCTTTGCGTGCAAATAACGAAATTAATGAAGCAGAGTGTAGAAGAAATGCGCGGGAGTGTGGGTCAGGAAACGTAAGGAAATGCCGCATCCGATGATGCGGCAAAGGATGATTACGCCAGCGTACTGATGCGCGCCAGCTGTTCGAAGTAGTCCGGGAAGGTTTTCGCGGTACATTTCGGATCGAGAATGGTCACCGGGGTATCCGAGAGCGCCACCAGCGAGAAACACATCGCCATGCGGTGATCGTTATAGGTGCCGATTTCAGCCACCTGCAGTTGTGCCGGCGGTGTGACGCGGATGTAGTCTTCGCCCTCTTCTACCTCTGCGCCCACTTTGCGCAGTTCGGTTGCCATTGCAAACAGACGGTCGGTCTCTTTCACACGCCAGTTATAGATGTTACGCAGCGTGGTGGTCCCTTTTGCGAAAAGCGCTGCCGTCGCAATGGTCATCGCCGCATCCGGGATATGGTTCATGTCCATGTCGATGGCGTTGAGTTCGCCACGCGTACAGGAGATGAAGTCCTCCCCCCAGGTCACCGTGGCGCCCATCTTCTCCAGAACGTCTGCAAAGCGGATATCGCCTTGCACACTATTACGGCCGATGCCGGTTACTTTAACGGTGCCGCCCTTAATCGCCCCCGCGGCCAGGAAATAGGAGGCGGAAGAGGCGTCGCCTTCAACAAGATAGTGGCCCGGAGATTGATACTGCTGTGCACCGCGCACTACGAAGCGCTGATAAGCGTGGTTTTCCACCTCGATGCCGAAAGTTTGCATCAGATGCAGCGTGATATCGATATAGGGCTTAGAGACCAGATCGCCTTTGATGGTAATCACGGTGTCCTGCGGTGCCAGCGGCGCGGTCATCAGCAGCGCGGTTAAGAACTGGCTGGAAACGCTGCCATCTACCTCAACATGACCGCCGGTGAAGCCTCCGCGCAGGCGCAGTGGTGGATAGTTTTCCTGCTCCAGATAGTCAATTTTCGCGCCGCCCTGACGCAGGGCATCCACCAGATGACCAATCGGACGCTCTTTCATACGCGGTTCGCCCGTCAGCACAATATTGCTGTTACCCAGACACAGGGCTGCGGCCAGGGGGCGCATAGCGGTGCCGGCGTTACCCAGGAACAACTCGAGCTCTTCGGCTGCGCGCAGCGCCCCACCGTTGCCAGTAACTTCACAACGGGTTCGATCGTCAGAGAGCGTGTAGTGAACGCCCAACGCTTGTAACGCATTGAGCATATGACGTACGTCATCGCTATCCAGCAGGTTGGTCAGGACTGTCGTGCCATTTGCCAGCGCTGCCAGCAACAGGGCGCGGTTCGAAACACTCTTTGAACCCGGCAGATTGATGGTGCCGTCTACTCGCGCGATTGGTTGTAACGTCAGGGATTCCATGAAACTTAACTCTCAACTCAACATAATAAAAACCCCGCAGCGATGCTGCGGGGGTGAAAACAGCGCGATTAACCGTGACGACGTTCGAAGTCGATCATGAAATCGGTCAGGGCCTTCACGCCTTCCAGCGGCATCGCGTTATAAATAGAGGCGCGCATTCCGCCAACGACGCGGTGGCCTTTCAACGCATGCAGACCCGCAGCGAAGGACTCTTCCAGGAACACTTTATCCAGATTGCTATCCGCCAGCTGGAACGGGACGTTCATGCGGGAGCGGTTGGCTTTAGCCACATCGTTGCGGTAAAAGTCGCTCTTATCGATGGTGCCATAAAGCAGTTCAGCTTTCTGCTGATTGATCTTATCCATCTGCGCCACACCGCCATTTTGCTTCAGCCACTTGAAGACCAGACCGGAGAGATACCAGGCAAAGGTTGGCGGGGTGTTGAACATAGAGTCGTTATCGTTCAACACGGTGTAGTCCAGAATGGATGGGCAAGCTGTATGGGCTTTACCCAATAGATCCTCACGTACGATGACGATAGTCAAACCCGCCGGGCCGATGTTCTTCTGCGCGCCAGCGTAGATAACACCGAAGCGGCTGATATCGAGCGGCGCGGAAAGGATAGTGGAGGAGAAATCGGCGGCAACGACAACATCTTTACCGAAGTCCGGGGTCTCATCAATGGCAATACCGTCGATGGTTTCATTCGGGCAGTAGTGCAGATACGCGGCGTTATCAGAAAGCTGCCATTCGCGCATTGGCTTCACAGCGCGCAGTCCGTCGACGGTGACTTTGGCGTCGATAACGTTCGGCGTACAGTATTTGTGCGCTTCTTTTACTGCGCTTGCCGCCCAGTAGCCCGCATCCACGTAATCTGCCGTGGTTTTGTCACCGAGAATATTCAGCGGAACGCCAGCAAATTGACCGCGTCCCCCGCCGTGGCAGAACAATACTTTGTAGTTCGAGGGAATATTCAGCAGATCGCGAAAATCCTTTTCTGCCTCTTCCGCCACCTGGATAAACTCTTTACCACGGTGGCTAATCTCCATCACCGACGTACCGAGACCCTGCCAGTCAACCAGCTCTTGCTGAGCTTGCTTAAGTACCTCTGCCGGTAACATTGCCGGACCTGAACTGAAATTAAAGACCTGAGCCATTTCCCCTCACCACGCTTAAAGCAATAAGTTATAACTGTGGATATCGGTTTTATCATTCAGTGACACGCGCCGCAATGTCTAAAACTTATGACCCTGGAAATGTGGCGCAGGTCACACAATACAATCTACCACCGCCCTGTCACAAAACCGACAAATTGGCTGTCAGGCGAGCCGTTTGGCCCGACTAACCTTCGTCCATTCTGGATTGGTACAGCGCGGGCATAACATATGATCGCCTGCCTGCATGGACACGACATGGCTACACTTTATGCAGGCATACTGCCCGCTCTCAGGTACGGTATTAAAACGGTCAATCAGCATATCCGGCAAGATACACAGCCCGGGCTTGACCTCGTCATCGGGGTAGTAATAGACGCTGATCTGCCCATTGGTTTCCATAATAGCCAGTCGGACCTGGCCCAGTTGTTCAACGCTGTTGAGACGTAGCTCCATAAAGAACTCAAACTCCGTCATATTCGCGCTTTGCACTTTTTCCCAGGCCAGTTGCCCCTCTTCAATGATAACGACCGGCTTCCCTTCGAACAGGTCTTCCAGCTTTTCACTTTTAGACATCAGCCACATCACCAGTCGGTAGAGCAAGGCAAGTGACACAAAAACAATAAACACGGGCACCATCGGCACGTCGTCATAAAACGCGACGTCTCCGGCCGCGGAGCCCAGGGTTAAAATGATTAACACTTCGAAAAGCGACATCTGACGCACGCCGCGTCGACCGGTTATTTTGAGAAATAGAAACACCAAAACAAAGGTATAGAGGCTACGCAGCGCAACTTCACCTAAAAATTCAGGAGGGACTTTATCGAATGCCATCCGTTGGAGATCGAACGCTTTCATTTTTGTTGTTCCTTTACAGTAAGTTACTCCCTGTAAGCATAGCTCAGGTTCCGCTTTCCGCCGCCTGACTGCGCTGCTCAGGGGCTAAATCAAATCTGATTTCTTCTGATTTCAGACGTTGCTCCCAATCGCGGGATTTACTCCCGGTATGCCTGTTCCCTAAAATCTTTCGTCTGGAAATCAAAACTCATTGAAAAGGATTTTTTATGCGTGAATTAACCTGTGACGAAATCTGCGTCGTCAGTGGTGGCTTTGGGCTGCTATCTTTACCGGCCGGCCTTGGTCTGGGGGCGTTTATTCCCACTATTGTGCTTGGCGCTATCGCCGGGCCCTTTACGCTGGGCATTGGCTTCGCCGTTATGGCGGCCGGAATTGTTGGGACCAGTCTGTCGGGTGCCGCAATGATCGTGAGTATCTGCGCCCCTATTCTTTAATCTTTCAGGGTATGCGGTCACCCCATGCCCTGACACTCTCCCGTTAATAGCCATCCTTCCTTAAAAGCCGTATTATTGCGCATCCTGCCATCAACAACTGACTAATCATGACCCAAACCTTTATCCCCGGCAAAGACGCCGCTCTGGAAGATTCCATCGCACGCTTCCAGCAAAAACTGACCGATCTGGGCTTTAATATTGAAGAAGCGTCCTGGCTGAACCCTGTACCTCACGTCTGGTCCGTGCATATTCGCGATAAAGACTGTGCCCTGTGCTTTACTAACGGTAAAGGCGCCACGAAAAAAGCGGCCCTGGCTTCTGCGCTGGGTGAGTACTTTGAGCGTCTCTCCACCAACTATTTCTTTGCGGATTTCTGGCTGGGCGACACCATTGCCAACGGCCCGTTTGTGCACTATCCGAACGAGAAGTGGTTCCCGCTGACCGAAGATGACGAGCTGCCGGAAGGTATTCTGGACGATCGTCTGCGCGCGTTTTACGATCTGGACAACGAACTGACCGCCAGCATGCTGGTGGATCTGCAATCCGGCAATGATGAGCGTGGGATTTGTGCCCTGCCGTTTACCCGTCAGTCCGACGAACAGACCGTCTATATTCCAATGAATATCGTTGGCAACCTGTATGTCTCTAACGGTATGTCCGCCGGTAACACCCGCAACGAAGCGCGTGTTCAGGGTCTGTCTGAAGTGTTTGAGCGTCATATCAAAAACCGCATTATCGCCGAATCAATCAGCCTGCCGGAGATCCCGAGCGAGGTTCTTGCGCGTTACCCGGGCGTGGTGGAATCCATTGCTAAACTGGAAGCCGAAGGTTTCCCTATTTTCGCGTATGACGGCTCGCTGGGCGGTAAATACCCGGTTATCTGTGTGGTCCTGTTTAACCCGGCTAACGGGACCTGCTTTGCCTCCTTTGGCGCGCACCCAGACTTCGGCGTGGCGCTTGAGCGTACAGTTACCGAGTTGCTGCAGGGCCGCGGTCTGAAAGATCTTGACGTCTTTACGCCACCCACCTTTGACGACGAAGAAGTCGCTGAACACGCTAACCTTGAAACCCACTTTATCGATTCCAGCGGTCTGATCTCCTGGGATATGTTCAAGCAGGATGCAGATTACCCGTTCGTGGACTGGAGCTTCTCCGGCACCACCGAAGAGGAATTCGCCACGCTGATGGCTATCTTCCGTGAAGAAGATCAGGAAGTGTATATCGCCGATTACGAACATCTGGGTGTCTATGCTTGCCGTATTCTTGCGCCTGGCATGTCTGATATCTATCCGGTTGAAGATCTGTGGTTGGCCAATAACACCATGGGCACGCATCTGCGCGAAACCCTGCTCTCCCTCCCGGAAAGCCGTTGGGAAAAAGAAGATTATCTCAACCTCATCACCCAACTCGATGACGAAGGTAATGACGATTTTACTCGCGTACGTGAATTGCTGGGGCTGGCAACCGGTAAAGACAACGGCTGGTACACCCTGCGCATCGGTGAGCTAAAGGCAATGCTGGCCCTGGCGGGCGGCGATCTGGAGCAGGCTCTGACCTGGGTTGAATGGACCATTGAGTTCAACGGCTCTATTTTCTCGGCTGAGCGTGCGAACTACTACCGTTGCCTGCAGACCTTGCTGCTGCTCTCTCAGGAAGAAGAGCGTGAGCCGCTGCAGTATCTGCACGCCTTCGTTCGTATGTATGGCGCAGACGCCGTTGAGGCTGCCAGTGCAGCCCTGAGTGGTGAAGCACCGTTCTACGGCCTGCAGGCTGTGGACAGCGATTTGAAAGCCTTCCCGGCGCATCAGTCGCTGTTAAAAGCCTACGAGAAACTGCAGAAAGCCAAAAGCGCTTACTGGGCAAAATAACCGCAAATAGCATTATAGAGAGTAGGCGTATTCCGTCGCCTACGTTATATTACGGGGCAATTTAATTGCCCCGTTTTTTATTTATAAGGCAATCAAGTTTAATTGTAATAATAAAGTTAAATAACGGTAACTATAATAATAGCGACCTGGTTACTGTTGTAACTTTTTATAGTAAATACTCCATTATAATTAACTGTTATGGAGGACGGCCAAAGAAAAAAATCAAATCATTTTATAACTTTTAAAATTTATTTTTATACGGATAATCAAATACTTACTCCGCTTTTGCTGTAAAACCATGCAGAGTGCGGGCCTATAAGCCAGGCGAGATATGATCTATATCAATTTCTCTTCTATAATGCTTTGTTAGTATCTCGTCGCCGACTTAATAAAGAGAGAGTTAGTGTGAAAGCTGACAACCCTTTTGATCTTTTACTCCCAGCTGCCATGGCGAAAGTTGCCGAAGAAGCGGGTGTCTATAAAGCAACGAAACAGCCGATGACCACGTTTTTCCTGGCGATTACTGCCGGTGTGTTCATCTCCATAGCCTTCGTTTTCTACATCACTGCTACCACCGGCACCGCCGCTATGCCCTTTGGTATCGCGAAATTGATTGGCGGCATTTGCTTCTCGCTGGGTCTGATTCTTTGCGTCATTTGCGGCGCCGACCTCTTTACCTCCACGGTGTTGATCGTTGTCGCCAAAGCGAGCGGTAAGATTACCTGGGGGCAGTTAGCGAAAAACTGGGTCAACGTTTACATCGGCAACCTCATTGGCTGCCTGCTGTTTGTACTGTTGATGTGGTTGTCGGGTGAATATATGACAGCCAACGGCGGATGGGGGCTAAATGTCCTGCAGACCGCTGACCACAAAATGCACCATACATTTATTGAAGCCGTGGCGCTGGGTATCCTTGCAAACCTGATGGTCTGCCTGGCGGTCTGGATGAGCTACTCCGGCCGTAGCCTGATGGACAAAGCCATGATTATGGTTCTGCCTGTCGCCATGTTTGTCGCCAGCGGCTTTGAGCACAGTATTGCAAACATGTTTATGATCCCGATGGGCATCGTCATCCGTAATTTTGCAAGCCCGGAGTTCTGGACCGCTATCGGTTCTTCCCCGGAAAGTTTCTCTCACCTGACTATTATGAATTTCATCACAGATAACCTGATCCCTGTCACTATCGGGAACATTATCGGTGGGGGTCTGCTGGTCGGGTTGACATACTGGGTCATTTACCTGCGTGGCGATAATCATCATTGATGATGTCTCAGGCAGTAAATAAAAAATCCACTTAAGAAGGTAGGTGTTACATGTCCGAGCTTAATGAAAAGTTAGCCACAGCCTGGGAAGGTTTTGCGAAAGGTGACTGGCAGAATGAAGTCAACGTCCGTGACTTTATTCAGAAAAACTACACCCCGTATGAAGGTGACGAATCCTTCCTGGCTGGCGCAACTGATGCGACCACCAAGCTGTGGGACAGCGTAATGGAAGGCGTTAAACTGGAAAACCGCACTCACGCGCCAGTTGATTTTGACACCTCCGTTGCTTCCACCATCACTTCTCACGATGCTGGCTACATCAACAAAGCCCTTGAGAAAATCGTTGGTCTGCAAACTGAAGCCCCACTGAAACGTGCGATTATCCCGTTCGGTGGTATCAAAATGGTTGAAGGTTCCTGCAAAGCGTATAACCGCGAGCTGGACCCAATGCTGAAAAAAATCTTCACCGAATACCGCAAAACCCACAACCAGGGTGTATTCGATGTTTACACCAAAGATATTCTGAACTGCCGTAAATCTGGCGTTCTGACTGGTCTGCCAGATGCGTATGGCCGTGGCCGTATCATCGGTGATTACCGTCGCGTTGCGCTGTACGGTATCGACTTCCTGCTGAAAGACAAATACTCCCAGTTCCTGTCCCTGCAGTCTGATCTGGAAAACGGCGTAAACCTGGAAGCGACTATCCGTCTGCGTGAAGAGATTGCTGAACAGCATCGTGCGCTGGGTCAGATTAAAGAGATGGCAGCGAAATACGGCTGCGATATCTCTGGTCCTGCAACTAACGCTCAGGAAGCTATCCAGTGGACCTACTTCGGCTACCTGGCCGCCGTTAAGTCTCAGAACGGTGCCGCAATGTCCTTCGGTCGCGTATCCACCTTCCTGGATGCGTACATTGAACGTGACCTGAAAGCGGGCAAAATCACCGAACAAGACGCTCAGGAAATGATTGACCACCTGGTCATGAAACTGCGTATGGTTCGCTTCCTGCGTACCCCTGAGTACGACGAACTGTTCTCTGGTGACCCAATTTGGGCAACCGAATCTATCGGCGGTATGGGCGTTGACGGTCGTACGCTGGTAACCAAAAACAGCTTCCGCTTCCTGAACACCCTGTACACCATGGGTCCTTCTCCGGAGCCGAACATCACCGTTCTGTGGTCTGAAAAACTGCCTCTGAACTTCAAGAAATTCGCCGCTAAAGTGTCCATCGATACCTCTTCTCTGCAGTACGAGAACGATGACCTGATGCGCCCTGACTTCAACAACGATGACTACGCTATCGCTTGCTGCGTAAGCCCAATGGTTGTTGGTAAGCAAATGCAGTTCTTCGGTGCGCGTGCAAACCTGGCGAAAACCATGCTGTACGCAATCAACGGCGGCGTTGATGAAAAACTGAAAATGCAGGTAGGTCCTAAGTCTGAGCCAATCAAAGGCGACGTGCTGAACTATGACGAAGTCATGGACCGCATGGATCACTTCATGGACTGGCTGGCTAAGCAGTATGTGACTGCACTGAACGTTATCCACTACATGCACGACAAGTACAGCTACGAAGCCTCTCTGATGGCGCTGCACGACCGTGACGTTGTTCGCACCATGGCATGTGGTATCGCAGGTCTGTCCGTTGCGGCTGACTCCCTGTCTGCTATCAAATATGCGAAAGTTAAACCAATTCGTGACGAAGACGGTCTGGCTATCGACTTCGAAATCGAAGGCGAATACCCGCAGTTTGGTAACAACGACGCACGCGTTGATGACATGGCGGTTGACCTGGTAGAACGTTTCATGAAGAAAATTCAGAAACTCACTACTTACCGTAACGCTATCCCGACCCAGTCTGTTCTGACCATCACTTCTAACGTTGTGTATGGTAAGAAAACTGGTAACACCCCAGATGGTCGTCGTGCTGGCGCGCCATTCGGCCCAGGTGCTAACCCAATGCACGGTCGCGACCAGAAAGGTGCCGTTGCCTCTCTGACCTCCGTTGCTAAACTGCCGTTTGCCTACGCGAAAGATGGTATCTCTTACACCTTCTCCATCGTGCCAAACGCGCTGGGTAAAGACGACGAAGTACGTAAGACCAACCTGGCAGGCCTGATGGATGGTTACTTCCACCACGAAGCGTCCATCGAAGGTGGTCAGCACCTGAACGTGAACGTCATGAACCGTGAAATGCTGCTCGATGCGATGGAACATCCTGAGAAATATCCTCAGTTGACCATCCGTGTATCTGGCTACGCAGTACGTTTCAACTCGCTGACTAAAGAACAGCAGAAAGACGTCATTACCCGTACTTTCACTCAATCCATGTAACGGGAATTGACTGAAATCACGCGGTAAAGCGCGTACAATAAAGGCTCCACGCAAGTGGGGCCTTTTTAACACCTCCCCGCAACAGTCTCTTTTGCCCGCTATCTATACTTGATGGATAACAGCCAAAATAGACTCGACACAGTCAGCACGAGCTGTGCACATAACAGGCCCCGGACGGGCTGAAGCTGGAGATATCACCGCAATGTCAACTATTGGTCGCATTCACTCCTTTGAGTCCTGTGGCACCGTCGATGGCCCGGGCATCCGTTTTATCACCTTTTTCCAGGGCTGCCTGATGCGCTGCCTGTACTGCCATAACCGTGATACCTGGGATACGCACGGTGGTAAAGAAGTTACAGTCGAAGAGCTGATGAAAGAGGTGGTAACCTACCGCCACTTTATGAATGCTTCCGGCGGCGGCGTGACGGCATCAGGAGGCGAAGCCATCCTGCAGGCAGAGTTTGTCCGCGACTGGTTCCGGGCCTGCCACGAAGAAGGCATCCATACCTGCCTCGATACTAATGGCTTTGTGCGTCGTTACGATCCCGTCATTGATGAACTGCTGGAAGTGACCGACCTGGTCATGCTCGATCTCAAACAGATGAACGATGAGATACACCAGAACCTGGTTGGCGTGTCGAACCATCGTACCCTGGAGTTTGCGAAATACATCTCCGGCAAAGGCATCAAAACCTGGATCCGCTACGTCGTGGTGCCAGGCTGGTCAGACGATGACGATTCTGCCCATCGTCTGGGAGAATTTACCCGCGATATGGGTAATGTCGAAAAAATTGAGCTGCTGCCATACCACGAGTTGGGAAAACACAAATGGGTGGCAATGGGCGAAGAGTATAAGCTGGACGGCGTTAAGCCGCCGAAGAAAGAGACCATGGAACGCGTAAAAGGCATTCTTGAGCAGTACGGTCATAAGGTCATGTATTAACAAATACGCCCGGTATTCACCGGGCGTATTATTTATTAGTCAAAGACGCCATTAATAATGGTGGTCACAATCGCCGTACTCAGCGCAATTAAGACCAGATCCTTCCCGACCACGCGCCATTCATAGCCCGGATAAGAGGGTAATTGCCCCAGCATCGATGCCGGAACGGCTTTTTTCGCGATGCCCGGAGGCAGAGGTTTGCCGCGCGCAAGGTTTTTCGCAATCCCCGGCGGCAGTGAATCATACCCCGTTAAGCCGTAATTCAACGCCAGATGCCGGGCATGATCGTAGCTGACGCGGGCATCGACATCATCCCTGACGCTTTTATTTGATTTGCCCTGGTTCTGATGACCGTTTTTTTGTTTATGGTCCGGGTTGCCAGCATTACCTTTATTGGCATTGCCGTTGCCATGATTGCCGCTATTACCCTGCCCGTTACCGTGGCCATTTCCATTTCCCGGATTAGCCATCGCAGGTACGGTTGCAAAGCTTAAGGACAACACTATCGCCAGCGCTGTAGTGGTAAAACGACGAGAAGACATGATTGCTGCCTTATTATGGTAGTACTCGTGTGAATTATTACCTGGCGTAATAAACAAACAATGCGTAAAACTCTGATATGTGATGAGGACAAAAAAGCCTGTCATCGACAGGCTTTTATTTAATCAGGCATGTGCAACCGGGGTTGGATGCTTGCCCGCTTTGCGCAGCAACATCAACAGATAGATAAACGACACGCTGGCAATCATGATGAACAACAAATTGTCGGAGTAGTTCTGCATCAGCATGGCAGTAAAGGTGGGCCCCAACAAACTGCCAATCGTGTAGCTCAGTAGCAGCGCCTGGTTCATTGCGACCAGCTGATGATGTTCTACTTTCTCGCAGGCCCAGGCCATCGCTACCGGATAGAGCGTAAAGCCCGCTGCGCCTAAAATAAATAGCGCGGGCGCCATCGCCGCGTTGCTAAGCATCGCCAGACAACCCATGATCACCACGAATACCTGTACGCGCAAAACCAGCAGGCGACCAAAACGGTCGGCAAGGCGGCCGACAGGCCACTGCCCGACGATGCCGGCACTGACCATCACCGCCATCCAGAAGCCAATTCCGGAATCGCTGACGCCCTGGTGATTCAGATAGAGCGGCATCAGGCCATAGAGTGAACCCAGTACAATGCCAGAAATAATACATCCATTAACGCCCAGACGCGCCTGCCGCAATCTCAGCATCGGCCAGACGTGCGTGGCTTCCTGATGTTCGCTATGTTGGTTCACAATGCGCGTAAAGAGCAGAGGCAGGATTGCCGCCAGCACCATGCCGGTGACCCACGGCAGCACGCTCATCAAGTCGGTCGGGAATTTGCTGACCATTAACTGTCCCAGCACGGTACCGATGTAGTAAACCATCATATAGGCAGCCAACAGACGCCCACGGTTGCGGGAGGTTCCGCTGCACATCAGCGCACTTTCCACGACCACCCAGATCATCGCGCAGCCCACGCCCGCAATAAAACGCCAGACCATCCAGCTCCAGAAGCCCACCATCAGCCCTAATCCGGCACATCCCACGGCAAATATCAGCGACGCCACATAATAGCTACGGTTAAAACCAAAACGTTTGATCAGGCTTCCCGTCATTAAGGTGCCAAGCAGGTTGCCCGTAAAGAAAGACGAGCTAACCATACCCACCTGCCAGGTCGGTAAGTTTTCATGGGCGAGCCAAAGCGGGACGAGGGTATTTAACACCGCAATCGCCAGCGTCAACAAAAGAAGGCCGCAGAGCAGTAACAGCACTGGCCGGGTATAGGTGGACATGGATTAAAAACCGTGAGGAAGTATAGATTTCGTGCGCATCATGCCACTGGTAAAAACAAAGTCAATCCACTGGTTTCAGGGCCTCGCACGATTTGTTCCACGTCGATTGATAAAACTAATCCTGCTAAGCAATGTGGCGCACTCAGCAGAATTCATCCCACTGTTTTTATTGATTTAATGTTTATTGCAAGCGAAACGCTCAGTTGAAAAATTTCATGAAGAAAAAAGAGAAAGCCGGGCACGACGGCCCGGCTTGATATAACAAAAAAACGCGTTAACTTGCGACAGCCATACCCACCGTCATATGCAGACCATAAAAGACGCCACGGCCAATCATTTCACCAACCAACACCAGTATAAAAGCCAGTGAGAGAAGCGGCAGCGCAGGCTGATTCCCTTTCAGTTGGGGCACAATCCAACACACCAGCGCGGCGACCAGAATCACCACCCGCCAGGCCATCAGGGAACCGTATGCCGGTACCAGCGACGAGGCCTGCTGGATAGCGCTATGGATAGTCGCCAGCTCTGCCCCCTGCATCAGCGCCACCACCATGCTTACCGTCAATGCAATAAGCGTGATGACCGGCAGCAGACGCATTGCCCAGCCGTCAACATCCGCTATACGCAGTAACAGATAACCCAGCAGCGGCCCGCCAATAAACAGGGTCAGGAAGAAGCTCAGTGGCGTCCAGACGCTGTACCACGTCGGTACCGTGTCGATGGTGTTATAGACCCGCACCATCATCCAGACGAAGATCACGCCGAGCACCATGGTGACGATCAACCACAGTGTTCGCAGGCCCGCAGGCAGTTTTTTCACCATCGCCAGCAGCCAGCCAAGCCCGCCAACCGCAAAAAAGAGTGCGCCGCTGGAAATTTCGTTGCTGAGTGCCGAATCACCAATACGATTCAGGGAGTTGAATGCCCGCATCGGCGAACCCAGGTGCAAGGTAGAGGCGATAAAACCGATTCCCATTAGCACCCATAGCCCAAACATGGTGCCTATCAGCCGTTGCTGTTTATCTGCCCGCAACGACCCTTTTAACAGCGCCAATGAGAGGACAATAAAGCCTCCCACCACGCACTGCCCAAACACCGTGAAGATCATTAACGGCCATTCATGCCATCCGCTTCCCATCTCACACCTCCTTCGGATTGGCCAGATAGCCGGTGGTATCACCCGTTGGTCGGCTGTTGGCATTGGGTTTAATGACAATACTTGGTTTCGTAAAGTGCGCCGACGGCAGCGGCGCAACGGCTGCCAGCTTGCCGTGTTTCTGCCGCAGCTCGTCGATCGGGCCGAAGTCCAGTGCACGCAGCGGGCAGGACTCCACGCAGACCGGCTTTTTGCCCTCTGCCACGCGATCGTAACAGCCATCGCATTTGGTCATGTGGCCTTTGGCGGCGTTGTACTGTGGCGCGCCGTACGGGCAGGCCATATGGCAATAGCGGCAGCCAATGCAGACTTCTTCGTTAACCACCACAAAGCCGTCTTCCCGCTTGTGCATGGCGCCGCTCGGGCAGACTTTGGTGCAGGCCGGGTCTTCGCAGTGGTTACAGGCAATCGACAGATAGTAGGCAAAGACGTTCTGCTGCCAGACGCCGTTATCCTCCTGCCAGTCGCCGCCTGCGTATTCGTAAATGCGACGGAAGCTCACGTCCGGGGTCAGATCTTTGTAATCTTTACAGGCCAGCTCGCAGGTTTTGCACCCGGTGCAGCGGCTGGAGTCAATATAAAATCCATACTGAGTGGTCATCGGCTACTCCTTATGCCTTCTCAACCTGGACCAGGTTACTGTGTGATGGGTTGCCCTTTGCCAACGGTGAAGGCCGCTGCGTCGTAAGCACATTGATGCAGCCCGCCTGATCGACGCGGTTAGCATCCGGGTTGTACCAGGCCCCCTCCCCTAACGCGACCACGCCAGGCAAGATGCGGGGCGTCACTTTGGCCTCGATATGTACTTCACCGCGACCGTTGTAGATGCGCACGCGATCGCCATTTTTAATGCCTCGCTTTTGCGCATCGAGCGGATTGATCCATATCTCCTGGCGGCAGGCCGCCTTCAATACATCGACATTGCCATAGGTTGAGTGAGTACGCGCTTTATAGTGGAACCCGGTTAATTGCAGCGGATAATCCTTGCTCTGCGGGTCGTCATAGTTTTCAAAGCCCGGGCTATAAACCGGAAGCGGATCAATCACGTCGCCTTTTTCCAGCTCCCAGGTGGCCGCTATCTCAGCCAGCTGCGCAGAGTAGATCTCAATTTTGCCGGACGGTGTGGTCAGCGGATTGGCTACGGGGTCGGCGCGGAAGGCTTTATAAGCCACGTGGTGTCCTTGCGGATCGCGTTGTTTGAAGATGCCTTGCTTACGAAATTCGTCAAAAGGAAGCAGATCCGGGATCGCCTCGCGGGATTGCTCATAAAGATGTCGCATCCACCCTTCCTGAGTACGCCCCTCGGTGAACTGTTGCGCCACGCCCATGCGCTTCGCCAGCTCGGTGGTCATCTCATAGATGGTTTTGCATTCGAAGCGCGGCTTGATGGCCTGATCGGCAAAGATGACGTAGGCCATGTTGCCGCATGAGGCATCCAGTGCGAAATCCATCTGCTCAGATGCGGTGCAGTCCGGCAGCAGGATATCGGCATACTTCGCAGATGAGGTCATGTGGCAGTCAATGACCACAATCAGCTCGCATTTTTTGTCATCCTGGAGGATTTCGTGGGTGCGGTTGATCTGCGAGTGCTGGTTAATGAGGCAGTTGCCGGCATAGTTCCAGATCATTTTAATCGGCACATCCAGCTTATCTTTACCGCGTACGCCGTCGCGCGTGGCGGTCATTTCCGGGCCGCGCTCGATGGCATCGGTCCACATAAACATGGAGATACTGGTCTGCACCGGGTTTTCAAGGGTTGGCATCCGCTCAAACGGGAGGGAGTAAGAGCCTTCTCGCGCCCCGCTGTTGCCGCCGTGGATCCCTACGTTACCGGTCAGGATCGCCAGCATGGCAATGGCACGGGAGACCAGCTCGCCGTTGGCATGGCGCTGCGGCCCCCACCCCTGTGAAATAAAGGCCGGTTTCGCCCCCGCGATTTCACGCGCCAGCTTGACGATCCGTTCTTGTGGAATGCCGGTAATCGCAGAGGCCCAGGCCGGCGTTTTGGCGATACCGTCATTGCCCTGGCCCAGAATCCAGGCTTTGTAATGGCCATTAGCCGGTGCGCCTGCAGGCAGCGTGGTTTCATCGTATCCCACGCAATATTTGTCGAGGAAAGGCTGATCAACGAGGTTTTCCGTGATCATCACCCATGCCAGCGCCGAGATCAGCGCGGCATCGGTGCCTGGACGGATAGGGATCCACTCATCCTCACGCCCTGCGCCAGTATCGGTATAGCGCGGGTCAATGATGATCATCCGCGCACTGGATTTTTCGCGGGCCTGCTCTACATAGTAAGTGACCCCGCCGCCGCTCATGCGTGTTTCACCGGGGTTATTACCGAACAGCACGACCAACTGGCTATTTTCGATATCGGACGGGCTATTGCCATCGGCCCAGCCGCCATAGGTATAGTTCAGACCGGCGGCAATCTGGGCGGTGGAGTAGTCACCATAGTGGTTCAGGTATCCGCCGCAGCAGTTCATCAGACGGGCAATAAGCGTCTTACCCGGCGGCCAGGAGCGCGTTAAGGTACCGCCTAACGTACCTGTACCGTAATTCAGATAGATCGATTCGTTACCGTACTCTTTGATTAAGCGCTGCATATTGCCAGCGATGGTATCGAACGCCTCTTCCCAGCTGATACGCTCAAATTTGCCTTCGCCACGTTTCCCCACACGCTTCATCGGATACCTGAGTCGATCCGGGTTATAGACCCGACGACGCATTGAGCGGCCGCGCAGACAGGCGCGTACCTGATGCAGCCCTTCGTAGTTATCATCGCCCGTATTATCGGTCTCGACGTATTTGATCTCGCCATCAACAACGTGCATGCGCAGTGGACAGCGACTGCCGCAGTTAACAGTACATGCGCTCCAGACTACCTTTTCATTTACACCTGCGGGCGCCAGCGCATTCGCGGCTGATGCCAGACGGGTAAAAGGGAGTGTGATCGCGCTACTTGCCACAGCCAGACCGCCAACCGCCGTAGTTTTCATTAACCCACGACGACTGACTTCCGCTGTCAGCAAATCCTCTGGCGCTTTGATTTTCATAGCTACTCGCTCTGGTTGCTCACAAAGAAAGAGAGTGCGGTAGTTACCGCTATATACTTATATAAATAACGAGATTAGCCCTTTAGCAGTATTTTGTGCTGGCGAATCTGCAGGGAAGTATTACTACTTTAGAGGGAGGGGTTATTGCGTCGAGTCAAAACAAGGGGATAAAAAAAGCGCCCGTAGGCGCTTTTTATGCTTGAAAGCAAATCAACCGATGAACTGCTGACCTTTCATATAAGGACGCAGCACTTCAGGGATTTCGATGCGGCCATCGGCCTGCTGGTAGTTTTCCAGCACTGCAACCAGCGTACGTCCCACAGCCAGACCAGAACCGTTCAGGGTGTGTACCAGACGGGTTTTCTTGTCAGACTTGCTGCGGCAGCGTGCCTGCATGCGGCGCGCCTGGAAATCCCAGACGTTGGAGCAGGATGAGATTTCGCGATAGGTATTTTGCGCCGGCACCCACACTTCGAGATCGAAGGTTTTACACGCACCAAAGCCCATATCACCGGTACAGAGCGCCATACGACGGTACGGCAGGCCCAGCAGCTCCAGCACTTTTTCAGCGTGGCCGGTCATCTCTTCCAGCGCATCCATGGAGTTTTCAGGACGCACAATCTGCACCATCTCAACTTTGTCGAACTGGTGCATACGGATCAGACCGCGAGTATCACGACCGTAGGAGCCCGCTTCAGAACGGAAGCACGGTGAGTGAGCGGTCAGCTTAATCGGCAGATCGTCCTCATCGATGATTTCGTCGCGCACCAGGTTAGTCAGCGGCACTTCTGCGGTTGGGATCAGCGCGTAGTTGCTGCTATCAGCCTCTTCGTCCAGCGGACGGGTATGGAACAGATCGCCCGCAAACTTCGGCAGCTGACCTGTACCGTACAGCGTATCGTGGTTTACCAGATACGGAACGTAGGTTTCGCTATAGCCGTGCTGTTCTGTGTGCAGATCCAGCATGAACTGCGCCAGCGCGCGGTGCAGATGTGCGATTTGACCTTTCATCACCACAAAACGAGAACCGGTCAGCTTAACCGCAGCGGCAAAATCCAGCCCCGCGTGCATCTCGCCTAAGGTCACATGATCGCGAACCTCAAAGTCGAACTCGCGAGGCGTACCCCAGCGTTTCACTTCAACGTTGTCATTTTCGTCTTTGCCGACAGGGACGCTGTCGTCAGGAATGTTCGGGATAGCCAGGGCAATATCACGGATTTCGGTCTGAAGAACGTCCAGTTCAGCTTTCGCCTTATCCAGCTCTTCACCCAGTTTGTTCACTTCCAGGCGTAATGGCTCAATGTCTTCCCCGCGCGCTTTCGCCTGGCCGATGGATTTCGATCGAGAGTTGCGTTCAGCCTGCAGATTTTCAGTTTGTACCTGCAGAACTTTACGACGCTCTTCAAGAGCGCGCAGCTTATCTACATCCAGCTTAAAGCCCCGGCGTGCCAGTTTTTCAGCGACTGCGTCTGGCTCATTACGCAGCAGATTGGGATCGAGCATGCTTATCCTGTGCTTATCGAATTAAAAGAGGAAAAAGTAACCACAGCCTGCGGTCACAGTAATAGACCCTGGATAATTCAAGCTGCGCGAAGGCGGCAAGCAAGCGCAGCCAATGCACATGCAGCTTGAAGTAGAGCGGGTGTACAGTGCCAACATTACCGCAACGATGGACCTAACGGTAGCGTTTTATAGGGCTATTTTGATCCTGTCCGGCCAGCCAGGCGAGCTTTTCGCCAATCTTGCCTTCAAGACCTCTGTTTGTGGGGTGATAATAGCGCGTTTGTGCCATTTCCTGCGGGAAGTACTCCTCACCGGCAGCGTATGCGTTGGGCTCATCATGGGCATAGCGATACGCCTGCCCGTAGCCCATCTCCTTCATCAACTTGGTTGGGGCGTTGCGTAAATGCACCGGCACGTCGTAGTCTGGCCGTTCGCGAGCATCCGCCATCGCGGCTTTGAAGGCCGTATAAACAGCGTTACTTTTGGGGGCGCAAGCCAGATAGACAATGGCCTGCGCAATGGCGCGCTCGCCCTCTGCTGGCCCCACCCGCGTGAAGCAATCCCAGGCTGAGAGAGCCACCTGCATCGCACGCGGATCGGCGTTGCCTACATCTTCCGAGGCAATCGCCAGACAGCGCCGCGCCACATACAGTGGGTCGCCGCCTGCGCTGATGATACGGGCATACCAGTAAAGCGCCGCATCCGGCGCGCTACCGCGCACCGATTTGTGCAGAGCGGAGATAAGGTCATAAAACCGATCGCCTTTGTTATCGAAGCGGGCGCTGCGCTCTCCGGCAATCTCCGTCAGTAATTCGGGCTTCAACACCCGCTTGCTGGCCCCGTCCAGCTCGGCCATATCGGCCATCATTTCCAGGGTGTTCAGCGCCCGACGCGCATCGCCGTTCACCAGCTCGGCAATGGCACGACGCGTCTCATCGGGCAAAACGATATCCTGACCACCATAGCCCCGCGCTTTGTCCTCCGTCGCCTGCGTCAGCACCTGCTCAATATCCTCGGTTGTAAGGGATTTAAGCAGATAGACGCGCGCGCGGGACAGCAGCGCCGAGTTCAATTCAAAAGAGGGGTTTTCGGTGGTCGCACCAATAAAGGTGATGGTGCCATCTTCGATATGCGGCAGAAAAGCATCTTGCTGGCTTTTGTTGAAGCGATGAACTTCATCAACAAAAAGAATGGTGCGACGCCCGGCGTTACGGTTCTGCCGCGCGCGTTCTATCGCTTCGCGGATCTCCTTAACGCCGGAGGTCACTGCAGAGATACGCTCGACATCTGCATTGGCATAGCGGGCAATGACTTCAGCGAGGGTCGTTTTACCCGTACCCGGCGGCCCCCAAAGGATCATTGAATGCAGATGCCCGGCCTCAATCGCTCGTGGCAGCGGTTTACCCGCAGCCAGCAGATGTTGCTGGCCGATGTACTGCGCTAAATTTTCTGGCCGCATACGGGCGGCCAGAGGTTGAAACGCATTATCTGAAAAATCGAGCGACAGATTGCCCACTCACGCCTCTTACTTATTACGTTGGTCATCCACCGTTACGCCCTGCGGCGGGGTAAAGGTGAATTTTGATGCGTCTACAGCGCCATTTTGCTGGGATTTGAGCTGATAGCTGCTGCGCTGGTCGTCTTGCTCAACCGCACCAAATTGATTGATGGTGCCGTTGCTGCTCACGTTGATGGTGAACTGCTTCAGATTGCCATTGTTCCCTTTTGGCGTCAGGACAAATTCATCACCATTCTGCTTAATGTTGTACTGCTGCCAGTCGCTGGACTGGTTACGCGCAATCAGCATGAATGGCGTATTGCTGGTGGCATCTTTCAGCCAGGTCGCCGTGGCCTGCTCGACAAACGGGTTAAAGAACCACAAGGTTTTACCGTCGGAGACAAGGATGCTTTCATCCGGCTGGGTCATATGCCAGTTAAACAGGTTAGGACGTTTAACCCACAGGTCACCTTGACCTTCCTGTACCGCGTTCCCGCTACCGTCGGTGACTTTCTGCGTAAAGCTGGCATGGAAGCTGCTCACTTTATCCAGACGGCTTTTCAGGTCGCTGGCGGCATCAGCCCAGACGCTGCTGGTGACAAGGCTACTCAGTAATGCACAGGCGATTGCGATTTTTTTCATTGTTAGTCCTTCAAAAACGTCGTCCCGGAATGGGCGCTCTTTGTCCACTATTCTGGACCTGCCCGCAGGCAGGTGACAGAAGAAAATGCTTAAATTTAGCTGCTTTACGCATCTTTGCAATAAGCAGCCGCATTACTCAAAGGGAGGCGGCGCCAGCACTTCGCGGTTACCGTTATGCCCGGCTTCACTCACAATGCCCTGCGCTTCCATCTGCTCGATAATACGGGCTGCCCGGTTGTAGCCGATACGGAACTGACGCTGCACGCCCGAAATAGAGGCTTTACGCTTTTCGGTAACGAAGTTAACAGCCTGGTCAAACAGCTGATCCAGCTCTTCTCCACCATCGAAACCACCTGCACCACCGCCTTCGCTCTCGCTATCGGAGGTAATGCCATCCACATACTGCGGACGGCCACGCGCCTTCCAGTCCTGCACTACGGCATGCACTTCCTGGTCGCGGACAAAGGCACCATGAACACGGACCGGCGAGGTAGAGTTCGGGCCGGAGTAAAGCATATCGCCCATCCCCAGAAGCGACTCCGCGCCCCCCTGATCGAGGATGGTACGGGAGTCAATTTTACTCGACACGGTAAAGGCGATACGGGTCGGGATATTCGCTTTGATAAGACCCGTAATGACATCTACGGAAGGCCGCTGGGTCGCCAGAACGAGGTGGATACCGGCGGCACGCGCTTTTTGCGCCAGACGGGCAATCAGCTCTTCCACTTTCTTACCCACGGTCATCATCAGGTCGGCGAATTCATCCACCAGTACGACGATATAGGGCAGTTTTTCCAGTACCGGATGTTGCGCGTCCATGCTATCGCCCGGCTTCCAGTAAGGATCCGGAATCGGACGGCCCATTCGCGCGGCCTCAGCAATCTTCTCGTTATAACCCGCCAGATTACGCACGCCGAGGGCAGACATCAGCTTGTAGCGACGCTCCATCTCATTGACGCTCCAGCGCAGGGCGTTGGCCGCATCTTTCATGTCGGTGACCACTTCGGTCAGCAAATGCGGAATGCCTTCATAAACTGACAATTCAAGCATTTTAGGGTCAATCATGATGAAGCGGACATCTTCCGGCTGTGCCTTGTAGAGCATGCTCAGGATCATGGCGTTGACACCCACCGATTTACCGGAACCGGTGGTCCCCGCAACCAGCAGGTGAGGCATTTTCGCCAGATCGGCAACCACCGGATCGCCTGCGATATCTTTACCCAGTACCACCGTCAGTGGAGAGGGATTGTCACGGAACTTGGTGTTATCCAGCACTTCGCGCAGGTAAACGGTCTGACGCTTCTTGTTCGGCAGTTCCAGGCCGACATACGGTTTGCCGGGAATAACTTCCACTACACGCACCGCAACGGTCGACAGCGAGCGAGCCAGGTCACGGGACAGGTTAGAAATTCGGGCCGCTTTCACGCCTGGTGCCAGGTTGAGTTCAAAACGGGTAATGACCGGGCCTGGCGAGTAGTTCACGACATCGGCTTTGATGCGGAAATCGGCCAGACGCGCTTCAACCAGGCGAGCCATCTGCTCGAGAGCGAAGGTATCAACCGGCTCCACTTCAGACGGTGGCGGCGTTAACAGATCGAGCGACGGCAGCGGCGTGGTTGGACGCTGAACTGGACGGCTGTCACCATTACGCATTAATAAAGGGTGGATCAGACTGTCTTGCGGCTGTTGTTGCGGTGCCACAGGCTGCTGCTGAGGCGCTGGCGCATACTGTTGACGAGGCGGTTCCGCCTCCGGCATAACGCTCGGCGTAAACAGCGGCTCGCTCGGGGTGTCATTCACCAGATCTTTCATTGGTGAAAATTCAAAGTCTGACAACGAAAAGGGATTCGCGCCTGACGGCTGCTCGCCTGAATAGCGCTGCTCTTGAGAGGCAGCAAACTGGCGAGCCAGTTCTGCTTCGGCAGCGTCATCTTCTTCGTTCTGAGATGCGTAAGGCTGCACCTCAGTCTGATACTCTTCGCCATAGCGCTGCTGCTGTTGCGCAGCAAACTGGCGAGCCAGCTCATCCTGGTGCAACTCATCAGCCTCATCGTATTCCGCATCCACCCTTTTTTCTTCTGGCTGACGCTGCTGAGAGGGGATCTTAATCCCGAAAGAGGCGGAAGCCAGCTCACGCCGGGTTGGGACGCGGACGCGGTTCGGGCGAGGCAGTTGCGGGCCAATGCCCTCTTTCACCTGGGCGCGCGGCGCACCGGATCCGCCAGTGGCAAGGCTAAAGACAGGTGCAGCGGCCGCTGCGGCTGCGGTTGCTGAAACCGTAGCCTGCTTCACGCCGGCTGCCGCCGGTGAAACGGAGGCCGTCGGATCAACCTCTGGCATCGCCGGTGCAGAAACGGGTTGCGAAGAGACTGGCGCAGAATTCGGCTCCGGCACCGGTTGATACCAGGCTGCAAGCTGTTCGCGTTCGCGAGCACGGCGCTCTTCGACCTCTTCGAAATAGTACATAGGCGGACGAGCCGGCTTGGTTTCTTCCACTTCAGGCTCGGGTTGCGGCGCAACGTACGGTTGTTCAGTCGCTAACGGTTGCTGCGGCGCGACCGGCTCTTGATACGGCTGAGCAACGGGTTGTTCATAGTCTTGATAAGGTTGCGGCTCGTAAACCGGCTCTGGCTGATAAGGTTGCTGCCACGGCTCCTGTTGAACCGGCACATAGCTCTGCGGCTCAGGGGCAATTGTCGGCTCAGGGGTATGAACGCCAGGGGCAGTTTGCCAGTCAACCAGCGGCTGCTGCACTGCTGATTCGGGTGCCGGTACGGGCGCAGAAGGTGTAACCGCCTCCACTGGCGCGGCCCAGGCTTGCGCTGCGGTGGTCGCAACCGCGGCGGCCGCTACAGGTTCAGTGACGGAATGGCCATTGAGCAGTGGATCGTATTCATCGTAATCGCCCGGCGTCGCACGATGGCCTGAAAAGAGCACATCGTCAGGGTCAACGGCTGCGCCGCCCGCGCTGTATGCAACCTGCTCGTCGTCATCCATCCGTTTACCGGAGAAGAGCGCCGCGTCGGTCTTGCGGGCTAACGGGTTGCTGAATTTCTCGGCGACACGTTTACGACGGGCCAATGCCCCACGCATAATGCGTGCGCGACGCGATTCACGCTGCTCGGCGTGCTCTTCGGCCTCTTCGTAATCGTCTTCGTACTCATCTTCATCGACCCACGTATCGTCACGACGCGTACGATTACTGGCGAAGGTGAGAATGTTCAGAATCAGGCTGCCAATCTTCTCGGCAATGCTCACCCATGACCAGCCTGTAAACAGCGTCAGGCCTGCGGCCCAGATACAGAGCAACGCCAGCGTACCGCCGCTGCTGTGCAGCATCGGCTGCAGCGCGGTGCTTAGCAGACTGCCGATCACCCCGCCAGAGGCAAAATACCAGATATCGTCGGCGTTAATCGCCGCCAGTCCACAGGAGGTGAGGATCAGCGCCAGCGCCCCAATCAGGCGCAGCGAGACCGCAAAATAGTCGATGTACTCATCGTTCTGACGATGACGCCAGGCGAACCAGCATCCACCGATGATAATCACCGGGATGGTGTAGGCCATTACGCCAAAAATGAAGAACAGGGTATCCGCAAGCCAGGCACCGGGTATACCGCCCAGATTATGAATAGGCTCATGCCACGCGGTTTGTGACCAGCTGGGATCGGAAGGGTTGAAGCTGAGTAAGGCTGCCATTAGCCAGATGGCAAAAAGGGCAGTAACAATCAGTAACGCTTCAAGGAGTCGGCGCCCACTGCTTAGCTTAGATAAATTGACTTCTTTGTCTTCAGTATATTCCTGGCTCAAGAAAGGCTCTCCAGGTACCAGGCATTTCCTGCCTGTTTGCTAAAACGGACAACAGTGCCGGTAAACCGACACTGTTGCTGTATGGATTAACAGGAGTGTAACCAAAGTACGCTGATTTTGCACCTGTTCCGTGTTAGCGCGTCTTGATAACCAGACGATTGCTCTGCTTGACTTCTTCCATCACCACGTAAGTACGGGTGTCGTTCACGCCAGGCAGACGCAGCAGGGTTTCACCCAGCAGCTTACGGTAAGCAGACATGTCAGGTACACGGGTTTTCAACAAGTAGTCGAAATCACCGGAAACCAGGTGACACTCTTGAATTTCTTCCAGTTTTTGCACAGCAGCGTTGAACTGTTCAAACACATCCGGCGCGCCACGATTCAGAGTAATCTCAACAAATACCAGAAGTGAGGCATCCAGATAATGCGGGTTAAGCAGAGCCGTATAGCCCTGAATGAAACCCTGTCTTTCCAGTCGGCGCACACGCTCGAGGCACGGCGTCGGGGAAAGTCCCACACGTTTTGAAAGCTCGACGTTGGAAATACGCCCATCCTTTTGCAATTCATTAAGAATGTTACGATCGATACGGTCGAGATCTTTGCCAGGGCGCTTCTTGCTATCTACCATTATTATTGTCTCTCTGTATTCCTTCCCTAACTCCTGCCAGGACCCTGTGCACTTCACTGTTCAGAGTCTATACCCGTCGTTAATCGCATCGCCTGTTTTGTAGTTTGCGCGATAGCAATTGGGGTTATGTGGTAAGAAGACCGTTGCCCGTGGGCTGTCATCAACATCACGCATGGCATCTGTCCACACCATGCGTAGATTTCGCTGACCGGATAAAAATGGCGATTATGTGCATGACTATGCGCTACACAAAGACCGCATTTTTTTCTTCCTTGAATGTTTTCGCAAAAGCGCAGGGGATTGTCAAAGCAAAACATCGATTTTTAGTACAACATGCCGGATATTCATTACGACCGGGCATTAATCCTCATTTTATCGCCTTACTTTCGACCGATTATTCATGCGTTGTTCGCTCAAAAGGGTAATTGCCGGGCCGATTGATTGCTGGTTGCTATTGCACATATCGTTAACAAAATCGCTGTGCCCTTTTTTTAAAGCGACAAATTCCCTACAATCGCGGGAAATGTCTGCCAACAACAATGGGGATCTCATGGGCACGGCCAAACACAGTAAGCTGCTAATCCTTGGTTCTGGACCTGCGGGATACACCGCAGCGGTCTATGCTGCACGCGCTAACCTGCAACCGGTACTGATCACGGGCATGGAAAAAGGCGGTCAGTTGACCACCACAACCGAAGTGGAAAACTGGCCAGGCGATCCGAATGACCTGACCGGGCCGCTGCTGATGGAACGTATGCACGAGCACGCGACCAAGTTCGAAACCGAAATTCTGTTCGACCACATCAACAAGGTCGATCTGCAAAACCGTCCGTTCACGCTGACCGGTGATAGTGGTGTTTACACTTGTGATGCGTTAATCATCGCTACAGGGGCTTCTGCTCGCTATCTGGGCCTGCCTTCAGAAGAGGCCTTTAAAGGACGCGGCGTATCCGCCTGCGCCACCTGCGACGGATTCTTCTACCGCAATCAGAAAGTGGCGGTCATCGGCGGCGGCAATACTGCCGTGGAAGAGGCGCTTTATCTGGCGAATATCGCTTCGGAAGTGCATCTGATCCACCGTCGTGAAACCTTCCGCGCGGAAAAAATCCTGATCAAGCGTCTGATGGATAAAGTGGCCAGCGGCAACATCGTGCTGCACACTAACCGCACGCTCGAAGAGGTGACCGGCGACCAGATGGGCGTTGCTGGCCTGCGTATCCGCGATACTCAGAACACCGATAACGTAGAGTCGCTGGAAGTGGCGGGTCTGTTTGTTGCCATCGGCCACAGCCCAAACACCGGCATCTTCGAAGGACAGCTTGAGCTGGAAAACGGCTACATCAAAGTGCAGTCCGGTATTCACGGTAATGCTACCCAGACCAGCATCCCGGGCGTGTTCGCCGCAGGTGACGTGATGGACCACATTTATCGTCAGGCAATCACTTCTGCGGGCACCGGCTGTATGGCTGCGCTGGATGCAGAACGTTACCTTGATGGGCTGGCTGAACAGAGCAAATAATCTTTACAAGTCAGTAACAAACGTAAATAAAGGCGGCCATAGGTCGCCTTTATTTTTCCTGGCGTGTAACATTGCCGTGCCTAATTTCTGATAACTTCACCTGCAAAGCACGCAATGGAAAAAACCCGTCAACAAGAGTTAACTCGCTGGCTGAAACAGCAAAGCGTTATTTCCCGCCGCTGGCTAAATATTTCCCGACTTCTGGGTTTTATCAGCGGCCTGTTGATTGTCGGTCAGGCCTGGCTGCTGGCCCGCATTCTTAACATGATGATAATGGAGAACATACCGCGCGAGGCGCTGTTATTGCCCTTTGTCGTGCTGATGCTGGTCTTTATTCTGCGTGCGTGGGTCGTCTGGCTGCGTGAGCGGGTGGGGTTTCATGCGGGGCAGCATATACGCTATGAGATTCGCCGCCAGGTGCTGGACAGACTTCAGCAGGCGGGCCCCGCCTGGATTCAGGGCAAGCCGGCCGGGAGCTGGGCGACCCTCATCCTTGAGCAAATTGACGATATGCACGACTACTATGCCCGCTATCTTCCACAGATGGCCCTCGCCGCCTGCGTACCGCTGCTCATTGTTATCGCGATCTTCCCCTATAACTGGGTCGCGGCCCTGATTCTGCTCTGCACTGCCCCACTTATTCCGCTATTTATGGCGATGGTAGGCATGGGTGCGGCCGATGCAAACCGCCGTAATTTTCTGGCGCTGGGCCGTCTGAGCGGGCATTTCCTCGATCGTCTACGCGGTATGGAGACGCTGCGTGTGTTCGGCCGGGGCGATGCGGAAATCGAAAATATTCGCCTGGCCTCACAGGATTTCCGTCAGCGCACCATGGAAGTTTTACGTCTCGCCTTCCTCTCTTCCGGCGTACTGGAGTTCTTTACCTCCCTCTCCATTGCGCTGGTAGCGGTCTATTTTGGCTTCTCTTATCTCGGCGCCCTTGATTTTGGTCACTACGGCACGGCCGTTACGCTCTCTGCAGGTTTCCTGGCCCTGATTCTGGCACCGGAATTTTTCCAGCCGCTTCGCGATCTGGGAACCTTCTATCACGCCAAAGCGCAAGCCGTGGGTGCCGCCGACAGCCTGAAAACCTTCCTGGAGACGCCGCTTGCGCATCCGCAGCGCGGCGATGTCACGCTAAATACAACACAGCCGGTAGCCATTCAGGCTGAGGATTTCTGCGTATTGTCACCTGAAGGTAAAGTGCTGGCAGGACCGCTGAATTTCACCCTGCACGCGGGTCAACGCGTAGTGCTTGTGGGTACCAGTGGTTCTGGCAAGAGCTCGCTGTTAAATGCGCTCTCCGGTTTTATGGCCTACAGCGGTTCACTGCGCGTTAACCAGACCGAACTTTCGGCGCTGGATCCCGACGAGTGGCGTGCCCATCTGAGTTGGGTTGGGCAAAACCCGCAGCTGCCTGCTGCCACGCTGCGCGAAAATGTCCTTCTGGCGCGCCCGGATGCCAGCGAAGAGGAGCTGAAATCGGTGCTCGATCGCGCCTGGGTCAGCGAATTCTTGCCGCTGTTACCCAACGGGGTGGATACCCGGGTGGGTGACCAGTCTGCCGGGCTCTCGGTAGGCCAGGCGCAACGTATCGCTGTCGCCCGCGCCCTGCTCAACCCCTGTCAGCTTTTACTGCTTGATGAACCGGGCGCCAGCCTGGATGCGCACAGCGAACAGCGGGTGATGTCCGCGCTGGATACGGCCTCGTTGCAGCAAACCACGTTAATGGTGACGCACCAGCTGGAAGGCATTGCCGGATGGGACCAGATCTGGGTGATGGAAAATGGCCGTCTTGTCGAGCAGGGAGATTACGCCACGCTCGCTACGGCGCAGGGGCCCTTTGCCGCCCTGCTGGCCAATCGTCAGGAGGATATTTGATGCGCGCGTTATTGCCTTATCTTGCGCTTTATAAGCGTCATAAATGGATGCTAACCCTGGGCGTCGCTCTGGCGATTCTTACCTTGTTAGCCAGTATTGGCCTGCTTACCCTTTCCGGCTGGTTCCTCTCAGCGTCCGCCGTGGCTGGCTTTGCGGGGCTTTACAGCTTTAACTATATGCTGCCCGCTGCCGGGGTCCGCGGCACCGCCATCACCCGTACCGCCGGCCGCTATTTCGAACGTCTGGTGAGCCACGATGCCACCTTCCGCGTGTTGCAACACCTGCGCGTCGATACCTTCAGCAAACTCCTTCCCCTCTCCCCCGCCGGGCTGGCGCGTTATCGCCAGGGCGAATTGCTTAATCGCGTGGTGGCGGATGTGGACACGCTCGATCACCTCTATCTTCGGGTGATTTCGCCATTAGTGGGCGCGTTTGTGGTGATTGTGGTCGTGACGCTGGGGCTGAGCTTGCTTGATGTACACCTTGCGCTGGTGCTGGGCGGGATCATGCTGCTGACGCTGTTTTTATTGCCCCCGCTGTTTTATCGTGCCGGGAAAACAACCGGTCAAAACCTGACCCATCTGCGTGGCGAGTATCGCCAGCAACTGACAGCGTGGCTGCAGGGGCAGGCAGAACTGACCGTATTTGGCGCCAGCCAGCGTTATCGTCATCAGATGGAGAATACCGAGCTTAACTGGCACGAAGCTCAGCGCAAGCAGTCCGAACTGACGGCCCTTTCACAAGCGCTGATGCTGTTGATTGGTGGCGTTGCCGTGGTTGCGATGCTGTGGCTGGCCGCAGGCGGCGTGGGTGATAACACTCAGCCCGGCGCCCTGATTGCGCTCTTTGTCTTCTGTGCACTGGCCGCTTTTGAAGCGCTGGCCCCGGTTACGGGTGCGTTCCAGCATCTTGGCCAGGTTATCGCCTCTGCGCTGCGCATCACCGAAATCACCGGGCAGACGCCGGAAGTGCGCTTTAGCGAAACATCCTGTGAGTGTCCTGCCCAGCTATCGCTCACGCTCGAAAATGTCAGTTTTAGCTACGACGATAAAGCGCAAAAAGCGCTGGATAGTCTGAATCTGAACATTCCCGCGGGTGCACACGTTGCGGTGCTGGGGCGAACCGGCTGCGGAAAATCGACGTTGCTGCAGTTGCTCACTCGCGCCTGGGATCCGCAGGAGGGGGTTATTCGCTTTAATGACACCCCCCTGCCCCAGTTCAGCGAAGCTGCGCTGCGTAACGCCGTGAGCGTTGTGCCCCAGCGTGTTCATCTATTTAGCGCCACGCTGCGCGATAACCTGCTGCTTGCGGCCCCTGCCGCCAGCGATGAAAGACTCTGTGTCATGCTGGAAAAAGTGGGCCTGCATAAGCTGCTGGAAGATGAAGGGCTGAACAGCTGGCTCGGTGAAGGGGGACGTCAACTTTCCGGTGGCGAACTGCGTCGTCTGGCGATTGCCCGCGCGTTGCTCCATGACGCACCGCTTATGCTACTGGATGAACCTACCGAAGGGCTGGACGCGACGACAGAGAGCCAAATTCTCGATTTGCTGGCCAAAGAGATGCGCGGAAAAACCCTGGTGATGGTGACCCATCGCCTGCGTGGACTGGCTGCACTGGATCAAATAATTGTGATGGACAACGGACATATTATTGAGCAAGGTAGTCACGCAGAGCTGTTGGCGAAACAGGGTCGCTACTACCAGTTTAAACAACGTCTGTAGTCTACACCCGTCATACTTCGAGCTGCAGATACGTTGGCTTTGTGACCGGGCCCATCGCTGGGTCTGGTTCTGCGGTGGCGCTGCGAGCAGCGTTTAAATCTGCTCCCGGCAGATTCGTCGCTCACTCCAGTGACTTGCTGAGCGAGTCACTGGAGAATTTCGCCTATGCCGCTCTCCTGCAACGCGAAGTATTTGGGTTTATATTTGAACCGATCCTTACTCGCGTACTGGAGTTTTGCTGTCATGCGCCTGGTCCAGCTTTCTCGCCACTCTCTTGCGTTCCCTTCTCCGGAGGGAGCATTGCGTGAACCTAACGGCCTGTTGGCTCTCGGCGGCGATTTAGGCCCGTCGCGTCTGTTAATGGCTTACCAGCGGGGGATCTTTCCCTGGTTCTCTCCAGGCGATCCTATATTGTGGTGGTCACCCGATCCCCGGGCGGTACTCTGGCCCACGGAGTTTCATCTCAGCCGCAGCATGAAGCGCTTCCATAGCCGCTCCCCCTATCGCGTCACGCTTAATCACGCGTTTGGCAAGGTGATCGAGGGCTGTGCTAACGATCGGCATGAAGGGACCTGGATCACCCGTGAAGTGATTGATGCCTATCATCGTCTGCATGAGCTGGGTTATGCCCACTCTATCGAGGTATGGCAGGGAGATTCGCTGGTCGGGGGGATGTACGGCGTCGCTCAGGGGTCCCTGTTCTGTGGCGAGTCGATGTTCAGTCGCGCGGTGAATGCGTCAAAAACGGCCCTGCTGGTATTTTGCGAACATTTTGTGCAAAACGGCGGTCAGCTGCTGGATTGCCAGGTGCTGAATGACCACACCGCGTCATTGGGCGCCGTGGAGATTACCCGCCGCGAATATTTACAGCATCTTGAAACAATGCGTCCGAAAAAATTACCGCAAAACTTTTGGGTGCCGACTACGTTATTTATGCCTCGGGGATAAATGTTTTGCGCATATTTTTTTATCATGGTGCTATAATTGGTGCCGCAGAGTAGGTTCTGCCTGTTGCCCCGCCGCCGTTTGGGAATAGCTTGCATCAGATAACGTCCTGGCGTTTATCCTGTCTTCTCCCCTTTACGTATGCGCTTTTCGTACGGTCGTACCGTCACGTCGGGCAATGCGCCGAAGCTGCTTTGTTGCGTTTTAACCGCACAATTCTTTACTTAATTGATGAATTTCGGCATTATCTTGCCGGTTCAAAACTTGGTAGTGATACCCCAGAGGATTAGATGGCCAAAGAAGACAATATTGAAATGCAGGGTACCGTACTTGATACGTTGCCTAACACCATGTTTCGCGTAGAACTGGAAAACGGTCACGTGGTGACTGCACACATCTCCGGTAAAATGCGCAAAAACTACATCCGCATTCTGACGGGCGACAAAGTGACTGTTGAGTTGACCCCGTACGACCTGAGCAAAGGTCGCATTGTCTTCCGTAGTCGCTAATTGTTATTGCCTGCTAAGGCAGATGAATATTGAAAAAGGCCGGGATTATTCCCGGCCTTTTTTATTGCCTGCGCCTCCCCCTTTCCTCAGAGGAACCTTAAAAGGGGTCCCGTAATAGAGGTTTCCACTACCCTCGCGCTGGCATCGCTAATACTGTGGGGAGAGGGTCAAAAAAGAGGCTTCTCAACCGCTACTCACTTCCCTGCGTCGGGATCCCAAACGATGAGATTGAGAGGACTTGTGAGGAGAACAGTCATACTGTTTTGTTAGTGGGTAACCTTGAACACAAGGCAGTGCTCGCGCAGCGCGAGGCCATCACGCATAGACAGCGTCATATCGTGCAGCAAGCGGGTCAGATAGGGCAGCATATCGCGGTCGAAATGGGAAACCAGTAGCACATGGTTTAGTGCCCGGCAGTAATCACACCGGCCCCCGGTCTCTTTCAGTCGCCACCCCTCTGGCAGATACTGCACAGACTCTTCATCGATCGCTACAGTCTGATCATCGCGCATTGCGCCTTCCAGCGTCTCTTTTACCCTTGCAAGATAAGCCCCCAGACAACGGCAAACCGGCTGAATTTGCGGTAGCGACGAGCTGTCGAGCAGAATTTCGGTCAGCAGAGTGCATCGTTCCGTAAGGGTCGCCAGATCCGGATAACGCGCTAGCTCGCTGTAGGGATAAACCAAAGGGGTGTTACTTTCCATTCATCCTCCTTAACGCATGTCTATCCGCACTCTCAGGACGCCACTTATACCGGTATGAAAATACTTTACCACTGTGATTATATCCAGCCATATTCTGTTCATTATTCTGGAAAGCGCCTCGCAAAATTCCAGCCTTGAGCTGTTGAGGGCAAAAAAAAGCCGGGCTCTTAACCCGGCTTGTTACTTTTCAGTGACGTTAGTGTGCCGCTTCCGGCTTATGCTTCTGCGCACTTTGGAAATCGTACGTCAGCTCATTTTTCGCCTGATCCAACGCAACGGTCACTTGACCGCCATCCACCAGCGAACCAAACAGCAGTTCGTTGGCCAGCGGTTTCTTCAGGTTATCCTGAATTACACGCGCCATCGGACGGGCACCCATCGCACGGTCGTAGCCTTTCTCGGCCAGCCAGTTGCGGGCCTCCTGACTCACTTCCAGCGACACGCCTTTCTGATCCAGCTGAACCTGCAGCTCGACGATGAACTTATCCACCACCTGATGGATCACATCGGTAGAGAGGTGATCGAACCAGATAATGTTGTCCAGACGGTTACGGAACTCCGGCGTAAAGATCTTCTTGATCTCTTCCATCGCATCGGTGCTGTTATCTTGGTGGATCAGGCCGATAGACTTACGCTCAGTTTCACGTACCCCGGCGTTGGTAGTCATTACCAGCACCACGTTGCGGAAGTCCGCCTTGCGCCCGTTGTTATCTGTCAGCGTCCCGTTATCCATCACCTGCAGCAGGATGTTGAACACGTCCGGGTGCGCTTTTTCGATCTCATCGAGCAGCAGTACCGCGTGCGGATGCTTGATCACCGCGTCAGTGAGCAGACCGCCCTGGTCAAAGCCTACATAGCCCGGAGGCGCACCGATCAAACGGCTCACGGTGTGACGCTCCATATACTCGGACATATCAAAGCGCAGCAGCTCAATACCCAGCGCTTTGGAGAGCTGTACCGTCACCTCGGTTTTCCCTACCCCGGTTGGGCCGGCGAAGAGGAAGGAACCGACAGGTTTGTGGTCATGCCCCAGCCCGGCGCGCGCCATCTTGATGGCTTCGGTTAAGGCCTCAATGGCTTTATCCTGTCCGAAGACCAACATTTTCAGACGATCGCCCAGGTTACGCAGCGTGTCACGGTCGCTCTGAGAAACGCTCTTCTCAGGGATACGCGCAATACGTGCCACCACGGACTCGATATCTGCTACATTGACGGTTTTCTTACGCTTGCTGACCGGCATCAGGCGAGCGCGAGCGCCCGCTTCGTCGATCACGTCAATCGCTTTATCCGGCAGATGACGATCGTTAATGTATTTCACCGCCAGCTCTACCGCCGCACGCACCGCCTTCGCGGTATAACGCACATCGTGGTGCGCTTCGTATTTCGTTTTCAGACCATTGATGATCTGCACGGTCTCTTCAACCGACGGCTCGGTAATGTCGATTTTCTGGAAACGACGTGCCAGCGCACGGTCTTTCTCGAAAATGTTGCTGAACTCCTGATAGGTGGTAGAGCCCATCACGCGGATTTTACCGCTGGAGAGCAGCGGTTTAATCAGGTTGGCTGCATCCACCTGGCCGCCGGAGGCCGCACCTGCGCCGATGATAGTGTGGATCTCATCGATAAACAGGATACTGCTGGTGTCCTGCTCCAGCTGTTTCAGCAAGGCTTTAAAGCGTTTTTCGAAATCACCGCGGTATTTGGTACCCGCCAGCAGAGAGCCGATATCCAACGAATAGATGGTGCAATCGGCCATGATTTCCGGAACGTCGCCCTGCACAATACGCCAGGCGAGCCCTTCGGCAATCGCGGTTTTACCCACGCCCGACTCCCCCACCAGCAGCG
Source organism: Leclercia sp. UBA5958 (assembly GCF_002430365.1). Lineage (NCBI taxonomy): Bacteria > Pseudomonadati > Pseudomonadota > Gammaproteobacteria > Enterobacterales > Enterobacteriaceae > Leclercia > Leclercia sp. UBA5958. The sequence continues at coordinate 650,648 of NZ_DJCE01000007.1, read as the reverse complement.
GGTTATTTTTACGGCGACGGCACAGTACCTGGATAGCGCGCTCCAGCTCTTTATCGCGGCCAATCAGCGGGTCGATACCGCCAACGCGAGCAAGCTGATTAAGATTGGTGGTGAAGTTTTCCATACGTTCCTCCCCGCCTGCTTGCTCTTCGTTATTGACCTGGTTGCTGGGATCCGATGGCTGATTCGGCTCGTCTTTACGCGTTCCGTGAGAGATAAAGTTCACCACATCGAGGCGGCTGACTTCATGTTTGCGCAGCAGATACGCAGCCTGCGACTCCTGCTCGCTGAAGATAGCGACCAGTACGTTAGCGCCCGTCACTTCGCTACGTCCGGAGGACTGGACATGGAACACCGCACGCTGCAAGACGCGCTGGAAGCTGAGCGTCGGCTGCGTGTCGCGCTCCTCTTCACTCACGGGCAGGACCGGTGTGGTTTGTTCGATGAAGGCTTCGAGTTCCTGACGTAGCGCCACCAGGTCCACCGAGCAGGCTTCGAGCGCCTCGCGGGCGGATGGGTTGCTAAGCAGTGCGAGCAGCAAGTGCTCGACGGTCATAAACTCATGTCGGTGCTCACGCGCTCTGGCGAAAGCCATATTTAAACTGAGTTCCAGTTCTTGATTGAGCATAGGCACCTCCCCCAATTTTCATGCCTGAATCAGGCTTTTTCCAGCGTACACAGCAACGGATGCTCGTTCTCCCTCGCATACTTGTTCACCATCGCCACCTTCGTCTCTGCGACTTCTGCGGTAAATACCCCGCAGATGGCTTTGCCGTGATAGTGAACGGTAAGCATCAGTTGCGTTGCACGTTCTACATCATAAGAAAAGAACTTTTGTAGCACGTCAATAACAAATTCCATTGGCGTGTAGTCATCGTTCATTAACATAACTTTATACATAGATGGCGGTTTTAGCGCGTCGCGCACTTCATCTTCCGCCAGTTTGTCGAAATCTAGCCAGTCGTTCGTCTTACCCATTGTCAGTCATCATCATCGTTGTACGCTGCCCTGACTGAGGATCATACATAACTTCAATCTACCCCAGTTGTCAGATAACTCTCATCTATTATTGCCATCCGCGATGTCTGTCACAATACCCGGCAATAGCGTTAACTGCTTCAAATTTTGGTTCATTTTTCCCCTTCCCCCGCCGGCAAACGCTTGACGATCTGTTTGGTTTATCTAAATTAGACTGGCGAGAGTTGGCGAGGTTTTGAACAGCCCCCGCTCCGCCACCGGTTCATTCCATCTTAATTAATAAGACTTACGAAGGATGTCGAAGCATGGAAACGGGTACTGTTAAGTGGTTCAACAACGCCAAAGGGTTTGGTTTCATCTGCCCTGAAGGCGGCGGCGAAGATATTTTCGCTCACTATTCCACCATTCAAATGGATGGTTACAGAACGTTAAAAGCCGGGCAGTCGGTCCGGTTCGATGTACATCAAGGGCCAAAAGGCAATCACGCAAGTGTGATTGTGCCCTACGAAGTCGAGGCGACCGCCTAGCTCTCTGCTTCATTGTGTACATCATGCAGTCAAAATGCCAGCCCGATCGGCTGGCATTTTTATTTCGCTTATTCTCGCGCTAGCGCATCCACCGGATCCAGCCTTGCCGCATTGCGTGCAGGCAACCAGCCGAACAAAATGCCGGTGAAGGTTGAGCACAAGAAAGCGGTCATTAGCGCCATCGGCGAAAAGCCAATTTCCCAGCCCGGTAAAAAGAGTTGCAACGTAAACGCAATTAACAGCGAGAGGGAGATGCCCAGCGCACCGCCCACAAGACAGACCAGCACCGCCTCGATTAAAAACTGCTGAAGCACATCGCTGGCCCGGGCGCCCACCGCCATGCGGATGCCAATCTCCCGGGTTCGCTCCGTGACCGACACCAGCATGATATTCATCACCCCGATGCCACCCACCACCAGTGAAATGACCGCCACCAGCGTCAGGAACAGCTGAAGAGTACGTGTGGTCTTTTCCGCCGTTTTCAAGAGGCCGTCCATGTTCCAGGTGAAGAAATCTTTCTTGCCATGCCGCAGCATTAACAGGCGTGCAAGCTGCTGCTCGGCCTGGGTGCTATCGTATCCCTCTTTCACGCGCACGGTGATGGAGTTCAGCCACGACTGCCCCATAATTCGCCCGGAGATAGTGGTATAGGGCAACCAGACGCGCAGGATCTTACTGCTGCCAAACATTGACTGCTTCTCTTCAGCGACGCCGATGACCGTTGCGGGCATGTTGCCCACCAGAATCACCTCGCCCACCACCTTCGCCTTATTCGGGAAGAGCTGACGACGTGAATTGGCATCCAGAATCACCACCTGCGCGCGCCCGGCAAGCTGCTCAGCGTTGAAGGTCGCCCCCTCGCTAAAGGTCATGCCGTAAACGTTGAAATAGTCGCCGCTCACCCCGTTAGCGCTGGCCGCCACATCGATATTGCCGTAGCGCAGGCGTAAGTTTTGCGACACCGCCGGCGTGGCCGAGTTGACCCACGGCTGCTTCTGGATCGCGGCCAGATCGTCATACTTCAACGCCTGCTGGAACTGCGGCTCGTCATCGCCAAAATCCTTTCCGGGATAGACATCAATGGTGTTGGTCCCGATAGCGCGAATGTCGGCCAGCACCAGCTGCTTGGCCGCATCGCCGACCACCACAATCGAGACCACCGAAGCGATACCGATAATGATGCCGAGCATCGTCAACAGGGTTCGCATTTTATTGGCCGCCATCGCCAGCCAGGCCATGGTAAGTGCCTCACGGAAACTGCTGGCAAACTGGCGCCAGCCGGAGGGGGGCGGTAGCGCCACCTGCTGACTGCGTGTTTGGCCCTGCTTTGCCGTAGGATTGCTGACCAGCTCGCCATCCCGGATCTCCACGATGCGCTCTGCCTGGGCGGCAACCTGGGGATCGTGGGTGACAATGATCACCGTATGCCCCTGATCGCGGAGTTGGTGCAGGATTGCCATCACCTCTTCGCCAGAGTGGCTGTCGAGCGCCCCGGTGGGTTCGTCAGCGAGGATCACCTGCCCGCCGTTCATCAGAGCACGTGCGATACTGACGCGCTGCTGTTGACCGCCGGAAAGCTGCGAGGGTTGATAATCAACGCGCTCGCCCAGCCCCAGCCGGGTTAAGAGCGCCTGTGCCCGCTCCAGCCGTTTGCGGCGCTCTACGCCCGCGTAAACGGCTGGCACTTCGACGTTCTGTACGGCGCTCAGATGCGAGAGCAGGTGATAACGCTGAAAGATAAACCCGAAGTGCTCGCGGCGCAGTTTGGCCAGGGCATCCCCACTGAGGGTCGACACGTCGGTGCCCGCCACGCGGTAGGTGCCGCTGGTGGGTTTATCCAGACAGCCGAGAATGTTCATCAGGGTGGATTTACCGGAGCCCGAGGCACCGACGATGGCGACCATCTCCCCCGCTTCAACCTGCAGAGAGATGCCTTTCAGCACCTCCACCTCGCCATCCCCCGAAGGGTAACTCCGGCGAATTGCATTCAGTTCAAGCAAAGCGGTCATTTACCCGCTCCCGGCAGGGTCTCACTGACGACGACCTCATCCCCCTCTTCCAGCCCTTTCACAACCACCACATCCGTGTCATTGCGCGAGCCGAGGCTGACCTCACGCTCACGGGTCTCGCCGTTACGCAGCACTTTGACTTTATAGCGGTTATCTCCGGTCGATTCGCCCAGCGCCGCCAGCGGTACGGTCAGCACATTTTTCTCGCCGGTGAGCTGGATATGCACCTGCGCGGTCATCTCCAGACGCAACACCCCTTTTGGGTTCGGGACCTCAAAGCGGGCATGGTAGAAAATGGCGTCGTTGACCTTTTCAGGCGTTGGCAGGATATCTTTCAGCACCCCTTCATAGCGGGTTTGCGGGTCACCCAGTACGGTAAACCAGGCTTTTTGACCGGGTTTAAGATGGATAACGTCCGCCTCGGAGACCTGGGCTTTCACCAGCATGGTGCTCATGTCTGCGAGGGTCAGAATGTTTGGAGCCTGCTGAGCGGCAATCACCGTCTGCCCTTGCAGGGTAGTAATTTGCGTCACCTCACCGGCCATCGGCGCGACGATGCGGGTATACTCGAGGTTCGTTTTGGCGCTGTCGAGGCTGGCCTGATTGCGTTTGATTTGCGCGTCAATGGTGCCAATCTGCGCCTGCTTCACCGCCAGTTCTGTGGCCGCTGTATCCAGATCCTGACGAGAGATGGCCTGGGTTTTGGCCAGCTGCTGCTGGCGCGCCAGCGTCACCTGGGCCAATTTACGCTCTGCTTCGGCTTGCCCGCGCTGGGCGCGCAGCTCCATCAGGGTCGCTTCCACCTCTTTGATCTGGTTCTCAGCCTGCTCAGGATCGATCACCCCCAGCAGTTCCCCTTTTTTCACTTTATCCCCAATTTCAACCGACAGCGTTTTCAGCTGCCCGCTCACCTGTGCGCCCACGTCGACTTTACGCAGTGCATCAAGTTTACCGGTAGCTAATACGCTTTGTTGCAGCTCGCCCGGGCGGACAATAAGCGTCTGGTAGAGAGGAGTGGGTTTATTTAGCGTCTTCCAGACAGCAATCAGCGCAACGAAAATAATAATCGCAGCAAGGATATACCGCTTTTTGAGCTTACTTCTGATCTTCATAACGATCCTGGTTCCTTCGAATGTTCCATCAAAATGAGAAGGCTAATATCAACTGGGGTTAAACAAGGTTTGAATAGTGATGAGAGTACCAGAGTTATTGATAATTCGTTAAGTTAACAAATGATGAAATCACCCCATCAATAATATCAATAATAATGGATGGTTTCACTATGTCGCAGCTTACTGATAACGCGCTCACGCCTTCTCGGCCCCTCACTCGCCTGGGACTGTTTTTTGACCTGCTCAGCGGTAAATGGCGGCCGGGTAAATTCTGGCACCAGCGCAGCTTCCGCCGTAAATTTCTGCTGCGCTCGTTAATGATGCCACGTTTAAGTCTGGAGTGGATGAACGTTCTGGCCCAGTTGCCGGAGCTCAATCAGCTGTTGATCCGCCAGCCCCGCCTGCCCGTGCGCCTGCATCGCCCCTATCTGGCGGCCAACTTAACCCGTAAGCAGAAGCTGGATGCCGTTCGTTATCACTACAGCCGCCTCTATGCCACCCTCTCCCCTGAAGAGCTGCGCAACTATCTGCGCGGCAACGGCCTGGTACTGGCGCAGCTGCAGGGCAAAGATGGCGACACTTACACCCTGGAGTTCACGATGATGATCTCGCTGGATAAAGAGGGCGACAGTACGATTTTAATGCGTAACAGCAGCGGAGAGACGCTGGCAGAGATGACCTTTACGCTCTGTGAATACCAGAATCAACCCACGCTGTTCATCGGTGGGTTACAGGGGGGCAAACGCGAATTGCCGCACGAAGAAATTCAGAAAGCGACCAAGGCCTGTCATGGTCTCTTCCCGAAACGTCTGGTGATGGAAGCCGTCTGTCAGTTTACCCAGGCGTTTAACGTCAACCAGATCCTGGCAGTCAGCAACGAAACCCATATCTATCGCAGCCTGCGCTACCGCGATAAGAAAGATAAAATTCACGCCGACTACAGCGCCTTCTGGGCCTCTGTGGCCGGCGAATGTGATGCAAGCGGCTATTATCATATTCCCTGCGTCATCCCCCGTAAAAGCGAGGCTGACATCGCCAGTAAAAAACGGGCTGAGTATCGCCGCCGATATCAGTTACTGGATGCGGTGCCGGCGCAAATGAGCGGTCTGTTTCGTTAATCCGCCCGACCGCGCGCCAGCCAGAGCACGCGGGAGAACATTTTTCGCAGTAACGTGGGAACCGAATCGACCCCACGGCGCCCTGCTTCCATCGCGACTTCAATGGCCAGATCAGGTTTGGATGAGCGGTGAATCGCCTTAGTAATGACCCGCCGCATGTTCATGGGAACATCGGCGGGGATCATCGCCACCCGGTGGAAGACATCGGCAAAACCCTGTCGGTACATGAAATGCTCCATATCCATCGCGGGCAGTTCGGTCAGATGATCGCGTTCCTCATCCCGATCGTGATTGAGTAACCCACGGACGGTAGCGGCATATTTTCTCCCCGCCTCGTCACCATCCACCAGGACGTGCCACTCAATGCCCATCCGGCGGGCGAATTTAATCAGCGGCTTGAGGCCGGACTGGGCGAACTCAATGACCTTAATGCCCTCAGCATCAAAATGGTGCCCGCACTGACGGGCCAGCTCGTTGATGACCCAGGTTTCGGTTTCGCCCTCTACCAGCAGCCAGCAGCGGGCAAAGAGCGAAGAGGCACGGTTAAAACGGATATGAAAAGCGATGCGGCGACTCTCTTCAGCATTCATCCCACCCGGTCCAAGGCGAAATGCCGAGACGCGACCCGACTCACGCACCAGCCGACAGACCTGCTCCACCGGCGTAAGTGACAGTAGTTCACCCGAGTTGGTGGTGGTGATGCGCTGTAACGGCAGCAAATTCAGCAGATGCCAGGCCACCGATAGCATGATGGGGTGCAAGCGCGTTTCCGGATCTTCAACCAACAACAGCGGCCGGGCATCCCTGTCCAGTCGCACGGTCCCTTTTGCCTGCAGCAAGGTAGAGAAGAGTCCCAGCAGAATCACCCGGTGCGATCGTCCGCCGGGTTTGTCGATCATCCGGTTGATGATATCGAGATAACGCCAGCTTCGTTGCTCATCGTGGGACCGCCGGCGCATCAACCGGTTGCGCACGGGCGAGGAGCCCTGCTCGGAGAAGTAGTGTTCAAGCAACTGCACCATAGCAGAGAGGCCCTGACGGATCTGGCCATCGCTAAGATTTTGCGGACGCGCTACCAGCTCGCGCGCCAGGTAATCCAGCTCACGGGCGGTAACTTCCACCTCCGGCATAGCAGGCACCGACCCCGTGCGGATGCGGCGCATAAAGCGGGCATCCCGTAAGCGCAGCACCGGCACCAGACGGATAAGATGACGCGCCAGCTCGTCGATATTGTCCCTCTCCAGGGGATTACCCTCCGCATCGATAAAACTGCGCAGGGTCAGTACGCTCTCATCGTCCGCGAGTTCGCCCTCCAGACGGTAAAAGATACGCTGATAACCATCCTGACAAGGCACCCAGCACCCGGCAAGAGGCTGGTAGCGACGTACCCTGTGGCGGCCAGGATCGGTTTCCCGGAAGGTCAAAACAATGTGCAGATGGTGTTCCCGCCCCTGAATATCGCCCGGTGGGAACCAGAAGTCATCGCGAACGAAATGATAGAGTTCGGCATCCGATGATAACAGCAGCGTGAGCGCGTCCAGCAGGCTAGATTTACCCCAGGCATTCTCCCCGATCAGGACGTTATTTTGTTCCAGCATCAGCGACAGGCGATTAATGCCGCGAAACCCTACGATTTCCACCCGTTCAAGCAGCATAGATCCTCCGGGACAATGACACTCTTTCCTTTAAATTATCAGCAGTATAGCGCCAGGAACCCCGGCCCGACAGTCGAAGATTGTCAGGAAAGTTATGCCAGCAAATATAAAAATAAGAATATGACAAGGCACTTTCATTTGAAATTTAATGAGGCCAGATATTAATATTCGTCGCCCGTTATCTCCCGAAAATTAAAAAAGGAATAACCTCGCATTGCCCTGAATCAAATTTGTGGGTTTTATTTCACTGGTGAACCATGCGGTTCATTTTTAAAATAACGCCGTTAAACATCGTCATATTTTATGACGATAAATTATGAGCGATGGAAAAAGCTCGTTTTTACATTGAGGTGGTTATGTTCAGAAAATTAGCGGCGGAATGTTTTGGTACATTCTGGCTGGTATTGGGTGGTTGCGGTAGTGCTGTTCTGGCAGCCGCATTTCCGGAATTAGGGATTGGTTTCGCTGGCGTTGCGCTGGCTTTCGGCCTGACGGTATTAACCATGGCCTACGCCGTGGGGCATATTTCCGGCGGCCATTTCAATCCGGCCGTGACGCTGGGCCTGTGGGCGGGCGGACGTTTCCCGGCGAAAGACATTATTGGCTACGTGGTGGCCCAGGTGGTGGGCGGGATTATTGCCGCCGCTATTCTGTATGTGATTGCCAGCGGTAAGGCAGGCTTTGATGCGGCGGCCAGCGGTTTTGCCTCGAACGGTTTTGGCGAACATTCACCGGGCGGCTTCTCGATGCTGTCAGCCATCGTGATTGAAATCGTGCTTACCGCCGGCTTCCTGTTGGTCATTCATGGTGCTACCGACAAACACGCACCGGCCGGTTTCGCGCCGATTGCCATCGGTCTGGCACTGACGCTTATTCACCTGATCAGCATTCCGGTGACTAACACCTCCGTTAACCCGGCGCGCAGCACCGCGGTGGCGATCTTCCAGGGTGGCTGGGCGTTACAGCAGCTGTGGCTGTTCTGGGTGATGCCGATTGTGGGCGGTATCCTGGGTGGCGTGCTGTACCGCACGCTGCTGGAAAAACGCGATTAAAAATAATACCGGGTGGCTCTGCGCTACCCGGTTTTCCATTTGCACCTTTACTGAGCAGCTCTATTTCGGTAGTGTCATCGGCGCTATTCAGCTACTCAATAAGGATTGTGTTGTTCATGTTTTCAGGATTATTAATCATTCTGCTACCACTGATAGCAGGCTACTTTATCCCCCTCCGACACGCAGCTGCATTAAAGCTAATTAATCGCCTGTTGAGCTGGATAGTTTATGTCATTCTTTTTTTTATGGGCATCAGCCTCGCCTTTCTGGATAACCTGGCGACCAATTTACTGGCGATACTCTATTACTCCTCCATCACCGTTGTGGTTATTTTGCTGTGCAATATTGCCGCCCTGTTATGGCTGGAGCGCACTATTCCGTGGAAAAACCATCATCAGCAGGAAAAATTACCCTCGCGTATAGCGATGGCGCTGGAGTCATTAAAATTATGCGGAGTGGTGGTGCTCGGCTTTCTGCTTGGGCTCACCGGATGGGCGGTATTACATCACGCGACCGAAGCCAGTGAATATACCCTTATCTTCCTGCTGTTCCTGGTCGGTATTCAGCTGAGAAATAGCGGCATGACCCTGAAACAGATTGTCCTTAACCGTCGTGGCATGATCGTGGCGGTCGTGGTGGTCGGCAGCTCGTTACTGGCGGGGGTCATTAATGCCTTTATCCTCGACCTGTCGCTCAACACCGCACTGGCGATGGCGTCCGGCTTCGGCTGGTACTCCCTCTCCGGCATTCTGTTGACCGAATCTTTCGGCCCGGTCATCGGCAGCGCCGCCTTCTTTAACGATCTGGCCCGCGAGCTGATTGCCATTATGTTGATTCCGGGTCTGGTACGACGCAGCCGCTCTACGGCGCTGGGGCTGTGCGGCGCCACGTCAATGGACTTTACCCTGCCCGTCCTGCAACGCTCCGGAGGCCTGGAGCTGGTGCCGGCGGCCATTGTTCACGGCTTTGTTCTTAGCCTGCTGGTGCCCATTCTGATGGCCTTCTTCTCAGCCTGATACCCCTCTGGCGGTAGGTCTCTGCCGCCAAAATTGCGCTAAATCAATCTCCCTCCATTTTGTATCAGAAAGCGCTTTTCTCTGATCTGGCACCAGCATAATCTTAAACATGTATATCAAATATAACTTTAACAGGTGTGATTATGTTTTGTGTGCAATGTGAACAAACCATCCGTACCCCTGCAGGCAATGGCTGCTCTTACGCGCAGGGCATGTGCGGTAAAACCGCCGAGACGTCAGACCTGCAGGATCTGCTGATCGCTTCCCTGCAAGGGCTTTCCGCATGGGCATTCAAAGCTCGCGAATACGGTATTATCGACCACTACGTCGACAGCTTCGCGCCACGCGCCTTTTTCTCCACGCTGACCAACGTTAACTTTGATTCTCCTCGCATCGTCGGCTATGCCCGCGAAGCCATTGCCCTGCGTGAAGCGCTGAAGGCGCAGTGCCTGAACGCCGACGCCAGCGCGCGCGTGGATAACCCAATGGCCGAACTGCAGCTTGTCAGCGACGACCTCGGCGATCTGCAGCGTCAGGCGGCGGAATTTACCCCGAACAAAGACAAAGCGGCGATTGGCGAGAACATTCTCGGCCTGCGCCTGCTCTGCCTGTACGGCCTGAAAGGTGCGGCGGCCTATATGGAACACGCGCACGTTCTCGGCCAGTACGACAACGACATCTATGCCCAGTACCACAAAATCATGGCATGGCTCGGCACCTGGCCTTCCGACATGAACGCGCTGCTGGAGTGCTCAATGGAAATCGGCCAGATGAACTTCAGGGTGATGAGCATTCTGGATGCCGGTGAAACCAGCACCTACGGCCACCCAACGCCGACCCAGGTCAACGTTAAAGCGACCGAAGGCAAATGTATCCTCATCTCCGGGCATGACCTGAAAGATCTCTACAACCTGCTGAAGCAAACCGAAGGCACCGGCGTTAACGTCTATACCCACGGTGAAATGCTGCCTGCACACGGCTACCCGGAGTTGCGTAAATTCAAACACCTGGTCGGGAACTACGGCAGCGGCTGGCAGAACCAGCAGGTTGAATTTGCCCGCTTCCCTGGCCCCATCGTGATGACCTCTAACTGCATCATCGACCCTACCGTGGGCGCGTATGATGACCGCATCTGGACCCGCAGCATCGTCGGCTGGCCAGGCGTGAGCCACCTCGAAGGCGACGATTTCGGCCCGGTTATCGCCCAGGCGCAGCAGATGGCTGGCTTCCCTTACAGCGAAATTGAACACCTGATCACCGTGGGCTTTGGCCGCGAAACCCTGCTGGGTGCGGCGGATTCCCTCATCGACCTGGTGAGCCGTGAAAAACTGCGTCACATCTTCCTGATTGGCGGCTGCGACGGCGCGCGCGGCGAGCGTAACTACTTCACCGATTTCGCCACCAGCGTACCGGATGATTGCCTGATCCTGACCCTGGCGTGCGGGAAGTACCGTTTCAACAAGCTGGACTTCGGCAACATCGAAGGCCTGCCGCGTCTGGTCGATGCCGGTCAGTGTAACGACGCCTACTCAGCCATCATTCTGGCCGTCACCCTCGCGGAGAAACTGGGCTGCGGCGTGAACGACCTGCCGCTGTCGCTGGTGCTCTCCTGGTTCGAGCAAAAAGCGATCGTTATCCTGCTGACCCTGCTCTCACTGGGCGTGACCAACATCGTCACCGGCCCGACCGCGCCTGGCTTCCTGACGCCGGACCTGCTGGCCGTGCTGAACGAGAAATTTGGTCTGCGTTCCGTGACCACCGTTGAAGAAGATATGAAAGAGCTGCTGAGCGCGTAAGGAGAGATTCATGACCATGCCAACCTCACAATGTCCGTGGCGGATGCAGGTCCATCACATCCATCAGGAGACGCCGGATGTGTGGACGCTGTCACTGCTGTGCCATGACTACTATCCGTACCGTGCAGGTCAGTATGCGCTGGTCAGTGTCCGCAACTCTGCGGACACCCTGCGCGCCTACACCCTCTCCTCCACGCCGGGCGTGAGCGAGTACATTACGCTTACCATCCGTCGCATTGATGAAGGGGCAGGTTCCGAATGGCTGACCCGCGACGTAAAACGTGGAGATTACATCTGGCTTTCAGACGCGCAGGGCGAGTTTACCTGTGATGATAAGCCTGAGGATAAATTCCTGCTGCTGGCCGCCGGCTGCGGCGTGACGCCCGTAATGTCAATGCGCCGCTGGCTGGCGAAAAACCGCCCGCAGGCCGACGTGCAGGTGATCTTCAGCGTCCGCTCGCCAGAGGATGTGATTTTTGCCGAGGAGTGGCGTAACTACCCGGTCACGCTGGTGGCAGAAAATAACGCTACCCATGGTTTTGTCTCGGGTCGTTTGAGCCGGGAATTACTGCAAAGCGTGCCGGATATTGCCTCCCGCACCGTGATGACCTGCGGTCCTGCGCCTTACATGGATATCGTGGAAAAAGAGGTTAAAGCGCTGGGTGTGACCCGCTTCTTTAAAGAGCAGTTCTTCACCCCTGTCGCCGAAGCGGCAACCAGCGGGCTTAAGTTCACTAAGCTGCAACCTGCGCAAACCTTCTTTGGCCACGTGGGCACCACGCTGCTGGAGGCGCTGGAGAGCAACAAGGTGCCGGTAGCCGCGGCCTGTCGCGCTGGCGTGTGCGGCTGCTGTAAGACGAAGGTCGTGTCCGGCGAGTATACGGTGAGCAGCACCATGACGCTGACCGACGCCGAAATCGCCGACGGCTACGTGCTGGCCTGCTCCTGCCATCCGCAGGGGGATTTAGTCCTCGCCTGATAAAAACGCCCGGTGACATCGCCGGGCGTTTTTACTTTCATTTCCACGCCGGATGGCTTGCCAGGGCGTAACGACCCGCTCCCAACAGCGCTACCGCCAGTGCCCCCACGAAGAAGTAGACCAGGCTTTCAATGGCCCAGGCCCCTACCGCATCCAGCGCTAAGGTTTTGCCTGTTCCCACCATTAGCCACGCGACGACCATGGTAAACGCCAGAACCAGCGCCGCCGGTCGAGTCAGGATCCCCAGAATAATCAGGATCGGTGCCACCACCTCCCCCATCAACACCCCGTAAGCGATAAATCCCGGTAAACCTTTGGCGACCAGCATGCCGCTAATACCCTCCACGCCACCGAAAAGCTTATGCAGGCCGTGAAAGAGCATTAACCCGCCCACAGCAAGGCGTAACAACAGCTTGCCCATATCGTCGTGTGTTAGCGTTTTATTAACAGCAATTAACAATGATTTAACCATTTGAAATTACTCCTGTTTTATCTGAACTGCAGCCAGAATATGTCTAATTGTTTCGAATGGATAGCAGCTGATACCAGGGGGGCAGAGCGGTAATTTTCTTCTAAGCTTGTAAGCGATATCACAAAAAGGAGTTGGATCACCATGAAACAGACCGTGGCGGCATATGTTGCAAAAACGCTGGAACAGGCAGGGGTAAAACGCATCTGGGGGGTCACCGGCGACTCCCTCAATGGCTTGAGTGATAGCCTTAACCGCATGAGAACAATTGACTGGATGCCCACCCGCCATGAAGAGGTGGCCGCCTTTGCCGCCGGGGCAGAAGCACAGCTGACGGGAGAGCTCGCCGTGTGCGCTGGCTCCTGCGGACCGGGCAACCTGCACCTGATTAATGGTCTGTTTGACTGCCACCGTAACCACGTACCGGTGCTGGCCATCGCCGCTCACATCCCCTCGAGCGAAATCGGCAGCGGTTATTTCCAGGAGACTCATCCTCAGGAGCTGTTCCGGGAATGTAGCCACTACTGCGAACTGGTCTCCTCCCCAGAGCAGATCCCGCAGGTACTGGCCATCGCCATGCGCAAAGCGATTCTGAACCGTGGCGTTTCGGTAGTGGTGCTGCCGGGCGACGTGGCCCTGAAGCCCGCGCCAGAAACAGCCAGCAGCCACTGGTATCCTGCCCCGTTACCGGTGGTCACCCCGGCAGAAGAAGAGCTGAAAAAGCTGGCGCAGGTGTTGCGATACTCCAGCAATATCGCGCTGATGTGCGGCAGCGGCTGCGCGGGGGCGCATGATGAACTGCTGGCCTTTGCGGAAAAGCTAAAAGCGCCCATCGTCCATGCCCTGCGCGGGAAAGAGCATGTTGAGTATGACAACCCCTATGACGTGGGGATGACCGGCCTTATCGGCTTCTCATCCGGCTTCCACACGATGATGAATGCCGACACGCTGATCCTGCTGGGTACCCAGTTTCCTTATCGTGCCTTCTACCCCACCGACGCAAAAATTATTCAGATTGATATTAACCCTGGCAGCATCGGTGCCCACAGTAAGGTGGATATGGCCCTGGTGGGGGATATTAAAGCGACGCTCGCCGCGCTGCTGCCCCATCTGGAAGAGAAAACCGAGCGTAAGTTCCTCGATAAAGCGCTAAGCGACTATCGCGACGCCCGTAAAGGGCTGGACGATCTGGCGAAGCCGAGCGACAAAGCCATTCACCCGCAATATCTGGCGCAGCAGATCAGCGATCTCGCCGCCGAGGACGCAATTTTCACTTGTGATGTGGGCACGCCCACCGTCTGGGCCGCACGCTACCTGAAAATGAACGGCAAGCGTCGTCTGCTCGGCTCGTTTAACCACGGCTCGATGGCAAACGCCATGCCGCAGGCGCTGGGCGCCCAGGCGACCGAACCGCAGCGTCAGGTCGTGGCGATGTGCGGCGACGGTGGGTTTAGCATGCTGATGGGCGATTTCCTGTCGGTGGTACAGATGAAGCTGCCGGTCAAAATTGTGGTCTTTAACAACAGCGTGCTGGGTTTTGTGGCGATGGAGATGAAGGCCGGGGGATATCTGACCGACGGCACCGAACTGCATGACACCAACTTTGCCCGTATCGCCGAAGCCTGCGGTATCCCCGGGATCCGCGTTGAAAAGGCCTCCGACGTCAACGAGGCGCTTACACGCGCATTCGCTATCGACGGCCCGGTACTGGTGGATGTGGTCGTCGCCAAAGAGGAGCTGGCGATCCCGCCGCAAATCAAGCTGGAGCAGGCGAAAGGTTTTAGCCTGTATATGCTGCGGGCGATTATTAGTGGTCGCGGCGACGAGGTGATGGAGCTAGCCAAAACCAACTGGCTCAGGTAAAAATGTCTCACATTGCCTGTCTAACTATAGGGATGTGAGATGATTGATTTACGTAGTGATACCGTTACCCGCCCGTCGCGCGCCATGCTCGAAGAGATGATGGCCGCCCCGGTCGGGGACGACGTCTACGGCGATGACCCCACCGTTAACGAACTCCAGCGCTACGCCGCTGAACTGAGCGGTAAAGAGGCTGCACTGTTCCTGCCTACGGGCACCCAGGCCAACCTGGTGGCCCTGCTTAGCCACTGCGAACGCGGCGAAGAGTACATTGTCGGCCAGGGGGCGCATAACTACCTGTACGAAGCCGGTGGTGCAGCGGTACTGGGCAGTATCCAGCCGCAGCCCATCGACGCTGCCGCCGACGGCTCCCTGCCGCTGGATAAAGTGGCGGCCAAAATCAAAGCCGACGACATCCACTTCGCCCGCACGAAGCTGTTAAGCCTGGAAAATACCCATAACGGTAAAGTGCTGCCGCGCGAGTATCTCAAAGCGGCGTGGGAATTCAGCCGTGAGCGCGGGCTGGGCCTGCATGTGGATGGCGCGCGTATCTTCAACGCGGTGGTGGAATATGGCTGCGATCTGAAAGCCATCACCCAGTACTGTGACTCCTTCACCATTTGTCTCTCGAAAGGTCTCGGCACCCCCGTTGGCTCGCTGCTCGTGGGCGATGCCCAGTACATCAAACGGGCCAACCGCTGGCGCAAGATGACCGGCGGCGGGATGCGTCAGGCCGGAATCCTGGCGGCAGCGGGCTTGTACGCCCTGAAAAATAACGTCCAGCGCCTGAAAGAGGATCACGACAACGCCGCCTGGATGGCCGCGCAACTGCGCGAGATCGGGGCCGATGTGATGCGTCATGACACCAACATGCTGTTTGTGCGGGTGGGCGATGAGCGTGCCGCCGCGCTGGGCGAGTATCTGAAAGCCCGGGGGGTGCTGATCAACGCCTCCGGCGTAGTGCGTCTGGTGATGCACCTTGACGTCAGTCGCGCTCAGCTCGCCGAGGTGGTAAGCCACTGGCAGGCCTTCCTGCAGCGCTAAGGAGCCCCGCGTGCCACAACGAATTCTGGTGCTGGGTGCCAGCGGCTATATCGGCCAACACCTGGTCACTGCCCTCAGTACGCAGGGGCATCGGGTGCTGGCGGTGGCACGCAGCATTGAACGGCTGCAAAAACAGAACCTGCCGGGTGTCTCCTGCCATAGCGTCGATCTCAACTGGCCGAAAGAGTTGTCCGTGCTGCTGGAAGGAGTGGATACGCTCTATTATCTGGTGCACAGCATGGGCGAAGGGGGCGATTTTATTGCCCACGAGCGTCAGGTAGCGATGAACGTGCGCGATGCCCTGCTGGCGACGCCGGTCAGGCAGATTATTTTCCTCAGTTCATTACAGGCGCCGGAGCAGGAGCAGTCAGACCACCTGCGCGCACGCCAGCTCACCGCCGAGACCCTGCGCGGGGCGAATATTCCACTTACCGAACTGCGGGCGGGGATTATCGTTGGGGCGGGCTCTGCCGCCTTCGAAGTGATGCGCGACATGGTCTATAACCTGCCGGTGCTCACGCCGCCGCGCTGGGTGCGCTCGCGTACCACGCCCATCGCGCTGGAAAATCTGCTGCACTATCTGGTGGAACTGCTTAACCATCCTGCGCAGCGCCACCGGGTTCTGGAGGCCGCCGGGCCAGAGGTGCTCAGCTATCAACAGCAGTTTGAACATTTTATGCGGGTGAGCGGTCGCCACCGGCCGCTGATCCCTATCCCCTTCCCGACCCGCTGGATTTCGGTGTGGTTTTTAAACGTCATCACCTCCGTGCCCCCGACAACCGCCAAAGCCTTGATTCAGGGGCTGAAGCACGATCTGCTGGCCGACGACGCTGCGCTGCGGGCGTTGATCCCCCAGCCGTTAATCCCGTTTGACGATGCGGTTCGCAATACGTTGAAAGAAGAAGAGAAACTGGTCAACTCCAGCGACTGGGGCTTTGATGCGCAGGCCTTTGCCCGCTGGCGGCCGGAGTATGGCTACTTCCCTAAACAGGCGGGCTGTACCGTGAAAACTGACGCCAGCCTTAGCGATCTGTGGGCGGTGGTGAATCAGATTGGCGGCAAAGAGCGTTATTTCTTTGGCAACCTGCTCTGGCAGACCCGCGGCGCGCTGGATCTGCTGTTGGGCCACCGGCTGGCGAAGGGCCGTCCGGCAAGGGCGATGCTGGAGGTGGGCGACGCGGTAGATAGTTGGAAAGTGATTATCGTTGAGCCGGAAAAGCAGCTGGCCTTACTCTTTGGTATGAAGGCCCCCGGGCTGGGGCGGCTGTGCTTTACCCTGAAGGACAGAGGCGATCACCGCGAGCTTGACGTCCGCGCCTGGTGGCACCCGCACGGCATGCCGGGTCTGTTCTACTGGCTGTTGATGATTCCGGCGCATCTGTTCATTTTTCGCGGCATGGCAAAACGTATTGCCCGCCTGGCGGAAAAACCTCAGCCCTGATGCCATCGCGTCAGGTCCCTGGTCAAACCCGGAACCGGGCCGAATAATAAAGCCAGGGCACAGGCAGCCTGACGGATAAGGGTATAAATAAAACTCTTAATCTTTCGCCTTTACCATTGCATCGTGGCGTATTTCACGGAAGAATGCGCACGAAATTCTTTTCAACACAGTGGATTGATATGAAGGTACTGGTTACCGGCGCCACCAGCGGCTTAGGTCGAAATGCGGTCGAGTTTCTGCGCAACAAAGGCATTAGCGTCAGGGCCACCGGTCGCAACGAAGCGATGGGTAAACTGCTGCAGAAGATGGGGGCTGAGTTTGTCCATGCCGACCTGACGGAGCTGGTCTCCTCGCAGGCCAAAGTGATGCTGGCCGGAATCGACACCCTGTGGCACTGCTCCAGCTTTACCTCTCCGTGGGGCACACAGGAAGCCTTCGATCTTGCTAACGTGCGCGCCACGCGTCGTCTGGGCGAGTGGGCCGTGGCCTGGGGCGTGCGTAACTTCATTCATATCTCTTCGCCGTCGCTCTATTTCGATTATCACCATCACCGGGATGTTAAAGAGGACTTTCGTCCTCAGCGCTACGCCTGTGAGTTTGCCCGCAGTAAAGCGGCCAGCGAAGAGGTGATCGATCTGTTGGCGCAGTCGAATCCCCACACCCGCTTTACGGTACTGCGTCCGCAAAGTCTCTTTGGACCGCACGATAAGGTCTTTATCCCGCGCCTGGCGCAGATGATGCACCACTACGGCAGCGTGCTGCTGCCACGCGGCGGCGATGCGCTGGTGGATATGACCTATTACGAAAATGCCGTCCATGCCATGTGGCTGGCGAGTCAGAGCAGCGCCGACGCTCTCCCCTCCGGACGGGCCTATAACATCACCAACGGCGAGCCTCGCTCCTTACGCAGCATCGTACAGCGGCTGATAGACGAGCTAAATATTCACTGTCGGATCCGCTCCGTGCCCTACCCGATGCTGGATATCATTGCCCGCAGCATGGAGCGGCTTGGCAATAAAGCGTCGAAAGAGCCCGCCCTCACCCACTACGGCGTCTCTAAGCTGAACTTTGATTTTACGCTGGATATTAGCCGCGCCGAACGCGAGCTGGGGTATGCGCCCGTGGTGACGCTGGATGAGGGTATTGTGCGCACGGCCGCATGGCTGCGGGATCACGGTAAACTGCATCGCTGATGCGTCAACAAGGGTCGCGGCGCTCAGCTATGGCGGGCAGGCATTTTTAACTGCTGGTATTTTTGCCAGACTTTCCGGGCATACAGCATCCGCTGCGGGTAATTCTCTTTTTTTAACCCGGCGTTGTAGGCCCCGACCGCCTCCCAGTTATTGCCATACACCTTAATCATGCCGGACAAAATAGAGGCCCCGACCATAATCGAGGTGCAGGGCTCTAATATCAGTTGGTATTCGCTAATTCCCCGACTCTCCAGCGCCGGAAAGTGGATGCTGTTGATCTGCATCAGGCCGACATCCCGGGTACCGTCGGCATTTTTGCCAATCGCCCAGGGATTCATCCCGGATTCGACGTGCGCAATGGCGTACAGGAGATAGGGATCGACGTGGTAGGCCTGTGCGGCTTTGTCCCAGCAGTTGGCGTAAGCGCCCTGGCTGACGAGGAGCATAATGAGCAGTAACGTTTTCATCAGTACCTGCTTTGGGGTGAGATCAGTGCGCCGGGTGACATACAAAAAAACACCCCCATCCGGGGGGTGTTGCGTGCTACAGAGAGATTAATTGCAATCTGACGCCGGGCCGGTTTTCACCCAGACATCGCTGTTGCCCGGTTTATCACCGCGGGTCCACCACTTCGCACGGTATTGATTACCTTCGTACGTGGTGGTGTCGCCGCCGTTATAGACCACATCAGAGCGCCAGTTGAATTTCACCTGGCTGACCAGCTCCCAGGCCTGTGCGCCGAATCCAGGCTGATTGCCCTGCGTCCAGTACTTCGCTTTCCATACCAGGTTGTCGAAGCTGACGGTATCGCCGGCGTTATAGACTTTATTCGCTGCCCAGGCCGCATATTGGCTGGCGTTAGCATCAACAGGGGCGTCGCAGTTACCGGTCGCTGTCCCTTCGTCTGCTGGCGTCGTTCCTTCGTCTGCCGGTGTGGTTCCTTCGTCAGATGGCGTGGTCTCTTCGTCCGCTGGCGCTGGCGCCGCTTTCGGGTTGACCGTCACCGGGACGTTAGACTGCACGCTGGTTTTCCCGTCAGAAACGATCACGCTCAGGGTATAGGTCGAGGCATTGCTCACTTCCGGGGCGGTGATACGCACGTTAGCGGTATCTGTTCCGGTCGCATTCATATCTGCCGGTACGCTCCAGCTGTAAGTCAGCGCATCGCCATCCGGGTCCGTCGCCTGAGCATGCAGGGAGATAGCTTCACCCGCCTCAACCGTTACCGGATCCATCGCATTGACGATCGGCGCCTGGTTGGCTTTAGGCGCTTTATTCACCACCTGCACATCAATCGCGTTGCTCAGCCCTTTGGCGTCGGTCACGGTCAGGCGGAAGACGAAAGTCTGATCGCTGGCGACAGCCGGAAGATTGAAGTTAGCAATCGCCTGAGTGCTGTTGGCCAGGGTCACCGCCGTACCGGATACCTGGGTCCATTTCCAGGTCAGCGCATCGCCATCCGGATCGGAAGAGGCAGAGCCGTCCAGGGTCACGGAGGCCGGGCCCGTCACGTTCATATCTGTCGCTGACGCTACCGGCGCATGGTTAGTCACCACCGGATCCACCGGCGCAGAGCCGCCGCTTACCAGGCTTTCGTTCATGGCATTCAGGATATCGCCGTTATCAGACTCGATGGACCATGCGAACAGCCCGCCGAGGTTTTTATTCAGCACGTAGTTGCCTTTCGCTTTGACGGAGCGCGCATCGTCGTAGCTCACCAGCTCGCCGGTGGAGCGGTTAAACAGATACGGTGCCTCGGCCGCGGCGTCGTACTTATATTCCCAGCCGGGTTTGCCAAGCATATTCTTGACGATGTCGCGGTAATCGATAATCCCCGCTTCCCAGGAGCCTGCAATAGGGCCTGTTGCCGTGCCGGTGAACGGGTTATCGCCGGTGTAACCGTGCACCCCTTTCCAGCCGCGACCGTACATCGCCGCGCCGACCACGATTTTGCCTGGCTGTACGCCCTGAGCCAACATCGCATTGACCGCGTTATCGGTGGTGTAGTTGGTGTCTGGCTTCCAGGAGGCGCCATACAGTGCCGTCTGATGGCCCAGTTCAGTATTGCTCCAGCCGCCGTAGTAGTCGTAGCTCATCAGGAAGATGTGGTCGATATACTGCTGCGCGGTGTTGTAGTCCACGTCTTCAATCTTATCGCCGCCCGCGCCGATCGCGGTGGTCAGCTCGTAAGTCCGGCCCGTTTCAGCGGACAGCTCGTTCAGCATCTGACGCAGGTCGTGCATCAGCGCGGTGTAGGTGGCTTTATCGGTCTGCGGGTTACCCAGCGCTGGGTTCTCGCCGCCGCCGCCCGGGAATTCCCAGTCGATATCGACGCCGTCGAACACTTTCCAGGTTTGCAGGAACTCTTTAACCGAGGAGACGAAGCGGGCGCGCAGTTCCGGGTTATTCATCTGGAAGAACGGATCGGACAGCGTCCAGCCGCCTACGGAAGGCAGGATCTTCAGATCCGGATGCGCCTTTTTCATCGCCATCAGCTGACCGTAGTTACCTTTGTAAGGCTCGTCCCAGCCGGTTACGCCCTGCTGAGGCTTCTGCAGCGCCGCCCAGGGGTCATGGATAGCCACGGTATAATCCGGGCGTCCCTGACAGGCGCGTTTCAGCGCTTCCAGCGCCCCGGACGCTTTGGCGCTGTCGTTGATGCCGTCACCGCCACAGATAGGAATAAAGCCGTACAGGAGATGGTTGATGTTAGCCACCGGGATTTTATCGGCGGTAAAGTTACGGTCATACACCCCCCATTCCGGGAAATAGGCGCCCACCACCTTGTCGGTGTGCTGCGTGAACGTTTTATTATTTTCCAGCAGCGGCGTGTTCATTGGCAGCAGATGACTTCCGTCGGTATCGGCCACGATAATCAGCTTGCTGGCGCTGGTTGAACACCCGCTATCGTTACAGAGTTGCACCTGCTCCTGATAGCGTCCGCCTTTTTTGACCTTGAAGGTCGCGTTACCTGCGGTGCTACCCGCGCCGGTCCAGACTGTCTGGCCATCGAGCAGCACTTTGGCCGAGGTAGGGGCATCGCCGCTCCAGACGGTCCATTCGACTTTAACGTCAACGCCATCTTTGTGAACTTTAATAAGGTTATTGTAATCCTGGGCCGTCTGGTCTACTTGCACCAGGGCAAATTTGTCATTGCCGGTGGTAATTGAAGGCGTACCCGGCAGCGCGGCAAATGCCGAACTGGTTGCTGCCGCAACAAAAAGGGCCAGATATTTTGGCTTAATAAACTTCATTGTTATTTCCTGATCAACTTATTTTTCAGATAGGGACAGCCCATACTTTCCATAGGGCTGAAAGCATTCATTGCAATATGTGTAATAAAACAGAAAACCCGTTACGCGAAATTAACTGTGTTGCACGTCCTCCAAATAAAAGAGACAACCCAAACTCCTGTTAGATTGATATCTTTTGATCATACGCCGAAGGTAAATTATCTCCTTTCTTTCCTTCATCGAAAAAATCACCAAAAAAACTTGCTTCTTTTATAGAAAGACTTGCGCGAGATAGATCGCGATCCCGGCAAAAGCTAACGCCGGGCCAAACGCAATGGCGAAATGCGTTTGGCGGTAAAAGATGAAATATCCGCTGATACCCAATAACGCCGCCACCAGCACAATAGCGGGCAAGGCTTGCCAGCCACACCAGGCGCCCAGGGCCGCCAGTAATTTAAAATCGCCGTAGCCCAGCCCTTCACGCCCGGTCGCCAGGCGAAATGCCCAGTACAGCAGCCAGAGCGACAGATAACCCACCACCGCGCCATAGAGCGCGTCCGACAGGGGCAACTGATGATCGAGAGCGTGGCATACTAACCCGGCCCACAGTAGCGGCTGCGTCAGGCAGTCGGGCAGCAGCTGATGCTCAGCGTCTATCAATGCTAACGGCAGCAGAAACGCCATCAGCAGCCAGAGAGACGTCAGGGAGAGGAGATCGGCCCCCCACCCGGCGGTGAAGCCATAAAAGAGGGCGCAAAGCAGTTCTAGCAGAAACAAGCGCAGGGGGATGGCGGCCTGACACTGGCTACAGCGCCCGCGCAGCGCCAGCCAGCTAATAAGCGGAACGTTCTCCCACGGACGAAGTGAATGCTGACATACCGGGCAGTGCGATGCCGGAAAGAGCAAATTTTTATCCTGTTCTTCCTCCATAACCATCGGCGGAACACGCTCTGCAACCACCCCGAGAAAACTGCCTACAATTGCCCCCAGCACCGCGCTCATCCCGCAGAACGCCAGAGGATAACTCTGGCGTATAAGCGCGAGCCCATTCACGCGGCTTTTCGCCAGGTTAACTGAATTTCAGCCTTCACATCGCTCAGGTGATCGACCGGAGTAAGGTTCATTTTCTCCAGCCGCACGCCAGAGGTGATATTGATCTCCCGCAGCCAGTTTTTCAGCACATAAATGTTGACCCGCTCGACCACAAAAGAGAGGGTCTGCCCCTCCTGACGTATATTACTGAGGGGTAACTCGATTTCGTGGGCGCTGTTTTCAACCACGCTGCGGGGATTGTCCGTTTTAATTTGCTGAACCTGAAGATGATTAATATCGATTTCGTTACGCATCCAGTTTAATGTCTCCTTTTGTCTGTCGAGTTTTAACTGCGCGGTTTGAATAATATTATCCAGGGGAACCATTGCCATATAATGAACAGCGGCACAGCACAGCGCCGCGCCACACAGTTTTATTATCGCTTTCTCTCTGGCGCTATAATTTTGATATTTGCATGTCAGTTGCGCGATGCGTTCTTTCATTTATATTTTCCGGTGATCATGGCGGTATAGGGCGCCTCCTTTGAAACAGGCTGCAGCGTAAAATCAAATTTCGTACTTGCCTGGTTCACAAAGGCCTGCAGCGCCTCGGGCGATTGCGCACTGCCGCTCAGGGTCAGGGTGTCGTGAGTGGCGTCGTACTCCAGCACATCAATGCCCATCGCAGGCACCGCCTTTTTAACGGCTTCAAGGTCGTCGAGCTGGAGGAAGAAGCCCCGGCTCTGCTTTTTAAGATTCTGACCAAAATGGTATTTAATGTTGGTCTGATGGCGCAGGCTGGGGAAGTAGTGCTGATAGAGCTGCACAATATCTTCCTGCACCTGGTTCTCCTGCTGTACCAGCTTCCACGCCAGCGCGGCACGCGGCCCTAACAGAAGCGTCAGGGACAACAACCCCGCCGCGATCATCGCTGTTCTCATCCCTTTTTTGGCGGCCAGGTGACGCGGTTTCGGACTAAACGCTCCGTGGAGCAAATTGACCCGGCAGCGTTGCCACTGGGGCTGGATTAGCACGAGCGGTTGTTGCCAGGGCAGGGATCCCTGCGCCGTCAGCCCTGCAGGCAGCGCGCCATAACTGTGCAGCACGCTCTCTCCCGCGTGCTGCAACACCAGCGGTAGCAAGGCTGCGTCCAGTACCGATGCCTCGCCTGAGGGGAAACGGACCCAGTATTCGCCCTCCAGTACCGCCACCGTACTGCCTCCCGGCGTAGCCGGCAGCAGCCAGGCATCCGGCAAGACCTGAACGGGGGTAAGCCCCGCCGCGTAAAACGGCGCCAGCCACTGGCGTAGCCGTGAGGAATCAATGGCCACTGCATCCACCTCGCGCCCCTTTTTCCCGAGCACCGTCCAGTGAAGGTTGTCCACGTCGCCGATCAAGGTCTCCTCGGCCATCCAGGAGAAAGGGGCGGAGGCGTTGGCACCGATTTTTTTCGGCAGTGTAAAGTGGCGGAAAATAAACTCGCTGGCAGGCAACAACACGCAGACGCGCCCGGCGAGAGGATGATCCGCCAGCGTGCTCAGCGCCTCCGGGCCATCCAGCATCTCCACCTGCTGACTTCCGGATTCGCACCACCCTATTTTTCCGCCCTCATCCCGGTCGGGACGAATAAAAAGCACCTGTTTCATAACGTTCAACTTTGGTTATTCAATCATTCGGTAACGACGCTGCCATGTCACAATCTCGCCCGCTTCAGGGTTAACCTGAAGCTGGCTCACCACTCTGAGCGTCAGGGCGTCGGTATTGCCGGTATAATTCACGCGAAAATAGCGGCTATTTACGGCGATCTGCTGGGCAACCTGCGGCAGATCGTCTTTTAACTGCGGGAAAAGTTGCTCCAGCGCCTGGCTGAAAGCTTCACCACTTTCCCACCCCGCCTCGGGACGGGCAGCGATCACCCGCGCGGCGTCATCGGCGGTTAACTTGCCGGGAAACAGTGCGGCCAGAACCGCGGCCCGATCGGGCCGAAGCGTATTCACATCCACCTTGCTGGCGCTGTCCGGCAATGCGCAAAGCAGTTTGCTCACCTTTGGCCAGGCGGCGGCAGGGAATGCCGGTAAAAGTTTGATCTCCGCAATGTTGGTCATCATCTGGTTCGCTGGCTGGCGGGCCGGTTGTAGGCCCGCCCAGGCATCGATCTCCGCCCCCCCTTTGACGGTGGTGCTGTCCCCATCGAGATAATCCATCAGTTGGGTGTAAATCTCTTCCGCCTGGTGCTGGCCGATGCCGCCGTCAGTTAACAGTTGTTCCATGCTCTGCTCAGCCCGGGATTTTTCTGGCAGTGCCCCCGCCGGTTGCCCCGCCGCCGGCGCGTCTGCGAGCAGGTTATTGACGTTAAAACAGTCTTGCGCGTCCTCAACCTGGCCGGTGACCGTGTAATCTTCCCCCCGCGTCTGGAGCGGATGGTGCCACTCCCCCTCGGGATCAAGCGGTTTACTTTCGCCGCTCGCATCCACCTGCAGGCGTGTTTTCACCTCTTTCTCCTGGGCCTGCATCGCCCAGCGCAGCTGCTGCTGACTCACCTGATAGTGCGTTTTTTGCAGGTTGCGGCAAAACTGCTGGCTCATTTTTGCCGCCAGCGCCGACATCATCACCAGCAGGATCAAGACCACCAGCAGGGCCACGCCCCGCTGCTTCGCTAATTGCCTCATGGCTGTGCTCCCTTGTCAGGAGAGGGCGTCGCCTCCGGAGGCGGCGGCGTTAACGATCCTGGCGCTGGCTGCTCTTGCTGTTTCGGCGCCTCCGCTACTTCCGGCCGATCGCCCGGGGTAGTGAAAACCCAGCGCCAGCTTTCGCCATTGTTCATGGTCAGCGTCAACTCCACGCCGTCGGGCTGATGATCGCTGTCGCTCCAGCTTTTTAACCATCCGTCGCGATAAAAGCGCCACTGCAGGGATTTCACGTCGCTGACAATGGGCACCTCGTCCGGTTCGACGCCGGCCGGGCTGTCGATCGCCGGCCAGACATCGCGATACAGCCGCCCCTCTTCCAGCCGCCAGCGCACGCGCTCCAGCTGTACCGAGCCGCTCACGCCGCTCAGGGTGGTCAGCTCAAGGGCATTTTCTTCTTCCCGAAAGCGCCCCGGTTCATTACGCGGCGCGCGCGCCTGCAGCTGGAAGAAGTCGCGCTCCAGCAGGCTCCAGGCACGCTGTAGCTGGTTCAGTTTTGCTGCGCTGGCATCGGTGGCCGAGCTGGTGCGCATCGCCCCGTCCAGAATCTGCCAGGCGAGCGTGCTGATCACCGCAAAGATCGTTAGCGCAATCATGATCTCCAGCAACGTAAAGCCGCGCTGGCGCTGCATAGGTTTCACTTCAGCTCTCCTGGAGGAATGATGTGCAGGGCAATCACCGGCTGGCTTTCGTCGCCCTCCGCATATACGCGAATGTCACTGGCCCAGCCCTCTTTCGCCGTTTTGACCCGCTGTTTGCGCCAGGTCCAGCTGCGGCCCCCCATGATCTCGCTGCCCTGCGCTTCGGCGTCAGGAAACGCGGTTTTCTCCAGCTGCGCTTCCGCCAGCTGGTTTTCCGCCACCCAACTGGCCTGCAGCGTATTGGCCAGGCCATGGGTAAAGCGCACGTTCAGGGTGACAGAGTTCATCAGCGCCAGCGCGGCCGTGGAGAAGATCACCAGCGCGACCATCACCTCCAGCAGGGTCATCCCCTGCTGCTTTGCTGTACCGTTACTCATCGTTTTCAACCGATACCGGGGCAGCGCCCTGCGATACCACCCGGAACGCATGCGTTTTATCTTCGCTTTGCAGCGCCAGCGTGAAGCGGCTGATTTCACCGTCCGGCAGAAAGACAATCTGCGGCTCGGCGTCCGTGGTGGCGGCCAGCCGCTGGGGGGAGAGCGAGACGTGCATCGCTGGCGGAAACTCGCCCTGAGTCGTAATACGGCCCGCGGATAAGGGCGCCCACAGGTGTTCGCCATTTTTATCTTCGAGCGTGACCAGCTGATATTTCTCGGCGGTAATAACTAACCCAACGATATTTCCGTCCATCACTGCGCGATCCGATCCATAATCAACAACGGCTTTTAATTGCTGGCCAAATATATCGGCGCCGCTGCGTGACGGTATTGTTGATACCACCATCATGGCGCAGCTGGCGAATATCACCAGCGCCAGAATAATTTCCAGCAACGTAAAGCCGCGTTGGTTTTTCATTATTTCTCTTTTTTATCGAGAGACCAGTTGGTGATGTCATCGGCGGTATTCGCTTCGCCATCTGGTCCTGCCGAAAAGAGATCGATCGCGCCGTGTTCTCCGGGGCTAACCATCAGATAATCACTGCCCCAGGGATCCTGCGGCAGGCGGCGGATATAGCCCCCCGCGCGGTAACCGTTTGGAATTGGCGCAATTTCAGGTTTGGTAACCAGCGCCTGCAGCCCCTGTTCTGTGGTGGGGTAGCGGTGGTTATCCAGCTTATACATATCCAGCGAGCCTTCGAGGGCGACAATATCGCTGGTTGCCTTTTGCGCGTCGGCTTTTTCTTTATTCCCCATTAAATTGGGCACCACCATACTCGCCAGTACGCCGAGAATAACAATTACCACCATTAATTCGAGCAACGTGAAGCCCGCCTGGCGAGCCAGGTTTTTACGTTTCATAGCCATTTATTAACCTACCATGTTATTAAGTTGCAGAAGCGGTTGTAATATTGACAGCACAATGAATAAAACAATGGTCGCCATACTCACCACCAGCGCCGGTTCAAATACCGACAGCGTTAAGGTAATTCGGTGCTGTAAGGCCGACTCCTGATTTTCTGCCGCGCGATCCATTAAGTTGCCTAATTCCCCGCTCTCTTCGCCGGAGGCGATCATATAAAGCATGGTGGGCGGAAATAATTTCGCCTGTTCCAGGGCGGCATAGAGGGTTGCCCCCTGCCGTACGGTATCGGCCGCCTGCTCAAGCACCCGGCGCGCGTAGAGGTTTTCGATACCGTCCATCGCAATGTACATCCCCTCCAGCAGCGGCACGCTACTGGCCTGCAGGATACTCAGCGTGCGGATATAGCGGGCGCTGTTGATGGCGCACACCAGCTTTTTAATCGGCGAGCGGTTTACCAGCCAGCTGTGGTAGCGAAAGCGATTTTTACTATTGCGGACCCAACTCTTAAAGCCGATTATCCCCCCGCCGAGCGCGCCCGCTATGTAGATTCCCCAGGCCTGCAGAAAATCGCTGACCGCAATCAACGTACGGGTCGTAAGCGGCAGTTGCTGCTTCATATGGGTAAACTGTTCAATCACCTGCGGCACCACCGCTACCAGCAGAATGCTGATTACCGCAACAGCCACCACCGTCAGGGTGATGGGATAGACCATCGCCTGCGTCAGCTTGCTCTTCATCTTCTGGCGCTGCTCGTTATACTCCGCCAGCTTTTCCAGCACATCCCCCAGATGGCCCGTCTTTTCACCGGCCATCACCAGGGTGCAGTAGAGCTTGTCGAAGGTGCGCGGGAACTGGCTAAAGGCGTCGAAGAGGGTATGCCCCTCCACCACCTTCTCGCGGATCTCTACCACCATCGACGCCAGCTTTTTATCTTCCGTCTGTTTCGAAATGGCCTTCAGCGCACTCTCCAGCGGCAGCGCGGCGTTGACCAGCGTAGAGAGCTGGCGGGTAAACATCGACAGCACCGGCGTAGAGAGTTTTGCCCCGGTCTTTGCTTTCCCACTGGCGGCGGTCTGATGCGTTTCGCTGATGCTTACGGGCAGCAACTTTTGTTCCCGCAGCCACTGGCGAACCTGCTTTTGCCCCTCAGCCTGCATCGTACCGCGCTGGGTTTTGCCCGCCGCGTTGGTCGCCGTCCAGGCGTAGAAAGCCATTATTCGTCCCCTCCACGTTCGGCGGTGACGCGCATGACCTCTTCCAGCGAGGTAATGCCGCTTATCACCTTCAGCAAGCCGTTTTCACGCAGGCTATACGCCTCTTTAAACAGCTGGGTTTCGAGGGACATTTCATCTTTATCTTCGTGGATAGCCCGGCGCATGGCGGTGTCCACCACCAGGAATTCATGGACCCCCGCCCGCCCCTGATAGCCGCTCTGGCGGCAATGTTCACAGCCTACCGCGCGATAAATTGCCCTGGGCGGCGTCGCCATAAAGCTGAACAGCGCCTTTTCATTGGCATCCAGCGGGCTGGTGGTCCGGCAGTGAGTACAGAGCCGCCGCACCAGACGCTGGGCAATGACTCCGAGCAACGATGAGCCAATCAAAAAGGATTCCAGCCCCATATCACGCAGACGCGTAATGGCGCCTGCCGCGCTGTTGGTATGCAGCGTCGACATTACCAGGTGACCGGTGAGGGAGGCCTGTACCGCAATTTGCGCGGTTTCGCCGTCGCGAATTTCCCCGATCATCACCACGTCCGGGTCCTGACGCAGGATCGCACGCAGGCCGCGGGCAAAGGTCATCTCCACGCGCGGGTTCACCTGCGTCTGCCCTACCCCCTCCAGCTCATATTCGATCGGATCTTCGACGGTCAGAATATTGCGTTCGTGGCCGTTCAGCGCCGACAGGATGGCGTACAGCGTGGTGCTTTTCCCGGAGCCTGTCGGCCCGGTGACCAGGATAATGCCGTGCGGGCGGTCAATCAGCCCCTTTAACTTTTCCAGCTCCTCATCAATCAGCCCGAGCTTGTTGATATCCGGCTTCAGGTTGCTTTTATCCAGCAAGCGCATCACCACCCGCTCGCCGTACTGTGACGGAATGGTCGAGACACGCACGTCAATCGCCTTACGGCCAATGCGCAGGGAGATACGGCCATCCTGCGGCAGGCGTTTCTCCGCAATGTCCAGTCTGGACATGACTTTAATACGCGACACCAGCAGGGGCGCAAGCTTGCGCGCCGGTTGCAACACCGGGCGCAGCACGCCGTCCACGCGAAAGCGGATGCTCAGCGTACGTTCAAAAGTTTCGATATGAATATCCGAGGCGCCCTCTTTCACCGCCTCGCCGAGAATGGCGTTGATCAGGCGGATCACCGGCGAGTTTTCGTCGTTATCCAGCAGATCCTCGTTGTCGGGGATCTCCTCGGTTAAAGCCATCAGATCGATGTCGGCGTCCATATCGTCAACCAACTGTTGCGAGACGCCGCTGCTCTGCTGCCAGATTTTGGCCAGCAGCTCTTCAAAGGCCTCAGCCGTCAGGATGGCGGGATCGTAAGCGCGCCTTAGTACCCGGCGCATCTCCAGCAGCGCAAAGGCCGGGGCATCGTCACGGATATACACCTCATCCTGGTAATAGAGCACGCCGTTCTCTTTTGCGTAGCTGCTGCTGCAGAGAAATTGGGTCAATTCGTCCACGTTGCCCCTCACTCTTTAAAGGGGTTATGTGACGTGGCGGCGTGTGTGCTGCCTGGGGCGGCGCTTGCGGCAGACGCAGACGGGTACGCTGGCATCACCGGATTATCCACGTTAGAAACGATCCCCAGCTTTTTCTCTTCCATCCGCTGCTGCTGACGGGCGCGGATCTGGTCGTATTTCTCCTTCGATGCGGCGCTGTAGTTATCGTCGTCGCGCAGCACGGTGGTATGGATAAACACCATCAGATTGCGCTTCGACGTATCTTCCGAGGTGTAGCGGAACAGCTGGCCCACCAGCGGAATATCCCCCAGCAGCGGCACCTTAGAGACGGTCTCTTTGGTGACATTCTCCATCAGGCCGCCGAGTACCACCGTCTGCCCACTGTGCACCATCACTTCGTTATTGATGGTTCGGGTGTTGAAGGTGGGGCCAAGGCTGGCGTCTTCGGTGGAGTTGGCATCTACGCTGGAGACTTCCTGCTCAATCTTCAGATGGATCATGTCGCCATCGTTAATCTGCGGCACGATTTTCAGCTTGGTGCCCACCGTTTTACGCTCGACGGAGTTAAAGACGTTATCGCCGCTGGTGGTCTGGGAACCGGCCAGTACCGGCACATCCTGACCCACGTTGAACGAGGCCTCTTTGTTATCCAGCGTCACCACGCTCGGCGTGGAGAGGATGTCGTTTTTGGAGCCGGTGGAGAGAGCCGTCATCAGGGCGCCGAAATCACCGTTAAAGAAGCCGGTCGCCAGCCCGGTGAAGGAGGCCCCCTTCATCGTGCCGTTCTTGATCTGACTGATAGGCAGCCCGGTCGAACCAAACTGTACGCCGCCATGCTTGCCGGTCCACTGCACGCCGAGATCCAGACCGTTTCCGTCCTGAACTTCGGCAATGATGGCCTCCACCAGCACCTGAGGCCGGCGGATATCGAGCTTATCGATGACCTTCTCAAGGGAATTCATGACGTTAGGCTGGGCGGTGATCACCAGCGAATTCGTCGCTTCGTCAGCGGTGATATTCAGCTCGTTAGCGCTGCTGGTGGTTTTCACTTTCGCCGTACTGGCTTTGTCTTTCAGCTGCTCGCCAATGCCGGTCAACACCGGCACCACCTTCGCGGCGTTGGCATATTTCAGATAGAAGACGCGGGTGTTGCCCTCGTTATTCTGCTCACGATCCAGCTGCCCCACCAGCGCACGGGTACGCGCCCGCGCATCTTCCGACCCGCTGATCACCAGACTGTTGGTCTCATCATCGGCCACCACTTTGGTGGCGAGCTGCGGCGCGTTCTGCCCTTTTTGCTCTTCGTTATTGAGGTTGTTCAACATATCCGATAGCTCCCTGGCAGAGGCATACCGCAGCGGCACAATTTCGCGGCGCTGCACGCCCTCTTTATCCACGCGCTGCACCAGGTCCACCAGCCGATTGACCACCGAGGCTCTTCCGGTCAGCAGCAGCACGTTAGAGGGTTCGAAATGCACCACGTTGCCGACGCCGGTGGCATCGTTCAACTGGCGCAACAGCGGCGCCAGTTCGCGAACCGGGACATTCTCCATGCGTACAACCCGGGTGATGATCTCATCCCCCTTGCCGGGGTTTTTGCTGTCCGCCAGCGGCGCACCTGCGGTACGGGCAACGTTTGAACGCACCACTTTCACCATCCCGTTGTCCATGGGAATCACCGACAGACCGTAGAGATCCAGCACGCTCAGGAAGAACTGGTAATATTCGTCTTCCGTCAGCACGTTATAGGTGCGAACTGACACCGTACCCTGCACGGACGGATCGACCAGAATCGTTTTATTCAGATTACGGCTGACCGTATCGATAAATTCGCGAATATCGGTATTTTTAAAACTGGCGCTAAAATTAGCGGCCAGCAACGAACCGGAATAGAGTGACGCGACGGTCAATGCAATACACGCCCGGGGAAATTTCTTCATCTCTTTACACTTGTTAATTGTTTACAACATTAACCCGAATATTTTCGAGGTGAGCGTGACGTTTAACCACCACGTTGGCCTCTCTTAATTTCGACCAGCTGGCGAGCATATTTTTCGCCTGTTCTTCTTTCGTCATATCAACGGAATTGATTTTTACGACCACATCCCCTTTTTGCAGCCCCACGTCGTGGAACCAGCTGGAGGCATTTCTGGGCTTTATTTGATAGCCTTCGAGTTGGCCGTGGTCGATATAGGGTTTCAGAACCAGAACATCGTTCAGATGGATATTCTCCAGCCCAGCGTCGGTAGCCGGACGAGGCAGCGGCTTCGTGCCTGTCTCCCCTTTAAAGTAGTCGGGGCGCTTGAGGGCCAGCTTCTGCTCAACCCCCTGATAACTGACGACTATGTTGTCGGTATTGATCTCTTCAATCCACGCGTCGTTAAACCCCACCAGGCTCTCCCCCTCCCGATAACTCTGCACGCCGGAAGGGGTTTTCACCATGGCAAACGACAGCCAGGACTCATCGCTACTGATGATGCCTTCCACTTCCACATTTAAGGGTTGTTTGACGATCGCCTGCTCAGCCCGTTGCTGCACGGCCGGCTGAAAGAGGGTAAATACGCTACGCTGGACCGGAGAAGAGACGGGCGTTTGTTCCGCTTCACTCATGTTATCGCTGGCCTTTTTGTAGTTTTTGAGCACGACATAACCCTGATGCCCGCTAAAGAGCAGCACCATAAACATGATGACGGGGGTGAAGAGTCCGGAAAAACGCTGCATCCTCATTTTTAACGGGCCTTTTAATATGCAGAAAAATAACAGCATGCCGCTGTACCAATGGCGGCAATAGTAAATATCGCTTGCGCGTACCTCCACCGGGTTCGCTATTAACTTTAATTGAGAAATCTGTTGACCCGAAAATAGCCAGATGTTAGCGACAAAGCGTGGTTATTTTTCTCCGCTGAATATTTTGCTTACGTCCGCCCCCTGCCTTATTTTCAGCCGCTATTCCTTATTAATGCCATTATTCGGTGAGTCGTTATGTATCTGAGTCATTTCAAATTCACGGGCCAGCCATTCCGGACGGTGACCCGCGCGCCAGGTGAGTTCCTGGTGCCCTATCACCAGGATGTGTTTGGTTTGCTGGATGAGAAAAGCTGTGCGCCCGGCGTGGTGGGACTCTTTTCTGACGACGATGCGCTGCTCGGCGCCTTTATTGCCGAGCTGCAGGCGCAGAAGAGAGCGATGGTGACCCTCGATGCGTTTCCAAAGCTGAACGCCAGTGCGCTTCTCTATAAGCTAAACCCGAAGGCAAAAGAGGACAAAAATCGCCTGCAGGCTATCGATGCCATTCTGAGCCTCTGGCTCGACACCTTCCCCGCCTGCGGCAAAAAGGGCATGGTGCTGGCCATCAGCGCCGTACAGGCCCTGCGTGAAGGCGGCTGGGAGGTTCTGGGCATGTTGCTGACCCGTGCCCAGGAGAGAGCCTTCCCACTGAGCATTGTCATTACCGGTACGCCCGAGCAAGAGGCGCGGGCGCGCCAGGCGTCAGCTCTGGGATCGCGTCTGCATACCTGTCATACGCTGCGTCCTCTCACCTGCCGCGAATTCATTGGCTATGTGCAGGCCCAAGTGACGCATCATGGGGCTGAGACCTCGCCTTTTGTTCCCGCCCGGATCCGCCGTATGCACGCCCTGACCAAAGGATCCGTTGGCAAACTGAACGCCCTGGCGCAGTTGGCGTTGCTCGCCAGCTGGACAGAGCGCGCGCCGCAGGTGGGTGCACGCCACCTGCGCCTGGCCGCGGGGGAATTGCTGCCGCGCCAGCGCAATACCCGGCGTAACGCAATGGTGGGGCTGTTTGCCTCCGTGCTGTTCGCCGCCTGCGGCTGGCATTTTACCGCCGCCATTCACGCGAAGCTCCCGCTTCAGCTGTCGGTGCCTGCACGCTGGACTCTGCATACCCCTGCCCCGGTCGCGCCGGCGCTGCCTGATATTAATAATGAAGTGGTGAACCAGCCGGATGCCCTGCACCAGCTCTATACCGTCTGGGGGTATGACGCATCCACGGATGAGAATCGCTGCGAAAGCGCTGGCCGCGTCAATCTGGCCTGTAAACAGGGCCACGCCACGCTCGCCGACCTTGAAAGAGAGGGCTATCCCTGGATCGGCGAGTTGAACAGCGGCAACCATATGAACTATGCGGTCGTGGTCCGGGCCGGGAAAGATTCCCTCGATCTGCTGATGAATAACCGCACCTGGCAAGTCAGCCGCAACTGGTATACCCAGCATGCCACCGGGAACTATACCCTGCTGCATCGCCTGACGCCGGAGGGCAAAGAGCGTATCGGCGCCAGCAGCGATTCGCAGGAGATGCGCTGGCTTGATGACCAGCTCAGCGAAGCGCTGCATGAGCCGAAAACCCATGCCACAACCTGGACCGCTGCGCTGGCAGCGCGTACCCGCGCATTCCAGAGCCAGACGGCGCTGCGTGTGGATGGCCTCGCCGGTGAACAGACGTTGATGGCGTTAATGCGCGTAAATAACAGTACCCCGGCGATCCTGACGCCGGTCAGCACCGCGTCAGTACAAGGAAAACGGTAAGATGTCCACGATTTGTCTGGCTGCCCAGCGCAGCTATTACACCCAGGAACCGGTTTACTTCTCCTGGCGGCTGCCTTCTCCCCGGCAGGTCTTCACCCGCCTGATGGGCGGTGCATTCTGGCTCTGCGCGCTGGTCATCGCCGGGCTTTATGCGCATATGTTCTGGCAGGCTCGCCATCCGGCCCCGGCGCCAAAACCGGCGAAGGTGGTTCAGCCCGAGGCCCGCCCTTCGGCGATGCACTATGTATACATTTCGAAGCCCTTCCCGGAACCGAAACCCGTAACCTTGCCGCCGCTGCAGATGGCGTCGCCCGTTGTCGATAACGAGGCCAACTGGCAGCAGGCGCCCGACGGCGATCTTTCAACCCAACCGTTACCGGGAGCAGAAGAAGTGAGTAATGATACGTCGTTAAAAGAACGCTTTATGATGGCTTTGAAAGAGCAGGAACGGGACTATGCACAAGGAAAGGTTCCCTCACCACCCGATGAAAGCGGTGATGAGGTCACGAAGGAGACTCAATAGCGCTCCGGCAAAGAGTTTAAAGAGACTAATTTGCCTTTTTCAACCACGATATAGTGACCTTTTTTCAGGTCGGAGAGAATTTTAATGATGGTACTACGGGCGAGGTTGGTATATTCCTGAATATAATCGTAGATGTTAATATCACGGTTATGGTTAACCATCAGCTCATGGATCTCGAGTAAAAATTCACGCACAACAGAATAAGCGCTGCGGGCGATGAGAATATCGTCACGTTTACCCATGGCACAAATATACCAGGAAAGCACTTTGGTTAATTGCGGCCAGAGATTCTTTTCGGTGATAAGCTGAATAAAGTCCTCTTTTTTAATTGAACAAATCACGGCATTGGTTCGTGCGATGGCATAGGTATGTTCACTGTTATAAAACATAGCGCTAATGCCCAGAATAAGCTGTTTCCTGATGGTAAACATGCTCAGATCGTCCGAGGTGCGGCGTAATTCAATTTCACCGCTGTGCAGCACATGGACGTAGTCCGAGCCGTAGAGAGGAATTTTCTGCCACTTTTTTATATTACGCTCAGGAAAAGACGCTGTTGCAGACACAATAGCATCGACCTCAGGCTGAGGACGCAAATTACTTGCATAGATACTTAACATTTTTTTGTCTCTAAGGTATTTGAAGTTTTCAATAGCCCACAAAAATAAAATCATTGTGGGTTCAGATAAATTTAACCTGAATTAAATGATAAGTGTCATCCTGACGGAAAATGAAAATAATTGATTTTCTTCTGGCATTGCTTAGCAAGCTATGCAGTCATATTAAACCTAGTGATTTTTAAGTCAATTAACTAAAAATGAATCTACAATTCACTTAAGATGAATCTCAAATAAAATAAACGAATCATGCTGTTTGGGGTAATACCAAAGTATTACCCCTGTCCGTATTTCTCCAGCAATGCTTCGGCAATAGCCATGGTTTCGCGGTCGGCAAAGCCGTTCCACAGCCGGGGGCGGAAGTGCATCTGAAAGGCCATAATCACCCTCTTCTGCTGCGCCGGCGTGGCGTTAACGGCATTTTCGTAGCCGTAGCGGGCCAGCAGATCGAGAAGCTGCCTTGCCTGCACGGGTTCATGAGGGGAATGCCCGTTCAGATAAAACGCTACCCGGTGAGCATCCGGCCAGGCACCAATTCCCTGTGCAGCCAACGCCTGCCAGGGAAAGAGCGGCCCCGGATCGACCTTTCGCTGCGGAGCGATATCCGAATGCGCCACCACGTTCTGCGGTTTGATGTCATAGCGGGCGATAATGGCTTTCGCCAGCGGAACCAGGGCGGCGATCTGCGTGGGCTCAAACGGGGTGAAGAACTTTTCGCCGCCGCTTTTCTGCCAGCCGCGGTTTTCCAGCTCGATGCCAATAGAGGTGTCGTTAATGCGCGTGGCCCCGCGCCAGAAACTGACCCCCGCATGCCAGGCGAGATCGCGCTCGGGTACCAGTTGGGAGATACGCGGTTTGCCGTTATGCAGGGTGGGGATAGCCGGAATTAAGTAGTGCGAGCTGACGTCTTTGCCGGTAAGCGTGGTGAGCGAGCGGTCAAAATCGTCGGCGGTATAGTGGATCACCAGCACCTTGATACGGGGATAAGCCGCCTGGGCCTGGCGGCTGACGTCCAGCTCATAGGCGCCTTTATCGACGATAACCTGCCCGGCGTCCTTCTTCTCTTTACTGCTGCATCCTGCCAGCAGTAAAGCCAGCACGCCGAGTGCAATTGCGCGCCGCATCAGCGGGTTTTCACCGCGGTGCCGCTCACGCTCACCATCAGCATGCTGCTGTCTTTACCGACGGTTTCGTAATCGATGTCGATGCCCACCACCGCATCGGCCCCCAGCGCCTTCGCCTGCTCGCCCAGCTCTTTAAACGCAATTTCCCGCGCTTTGCGGAGCTCTGACTCATAAGCGCCCGAGCGACCGCCGACGATATCGCGAATGCCGGCAAAAAAGTCGCGAAATATATTCGCGCCAAGAATAGCTTCGCCGGTTACCACGCCGCAGTACTCGGTGATCGGCTGTCCTTCCAGGGTTGGGGTCGTTGAATATTTCATCAGTTTCATCCTCGTCGCATTCTGTGCCTAAGCGTATAAGATCAAAACCATTATCGGATCGTTACGCTATCATTGAAAGGTGAGTTAATTATTAGCCAAAAGGAAATGAACATGCGCTACTCCGCTATGACGCTTTTAGTGCCGTGCGCGCTGCTGCTCAGCGCCTGCACCACGCCGGTGACACCGGCTTTCAAGGATATTGGCACCCGCAGCGGCCCCTGCATTGAAGGCGGCCCGGATGCCGTCGCTCAACAATTTTATGACACCCGCATCTCGACCCGCCGTAATGATGTTACCGCCCTGCGCCCATATCTGAGCGATCGGCTGGCGCAACAGCTGAACGAGGCCAGCCGTGACCCGCAGCACAGCGCGCTGCTGAAATCCGATCCGTTCTCCAGCCAGAGCACCCTGCCGGATAGCGCCGTGGTGGAAAGCGCGTCGACCATTCCGAATACTGACGCGCGCAATATTCCGCTGCGGGTGAAACTGATGCAGGGTAGCCAGACCTGGCAGGATGAAGTGCTGATGATCCGCGAGGGTCAGTGCTGGGCCGTTGATGATGTGCGCTATCTGGGCGGCAGCGTTCACGCCTCTGCCGGTACGCTACGCCAGTCCATCGAAAACCGCTAATAAAGCAGGTTATCCGCGCCCCGGGAAAGCGTTAACCCCCGTAAAATGTCTGGCATTTCATCTGGAATGCCGACATTTATTCTCACCCCCCTGACCTCTCGCTATTTTGTGCTATGTTTACTACTGAATACGGTTTATATTTAACTTTTAACGCATAAATATTGCATAACTATTCTGTCAACGGTACTATCTGCGGCCTCAATTGCTATAGATTGCCTGGATGAGTAAAGACTGCCCCGATGAGTATTCAACTAAATGGCATTAACTGCTTTTACGGCGCACACCAGGCGCTGTTCGATATCACGCTGAACTGTCCAGAAGGCGAAACGCTGGTTCTGCTTGGCCCAAGCGGCGCGGGTAAAAGCTCGCTGCTTCGCGTGCTGAATCTGCTTGAAATGCCACGTTCAGGCACCCTGGATATTGCCGGCAATCACTTTGATTTCGCGAAGGCACCGTCGGACAAAGCGATCCGCGATTTACGTCAAAATGTCGGCATGGTCTTCCAGCAATATAATCTTTGGCCGCACCTCACCGTACAGCAAAACCTGATTGAAGCCCCCTGCCGCGTGCTGGGCCTGACCAAAGAGCAGGCGTTAGCCCGAGCGGAAAAACTCCTCGAGCGCCTGCGCCTGAAGCCTTACAGCGATCGCTATCCGCTGCACCTTTCGGGTGGCCAGCAGCAGCGTGTGGCCATTGCGCGCGCGCTGATGATGGAGCCTCAGGTGCTGCTGTTTGATGAGCCGACCGCCGCGCTGGATCCGGAAATCACCGCCCAGATTGTGAGCATCATCCGTGAACTGGCGGAAACCAATATTACTCAGGTGATCGTGACGCACGAAGTGGAAGTGGCGCGTAAAACCGCCAGCCGCGTGGTCTATATGGAAAACGGTCACATCGTCGAGCAAGGGGATGCGCGCTGCTTTGCCGAGCCGCAGACCGACGCCTTCAGAAACTACCTGTCTCACTAACATCGAGAGAACGATAATGAAAAAACTAGTGATTGCCGCCCTGCTTGCAAGCGTAAGCCTCTCCGCTGCCGCGGCTCAGACCATTCGTTTTGCGACAGAAGCCTCTTACCCTCCGTTTGAAGCGGTAGATGCGAACAACAAGATTGTTGGCTTTGACGTAGACCTGGCCAATGCGCTGTGTAAAGAGATGGACGCGACCTGTACTTTCACGAACCAGGCGTTCGACAGCCTGATCCCGAGCCTGAAATTCCGCCGCATTGATGCGGTCATGGCGGGGATGGATATCACCCCTGAGCGCGAAAAACAGGTTCTGTTCTCAACCCCATATTATGACAACGCCGCGCTGTTTATTGGTCAGAAGGGAAAATACACCTCTGTTGATCAGCTGAAAGGCAAGAAAGTGGGCGTACAGAACGGCACTACGCACCAGAAATACATCACTGACAAACACCCGGAAATCACCACCGTGGCGTACGACAGCTACCAGAACGCCAAACTGGATCTGCAGAATGGGCGTATTGATGCCGTCTTCGGTGATAACGCGGTCGTGACCGAGTGGCTGAAAACGAACGATAAGCTGGCGGCGGTTGGCGAGAACGTGACCGACAAAGCCTACTTCGGTACCGGTCTGGGTATCGCGGTACGTCAGGGCAACACCGAGCTGCAGCAGAAATTTAATACTGCGCTGGAAAAAGTGAAGAAAGATGGCACGTACGATACCATCTACAAAAAATGGTTCCAGAAGTAAGATCTGATGAACGAAATGTTTCCATTAGCAAGCGCCGCCGGGATGACCGTCGGCCTTGCCGTTTGTGCGCTGCTCATCGGCCTGGTGCTGGCGATGATCTTTGCGGTATGGGAGTCAGCGAAATGGCGTCCCGTCGCATGGATTGGCTCCGGGCTGGTGACCGTACTGCGCGGTCTGCCAGAGATTCTGGTGGTGCTGTTTATCTACTTTGGCTCGTCGCAGCTGCTGTTAACGCTGTCTGACGGCTTTACCCTCAATCTGGGGATCGTCGAGATCCCAATTCAGATGCAGATTGAGAACTTCGACGTCAGCCCGTTCCTCTGCGGTGTGATTGCCCTCTCCCTGCTCTACTCCGCCTACGCTTCGCAGACCCTGCGCGGTGCGCTGAAAGCGGTGCCTCAGGGGCAGTGGGAATCCGGCCAGGCGCTGGGGATGTCGAAAACCGCCATCTTCTTCCGTCTGGTAATGCCGCAGATGTGGCGCCATGCGCTCCCAGGGCTGGGTAACCAGTGGCTGGTGCTGTTAAAGGACACCGCGCTGGTCAGCCTGATCAGCGTTAACGACCTGATGTTGCAAACCAAAAGCATCGCCACCCGCACCCAGGAGCCTTTTACCTGGTATATCGTGGCGGCGGCCATCTACCTGGTGATCACGTTGTTGAGTCAGTACATCCTGAAGCGTATTGACCTGCGCGCAACGCGTTTTGAACGGAGACCAGGCTGATGCTGGATTACTTACCCGAGCTAATGAAAGGGCTGCACACCAGCCTGACCTTAACGGTCGCTTCCATTATTGTGGCGCTGATCCTGGCGCTGATCTTCACCATCGTCCTGACGTTAAAAACGCCGGTGCTGGTGTGGATTGTGCGCGGCTATATTACGTTGTTTACCGGTACGCCGCTGCTGGTACAGATCTTCCTGATTTACTACGGCCCGGGCCAGTTCCCGACCCTGCAGGAGTATCCGGTTATCTGGCATCTGCTCTCTGAGCCGTGGCTCTGTGCGCTGATTGCGCTGTCGCTGAATAGCGCAGCCTACACCACCCAGCTGTTTTACGGGGCGATTCGCGCTATTCCGGAAGGCCAGTGGCAATCTTGCGGTGCGCTGGGGATGAGCAAGAAAGACACCCTGGCAATCTTGCTGCCGTACGCCTTTAAGCGCGCCCTCTCCTCCTATTCCAACGAAGTGGTGCTGGTCTTTAAGAGTACCTCTCTGGCCTACACCATTACCCTGATGGAAGTGATGGGTCACGGGCAGCTGCTCTATGGCCGCACTTATGACGTGATGGTATTTGGCGCAGCCGGACTCATCTACCTGGTTGTGAACGGCCTGCTGACGCTGATGATGCGCCTGATTGAACGTAAAGCGCTGGCGTTCGAACACCGCAACTGAGTGCATAACGCAAAGTAACAAAGACGGGCAAGTCTCATCGCCGCCCGTCTTTTTTTATTCCCTAAGAAATATTTAATCATTTTTATTGAATATAAATTCATTTTCTGACATTGTTACTCCCAGCCGCAGACACGGTATATAACGACAAGATAGACAGACGGGAGCTTCAAAATGAAAAAGTTAGTTCTGGCCGCATTACTGGCAACCTTCGCCGCTGGCGCAACGGCTGCCGATAAAATCAGCTTTGGCGTTTCAGCCACTTACCCACCGTTCGAATCGCTGGATGCCAGCAACCAGATCGTCGGTTTTGATATCGACCTGGCTAAAGCGCTGTGTAAGCAAATGCAGGCCGACTGCACTTTTACTAACCACGCCTTTGACAGCCTGATCCCGTCACTGAAATTCAAAAAATATGACGCCGTGATCTCCGGTATGGACATCACCCCGGAGCGTAGCAAGCAGGTCTCCTTCACTGACCCGTACTATGCCAACTCGGCGGTGGTGATTGCGAAGAAAGATACCTATAAATCCTTCGAGCAGCTGAAAGGCAAACGCATCGGCATGGAAAACGGTACGACGCACCAGAAGTACCTGCAGGACAAGCACCCGGAAGTGAAAACGGTGGCTTATGACAGCTACCAGAACGCGATTATCGACCTGAAAAATGGCCGTATCGATGGGGTATTCGGCGATACCGCCGTGGTGAATGAGTGGCTGAAAACCAACCCGCAGTTGGGTACAGCCACCGAGAAAGTCACCGATCCACAGTACTTCGGTACTGGCCTGGGCATTGCGGTTCGCCCGGATAACAAAGCCCTGCTCGAGAAACTGAACGGCGCGCTGAAAGCGATCAAAGCTGACGGCACCTATCAGAAAATCAGCGACCAGTGGTTCCCGCAGTAAAGGCTCTCAGGCCGGGCATGCCCCGGCCTTATTTACAGGGGCACGTAGAAGCGAAAACGCGCCCCCTGCTCCGCCTCCATCAGCCTGATCCCGCCGCCGTGTAGCTCCAGCATTCTGCGAACAATCAACAATCCCAGCCCGCCGCGATGCTCGCGCGCCTCCGGCTTTAACGCTGAGGGTCGCTGGAAGAGCTCTTCACGCATCGCGGCATCAATACCCGGCCCGCTGTCGCTCACCTCCATTTGCAGCGCCTCGCCCTCCTGCCACACCTTCAGCCAGATTTCGCCGCCCGGTGGCGTATGGCGAACCGCGTTATCGAGCAGATTCGTCACCACGCGCTCAATCATCGAGAGGTCGGCGTTGACCATCGGTAACTGCTGCGGCACCTCAATTTTTAAACGTAGCTGCCGCGTCTGCACGATCAGATCGAACTTCTGCGCCACATCAGAGATCAGCTCCCCGGGGGCAAAGCGCTCGCGCTGAGGCCGAATACTGCCGTGTTCCAGCCGTGCCAGTTCAAACAGCTGCTGCGAAAGGTGGCGAACCTTCTGCCCCTGGCGCAGCGCAATGGTCAGGTAGTGCTTCGTCTCTTCTGGCGTCAATGAATCGGCTTTCAGCGATAGAGTCTCAAGATAACCCAGCAGCGAGGTGAGCGGCGTGCGTAGATCATGGGAGATATTAGCGGTGAACTCCCGGCGCTGCCGGTCGCTGTCGGCCAGACGATCCCACTGAGACGCTATCTGCTGAGCCAGTTCAATAAAGGTGTTGCGCAGTAAGGCAACCTCGCTGGCGGGGTTTTCTTCCTGCGGCTGGGCGGCCAGCTGTTTAATGGCGCGGATACTGTCCTGGTCAAGAAAGCTGACCTCCTGCGTTAAGACCCGCACCGGGCGAGTAACCCAGTACCAGACCAGCCCACCCGCCAGAGAGCCAAAGAGCACCACCAGCAACAGCGTCCAGAGAAGCGTATGCCAGAGCGTTTTTTCCCAGGCCATCTCAGCCAGCGCATTCAGCTCTTCGCCCTGTAAAATGATATAGAGATAGCCACGCAGCTCACCATTCTGACGCAGCGGCGCGGCGCTGAAGACCTTCTGCCGATCCGGGCTGCGCGGGTCGTCACCGTAAACCGGCATCATCTCACCGCCCATAAAGCGCAGCACCG
This sequence comes from Leclercia sp. UBA5958, assembly GCF_002430365.1. Taxonomy (NCBI): domain Bacteria; kingdom Pseudomonadati; phylum Pseudomonadota; class Gammaproteobacteria; order Enterobacterales; family Enterobacteriaceae; genus Leclercia; species Leclercia sp. UBA5958. The sequence continues at coordinate 607,888 of NZ_DJCE01000007.1, read as the reverse complement.
GGTTGATGTCTATCCGCTGGCGCTTGATATGCCCCGGCGGAGCAGCATCGGCCAGAATCTCGCCATCCGCCGAGAGGACATACAGCTCAACGCTGGGGTTGAAGGTCATCAGGCGGTCAAAGAGCGGTTTCAGCGCGGTGCGATCCACCCTTCCCTGGTTATCCAGCAGTGGCTCACGCTGGATAATATGCTGCGCCAGCCCGCCTGAGAGACGCTGAATCATGGCGTTGCCGTACTGCTTGCTGGTCCAGAGCTGCACCGAGCAAGCCACCGCGGCGCACAGCACCAGCAGTAACACAAATAGCAGCGTCAGGCGGCGGGTGAGCGTCATGATGTACTCCCCATAAACTTATAGCCCTTGCCCCAGACGGTGCGTATCACCTCCGGCTCGGCGGGATCCTTCTCGATTTTGATGCGCAGGCGGTTGATATGGGTGTTAACCGTATGTTCGTAGCCTTCGTGCTGATAGCCCCACACCTGTTCCAGGAGGGCCAGCCGGGAGAACACCTCACCCGGATGACGGGCAAAGAAGTAAAGCAGATCGAATTCACGCGGGGTGAGATCCAGCGCCTGGCCATGCAGGGTCACGCTACGGGCCAGCGGATCAATGGTCATGCCGTGCGCCTCAATACGCCCGGCTGGCTGCTGTCCCATGGCCTGATGCCTGCGAAACAGCGCCCGAACGCGAGCGACCAGCTCCTGCACCGAGAAGGGCTTGGCCAGATAATCATCGGCCCCGGTCTCCAGACCCAGAATGCGCTCCGTTTCGCTGCTGCGGGCACTGATAATGATCACCGGCAGGTAATGGCTCATCTGACGAATGCGACGGCAGATTTGCAGGCCATCCACCCCCGGCAGCATCAGGTCGAGGATCACCGCGTCCCAGCGCGTATCTTCGATAGCCAGCAGCGCGCGGCTACCGTCTGCTTCGTGGGTAATCTGGTAGCCTTCGTCTTCTAAATTGAGACGTAGCAAAGCGGCGATATCGCCGTCGTCTTCCACCAATAAGATCTGTTTCATCGGTTAGCCTTTCATTCCTGGTACTACTCAAGCTTACCCGTTTCCGGCGGCGGAAGAGTTCACATTTTGTTTAAACTTTACGTACCAGCAGGGTCAGCACTTCGTAGTGGGCGGTATGGGGGAACATGTCGAAAAGCTGCACGCGGGCAATGGCATAGCCTGGCAGATGGTGCAGATCTTTTGCCATGCTCTGGGCGTTGCAGCTGGAATAGATGATATACGCCGGCGCCATCTGGCTGAGGTAGTCGCACAGCGCCTTGCCGATGCCGCGACGCGGCGGGTTGACCAGCACCAGCTCCGGCACGCTGCCCTGCCCGGTGGCGAACTGGGTGGAGTCTAGCGCCTGAAAGTGCAGATTCTTCAGCCCCAGTTCGGCGGCGGACTGCTTCGCGCAGGCGATGGCTTCAGGGGAGATCTCAATGCCGGTCAGGGTCATGTCGGGCGTGGCGCAGTGCAGGCCAAAGCCGCCAACCCCGCAGAAGAGATCCCACATGTGATTTACCGGTAAAGCCCGCACCCAGTCGCGGGCGGTAGCATAGAGGCTGGCCGCTACGGTGGGGTTGGTCTGGAAGAAACTCTGCGGGCGGATCCAGAGCGGCACGCCGTTGAAGGTTTCGGCCAGCGTCTGGGACTCGGTGAGGAAGTTCTCCTCCTCCCCTTCCAGAATCGCCATATGCACCGGCTGTATGTTGGCGGTAATGACCTTCAGCTGCGGTAACTGCGCCTGCAGCCACGGCAGAGCCGCACGCAGTTGCTCCAGCTTGCTGACGGAGCGCAGAACAAAGCGCAGCATCATGCCGCCGTCTTTCTGGCTTTCGGTCAACAACAGGTATTTTAACTCACCCCGTTTGCGCGCCACGTTGTAGGGGGTGAGCCCGGCGCGGGCGATAAAGGGCTTCAATGCGGCGAACACCGGCGCAAAGGAGGCAGGATAAAGCGGACAGTCGGTCAGATCTTCTGGTGTGCCATCGCGATGCAGCATCCCCAGCAGCGGTTTCTCTACGCTGCCGCTGACCACCATTTTGGCTTTATTACGGAAACCCTGTTCAGGACCGCTGACGGGTGCGCACCACGCTTCGACGGGCAACCCTGTCAGCAAGGTCTGCAGATCGGCCATTTTAGCGGAAAGTTGTTGCGAGACCGGCTGTTCAATCCACTGACAGGAGCGACAGCGGCCGGCGTCATAGAGTGCGCACTGCATACAGAAACCTTAATACGTCTGGGGGCAGCGATTATACACGTTATTGCAGCCGGAAAAACCGTCGGCTGGCGGCGGGCACAAACAGCAGCAGCAGCACCAGCATGTCCGGCAGTTTCTGCATCACCAGCGTTTTAAAGATCTCCTGCCGGGACTCCCCCGGAATGCTGAACAGCTCAGGGTAACCATAGCCCAGCGAGGCCGCCCACAGGTAAAGCGTGGCTATCACCTGGGTACTGAGATAGATCAGCCGCGCCCAGTTTCGCCCCTTAACCAGCGAAAAAGCGCAGAAGATTTCGATAAAGACCAGCAGCAGGCTGCCGAGGAAGATGAGCGTTAAGTTCCAGGTCTGAACGCTGCGATGGATAAAATCGCCCAGTCCACGCAGACCCAGGGTATTAAAAATCATCAGTAAATCGAGGCAGCGGATCATAATAATGGCGAGCGCCGCCACCTGCACCAGGGCAGGAACGTTAAGGCGGGCGTGTGAATGGCTTGATTTGCTTATCAGTCCCAACGTGGTGTCTTCCATGAAACGGCGCCGCGTTGTCGCGGCACCCGTTAAGCTTGTTGGCTGATTTTAGGAGCTTCAGCCGCGTCTTGCACGCTGGATATCACGTACACGCTGTTTTTCAGACCTTGCCATCAACAGCCAGGCGATCAGGCCAACAATACCTACCACGCCCAGAATCAGCGTCGCCAGGGCGTTGATCTCCGGGTTCACCCCCATACGCACGCTGGAGAAGACCAGCATCGGCAAGGTCGTGGCGCCCGGGCCTGATACGAAGCTGGCGATGACCAGGTCATCCAGCGACAGGGTGAAGGCCAGCAGCCAGCCCGAGACGACGGCGGGCATGATCATCGGCAAGGTAATCACAAAAAAGACCTTCAGCGGGGTCGCGCCGAGATCCATCGCCGCCTCTTCGATGGAGTGATCCAGTTCGCGCAGGCGCGATGAGATCACCACCGCCACATAGGCGGTGCAGAAGGTGACATGCGCCAGCCAGATGGTGAGCATACCGCGATCCGAAGGCCAGCCAATGGCATGCCCCATGGCCACAAACAGCAGCAGCAGCGACAGGCCGGTAATCACGTCAGGCATTACCAGCGGGGCGGTGATCATAAAGGCAAAGCCGTTGGCCCCGCGGAAACGGCCAAAGCGCACCATTACCACCGCCGCAATGGTGCCGAGAATGGCCGCCATCGTCGCCGCACAGGCGGCAATCGTCAGGCTCAACCCCACCGCGCTCATCATGGCGTCGTCATGGAAGAGTTCGCTGTACCAGCGCGTCGACCAGCCCGCCCACACCGTCACCAGCTTCGAGCTGTTGAAAGAGTAGATAACCAGCATCAGCATCGGCGCATATAAAAAGGTAAAGCCGATGATGAGGATCAGGATGCGCCACGGCGAGCGCACGACCGGTAAGTTGTTCATCCGTGGTCTCCCATCTGTTTCTGCTGATGTTTGTGGAACCACATGATCGGCACGATCAGTAGCAGTAACATCACAATCGCTACCGCAGAGGCCACCGGCCAGTCGCGGTTATTGAAGAACTCCTGCCACAGTACGCGGCCAATCATGATGCTGTCCGGCCCGCCGAGCAGTTCCGGGATCACGAACTCTCCCACGGCCGGGATAAAGACCAGCATCGAGCCGGCAATGATCCCCCCTTTGGTGAGCGGCACGATAATGCTGAAGAAGGTCTTCAGCGGGCGGGCCCCCAAGTCCAGCGAGGCTTCCACCAGCGAGTAATCAATGCGCGTCAGGGCGGTATAGATAGGCAGCACCATAAACGGCAGATAGGCATACACCACCCCGATATAGACCGCGAGATTGGTATGCAGGATCACCAGCGGCTGGTCGATGACCCCAAGCCACATCAGGAAGTTATTCAGTACCCCGTTGTTCTTCAGGATCCCCATCCAGGCGTACACGCGGATCAGGAAAGAGGTCCACGAGGGCAGGATGACCAGCAGCAGCAGGATATTGCGCGTCGAGGGCTTGCTGTGCGCCACTGCCCAGGCCAGCGGATACCCCAGCAGTAAACAGCAGAGGGTGGATACCCCGGCAATCTGCAGCGATTGCAGGTAGGCCTCGAAATAGAGTGGATCGTCCGTCAGCTGCAGGTAGTTGGCGATATTCAGGGTGATCGAGAGCTGATCGTCTGCCCACTCCATCAGATCGGTATAGGGCGGGATCGCCCGCGCCATCTCGGCGAGGCTGATCTTAAAGACGATCAGGAAAGGGAGTAAAAACAGCAGAACCAGCCACAGATAAGGCAGCGCGATCACCAGCTTGCGCCCGTGCGCCATCTGCAGGCGCGTCAGCCAGCGGGTCCCGCCCGCAGCGCGCGCGGGCATCGGTGAGTCAATTTTACTCATGGCCACTCCTTATACCGTCAGCACAACGCAGCTGTCGGCATCCCAGCAGAGGCGAACTTCATCGCCCCAGGTCGGGAGGCCTTTCCGGTAACGGTGTTCGTTTTGCAGCTGGGCGCTGATCATCTGTCCGCTCTTCAGGCGCACGTGATAGATCGACAGATCGCCGAGATAGGCAATATGTACCACCTCACCCACGGCAAAGTTGTAGCCATCGGCGGGGACGTCATCGCAGAGCATGATTTTTTCCGGGCGCAGGGCCACGTAAACCGGCACGTTATCCACGACCGAGGCATCCGGGTCGACCTTCAGCGGGTGGACCAGCCCGGGCGAATCAATCACCAGCCCGTCTTCTTCGCGGGTTTTCAGTAGCCCCTCGAAGACGTTAACCGAGCCGATAAATTCGGCGCTGTAGCGGGTTGTCGGGTGTTCGTAAATCTCTTCCGGCTCGCCAATCTGCACGAACTTGCCGCGATTCATGATGGCGATACGCCCGGCCATGGTCATCGCCTCTTCCTGGTCGTGGGTCACCATGACGCAGGTGGCCCCCACGCGTTCGAGGATATCCACCACTTCCAGCTGCATGCGATCGCGCAGTTTTTTATCCAGCGCGCCCATGGGTTCATCCAGCAGCAGCAGCTTAGGGCGCTTTGCCAGGCTACGGGCCAGCGCGACACGCTGGCGTTGCCCACCCGACAGCTGATGCGGCTTACGTTTCGCGAACTCCTGCATGTGTACCAGGCTGAGCATCTCCGCCACGCGGCTGGCGATTTCCGCTTTCGGCAGCTTGTCCTGCTTCAGGCCGAAGGCGATGTTCTGCTCCACGGTCATATGCGGAAACAGCGCGTAAGACTGGAACATCATATTGATTGGACGCTGATAAGGCGGCACCTGAGAGAGGTCTACCCCGTCGAGCATAATCTGCCCGGCGGTGGGTTGCTCAAAGCCCGCCAGCATTCGCAACAGCGTCGACTTGCCGCAGCCCGATGCACCAAGCAGCGCAAAAATTTCGCCTTTATAGATAGTGAGGCTGACGTCATCCACGGCGTGCTGGCCGTCGAAAGATTTGGTCAGATTACGGATTTCCAGCAGCGGGGTCAGCGCTTTACGGGTTTTCGCCTGTGGGCGGGGGGTCGCGTCGTTCACGGGGTGCTCTCCGGCATAAACTAAAACAGTGCCACTGCACTAACAACGTGCAGTGGCCGGGCAGCTACGGGCTACCCGGCAAGGACGTCAGACGTTATTTACCGCTTTTCACTTTCGTCCACGCACGGGTACGTACGCGGTCGATTTTCGGTTCCTGCACTTTCAGGGTGAAGAGCTTGGCAAAGACATCTGCCGGCGGATAGATAGCCGGATTGTCACGCACTTCCGCGCTGATCATCGGTACCGAGGCCTTGTTGCCGTTGGCATAGAAGACATGATCGCTAATGTGGGCAATCACTTCTGGCCGCATCAGGTAATTGAGGAACTGATAGGCTTCGTCTTTATTTTTCGCGTCGGCAGGCATCGCAAAGACGTCAAAGAAGGCCAGCGCCCCCTCTTTCGGAATGAAGTAAGAGACATTCACGCCGTTTTTCGCCTCTTTCGCGCGGTTAGCCGCCTGCCAGACGTCGCCCGCCCAGCCGACTGCTACGCAGATATCGCCGTTCGCCAGGTCGTTAATGTACTGTGAGGAGTGGAAGTAGCGAATATTCGGACGCAGCTTCAGCAGCAGGTCAGTCGCCGCACCGGTGTAGTCATCCGCTTTGCTACTGTTTGGATCTTTGCCCAGGTAGTTAAGCACGGTGGCAAAAATCTCTTCTGGTGCATCCAGGAATGAGACGCCGCAACTTTTCAGCTTTTCGAGGTTCTCTGGCTTCAGGACCAGATCCCAGCTGTTGAGAGGCACATCTTTGCCAAGCACCGCTTTTACTTTATCCACGTTGTAGCCAATACCGGTGGTAGCCCAGAGGTACGGGAAGGCGTATTTATTCTCCGGATCGTGTTTTGCGACCAGTTTCAGCACTTCAGGATCGAGGTTTTTCCAGTTCGGCAGCTTGCTTTTATCCAGCGGCTGAAAGACACCCGCGCTAAGCTGACGCTCCAGGAAGCTGGCGGACGGTACCACCAGGTCGAAGCCGGTGCTGCCCGCCATCAGTTTGCCTTCCAGCACTTCGTTGGAGTCGAAAACGTCGTAAACCACTTTGATACCGGTCTCTTTCTCAAAATTCGCGACGGTGTCCGGCGCGATATAGTCAGACCAGTTATAAACATGCAGCGTTTTCTGTTCCGCGGCGAGCGTACCGGCGGAGATCGCCATCAAGGCCCCCGCAACCAGACCCGATAACCATTTTTTATTTAAGGCGGTCATAGCTTTATTCCTTCCAGGAGTTCATTAAAACGAACTTAAAATGTGCATTCTCACTTATGCAAGAATCATGCATATTTTGTCGCTCTGCCGGGATCAGAAGAAAAAACTCTGGTGGCAGGTTTGCTCACAGTAAAAAAAGCTTCGCAAGAATAAATGTAGTTCGTTCCTGCGGCTATAGCCCAGATTAAAAAACGCCTTTTATCAATTTTTCGCGCGGTAAATGTCTATGGGGTAAGCTAAAAGAGTCATTACGAAGTGATTAACGCTATCAATGAGGGGAAAAAGCAGCAGAAAAAATGGCGTTACGCAGCCACGCTGGTGGCGGCTGCGTATTACTCAGGCGAGGTTAGTGCAGAAAATGGGAGGATGAATCGTTATTCTCTGGTTCTTCTTCCGCGTTATAGAGCAGGTGGTGTGCGCTGGCTTCCATCATCACCATCGAAATTTGCTCTTCGCTCTGGCGTAAGAACCCGGCGAACTGCTGATAGGTCACACCGGCCCCCACGCATAAAGACTGGCACACGACCAGCTTCGGCAGGTTATCGTCCTGAATATCGAGGAAGGCTTTCACCGTCAACGAGCTGGCGTTGATGGCCGAGAGATCGGATGCCAGCGCCAGCAGCGCCGAGGGTTTGACCTCGGCGAGGGCAGAAAACAGCACCACATCGTTAATCAGATCGAGCTTGGCATCAAACACGCCATCAAAATTCTGCATGTGGGGAATGTGTAATGCCTGACAGGTATCGCATTCAAAAAAGCTGATGCCCATATCGTCGAGCCATTGACGTAGCGTATCCAACGTGGGTACGACGAGAGTTTCCATAAAGGTTGAGCCTCTTAACTGTAATTCGCATAGCTTACGCAATATGTGCGCGGCAATCTATTTATCCGCCCGTTTTCAGGCAGAAGCCAGGCGTTGCCTGACGTTCGATCCAGGCGATCATTTTACCGGCAATATCCACGCCGGTGGTTTTTTCGATCCCCTCAAGCCCTGGCGATGCGTTCACTTCCATCACCAGCGGACCGCGGTTGGCGCGGAGAATATCCACCCCCGCAATATCAAGCCCCAGCGTATGGGCGGCTTTCAACGCGATCTCCCGCTCACGCAGGGTGATATTGGCTACCCTGGCGACGCCACCCCGGTGCAGATTAGAGCGAAAATCGCCCTCTTTGGCCTGGCGTTCAATGGCGGCCACCACTTCATCACCCACCACCAGGCAGCGGATATCGCGGCCTTTGGCCTCTTCGATATACTCCTGCACCAGGATGTGGGCATTCAGGCCGCGAAAGGCGTCGATAACGCTCTCTGCGGCCTGGCGGGTCTCGGCCAGCACCACGCCGATGCCCTGCGTGCCTTCAACCAGCTTCACCACCAGCGGCGCGCCGCCGACCATGTCGATCAGGTCGCTGGTATCATCCGGGGAGTGGGCAATGCCCGTCACGGGCAGATCGATTCCCTGACGGGCAAGCAGCTGCAGGGACCGAAGTTTATCCCGGGCGCGGGTAATGGCGACAGACTCATTGAGCGGATAGCTACCCAGTAGCTCAAACTGACGCAGCGCGGCGGTACCGTAAAAGGTGATGGCCGAGCCAATGCGGGGGATCACCGCGTCAAAGTGCGGCAGTTGGCGCCCTTTGTAGTGAATGGAGGATGCCGCCGGGCTGATATTCATATAACAGGACAGCGGATCGAGAACTTCCACCAGATGGCCGCGTTTTGCCGCCGCTTCACGCAGGCGTTTACACGAATAGAGCGTTCCATCCCGGGACAATATGGCAATTTTCACCCTGCACCTCTCAGACATGATCTGGTAAAAGCCTGCGTATCATACACGCAGGCTGGCGCAGGAAAAATGGGGTTATCGCGTTGCCCAGCCCTGTTTGTGCAAATAATCGAGGATGAACGGACGATTCTCTTTAATGATGGTGCGCTGGATATGGTCACTCCAGGTGTCGCGACGGTTATTACTGCCGCGCGTCATATAGTAGTGGGCCAGCTCGTCGTCGTACTGGGCCAGAATCGCTTTATCGACCGGCTGGTAGTGATTCTCATGCACCACCAGCGCGGCGGGCAGGCGCGGCTTCACATCCGGGTTGTCTGCCGGCCAGCCCAGGCACAGGCCAAACAGCGGCAACACATGTTTGGGCAGCGCTAACAGCTCCGTTACCGCCTCGATACTGTTGCGAATGCCGCCGATGTAGACGCCACCCAGCCCAAGTGACTCCGCCGCCGTAAGCGCGTTCTGCGCCAGCATCGCCGTATCCACCACGCCTAACAGCAGTTGCTCCGCCAGACCGAGCTGCGCGTCCGGGCAGATCTGCAGATGGCGGTTAAAATCGGCGCAAAAGACCCAGAACTCCGCCGCCTGGGCCACATGCTTCTGCCCGCCCGTCAGGCCGACCAGCTGTTCACGCATCGCCGGATCGGTAACGCGGATTATTGAGGTGCATTGCAGAAAACTGGAGCTGGAGGCCCCCTGCGCCCCGGCAATGATTGCGTCGCGCTGAGCATCAGTAATGGGCTGGTCGGTAAAATGGCGAATGGAACGGTGAGCGCGTAACAGGTCAATCGTCGGGGTCATAATGTCTCTCTTCTCCTGGCTAAAAACAGCAATGGAGCCAGTATAGGCAAAGAATCTGGCGCTGTAATTGGCGAAACATAGCCTGAAGATATCAATGCAACAGGCGAAACCTGCTTTCTATTACCGTAAGTTATCGGCAATATAGCGTTATTCGCCGTCAGGCTTTCAATTCAGGAGAGAACCATGTTTGCAGTTATTTTTGGACGTCCGGGCTGCCCGTACTGTGTACGTGCTAAAGAGCTGGCAGAGAAACTGACCGCCGAGCGTGACGATTTCAACTACCGTTATGTTGATATCCACGCGGAAGGTATTACCAAAGCGGATCTGGAAAAGACCGTGGGTAAACCGGTTGAAACCGTGCCGCAAATCTTCCTCGACCAGACCCACATTGGCGGCTTTACCGATTTTGAAGCCTACGCCAAAGAGAATCTGGGCCTGTTTGCCGCTCAGTAATGTTAAAGCGCCCTCACTTTGAGGGCGTTTTTATTTTGCGACGCGGATGGATGAGCGCCCGCCGCACAAACATAACGACCAGCGCGCCGAGAGCAAACCAGAAGACGCCGCTTAACAACCACGCCAGCTCCTGAAAGAAGGAGCGCCCAGAGACAGTAAACAGACGCATCACCAGCAGGCAGAACGGCGCCGCCAGCGTCGCCCCCAGCAACGGCTTCACCACCTCTCCGCTGCGCGTAAGCGCACTGGCAACGGCACCGGGTATGATAAAGAACAGCAGCCCTAACTCAGGATGCCTGCCAGCAAGAAATGCCCCTTTTACATTTAATGTCAGGCAGAGACAGACTGCCGTGTACAGTAAAAAACAGCGAGCAACTCCTGGCCAGTGACGTTTAATATCCAAACAACCCCCTGCCTCTCTTCATTCAAATAAATTTATCGTCCCCCGGACGCCCAATTTGATACGATATGCGGCATTCCTTGCCAAAACACGCTGCATGGTTGCCTAACCGTTGTCGGAGGCAGTGCACCGTAACGATTAAACTAATGGTCTGATATTATTGTTTGGGATATATTATGTTGCGAAAAAAGGCGTTGTTAGCCTCTCTTCTGATAGCAGAAACAGTAGCCTAAATACCCCATCTATTCAACCACTTACTGGTAAACAAGAAGTTATCCTCCGTGAATATAAACGTCGCAGATTTGTTAAACGGGAATTACATCCTGTTATTATTTGTCGTACTGGCGCTGGGTCTTTGCCTCGGGAAATTACGCCTCGGTTCAGTACAACTTGGTAATTCCATTGGCGTTTTAGTGGTCTCTTTATTATTAGGCCAACAACATTTCAGCATTAACACCGACGCCCTGAATCTCGGGTTTATGCTGTTTATTTTTTGTGTTGGCGTGGAAGCCGGACCCAACTTTTTTTCTATTTTCTTTCGCGACGGTAAGAATTATCTGATGCTCGCGCTGGTCATGGTCGGCAGTGCCCTGCTGATCGCGCTGGGCTTAGGGAAGCTGTTTGGCTGGGATATCGGGTTAACCGCGGGCATGCTTGCGGGTTCGATGACCTCCACGCCGGTACTGGTAGGCGCGGGGGATACGCTACGTCATCTCGGCCTGGATAATGCCCAGCTCTCTCTTGCCCTGGATCACCTCAGCCTGGGCTATGCCCTCACCTACCTGATTGGCCTGGTGAGTTTGATCGTCGGCGCCCGCTACCTGCCTAAATTACAGCATCAGGACTTACAGACCAGCGCGCAGCAGATTGCGCGTGAGCGTGGTCTGGATACGGACAGTAAACGCAAAGTTTATCTGCCAGTCATCCGCGCCTATCGCGTAGGGCCAGAGCTGGTCGCCTGGGCCGACGGTAAGAACCTGCGCGAGCTGGGCATTTATCGTCAGACCGGCTGCTATATCGAGCGTATTCGGCGTAACGGCATTCTGGCGAACCCCGATGGGGACGCGGTATTGCAGATGGGGGACGATATCGCCCTGGTCGGCTACCCGGATGCCCATGCCCGCCTTGATCCGAGCTTCCGTAACGGTAAAGAGGTGTTTGACCGCGATCTGCTGGACATGCGTATTGTGACCGAAGAGATCGTAGTGAAAAACCACAACGCCGTTGGTCGCCGTCTGTCGCAGCTTAAGCTGACCGATCACGGCTGTTTCCTGAACCGGGTGATCCGCAGCCAGATCGAGATGCCGATCGATGACAACGTGGTGCTGAACAAAGGCGATGTGTTACAGGTGAGCGGTGACGCGCGCCGCGTTAAAACCGTGGCTGACCGCGTGGGCTTTATCTCTATTCACAGCCAGGTGACCGACCTGCTGGCGTTTTGCGCCTTCTTTATCGTTGGCCTGATGATTGGGATGATCACTTTCCAGTTCAGCAACTTTAGTTTTGGCATCGGCAATGCCGCTGGCCTGCTGTTTGCCGGGATCATGCTCGGCTTTTTACGTGCGAACCACCCGACGTTTGGCTATATCCCACAGGGTGCGCTGAATATGGTGAAAGAGTTTGGTCTGATGGTGTTTATGGCCGGTGTGGGCCTGAGCGCGGGCAGCGGCATTGGCCACAGCCTGGGGTCTGTCGGCTGGCAGATGCTGGGCGCAGGCCTTATCGTCAGTCTGGTGCCGGTAGTATTAAGCTTCCTCTTCGGCGTGTGGGTGCTGCGCATGAACCGCGCCCTGTTGTTCGGCGCGCTGATGGGGGCACGCACCTGCGCCCCGGCAATGGAGATTATCAGCGATACCGCCCGCAGCAACATTCCAGCGCTGGGCTACGCGGGCACCTATGCTATCGCTAACGTCCTGTTAACGCTGGCGGGGACCTTAATCATCATTATCTGGCCGGGACTGGGCTAACGGAAAATTTGCGTAAAGATGAAAATATTTTCGCTTTGCACAGAACTTTTCCTCCAGACGTCAGTCATAACTATTGCCACTGCTTTTCTTTGATGTCCCCAATTTGTGGAGCCCATCAACCCCGCCGTTTTGGTTCAAGGTTGATGGGTTTTTTGTTGGGTGAAATTCATGAACTTCTGAATCAACCATTTACGAAACCACATTTTCACGCTTGGCGACCAGGCGACGGCAGCGCTTTAGTGATGGCGAAAAGAGGCAATAAAATCCATCAGCCTCGTATTAATACCAGTAAGCTAATTGTTCCTGCGACCTTTTCGGTCGTAGTGGTGAGGCCCTGGTTTTTGTTTGCGGAACGTCTAACAAACAGCATACCGATCGCGGCCAAACGCAACATTCTTACAAACGCCTTAATCCCGCATCCGATGCTGCGCCAGCAGGCATTCAGCCGGTTTGTGCCGGACTATCTGGTGTTCGGTAACGCCTATCTGGAGAAGCGTACCAACCGGCTCGGCGGTATTCTGTCGCTGGAGCCATCGCTGGCTAAATACACCCGACGCGGTGTGGATCTGGATACTTACTGGTTTGTTAAGTAAGGCATGACCACGCAGCCGTATGAGTTCACCACAGGCAGCATCTTTCACCTGATGGTGTCGGAGCTGACCCTGGAGATTTACGGCCTGCCGGAATACCTGTCCGCCATCCCTTCTGCCCTGCTGAACGAGTCCGCTACCCTGTTCCGCCGCAAGTATTACATCAACGGCAACCATGCGGGGTTCATGATGTATAAGACCGATGCCGCGCAGAACCAGGAGGACGTGAACAACATCCGCCATGCGATGAAAAGCGCCAAAGGGTCGGGTAACTTCCGCAATCTGTTTATGTACTCGCCTAACGGCAAAAAGGACGGCATTCAGATCATCCCGCTGTCAGAAGTGGCCGCAAAAGATGAGTTTCTGAACATCAAGAACGTGAGCCGGGATGACATGATGGCGGCTCACCGGGTACCGCCTCAGATGATGGGGATTATGCCGAGTAATGTTAGGGGATTTGGGGATGTGGAGAAGGCGGCAAATGTTATTGTTAGGAATGAACTATTACCTCTTCAAAAAAATAATAAATGAAATTAACACATGGTTAGGCGAAGAGATTATTAAATCTCTCAAAATATGAATTGAATTAATCAAACATAAAGAATAATGAATTAAAGTGGGAGTATTGGATACTCCCACAATCTATTTAATTGACAGTTTATCTATCATATCAGCGATTGCATCAAATGATGTCCCTTCTTTATGCTTAGAACAATAATAAATTATATAGTCATATGTCGTGACAACATCGGCTCCATTCGCAACGTCAATTTTGAGTGCCGTATTCATACCTGAAATATAGCCTGAAACCCAAGACTTCAAGGATAAAACTTTTAGGCCTAATGAGTCCTTATCTGATCCCTTTTCAGCGTCAATCCAATATCGACATTCTGAGATCCCATAAGTAGGATAAGCATTAGCCTCTCCCACAAATAAGATACTCAGCAAAAGAAGTGTGATTTTTTTCATATTTTGACCCCACCCAATCGCCCAGAAAAAATCTTATTAGTAAACGTAATCTCGACGAACAATAAAGATAAAGAAAAAATCAGCATTATAATAACGCTTACAATATGGATAGCATACATGAAATAAGCATTATAATTTGAAACAGAACACATGGCCTTTAGGCCACTAACGTAGGGATAGAAAATTAAAGAGAGCAGAACGGCAATTATAATAACTCTTACAAGAGTGTATAGCCTACACAGCCACTGGTCAGTTATTTTTTTATTTTTCGCATTAACAAAACGCAGCTCCCAACTTTCTCTTGACATGTCAATGCTTGTTACAAAAAATAAATTAAGAATATGAGGGTATGTTATCCGATAATCACTAGCATCTCTAATTAAACTCGCCTCTCTATTTCTTGTCATATAAAAAGAGCTAAGCCAAACAATAATTAACAATGGGGTGAGATATAATAAAATTGTCGTTATGAGGTTATTTGCAACCTTATATTTAGAATCACCATAAGATAATAGCAATTTACTGGGAGATTCTATACCCCAAACGTTTATTGACATATCATTAATTTTACTACGCTGCTCCTGTAATTTTTTAATATTATCAGAAGGGCTGATTCGAGAATCTATTTGCCCCATTAAAACATCATAATCAATCCCACTAATACGAACTGCACCCTGAGCAATAATGGATAATTGATTCTCATAAGACATACGTTTTACGGGCTTCTTAGATTCTTTTCTTTCCAGACCCAGTTTTTCCCTGACCTTATTTAATCGCAATAACTCCAGTGGATCATCCAACGCTTCGTTTTTATTAGAAAATAAACCATTTAGATAGTCAATATTTTCGTCAAGCCCATTAATCAAGGCATCATAGCCATTAGGATTCAGTTTTTGAGTATAAAGAACAGTCTGGGCAAAATAATTAAACCCCCAACAAACTGCCATTATAAAAATACTCAAATAAAGCAAACGTTCGATACGTTTTCCTAAATCAGTTAGCAAGTTCACTTGACCAGCCTTTGTCAATTTAATTTATATCCAAAGTAAATTAAAAATAACATTTTCGGCCTTAGCGCGCAATCGTATCCCCGCCACGCCTGCCCGCTTTATGAAGTGGTTTTCATGCGCTGTATGACAGGCCGGAAAGCGCGCCAGTTCTGACGGCACCGACCCATGGTGATCCTTATTGGATCATGCGAATCCATGCTTCATAGACATGCACAGCATCGTCATGCCGTTGAATGCCGTACGGGAGGGAATTTCCCACGGTGCAAAATCACTAATGCTTACTCTCACCCTGCCCTACTCCATAGTCATTCAGCCTGATAACCAGATAGCTTATCAGCTCCGACAGTCATGAAATCGTAACCGTTTTGTCATCATCGCTACAATCTGTAGCTGGCAACCAACCGGGCCATAAGTTCTCTCCGCTGCAGTGCAAGTGACTCCATAAACAAATCGTTCACAACTCCCTTCTAATCGACTAATTATATATACAGTTCTTCATATGATTTTAAAGCTGAGATAGTTATTTATTTCAGCTAATTCTCTGATAAATAATTATGCTATTTCTCTGAACAGTCAGTTCCACTGTCGCCATTTGTCATCCTCCTGTAGGCGCTGGTTCCGGCAAAACAGCCGCAGCCTTGCCGTCAGTTCGCGCAGTTCCTTTTTGCTCATGCTTTCGAAGTCCGGCAGCGCTGCAGGTTCTTCGCTGCCCGGTAGTTCGCCCCCTGTATAGTAAGTTTTTTCAACAGGGGACAGTTATTGCCACAAGTCCAGGGGCGCGAGCGCCCTGGTCGACTGTCGCCTCCTGAACGTCAACGGCCTTACGAACCATCTTCCACTTCATCGCGTGCGTGCAGATCCGGCCCTCAATAATCGTGGACCATATGCCATAGCTACGGATGCCGTGATCGCCGTAGGTGCCCGGCTCGTTGTTAGCTCGTAAGCTGCTCGATTAAGGTTATGTTTGCGAGGAACTAGAAGGCCGCCCTGCTTCATGAGGTAAGTGGAAAAGCAGCCCGCATCAGTGGCAGCCAGCACGACATCCAGTCGCGTATTTATTAGAACCAGCGCACCTGCTTTTTTATCACGCTGCGCTCTGCCAGCTGGCGCAACTCACGGTATGCGTGGCAGCCCGGAATGCTTAAGAAACGAAACAGCTGAACGCGGTGCAGGGATGCCCAACGTAGGTAACTTGCCAACGAACTGGTTCCAGAATCTTTCCCTAATACACGCTGACAGATGGCCTGATGATCGGCTGATGCGCTAACCCATACTGTCCCTCCCTGCTGACAAAATATGTCGACCCTTTCAATCCATCCCGTTGGATACGTTTCTTCCAGGTATCAACGTGCTGTGTCGTGATGTTTAAACTCATACCAATCCTCGCGCGAATCAAACAACATCAATCGATAATTCTGTAAAATATCAGGAATCAATCAGCACGGAGAATATCAGTGTTACCTTTTTATCCTGATAAAACGTTCAGCAGAACGGAAGTTATGAGCCGACCGACGCCCGTTCCCGCGGTAAATGGCGTCTATTTTTGGTGGTTTAAAGAAATCCCTCCATGCGTACCGACTGAAGGCTGTCTAACTCACGAAGGTTACACCCTGCTCTATGTGGGAATCTCCCCAGATAAAAAAGGTAAACCTAACAGCCGTGCCAACCTCAAAACTCGCATCAAGACGCATTACAGTGGCAATGCTGAAGGTTCAACGCTCAGACGTACTCTGGGGGTGTTGCTTGCGAAGGAGAGTCATTTTCCGCTCCGCCGGGTAGGATCTGGCACGAGAACAACATTTACTCACCTGGGTGAGCAGTGGCTCGATCTGTGGATGGAAGAGAATGCGAAGGTATGCTGGATACCCCACGAAGAACCCTGGGTACTGGAGGAAACGTTGATTGCCACTGTCTCTCTTCCATTGAATATCCAGGGTAATAAACACCCTTTTAAAACGGTCCTTTCTGCAATGCGCAGCAGAGCAATGGCAGAGGCAAAGCTGATGGAGATCGCTGATGAAACAGGTTTTAGCCGGAGCAAAGTAGCCAAGGCCGTACAGCAAGTCTTGTAAGTACGGGATGCCTTTGAGGGATGATTTAATGATAAATCCCGCTGCCGGGACCAATTGCTTTTTATCCCCCAAAATCCCCCAACAAATCTCTCCTCTCCCCCTCCACTCCCGCAATTAGGTGTTACGCTTAATCACCAGGACTTATAAACAGGAGCAAGCATGCTCGCGCTTTACAACACCTTGATCGTACTCTTAACCGTTGCCGCCATGGAGCTCATCGCGGCGCTTGCGCATAAGTACATCATGCACGGCTGGGGATGGGGATGGCATCTCTCTCACCACGAACCCCGCACGGGCTGGTTTGAGGTCAACGACCTCTATGCCGTCGTCTTTGCGCTGTTAGCGATTGGCTTAATTGCATGGGGAACCTGGGGGATGTGGCCGCTACAGTGGATTGGCGCAGGCATGACGCTCTACGGCGCGCTGTACTTTATGGTCCATGACGGGCTGGTGCACCAGCGCTGGCCGTTCCGCTATATACCGCGCCGTGGTTATCTGAAGCGACTCTACCTGGCCCATCGCCTGCACCATGCGGTGCGGGGAAAAGAGGGCTGCGTCTCCTTTGGCTTTCTCTATGCCCCGCCGGTGGAGAAGTTGCAGGCGACCTTACGTCAGCGTAAGGCCGATGCGCAGGCTACGCGCTCGCCAAAAGCGGACGCTGCCACAGACCAGCCGGTCGCGGCGCCTGAGAGCCGAAACGAGAAGTGAGCGCCAGGGCGGCGCCTTTCATCAACAATGCGGATTTCTCCAGGGCGTTGGTGCCCTGGCGTTTATCCCAGGCCTGCTCTCCTGCTGCGCTGACCTTTACGCCAATCTCCCGGTAAACGCCGTGCGCGGAGGCAATCGCCCACGCCGAGCGCAAAGGCAGACCGGCCAGCCCCGCCCGGGCTGACGCATAATAAGGCTCGGCCTCGGCCACCAGTCGCTGTGCCAGGCGGGCAACCTGCTGACGCTTTCCAGGGTCGGCGACCTGCTCCGGTGTAAGGCCTACCTCCGCCAGCCAACGGGCAGGAAGATAACAGCGGCCCACGCGGGCATCTTCAACGATATCCCGGGCTATATTCGTTAGCTGAAATGCCAGACCCAAATCACAGGCGCGATCGAGCACCGCTTCGTCGCGCACCCCCATGATCCTTGCCATCATCAACCCCACCACCCCCGCGACCCGGTAGCAATAGAGCAGCGTATCCTCGAAGGTTTCGTAGCGGGTTTCGCGCACGTCCATGGCAAAACCCTCAAGGTGGGCCAGTGCCAGCGGCAAGGGGATATTGTGGCCCAGCGCCACCTCCTGAAAAGCAGCAAAGGCCGGCTCCGTCATCACGGCCCCTTCCCAGGCACGGCGGGTTTCGCTTTTGAGCGTCTCCAGGCGCTGCTCCGCCGGCGTCGCTTCCGGGGTCTCAATATTGAACCCCAGCGCCTGCCCGTCTATCACATCATCGCAATGACGACACCAGGCGTAGAGCATCAGCACGCCGCGTCGGGTGGGGGCATCGAACAGTTTCGCCGCGGTGGCAAAGCTTTTCGAGCCGACGGCGATAGTCTGGTCAGCGTGCTCCATCAGGGTGTTATTCATCCGGAAAGCGCCTCCAGCATCAGCCCCGCGGTCGCTTTTGCCGAACCGATCACTCCCGGAATTCCCGCGCCCGGGTGGGTACCTGCGCCCACCAGATAAAGGTTCTCGATTTTGCTGTCGCGATTGTGCGGCCTGAACCACGCGCTCTGGCGCAGTATGGGCTCAATGGAGAAGGCCGAACCGAGGTGTGCGCCCAGTTGGTCACGAAAATCAAAGGGGGTAAAGATGCGATGGGTCACCAGTTGGCTACGCAGGCCCGGCATGTAGTGCTTTTCAAGATAGTCAAAGATCCTGTCGCGCAGGCGCGGCCCCTCAGTATTCCAGTCGAGATCGGCAGTACCCAGATGGGGCACCGGCGCCAGCACGTAATAACTGCCGCAGCCGGGCGGCGCCAGGGAAGGGTCGGTCACACAGGGGGCATGCAGATAGAGCGAAAAGTCCTCTGCCAGGGTGTTTTTATTGAAAATATCATCGATCAGGGCTTTATAGCGCGGGCCAAAGCAGACGGTATGGTGCGCCAGATCGTGCTGCTTATTGAGACCAAAATAGAGCACAAACAGCGAGTTGCTCATCCGCTTACGCTTCAGGGAGGCCGCACGCGCCGCGCCGGCAGGATGATGGCCGAGCAGCTTTTCGTAGGTGTGCACCACGTCGGCGTTAGACGCCACCGCCGCGGTCTGGATAGTTTCCCCGTTCTTTAGCTCAACGGCGCGGATGCGGTTGTTGTCGGCAATCAGCCGGGTCACCTCGGCGTTCAGCCTTATCTCGCCCCCAAGATCCTGATAGAGCTTCACCAGCCCCTGTACCAACGCCCCCGTGCCGCCACGGGCAAACCAGACTCCCCACTCCCGCTCCAGGGCATGAATAAGGGTATAAATTGAGGAGGTGGCGAAGGGATTTCCCCCTACCAGCAGCGAGTGGAAGGAGAATGCCTGGCGAAGCTGTTCGTTCTCAATGAAGCGGGAGACCATGCTGTAAACGCTGCGCCAGGCCTGCAGGCGGGTTAACTGGGGGCCGGCCCGCAGCATATCGCGGAATGATAAAAAAGGAACGGTGCCGAGCTTCAGATACCCCTCTTTAAAGACCTCCCGCGAGTAGGCGTGAAATTTGCGGTAGCCTTCGACGTCGCGCGGATTGAAGCGCGCGATTTGCGCCTCCAGTTTGTCCTGGACGTTGTCATAATCAAATACCTCCCCCGTCTCCCAGCACAGGCGGTAGAACGGAGTGACCGGCAGCAGCTCGACGTAATCTTCCATCCGCTTTCCGGCGAGGGTAAAGAGCGCTTCAATAGCGCTGGGATCGGTGATCACCGTCGGCCCTGCGTCAAACGTAAACCCCTTTTCATGGTAGACGTAAGCACGCCCGCCAGGCTTATCGCGCTGCTCCAGCAGCAGCGTGTCAATCCCTTGCGCCTGTAGCCGGATGGCGAGCGCTAAGCCGCCGAATCCGGCGCCGATAATAATAGTTTTAGTCATGATAAAAGGCTCGCAGCCGGGGAGTAAGTTGCAAAATGGCGAGCATCGCTTCGCCGACCGGAACAGGCGGTTTGCCTGCCAGTATTCGTGCTTTATCACCGGGCGTAAGCTGCCCGGCGTAAAAACGGCCTATCAGCCCCTCATTCAGGGCGTAAAATCGCTGCATCACCCGCCAGCGGTTATCCGCCTCTCCCGCCAGAAAAAGCATGCGGTTGAGGACGCGGAAAAAACGTTGAGCGCGCCACTGGCGCAGGGCATATCGGTGAATCAGCCGGGACAAGGCTTGTGCGTTGATATCCTTCGCGTCGGCAACGGCTTCGGCAAGGGTAACGGCGTGCGGCAGGGAGTAGCCGGTGGTGGCATGAAAAAGCCCCGCCCGCAGGCCGCTGCAGGGCTGTCCCTCACGTGCCCGCCAAAAAGCGTGAACATCCCCTGAGAGCATAATCGGCAGATGCCCCTGCTCCTCGCGCACCAGCGTCTCTAACTGCCAGCCCTGCTGGCGGGCATAGTCAGCGATATGTTGCCGCGCATCGACGCTCTCAAGCCGGGCATCATCAATATAGTGGGTGTCTTCGATCAAAAGCTCAGTGGCCGAAAATGGGAGGGTATAGACGAAGCGATATCCGCCCTGCTGGTCGACCGTCGCATCCATCAGGATCGGGCGCGTCAGGCCGTGCGGCTTCTTGAGCCGCCACTGCTGGCCGAGAAAAGACTGGCTGCCGGTACGTAAATGGGCCTCTGGCTGATAGCCTCTGCCATCAATCACCGCCGCGGCCTCCAGTAAGGTACCGTCCGTCAGCGTAACGCTCGTCGGCGTGAGGGAGGCGATGCTCACCCCGGTTTGCAGGCTGTCGCCCAGATCCTGGCTGAGCACATCGGCAAAATGGTCTGAGGTGAGCGTGAGATAGTCGCTTGGCAGCGTACGCGTCAGCGCCGGAAAACGGACGTCGTAACCCGGCCAGCGGTAACTGACGAGCGGAGCCAGCCAGCGGTGCTGGTCAGGGGTCAGATCGTCCTGGTGAAAGGACCAGGTATGATTCCCGCCAGGGCGCGTCTGCGCTTCAAGCATCAGGACGCGAAGTTCAGGACGACGTTGCGATAGATGCCAGGCGATCAGCCCGTTGGCCAGCCCGCCTCCCGCCAGAATCAGATCCCATTGGCGTGTTGTCATGGGGTCCCGGCTACCAGGGTGGCCTTGCGAAGCGCCGCCAGGCTGTCGCTGCCCGTACAGAAGCAGGCAACCCGAAGCTGGGCAATCATGGTCTCAAAATGGGCGATGACCGCATCGCTGGAGATCAGCGCGCTTTGCAGAACGCCAGCCGCCTGTCCGACCAGGCTGGCCCCCAGGCAGAGCGCCTTCGCCGCCTCCACGCCGTTGGCAATACCGCCCGAGGCGATGAGCGGCATCTCCGGCAGCGCCTGATGTAGATCTTTTAAGGCCACCGCAGTAGGAATCCCCCAGTCGGTGAAAGCCATGGCCACCGCACGGTCGTGCGCCGAGATGGCGCGTTCACCCTCTACGGCGGCCCAGCTGGTTCCGCCGGCACCGGCCACATCGAGCATGGCGACCCCCGCCTCTGCCAGCTGGCGCGCAACCGGCACCGATAAACCATTGCCCACCTCTTTCACCACCACCGGTACCGGCAGCGCTTCTACCGTCTGCTGAATGGCATTAAGCACGCCGGACCAGTTGCGGTCACCGCCGTGCTGCAAGGCCTCCTGCAGAGGGTTGAGATGGATGATCAGTGCGTCAGCCGCCAGCGTCTCTACCGCGCGCTGCGCGAAATCGCGTCCCTGAGGACCGGCAATTTGCGCCGCGCCCAGATTCGCCAGCAGGACAATATCCGGTGCCGCATCCCGGAGGGAACGGGTCAACCCCTGGGTTGCGGGGCTTTCAAGCGCTACGCGCTGCGATCCCACCCCCATTGCCAGCCCCAGCGTCTGGGCAGCCCTGGCCAGGTTTTGATTAATCAAAGTCGCCCGCTGCGTGCCCCCGGTCATGGAGCTGATGAGCAGCGGTGCCTGCAGGGTTCGGCCAAACAGGGAGGTTGAAAGATCAACCTCATCAAGGTGCAGCTCTGGCAGGGCGCAGTGTTCAAACCGCCAGCGTTCAAAGCCGCTGGTGCATTTCCTGACACCTGCGGCATTCCTGAGGACGATATCGAGATGATCGCTTTTCCGTTGCGACAGACTGGTCATTGACACTCCGAAAGGGAAAGGCTCTGGCTGATGTGCGACAACTGTTTATCAAACCATGCACGAATATAGCGGCGGGCGGCACTTCCGTGCTGACAGGCTGTCGCCAGGTGTTGGTCGGCGCTGTTGACATGCTCAAGCAGACGCTGAAAAACGGTCTGGGCGCCAAGGACCGCCACCAGCGTGGATTTATCCTCATCCTGATGGGGATCTTTACCGGTGGTATTGGAGCCGTCAGTAAGATCGTCAATCAGCTGAAATGCTTGCCCCAGATCGCGGGCAAAAAAACGTAGCCGCTCATTAACCGCAGGCGGAGCCTGGGCCGCAATCGCCGCCAGCTGCAACGTTGCGTTAAACAGGCTGCTGGTCTTTAGCTCGTTGGTCAGCAGGATCTCATCCACATTTTGCGCCTGCCGGGCTTCGTTGAGATCGCGAAATTGCCCCTGCACCAGCCCCATATGCCCGACGGACATAGAGAGTTCGGCAATGGCGCGGGCTTTCGCCTCATGCGTGAGCGCGGGCGCGCGTGAGATAACGTTAAAGGCGTGACTCAGGAGCGCGACCGCAGAAAGTATGGCGACGTTTTCGCCATACTGACAGTGAATGGTCGGCCGCCCACGGCGCATCTGCGCATTATCCATGCAGGGCATATCATCCAGGATAAGCGAGGCAACATGGACCATTTCGATGGCACAGGCCAGATCCAGTAGGCCCGGCTGCTCGCGTTTGCACCCCATGTCTGTGGCGGCCAACACCAGCAATAACGGACGCATCCGCTTGCCGGCTATAAGCGTTGCATCGCGCATTGCCGCATAGACCTGCCCTACCTGTTCACCGGCAGGGAGAAGCTGCTCGAGGCGTTGTTCAAACGCAGACAGAAGTATCTTTGCATCATCTTCATGGCTGAGAGTCATAGTCGCTTTCCCGTTATTGTTATGGCGAGCTCCGCAGAAGATGGGTAAACGGATCCCGGGGAGGATGTAGAAAGCGTAGCGCATCCTTTTGCGTTTTGTTTTTAGCGAACGAAAAAGAATTATGGGTAGCGAAATTTGATATTTTAAATCAATGGATTAACAGGTATGGACAACCTAAAATTACACAAGAATTTACATTTGTATAGATTTAGAGCGAACAAAAAACGCTGCCGGCAGGAGGGACATGCCGGCATCAGTGATCAGGATCGCGAAGCACAGGCGGGTGCCAGAGGGAGCGTATCCATAAAACGCGCGAAAATTCTGTCAATTTTGCGGCGATGCAGGCTGCTAAATAACGAAGCAACCGGGATAAATTCAGATTCGCCAATATTATCGATGACCACCAGGTAGCCGTCTTTTTCTGAGGTACGGCGATAGAGGATATTATAATCCTTCAGGTTCATGGTCGCGATGCGATGGGCAATTAAATCATTGCGCAGTTCATAGAGGAGGTTGTCAATTTCCTCGGCGCTCAGTAAATCGTTTTTAATGTAGTGCCCCAGCGTTTTGGATATTTCGCCGTCATAATCTCTTATCAGATCAAAAACGTACCCTTCGCCAAGCGCCGTTTCCACTTTACCATGAAAATCAGGGATCGCGCGGCTGTGCTGAATTTGCGTTAAGCGCTTGCGGTAGTAGCCAACCTCGCGGCGTACCTCTTTTACTCCGCCGTCGTCCGGATTGTAGAGAATTTTAATGCACTTACTACTATCCTGCGGATGTTGATAGCAAATGCGGTGTCGGCCACGTCCAATTGTTTTATGCAGGTTCATCATCATATTTCTCCTTATATGAATAATGATCGCCTCTGCTTTCTAAACAAATGTTAAACGAGGGCTGGGTCATTATTATCCTGACACCAGAGTCGCACAAATATGCAAATTAAGAGGGCGGGCGTCCGTGGATATATCCGTCAGACGCGCAAAATAGAGGACGAGTAACACACTGCGTTATTTATTTTTATTTAGGGTGTTATTTCAATATTAGCGTGGCGGGCCCCGTTTAGCCCCCCTCTCCCGCAATTCTCCCCACCATGGCACGCAACTCCTCCCGCGTGAGCGGTTTTCTGTCCGTTACGAAGTGCAACGTCATCCCTTCGATAAAGGCATCCAGCCCCCGGGCAGTGACCGGGTCGAACCACTGCTCAAGCGTCGTCTGGCTGGTTTTCATCCAGTCCTGCATGACGCTTTTTAGCGGAGCGCTGCGATTCATAAACGCATAGAGCTGGTACATCAGCTCCATATTGTGCGGTGTGGTGACCTGGGAACTGTATATCAGGGTGGTGATCGCCTCGCACGCCATCTCGGGCCCGGTGACGCCAGCGAAGAAGTCACGGTACTGCACGGACATCTGTTGCTGGGTAAACCAGGTAAATGCCTCTTCGAGCAGCGCATCTTTGCCCGCAAAATAGTAGGTCATCGAACCCAGCGGCACGCCTGCGCAGCTGGCAATTTTACGATGGGTAACGGCATGAATACCGTGTTCGGCGATGGTGTCCAGCGTCGCCTGAAGAATACGCTCCCTGCGCTGCGGATCGTTTGGTCGTCTGCTCATTTTACCCTCTGCCAGTTTGTGTACAAATGTACACAAGCTTGCTACTGTTGTCGTCAGTAATCTCCCTCTGGTGAACAAAACATGACTGCCATTTCGCCTCGCAGAGTTCTGCAGCGCCGTATGTGGGCGCTCTTTATGTTCTTCTTTATTCCCGGGCTGCTCATGGCCTCGTGGGCCACGCGTACCCCCGCTATCCGCGATATTTTATCGGTATCGACGGCAGAGATGGGGATCGTCTTGTTTGGCCTCTCCGTCGGTTCGATGAGCGGCATTCTCTGCTCTGCCTGGCTGGTAAAGCGTTTTGGTACGCGACAAGTGATTCGCACGACCATGTGCTGCGCAGTGGTAGGAATGGTGATCCTCAGCACGGCGCTCTGGTTCACGTCACCGCTGATGTTTGCCCTGGGACTTACCGTCTTCGGCGGCAGCTTCGGGGCGGCGGAAGTGGCCATCAACGTCGAAGGAGCGGCGGTCGAGCGCGAGATGGGCAAAACGGTATTGCCTATGATGCACGGCTTTTACAGTCTCGGTACCCTGGCGGGCGCAGGGGTGGGCATGGCACTCACCGCCTCTGGCGTGGCCGCAAATCTGCACATCCTTTTTGCAGCGCTGGTCTGTATCGCGCCGATCCTGCTTGGCATTACCGCCATTCCTGACGGCACCGGAAAAAACGCCGGCGAAGAGGCCAGCGGGGGCGAAAAAGGGCTGCCCTTCTATCGCGATATTCAACTGATGTTGATTGGCGTCGTGGTGCTGGCCATGGCCTTTGCCGAGGGTTCCGCCAACGACTGGCTGCCGCTGTTGATGGTGGACGGCCACGGCTTTAGCCCTACCTCCGGCTCGCTGATTTATGCCGGGTTTACGCTGGGTATGACCGTAGGACGCTTCACCGGCGGCTGGTTCATCGACCGTTACAGCCGCGTCAGCGTAGTGCGCGCCAGCGCCCTGCTGGGTGGCCTGGGCATCGCGCTGATTATCTTTGTAGATGTGGACTGGGTAGCCGGCGTCTCGGTGATCCTCTGGGGACTGGGCGCCTCGCTGGGATTCCCGCTCACTATCTCGGCGGCCAGCGATACCGGTCCGGATGCGCCAACCCGCGTCAGCGTAGTGGCGACAACCGGCTACCTTGCGTTCCTGGTAGGCCCGCCGCTGTTAGGATTCCTGGGCGAGCATTACGGGTTACGTAGTGCAATGCTGGTCGTGTTAGGGTTAGTGATTATTGCTGCGCTGGTGGCGCGAGCGGTGGCAAAACCGGCGCCTCAGGCAGAATCTGCCACGGAGAATGGATAATGAGCATCAAACTGATTGCAGTGGATATGGATGGCACCTTTTTAAGCGATAGCAAGCAGTACAATCGCGAGCGCTTTTTGCAGCAGTACGCGCAAATGAAGGAACAGGGAATACGTTTTGTGGTTGCCAGCGGCAATCAGTATTACCAGCTCATCTCTTTCTTCCCGGAGATTGCCCATGAGATCGCTTTTGTCGCCGAAAACGGCGGCTGGGTAGTGAATGCCGGAGAGGATGTGTTTAACGGCGAATTGACGCAATCGCACTTCGCCACCGTCTCACGCTATCTCTGCACCCTGCCGGGAATAGAGGTGATCGCCTGCGGTAAGAACAGCGCCTACACCCTAAAACACTATGGCGATGCCTTTCACGAGATTGCGGCAAAATATTATCATCGCCTGGAAAAGGTAGAGAATTTCGATAACT
Organism: Leclercia sp. UBA5958; assembly: GCF_002430365.1. Classification (NCBI taxonomy): domain Bacteria; kingdom Pseudomonadati; phylum Pseudomonadota; class Gammaproteobacteria; order Enterobacterales; family Enterobacteriaceae; genus Leclercia; species Leclercia sp. UBA5958. The sequence continues at coordinate 581,410 of NZ_DJCE01000007.1, read as the reverse complement.
TCAACGATATTTTCTTCAAGTTTGGCCTCAATGTGTCGGATGAAGAGATCCCACGCATTCAGGCGCTGATCCACGACGAACTGGGCGACATCATGGTGCCCGTTCATACCGGCAACGGCAGCATCGACCTGATTATTCCCGGCGTGCATAAAGCCAATGGCCTGCGCCTGCTGCAGGCGCTGTGGGGCATTGAAGATCATGAAGTGGTGGCGTTTGGCGATAGCGGGAATGACGTCGAGATGCTCAAACAGGCGGGATTTGGTTTTGCGATGGCTAACGCCGGGGATCACATCAAAGCGGTAGCCCGCTTTGAAGCGCCGCACAACAACGAAGAGGGTGTGCTGCAGGTGATTGATAAAGTGTTAAAACGCGAAGCGCCGTTTAATTAACTACTGACAGGCCGGGCCATCGCCCGGCCTGCTGGTTAATCGGGCTGCAGCGCGTTTCCGACCCGTTTATCTTTCAGGAATATCACCATCAGGACCAGCCACAGCAGACCGTTTGCCAGATTGAAGAGGCTGAACAGACCATTGCCACCGAAGCTGAACGCGTGCTTGCTCACCTCGATTCCCACCGTAAAGATCAGCATCTGTAACATTCCCATCGCCGCCGAGACGGTACCCTTGCTCATGTCGCTGGCGAAGAGGGTCAGACGTACCAGCCCGGCGTTGGCCAGGCCAATACCGAACGCATAGAGGCTTAGCCCGGCGGTCATCCACAGGTAAGCGTGCGAAGAAACGACCGTTGCCACTGCGGCCAGCAGCAGGCCCAGCGTAATTGGCCATCCCCCCATAATGATGAGAGAACGCACGGTACGACGCGAGGTGAGCCGCGCCAGCACCAGGTTGCCGATAATCAACGCGCCAAAGATCGGCACCTGCAGCAGACCATACTCATAGCTGCTGAGCTGCTCGCCGCTGATGATAATCACCGGCGATTGGGCAATCCACGCCAGCAGCGGCAGGCTAACAAAGCCGGTCGCCAGCGCCCCCGCCACGAAGCGCACATTTTTCATCACCGCTTTATAGTCGCGTCCCAGCTCCCGCATGGAAAGCGTCTCACCCAGCCGGGTCGCCGTTTCGGGCATGGCTTTCCAGAGGCCAAAGAATGAGATGGCCGCCAGCAACGCAAACAGAATAAACATCCCTTCCCAGGGCGCCACGTGGACCCAGGCGGCGCCCACCAGCGGACCGAGCAGCGGCGCAATCAGCGCGACGTTCGCCATCAGCGCGGTGATCTTGATACAGACCGCCTCCTCAAACGACTCCTGAATTGCGGCATAGCCCACGGCACCGATAAAGCAGAGGCTTACCCCCTGCAAGAAACGCAGGAAAGTAAACTGCTCAATGTTCTGCGCCAGCAGGATGGCGAGACAGGTAACAATAAACCAGACCACCCCGGTGAGCATCACCGGGCGGCGGCCAATGCGATCCGACAGCGGCCCCAGCAGCCACTGCAAAAACATCCCGCCGGCCAGATAGGCGGTCATGGACGTGGGTACCCACTCAATCCCCGCGTTGTACTGCTCGACGACCGCCAGCATACCCGGCTGGATCATATCGTTGCCGATATAGGTCGAAAATTCGTACAGCACCAGACACAGAGGAAACAGCAACGCCTGACGACCCAGACGGTTGCCGGAAGAAGAACGGTTTAACATGGAGTCTCTTTCTTAGATAAAAATCGCGCTGAGTGTAATGAAATGGCCGCCCCAGCGGTAGCAAATTAACCAGACGCAGCCGAAATTGCGCACATTTCGCTGTCGTTTAAGGTTTCCTTAAGTTGGCATCCGTATGCTTGAGGTTTTTCCGTCATTGACCTTTATTATGACACAGATTACCCCGGCTTCAGAATTGTCTAAGTTAAAGACAACTAAGACAAAAAGACTTTACCCCTTGCCGAACCGTTTTTATGGTTATCAGCTTATTGCGCTACTGATTCTGGCCGCGCTTTTTAGCTGGTTAGGCCGGGATGAAACCCTGGACAGGCTACTGACCGGTTACTGGTACGACGCCGCGTTGCACACCTTTCCGCTCAAGCAGAATGTCTTGCTGGATGTGCTTAACCATCGGCTTGCGAAATATCTCACCATCATCCTGGCGGCAGTCACGCTGCTCTACGGGGTCTGGAGACGTAATCCGCAGCTGGTCGTCGGGGCGCTGCTGATGGGGCTGGGCACGCTGGTAGTGGGCACGCTGAAAGCGGTTAGCCATCATAGCTGCCCCTGGGATCTGGTGGAGTACGGCGGTGATGCCGTCTCGTTTCCGCTATTTGGCACCACGCCGTTGAACAGCGGCCCCGGGCGCTGCTTCCCCGGCGGCCATTCGTCGAGCGGCTTTATGGTGATGGGGCTGTTTTTTGCCTTCTGGCACGATCGCCCCCGCCTCGCCTGGGGAATGATGGCACTCGGGGTGGTGCTCGGGCTGGTGATGGGGTACGGCCAGGTGATGCGTGGCGCACATTTTTTCTCACACAACCTGTGGGCGGGTTGGTGGGTTTGGTTTTCCCAGCTGGCAGCCTATGCGCTGATGACCCGCTGGTTTGCAAAAGAGTGACGAGGGTATGTTAGAAAATCTGAACTATGGACTGTTTTACTGGATCAATGCCACCCCCACTTCGCCGGCGTGGATGATCGACTTCGCCACCTTTGTGGCAAAAGACTTAATTAATATCGTCCCGGCGTTGGTGGTCATTCTCTGGCTGTGGGGACCCCGCAAACAGGTAGGTGCCCAGCGTCAACTGGTCATCAAGATTGCGATGGCGCTGGGCGTGAGCTTGCTGGCCTCCTGGGGGCTGGGCCACACCTTCCCGCACGATCGTCCGTTCGTTGATCATATTGGCTATAACTTCCTGCACCATGCCGCCGATGACTCTTTCCCGAGCGACCATGGCACGGTGATCTTCACCTTTGCCCTGGCCTTCGTCCTCTGGCATCGCCTCTGGTCCGGAATCATCTTGATGGCGGTGGCCCTCGCTATCGCCTGGTCTCGCGTCTACCTCGGCGTTCACTGGCCGCTGGATATGCTCGGCGGACTGATGGTGGGGATGATGGGCTGCCTCAGCGCGCAGATCCTGTGGAACCTTTTTGGCGAGACGCTTTATCGCGCCCTCTCTCAGCTGTACCGCATCTGTTTCGCCCTCCCCATCCGTAAAGGCTGGATACGTGACTAACCCTGGTTCGGCAGGTTACACTTGAGCCCCCAGCGTAGCGGGGGCTTACCAACTGCCGAGGACCTATGGAAACACGTCGCGAAGAACGTCTGGCTCAACTGATTAACGCACTCAAGCGCAGCGATAAACTGCATCTGAAAGAGGCGGCCGCCCTGCTTGGCGTCTCGGAGATGACGGTGCGGCGCGATCTTAATAGTGAGAGCGGTCCGGTTGTGCTTCTCGGTGGCTATATCGTGCTGGAGCCACGCAGCGCCAGCCACTATTTACTGAGTGACCAGAAGACCCGGCTGGTAGAAGAGAAGCGCAAGGCGGCGCGGCTGGCCGCCACCCTGGTGCAGCCTCATCAGACGCTCTTTTTTGACTGCGGTACCACCACTCCCTGGATTATCGACGCTATCGATAACGCCCTGCCTTTTACCGGGGTCTGCTATTCGCTGAATACTTTTCTCGCGCTTCAGGAAAAACCGGCGTGCCGGGTGATTCTCTGCGGCGGCGAGTTCCATGCCAGTAATGCGATTTTCAAACCGCTGAATCTGCATGACACCTTAAACAACCTCTGTCCGGATATCGCCTTCTACTCCGCGGCAGGCCTGCATCCCCGTCACGGGGCGACCTGCTTCAATCTGGATGAGTTACCGGTGAAACACTGGGCGCTGAGTATGGCGCAACAGCATGTTCTGGTGGCCGACCACAGTAAATTTGGCAAAGTACGCCCGGCGCGGATGGGGGATTTAGGGCAATTTGACGTGATTGTCAGTAATTGCCGTCCGGACGATGAGATGGTGGCGCTGGCGAAGGCGCAGCAGATTAAGCTGATGTATTAATTTTTCGCCCATCTCAGAACAGTAGATATGAAAACGGCAACCTTCGGGTTGCCGTTTGCGTTTGCTTAAGAGAACCAGCTGCCAAACCACTGGTGGAATTTCATCATGACGAAATCCCACATCCGGCTAAAGAAACCGCCCTCTTCCACCGCTTCCATCACGATAAGCGGGCGCTGCTCGATAGATTTCCCGTTCAGCTGGAAGTCGATAGTGCCCACCACCTGGCCCTTTTTCAGCGGGGCGGTCAACTGAGGATCGGTCAGGGTGAAGCTGGCTTTCAGATTTTTAAGCTGACCACGTGGAATGGTCACCGAACCGGCGTCACCGGCACCGAGATTCACTTCGCTTTTGTCGCCGAACCAGACGCGCTGGCTAACGAACGTCGCATCCGGCTTAATCGGGGTGACCGTTTCGAAGAAGCGGAAGCCCCATGTCAGCAGTTTTTCCGATTCATTAAAGCGGATGCGGTCGGTTTTGGTGCCCAGCACCACCGAGATCAGGCGCATATCCCCCTGCGTTGCCGAGGCCACCAGGTTATACCCAGCACCGGCGGTCGTACCGGTTTTCATTCCGTCGACATTGACATTGCTGCTCCAGAGCAGGCGGTTGCGGTTCGGCTGGCGGATCTTGTTGAAGGTAAACTCTTTCTCTTTATGGATGGCATACTCTTCCGGCACGTCGTGAATCAGCGCCTTACCCAGCAGCGCCATATCGCGGGCGGTACTGAACTGCCCTGGGGCATCAAGGCCGTGCACGGTTTTAAAGGTGGTATTGGTTAAGCCGAGCTTTTGCGCATAGCCGTTCATCAGACCAATAAACGAATCCTGGCTGCCCGCCACGTAATCCGCCAGCGCGATGCAGGCATCGTTGCCCGACTGGATAATGACGCCTTTATTCAGGTCCGAGACCGCCACCTGGTCGCCCGGCTTCAGGAACATGACCGACGAGCCGCGAAGCGCCGGGTTACCGGTGGCCCAGGCGTCTTTACCAATGGTGACCATATCGGTGAGCTTGATCTTTCCTGCTTTCAACGCCTGACCAACGACATAGCTGGTCATGATTTTTGTCAGGCTGGCCGGGTCGAGTTTTTCATCTGCATTCCCTTCTGCCAGCACTTTGCCGCTGGCGTAATCCATCAGGATCCACGCGCGTGCATCCACCGGCGGGGCTTCCGGTGCCGCCTGTTCTGCTGCATAGAGCGTAGGTGCAAAAAGAAAAAGAAGCGCTGAGCCTGCCGCCAGACTGCGCAGAGAAGTTGTTTTTCGCGTCATAATGCCACCCGAGTTTCCATTCAAAAATCACGCCACGTCACCGCGTCGCAAGAAACGATGAGTAATAACGTACTAATGCGTTCAATAAAACCAAATCCTGGTAAAGTTTTTAAAGTTTATGCAATAACCCCCCGATACGCTTTGACGCTGTCGATTTTTTTCTCTTTTGTTGCGTAATTGTTTGGATTATCTCACTCTATGCCCCCTGGACATTGAATCGCAACCGCCGGTTGTTTGTCATTTAAAGGGGTGATTATGATTACGCTGTGGGGCAGAAATAACTCAACCAACGTCAAAAAAGTGCTCTGGACGCTGGAGGAGCTCGATTTACCGTTCAACCAGATCATGGCCGGTTTGCAGTATGGCGTGAACCAGGAGGCGGAGTACCTGGCGATGAACCCAAACGGGCTGGTGCCGCTGCTGCGAGACGACGAAACCCACGTCACGCTGTGGGAGTCAAACACCATCGTCCGCTACCTGGCCGCACAGTATGGGCTTAACCGGCTATGGATTGATGCCCCGGCCGCCCGCGCGATCGGCGAGAAATGGATGGACTGGGCCAACCAGACCCTCTCCCCTGCGCACCGGGTGGTGCTGATGGGGCTGGTGAGAACGCCAGAAGCTGAGCGCGACCACGCTGCCATTGAGGCGGCAAAGCAGACCCTCGAAGGACTGTTTGCCATGCTGGATGAGACGCTGGCCGCCGGGCCATGGCTCTCCGGTGACGCCTTCGGTCTGGGGGATATCGCCGTCGCGCCTTTTGTCTGGAACCTGACCAACATCGGCCTTAGCTGGACGCCGCGCCCCCACCTCGAACGCTGGATGGCCGCCCTAAGTGAGCGACCTGCCTACCGCAAAGTGGTCATGATCCCGGTGAGCTAATCAGGTACCGGACGGGCTAACTTTCAGCAGTTGCCCGTCCGTTTCATCCGTCAGCACATATAGGTAGCCGTCCGGGCCGACCCGCACATCACGAATGCGTTGATCCCTCTCCCCCAGAATCCGCCCCTCTTCCGTGACCTTGTTGCCATTTACCGTCATGACAATCACGTCTTTCTCTTTCAGCGCACCAATAAAGAGTTTGTTCTTCCACTGCGGGAAAACATCGCTGTTGTAGAAAGCCATCCCGCTCAGGGCCGGGGATTTTTTCCAGACAAACAGCGGCGGCTCAGTACCCTCGACGTGCTCACCCTTCGCTTCAGGGATCTTCAGGCCACTGTAATTAATACCGTGGGTCGCCAGCGGCCAGCCGTAGTTTTTACCCCTCTCTGGAATGTTGATCTCATCGCCGCCGCGCGGGCCATGCTCATTGAGCCATAGCGTGTCGCTCCAGGGGTTCATCGCCATGCCCTGCGGGTTGCGGATACCGTAAGACCAGATCTCCGGACGTGCGCCCGAGGTATTTACGAAGGGGTTGTCATTGGGGATCTCGCCCTCGTCGGTGAGCCGCACAACCTTACCCTGCAATTTATCCAGCTCTTGCGCCGTGGGACGCTGGTTGTTCTCGCCCAGACCGATAAAGAGATAGCCTTTGCCATCAAAGACCAGCCTGCCGCCAAAGTGGTTGCCCGTCGAGAGCTTCGGCTGCTGGCGGAAGACCACCTTAAAGGCCTCCAGACGAGAGAAATCGTCGCTTAAGCGCCCGTAGCCTACGGCGGTTCCGGCTTTACCGTCACTCCCGGCCTCGGCATAGCTGAGCCACACCCGCCGCGAGCTTTCGAAGTCCGGCGCCAGCACCACATCCAGCAGGCCGCCCTGCCCCTTAGCCCAGACGTCAGGCAAGCCAACAATCGGGTCGGAGAGGCCTTTTCCGGCCTGCCAGCGTTTGAGCTGACCGTCCTTCAGGGTGATTAACATGCCCTGATTCTGGGGCAGGAAAGCGAGCGACCAGGGGTGATCGAGTTTGTTTTGCAGCACATCCACTTTCACTTCAGCAGGCGCGGCAAGCACAGCGGTGGAGACCAGCATGAATGGCAGTAAAATAAGCGAAGATCGACGCATAACGCACTCCTTTTCGACGTATGGCTTAAAGATTAGCCAGATAGCGCAGGGGCGTTAACACTTTTACATAAACTTAAACATAAGGGGGAGTGGCCTCCCCCGGGGCTTAATTCTGATTGAGCGGTTGCTGCGTCTTCAGAGACTGAATACAGCGGGTTAAATCTGTCAAACAGACCTCCAGCTTCTCTGCGTTAACGGCGATAAAAGTGGGGCAGTCGTGTCCCCCGGTCATCATGCAAACGCCTACGGCAGAGAGCGACTGCGCAGCGCGGTACAGTACCGCCTGCTCCTCAGCGCTGCAGTGCTCACGCAAAAGAGGCGCTTTCTCACGCATGTGATTACAAAGTTCGAAGAAGTTATCTCGCAGATGGTCGCTTTCGCTGACTGACATATACCCTTTCGCTTTCCTTAGCGTCAAATAGGTGTCCAGATCGATGCGGGCGTTAATCAGTTTGCTCAGAAGATCGCGTTTGAGTCTGTCAACGGACATGCTTTTCCCCCCTTTGTCAGCTATGTGCCCAGTTAGATTATGGCTGTTTTTTGTACAAATTAATGTTTCAGGTCAATAAATATTAACGAATTAACATTATTTACAATGTTACAACCTGGCCGATAAGTAGCCTGCACAGATCGCTATAAATAGCCTGTGGAACGCTGTACAATCCCTGCCCTGAGAATCCTATAACTGACTACTTTTTAATCTATGAGCAATGTTAGCCACCCGCCGAAAATCGGCTTCGTCTCCCTGGGCTGCCCAAAAAACCTGGTGGATTCAGAACGCATCCTCACTGAGCTTCGTACCGAAGGCTATGATGTGGTGCCGAGCTATGACAATGCCGATATGGTTATCGTGAATACCTGTGGCTTCATTGACAGCGCCGTGCAGGAATCCCTCGAAGCCATCGGTGAAGCCCTCACCGAAAACGGCAAAGTGATCGTGACCGGCTGCCTGGGCGCCAAAGTGGACCAGATCCGCGAAGTGCATCCAAAGGTTCTGGAGATCACCGGGCCGCACAGCTATGAGCAGGTGCTGGAGCACGTTCACCACTACGTGCCGAAACCGAAGCACAACCCGTTCCTGAGCCTGGTGCCGGAACAGGGGGTGAAGCTGACCCCGCGTCACTACGCCTACCTGAAAATCTCTGAAGGCTGCAACCATCGCTGCACGTTCTGCATCATCCCGTCCATGCGTGGCGATCTGGTGAGCCGCCCGATTGGCGAAGTGCTGGCGGAAGCGAAGCGTCTGGCCGATGCGGGCGTGAAAGAGCTGCTGGTGATCTCGCAGGATACCTCCGCCTACGGCGTGGATGTGAAGCACCGTTCGGGCTTCCATAACGGCGAGCCGGTGAAGACCAGCATGGTGGGTCTGTGCGAACAGCTGGCGAAACTGGGTATCTGGACGCGTCTGCACTATGTCTATCCTTACCCGCACGTCGATGACGTGATCCCGCTGATGGCCGAAGGCAAAATCCTGCCGTATCTGGATATTCCGCTGCAGCACGCCAGCCCGCGTATCCTGAAGCTGATGAAGCGCCCTGGCTCCGTTGACCGCCAGCTGGCGCGCATCAAACAGTGGCGCGAAATCTGTCCGGAACTGACCCTGCGCTCGACCTTTATCGTGGGCTTCCCGGGTGAAACCGAAGAAGATTTCCAGATGCTGCTCGACTTCCTGAAAGAGGCCCGTCTGGACCGTGTAGGCTGCTTCAAGTACAGCCCGGTCGAAGGTGCAACGGCTAACGAGCTGGCGGATCAGGTGCCGGAAGAGGTGAAAGAGGAGCGCTGGAATCGCTTTATGCAGTTGCAACAGCAGATCTCTGCCGAGCGCCTGCAGGAGAAAGTGGGCCGCGAAATCCTGGTCATCATTGACGAAGTGGACGAAGAAGGCGCCATTGGCCGCAGCATGGCCGATGCACCGGAAATCGACGGCGCGGTCTACCTGAACGGTGAAACGAAGGTGAAACCGGGTGATATTATTCGCGTTAAAGTTGAAAACGCGGACGAGTATGACCTGTGGGGTAGCCGGGTTTAACCTTTGCTCTTGCCCTCTCCAGCCGGGAGAGGGCCATTAATCACTCTTAAATCGTTATCCGGTAGCGCACGTAGTCATCCACCGTGGCCAGCTTGTCGTACAGCGCCCTCGCCGGATTACCCTCTCGCGTAACCCAGTAGACCTTCGACCACCCTTTTTCCCGCGCTTCGTCAATGACCGCCTCGATCAATGCCCTGCCCGCACCCTGACCGCGCATCGACGCATCAACATAGAGATCTTCCAGATAGCACAGCGGAGTAGTGACCCAGGTGCCTTCATGCAGCACGCAAATAGCGAACCCCACCACCTGACCTTCGCTTTCGGCGATCCGGCAGATCATGCCCGACTCTGCGGAAAGTACCCGACGCCAGGTCGCCAGCATCACGGCGTCATCCAGTTCAGAGCCATAAAACGCCAGATAGCCCTTCCAGAGCGATAACCATGCTGCGTAATCTTCTGCCTTCGCTTCGCGTACCTTCACCATCGTTTTCTGTTCCTGCTGTGCCAAAGAGAGGGCCATGATACTGCCAGCTTAAACGGTAGGTAAACAGCGGCGAAACTTTTGAATGAAAGCGAATTCTGGTAACCACATTGTTATTTCACTGTTGTACAATTTCGCGCTTTCGATTATAAAACCTCACTTTTGATTAAAATCACTCACACAATGAGCATTTGTGTCACGCGTTTTTTTGGTACCTCATTTTTATAACCAACAGGGTAAAAGTATGTCCGTGCAAAATATTCCCAAACCTGCTGCGGCCTGGTTAGGGGTTTTAGGTCTCATCATTCTGGCGATGGGGCTCTTCTTCGCCTGGTATGGCTGGGAACTGGTCAGTTTAAAAGGGAGCCCTTACTTCCTTATCGCCGGGTGCGGCCTGATACTCTCGGCTATCCAGATTGTCCGCCAGCGGGTCAGCGGTGCCCTTCTCTATTTTGTGGTTCTGGCAGGAACCCTCATCTGGGCATTAGCGGACGTGGGCATCGACTTCTGGCCGCTGGTATCACGCCTGTTGACCCTGACCGGTATCGCCATCCTGGTGGCGCTCTCTTTGCCATTGCTGTTACGCCGGGCAGGCAAAAAGCCGTGCTGGAAAGGGACGGCCGCCATCACCGCCGTTCTGGTGGTGGCCTTCGCCGGTACCGTTGCGGGCATGTTTGTTCCCCACGATCCGGTGAGCGCATCGGGCGCGACACTGCCGCTGACGAAAGTGAAACCCGGTGAAGAACAGGTTAACTGGGCAAATTATGGCAACACGCCGGGCGCATCGCGCTTTGTGGCCCTGGACCAGATCACCCGTGATAACGTAAAAAATCTGCAGGTGGCCTGGACGTACCGTACGGGGGATATTCCGCTGAGCCCGAACGGCGGCGGCGCTGAAGATCAGCAAACCCCGCTGCAGATTGGCAATAAACTCTTCCTCTGTACGCCGCACAACAACGTGATTGCCGTAGACGCAACCACCGGCAAAGCGTTATGGAAAACCGAAATCAACGCCACGCAGAAGAAGTGGATGCGTTGTCGCGGCCTGGCGTACTTTGATGCCAACGCCCCGCTGCAGCAGCCTACGCTGCCAGACTCCTCGCCGGTTGCTACCGTCTCCCTGTATGCCGATGCCCAGTGTCAACGCCGTATTATCATGAACAGCGTGACGCCAGAGCTGATTGCGCTGGATGCCGATACCGGCGCGTTCTGCGAAGACTTTGGTCACCATGGTCGCGTGAGCTTAAGCGCGCAGATGGGTAAAGGTGCCGATACCGGTCAGTACTACCCTACCTCAGCCCCAACGTTGGCCGGAACCACCATCGTGGTGGGCGGCCGTGTGGCCGATAACGTGGCGACCGATATGCCAGGCGGTGTGGTGCGCGGCTTCGACGTGATCACCGGCCAGCTGCGCTGGGCATTCGATCCCGGTAAGCCGGATGACCAGCAGGCGCCTGCTGCGGGCGAAACGTTCACCCGCTCAACCCCGAACGTCTGGGCGCCGATGTCTTACGATCCGCAGTCCAACACCGTATTTATGCCTACCGGCAGCGCGGCGGTTGACCTGTGGGGCGTGAAACATAACGCGCTGGATCGTAAGTTTGGTGCCTCGATGGTGGCCGTCGACGCCAGCACCGGCAAGGTGAAATGGGTTTACCAGACCGTTCATAACGATCTGTGGGACTTTGATGTCCCGATGCAGCCTACCTTCTCTGACTTCCCTACCGACAAGGGTAAAACCACTCCGGCGCTGATTTTCGGCACCAAATCCGGGCAGCTGTTTGTGCTTGATCGCGCGACCGGCAAGCCGCTGACCAAAGTTGAAGAGCGTAAGGTCACCCAGGGCCAGATCCCGAAAGAGAACTACTCTCCGACCCAGCCCTTCTCCGTCGGCATGCCGTCCATCGGCGCGGATGTGCTGAAAGAGTCTGACATGTGGGGCGCAACGCCGTTCGATCAGCTGCTGTGCCGTATTCAGTTTAAATCGAAGCGTTACAACGGCCTGTTCACGCCGCCGGGTGATGACCCCTCCCTGAACTTGCCAGGCTCCCTGGGGGGAATGAACTGGGGCGGATTGTCTCTCGATCCGGTGAACCAGTATCTCTTTATTAACGACATGCGCGTCGGGCTGGAAGTGCAACTGATCCCGGCCTCCCCTGAAATTCAGGGCGCGAAAAACGACGGTAACGAAGCGGCCGCCATCAGCCGTCCGGTGCCGCTGGCGGGCACTCCTTACGCCATTAACGCCAAAGTACGTTTTATGTCGCCTATTGAGATCCCATGCCAGAAACCGCCGTTCGGTACCCTGACCGCTGTCGACCTGAAAACCCAGAAGATCGCCTGGCAGGTGCCGGTAGGTACCGTGAAGGACACCGGTCCGTTTGGCGTGAAGATGGGGCTGCCAATCCCTATCGGCATGCCAACCATTGGTGGTACCCTGGCGACCCAGGGAGGTCTGGTATTTATCGCATCAACGCAGGATTACTACCTGCGTGCGTTCGATACCGCCAACGGTAAAGAGGTGTGGAAAGCCCGTCTGCCGGTTGGCAGCCAGAGCACCCCTATCAGCTATAAATCGCCGGTGGACGGTAAGCAGTATCTGCTGATCACCGCAGGCGGCGCACGTAACTCGCCGGATCGCGGCGACTATGTGATTGCTTATAAACTGCCGTAACCGGTAACCCCAGCCCTCCCTGCGGGGAGGGCTGGGCCTGCATACCGCAAAGAGTGTTAAAGGGAAAACCTCAGCAGGCTGGTAGTCTCTTGCTCTTCACACCGGAGACACTATGAATACGATTATCGATCTCTTTAACGACCATAAAAGCGAACGCAGCTTCACCGACCAGGCCGTTGATGACGCCACGCTCGAGCGCATTATCAGCACCGCATACCGTGCACCCACTTCCGTACATTCCCAGCAGGTTTCCGTTGTCGTGACGCGCGATGCGCAAAAACGTGCGCAGATTGCCCAGATTGCGGGCGGCCAGCCGTGGATAGCTAAAGCGCCGGTGTTTATCACCTTCGTGCTGGATATGTATAAAACCCAGGTGGGCATGCAGCTGGCAGGCCAGGAGCAGGTGGCACATCAAAGTATCGAGAGCCTCGTTGCTGGCGCAACCGACGTAGGCATCGCGCTGGGCTCAGTCATGGCGGCGGCCCGCTCTGAAGGGCTGGGTATTGTCCCTATTGGCGGTATCCGTCTGCGTCCGCAGGCGTTGATTGATCTGCTCGAACTGCCGGAACACACCTTCCCGGTGGCGGGCGTGGTGATTGGCCATGTTGATGTTCCCTCCCATCACAAACCACGTCTTCCGCTCGAGACCTTCCGTCACGATGAGACTTACGTTACCGCAGGGCTGGAAGAGAAGATTGCGCAGTATAACCAACAGATGACGGCGCACTGGCAGGCCATCAACCGCCCCGACGGTGAAACCTGGAGCGAAAGCGTGAGCGGTTATTACAAGCATATCTACTTCCCGGATGTGCTGCCGGCGATTGTGAAGCAAGGCTTCGGCGTCGATAAATAAACAAAAAGCCATCCCGACGGGATGGCTTTTTCGTACAGAGACTGACGTTAACTGAAGGCTTAGCGCGTGTCGGCAACCTGCGTCTGGGGCTGGGATTCAAATCCCCCTTTCGAGGCCATAACAGAGCAACTTACCGCTGCCGCGAGGCTAAGCACGATCCAGATTTTCATAACGGGTCTCCTTTCATTACAGTGAAAAGTATTTAGCCTGGCACAAATCCCGCATTTTACTTACAGATTAGCCCTTAATCCTCGGATCCAGCGCATCGCGCAGCCCATCGCCCAGCAGGTTGAACGCCAGCACGGTGAGAAAAATAGCCATACTGGGGAAGAGCGCAACGTGGGGCGCAATCACCATATCTGCCCGCGCTTCATTCAGCATCGCCCCCCACTCCGGGGTAGGCGGTTGCGCACCCAGTCCGAGGAACGACAAGCTGGCCGCCGAGATAATTGACACCCCGATACGCATGGTGAAGTAGACCACGATCGACGAGACGGTGCCCGGCAGGATGTGATTGAAGAGGATATTGGCATCGCTGGCGCCCATGCTGCGCGCCGATTCGATAAATGTCTGCTGCTTCAGTACCAGCGTATTGCCGCGCACCAGTCGGGCAAAGGCCGGTATGGAGAATACCGCCACGGCAATGATGACATTAGCCATACCGCTGCCCATCACCGCCACCACCGCAATCGCCAGCAGAATGCCGGGGAAAGCAAACAACACGTCGCAAATGCGCATGATGAGCCGATCCCACCAGCCTTCGTAATACCCTGCCAGCAGCCCCAGTACGGTGCCGATCGCCGCGCCAATCAGTACCGCGAAGACCCCCGCTGCCAGAGAGATCTGCGCCCCGAGCAGCACGCGGCTAAAAATATCGCGCCCGAGCGAATCCACACCGAACCAATGCATCATCGACGGGCCATCGTTAAGGCGATCGTAATCGAAGTAGTTTTCCGCATCGAAAGGGGCAATCCACGGCGCCAGCACCGCCACGGCAATCAGCAGCAGCACAAACAGCCCGGCGATCATCGCCACCGGCTGGCGGCGAAAACGACGCCAGAATTCAAACCACGGGGTGCGGATCCGGTCTGGCTTCAGCCCAGGCATTGCGTTCAGAACGGCCTGTCGGCGCCAGTTTAACAATCGCATCTTATTTGTACCTGATAGCCGGATTAATGGCGGCGTAGAGCACGTCCACCACTAAGTTAATGAGGATAAACTCCAGGGAAAAGAGCAGCACTTCCGCCTGAATCACCGGGTAGTCACGCATCTCCACCGAATCGACCAGCAGGCGTCCTAACCCTGGCCAGTTGAAGACTTTTTCAACCACAATCGAGCCGCCCAGCAGGAAGCCGAACTGCAGCCCCATCATGGTCACCACCGGGATCATGGCGTTGCGCAGTCCGTGCTTGAGGATAACCCACTTTTCGCTTACCCCTTTGGCCCGCGCTGTACGCATATAGTCTTCGTTAAGGACATCGACGAACGAGGCGCGGGTAAAGCGCGCCATCACCGCCGCCACCGCGGCCCCGAGCGTAACAGAAGGCAGAACGTAATGTTTCCAGGTATCGGCGCCCACCGTAGGCAACCAGCCCAACTCAACGGAGAAAATCTGCATCAACAGCATCCCCAGCGCAAACGCCGGAAACGAGATACCGGTGACTGCCAGCGCCATTCCCAACCTGTCTGGCCAGCGGTTACGCCAGACGGCAGCGACAATACCGGCGCCCAGCCCGAATAGCATCGCCCACAGCATGCTGGTGATAGTCAGCCAGAAGGTGGGCATAAAGCGGCTGGCAATCTCGTCGACAACCGGACGCCGTGACACCATCGAGGTGCCAAAATCCCCCTGCAGTACATTCACCATGTAGTGCCAGAACTGCACATACAGCGGTTGATCCAGCCCCAGCTGTTTACGCACCAGGTCAATCACCGTGGCATCCGCCTCGGGTCCGGCAATCAATCGCGCCGGATCGCCCGGCAGGATATGCACGAATAAAAAGACCAGTACCGCCACGATCAGTAGCGTAGGCAGCAGACCCAGCAAGCGTTTAATCACATAATTCAGCATGCACATTCCTCTCATCCTGCGGGCGCAACGCCCGCAGGAGTGAGTGCTTTATTTTAAATCGGCGTCGTCAAAGCTAAACCCGGTATCCGGCATGATGTAGAACCCGGTCAGCGCCTTGTTATGCGCCGAAACCAGCTTCTCTACCACCAGCGGTACCCACGGCGACTCTTTCCAGATGGTATCCTGCGCATCCTTGTAGAGGCGGGCTTTCTCTTCTGCGTTGGTCGTTTTCAGCGCATCGGTCAGATCTTTATCCACCTGCGGATTACTGTAAAACGCCGTATTGAAGAGGGTCGGCGGCCAGTTTTGTGAAGCAAACAGCGGTGATAACGCCCAGTCAGCCTCGCCGGTAGAAGCAGACCAGCCGGTGTAGAACATTCTCACGCCGCTCTCTTTCTGCCCTTTACCTTCCACTTCTGCCGCACGCTGTCCGGCGTCCATGGCGGTAACCTGGACTTTAATGCCCACCTGCGCCAGCTGCTGCTGAGTAAACTGCAACACCTTCTGCGCGGTACTGTGATTATGCGAGGACCAGAGGGTGGTGCTAAAGCCGTTCGGATAACCGGCCTCTTTCAGCAGCTCCCGCGCTTTTGCCGGATCGTATGGCCAGGGCTGATAGCTTTGGGAAAAGGCGATCGACGGAGGCAGCACGCCGGTTGCCGGCGTGGCATAACCGGCAAAGGCGACCTTCACCAACGCCTGACGGTTGATGGCATAGTTGATGGCTTCACGCACTTTGGGGTTGTCGAACGGCTTTTGCGTCACGTTCATGCTGATATAGCGCTGCATGATTGACGGGCTGGCCACCAGCGCCAGTTTGCTGTTTTTTGCGAGGATCGCCGCCTGCTCATAAGGGATCGGGAAAGCAAACTGCGCTTCACCGGTTTGCAGCATCGCCGCACGGGTGTTGTTATCCACCACCGGACGCCAGGTAATGGTGTCCAGCTTCGGTAGCCCTTTCTGCCAGTATCCGGCGAATTTCTTCACCTTCACGAAATCGGTCTGGTTCCAGGTGTCCAGCTCATACGGGCCGGTACCCACCGGGTGAAAACCGATCTCTTTGCCATATTTCTTCAGCGCGGCCGGAGAGATCATCGCCGTCGCCGGGTGCGCCAGAATATTGATAAAGGCTGAGAACGGCTCTTTAAGGGTGATTTTCACCGTGGTGGCATCCACCGCCTCGGTGCTGGCGATATTCTTGTACAGGTTGTAGCGCTTCAGGCTGTTAGCCGGATCGCTGGCGCGATCGAGGTTCGCCTTCACCGCCTCAGCGTTAAAATCAGTGCCGTCCTGAAACTTCACGCCGCTGCGCAGCTTGATGGTGTAGACCAGCCCGTCGTCAGAGACGGTATAGCCCTCTGCCAGGACGTTTTTTAGCTTCATCTCTTTATCCAGGCCAAACAACCCCTGATAAAACGACTTCGCTACCGCCTGCGACAGGGTGTCGTTAGCGTCATAGGGATCAAGCGTCGTAAAATTGGAGGCCACGGCCACCACTACATCTTTAGCCGCCCAGGCTGGCGCGGCAGCCAGCGCTGCCGTTACGCTCGCGGCTAACAGCCATGTGCGAGCAACAAATTTGGTCATGGTATTCTCCTGTTGTTCCCTGCTGTCTGTCGTCTGTTATAACCGTGAAACCGCATTACCCTGCGGCGGTAACGCCACAAAATGGCCGGGGCTCACCTCGCGCAATGTCACCCGCTCGGTGAACTCTCCCCGCTTGCGAATATTGCCGGGTAGCTCATCTTGCAGCAGTACCCGCTGCGGGCGACGATGGGCCGGATCGGCCACCGGCACCGCCGCCATCAGTTTGCGGGTATAGGGGTGCTGCGGATTTTCAAACACTGCCCGACGCGGCCCAATCTCCACAATCTGTCCGAGATACATCACCGCCACCCGGTGGCTGATGCGCTCTACGACCGCCATGTCATGCGAAATAAAGAGAAAAGCGATGCCCATCTCTCGCTGCAGGTCGAGCAGCAGGTTAATAATCTGCGCCCGAATAGAGACATCCAGCGCCGAAACCGCCTCGTCGGCAATCACTACCTTCGGGTTGAGCGCCAGCGCACGCGCGATGCAGATTCGCTGTCGCTGTCCGCCTGAAAACTCATGCGGGTAACGCCAGGCATGTTCTGGCTTAAGACCCACCCGCTCCAGCAGCCAGGCCACCCGACGCTGCGCGGCCTCCCCCTCAAGCATCTTATGCACCCGCAGCGGCTCCATGATCGAATAGCCCACCGTCTGGCGGGGATCGAGCGAGGCGTAGGGATCCTGAAAAATATACTGAATATCCCGGCGCAGCGGCTGCAGCCTGCTCGCTTCCAGGGTATCGATTCGCTCACCGTTGAAGGTGATGGTCCCCTCCTGCGCCTCCACCAGCCGCAGCAATGCCCGGCCAGTGGTTGATTTGCCGCTGCCGGACTCTCCCACCAGCGATAAGGTTTCGCCAGGCCAGAGATCGAAGCTCACGTTTTCGACCGCGTGCACTTCGCGTTTGACGCGGTTGAAGAGCCCCCCGCGCAGGGGGAAGCGGGTTACCAGATCGCGCACCTGCAGAATGGGATGCCCTGGCATCACGGTGTCCTGCTCGGTTTCAGCCTCCTGCTGGCCTCCGTTTTTCAGGGAAATCAGCGGAAAACGGCGTGGCAGATTGCTGCCGTTCATCGCCCCAAGGCGCGGTACCGCTGTCAGCAGGGCACGGGTATAAGGGTGCTGGGGATCATGAAAAATTTGCTCTACGCTGCCGGTCTCCACCGCCTCGCCCTGATACATCACCAGCACGCGATCGGCAATATCGGCCACCACGCCCATATCGTGGGTGATGAAGATCACCCCCATCGCCATCTCTTGCTGCAACACTTTAATCAGCTGCAGAATTTGCGCCTGAATGGTGACATCCAGCGCAGTGGTCGGCTCGTCGGCAATGAGCACCGCCGGGCGACACGAGAGGGCCATCGCGATCATCACGCGCTGGCGCATACCGCCAGAGAGCTGATGCGGATAGCGGGAGAGAATAGTCTGCGCCTGCGGAAT
Source organism: Leclercia sp. UBA5958 (assembly GCF_002430365.1). Taxonomy (NCBI): domain Bacteria; kingdom Pseudomonadati; phylum Pseudomonadota; class Gammaproteobacteria; order Enterobacterales; family Enterobacteriaceae; genus Leclercia; species Leclercia sp. UBA5958. Next base: position 563,002 of record NZ_DJCE01000007.1, on the reverse strand, counting down.
ACGCACCTGTTCTAACATCCGTCTGGCCTCTTCCAGCGCCTGCTCGCCATTCAGCCCCTGGTGCAGGCGAATGGACTCGGCAATCTGTTCCCCCACCGGGAACACCGGATTGAGAGAGGTCATCGGTTCCTGAAAAATCATGGCCATATCCGCACCGCGCACGTCGCGCATCTGCGACTGGCTCAGCCCGGCGAGATCGCTCACCAAGCCATTACGGCGGCGAAGCAGCAGTTGGTCGCAGGTCAGCACGCCGCCGGCCTGCTCAATCAGGCGCATTAACGAGAGGGCGGAAACCGATTTTCCCGAGCCCGATTCCCCTACAATGGCCAGCGTCTCGCCGCGTTTCAGGGTTAACGAGAGGTTTTTAACTGCCGGGATCATCTGCCGCTCTTCAGGAAACGCGACATTCAGGTTGCGAACGGACAGCACCTGCTGCTGATCCAATTCATCACTGTGCGGCACCTGATACCCCCTTATTCACGATAAATACCGGTCGATGGTGCATCGCCAGCGTAGCCCCAGGCGCGGTACATGCCTTCGCTGTTAAACGGCAACGCCACGTTACCTTCACGATCAACCGCAATCAGCCCGCCGCTGCCCTCCAGCGCCGGCAGTTTTTCCATCACCACCCGTTCGCAGGCTTCTGCGAGGCTTAAGCCGCCGTAATCCATTAAGGCCGCGATGTCATAGGCCGCCAGCGTGCGGATAAATACTTCGCCCGTACCGGTGCAGGAGACGGCGACGCTGGCGTTATTGGCATAGCACCCTGCGCCAGGGAGCGGGCTGTCGCCCACCCGACCGGGCAGTTTATTGGTCATGCCCCCGGTGGAGGTGGCCGCCGCCAGGTTGCCGGCTTTATCCAGCGCTACCGCGCCGACGGTACCCATTTTGGTGGACTCATCCAGCGGGGCACCGTGGTGATCGAGACGGGTTTCACCTTCGGCACGTGCGGCCAGCAGCTGCTCGAAACGCGCCGGCGTTGAAAAGAGCTCGGGCGAAACCGGCGCCATCCCCTGCGCAAAGGCAAAATTCTCCGCCCCTTCCCCCACCAGTAAGACATGCGGGCTTTGCTCCATTACCAGCCGTGCGGCCAGCACCGGATTACGCAGACGGCTCACGGCGGCCACTGCCCCCGCTTTCAGGGTGACGCCATCCATCACGCAGGCGTCCAGCTCATGGGTTTCATCGCGGGTAAAAACCGACCCGATCCCGGCGTTAAACAGCGGGCACTCCTCCAGCAGGCGCACGGCTTCGGTTACCACGTCCAGTGCGCTTTCTCCCGCTTCCAGCATCCGCTGGCCGGTTTCCACAATAGAGGAGAGCGCCTCGATATAGCACCTCTCCTGCTCCATACTTAGCTGCGATCGGGTAATTGCCCCGGCGCCTCCATGAATTGCGATGACTGCCTTGCTCATTTCACATCACCTGTTCGCGGCTTTTTTTATAAATATCATTATCGTTGATGGAGCTTCAGATAATTTTTGAATATAGAAAGACGATACAGTGATGTAAAGCCTAAGCCCATGGTGTCATACAGTTAGCGGCACTTTTCTGCCATAATGGGCGCTTTCGTTGTCATCCCGCTGGAGTTACCTATGGATTTTACCGCCGGACTGATGCCGCTTGAGACGGCACTTACGCAGATGCTTGAACGTTTGACGCCGCTAACGGCGTCCGAAACCCTGCCTCTGTTGCAGTGTTTTGGTCGCGTAACGGCAGCCGATATCGTCTCGCCGCTGAACGTACCGGGTTTCGATAACTCGGCGATGGACGGTTACGCCGTCCGTCTGGCGGATCTGGCCGCTGGCACCGCTCTTCCGGTTGCCGGGAAAGCCTTTGCCGGGCAGCCTTTCCATGGCGAGTGGCTAGTGGGAAGCTGTATTCGCATCATGACCGGCGCGCCGGTGCCGGAAGGCTGCGACGCGGTGGTCATGCAGGAAGAGACCGAGCAGACGGAGAGCGGCGTACGTTTTACCGCGCCGGTAAAAGCGGGTCAGAACATTCGCCGCAGCGGAGAAGATATCGCCCTCGGGGCAACGGTGTTTGCCGCCGGGACGACGCTGACGGTGGCTGAGCTGCCGGTGCTGGCCTCTCTCGGTATCGCCGAGGTGGCGGTAGTACGCAAAGTGCGCGTGGCGCTCTTCTCCACCGGCGATGAATTACAGCTTCCGGGCCAGCCGCTGCAGGAGGGTCAAATCTATGACACCAACCGGCTGGCGGTCCATCTGATGCTGGAGCAGCTCGGATGTGACGTCATAAATCTCGGCATTATTCCGGACGATCCGGAAAAACTGCGCGCCACCTTTATGGAAGCAGACCGCGTTGCAGACGTGGTGATCAGCTCCGGCGGCGTATCGGTAGGCGAAGCGGATTACACCAAAACCATACTCGACGAGCTGGGAGAGATTGCTTTCTGGAAGCTGGCGATCAAGCCGGGCAAACCTTTCGCCTTCGGCAAACTGCAACAGAGCTGGTTCTGCGGGCTGCCGGGCAACCCGGTTTCGGCCGCCCTTACCTTCTATCAGCTGGTGATCCCGCTGTTGGCGAAGCTCTCCGGCAGCAATGCCAGTCCGCTGCCGGTTCGCCAGCGGGTACGCACCGCAACGCGGCTCAAGAAATCCCCTGGTCGCCTCGATTTCCAGCGCGGCATCCTGGCGCACAACGCCAACGGCGAGCTGGAAGTGAGTTCCACCGGGCATCAGGGGTCGCATATCTTTAGCTCCTTCAGCCAGGGCAACTGCTTTATCGTGCTTGAGCGTGAGCGCGGCAACGTAGAGGCGGGCGAATGGGTTGAGGTCGAACGCTTTAACCACCTGTTCGGAGGCTGATATGACGGCTGAGCTGAGCGACCAGGAGATGATGCGTTATAACCGCCAGATTGTGCTGCGCGGTTTTGACTTTGAGGGTCAGGAAGCGCTGAAGGCGGCCAGCGTGCTGGTGGTCGGACTCGGTGGCCTGGGCTGCGCGGCGGCGCAATACCTGGCCGCGGCGGGGGTTGGCCAGATGACGCTGCTGGACTTCGATACTGTCTCGGTTTCAAACCTGCAGCGCCAGACGCTGCACAGCGACGCCACGCTCGGCCAGCCCAAAGTGGCTTCTGCCCACGCGGCGCTGGCACGTATTAATCCCAACGTTCAGTTCACCCTCCTTGACGCGATGCTGGATGACGAAGCGCTCTCTGCCCTGATTGCCCGGCACGATCTGGTGCTCGACTGCACCGATAACGTCGCCATTCGCCACCAGCTAAACGCCAGCTGCTTCGCCCACAAAACGCCGCTGGTCTCCGGCGCGGCCATTCGCATGGAAGGGCAAATCAGCGTTTTCACCTGGACCGAGGGTGAGCCCTGCTATCGCTGCCTGAGCCGTCTGTTCGGTGAAAACGCGCTCACCTGCGTGGAGGCGGGGGTGATGGCCCCCCTGGTCGGTATCATCGGGTCGCTGCAGGCGATGGAGGCGATCAAGGTGCTGGCGCACTACGGTACGCCTGCCGCCGGAAAAATCGTGATGTATGACGCCATGACCTGCCAGTTCCGCGAAATGAAGCTGATGCGTAACCCGGGATGTGAGGTGTGCGGAGGTTAAGCCTTGTTGTGGCCTGATCCCCTCACGCCGGCCCTCTCCCACAGGGAGAGGGAGAAAACCGTAGGCCGGATAAGCGCCAGCGCCACCCGGCAACAGAATCAAATCGACTTGCGGCCAAACGCCCCCTGCCAGTCCTGTTCGAACTTCGCCACCGCCGCCTCAACCGCCGGAGAAGCAAGCAACTGCTGCGCCACATCCAGCGGCAGGGTAATCGATTCGCAGCCCGCCAGCAGGCAATCCAGCGCCTGGCGCGGCGTTTTAAAACTGGCCGCCAGCACTTTCGCCTGCGGCGCATGCAGGGTGAGCAGTTGCTGAAGTTCGACCACCGTCTGGATCCCATCCCCGCCCTGCGCATCTACGCGGTTAACATACGGCGCGACATATTCCGCTCCCGCCAGCGCAGATAACATCCCCTGCGCTGCCCCATACACGGCGGTACCCAGCGTCGGGATCCCCTCGGCTTTCAGCATCCTGATTGCCGCCAGCCCCTCTGCCGTCACCGGCACTTTAACTACCAGGTCCGCCATCATGCCGCGCAGTTTAATGGCCTCTTCCACCATCCCTTCCGCGTGTGATGCCATGACCTGAGCAAATAAGCGCCCTTTGCCCCCCAGCGCGTCGTGCAGTTCCGGTAGCAGAACCTCCAGCGGCGTTTTTCCTGCCGCCACGATGCTCGGGTTCGTGGTCACGCCCGCCAGCGGGAAGACGCGCGCCAGTCTTTTTACGGCAGCGACGTCGGAAGTGTCGAGATAGAGTTCCATGATAGTGTCCTCAAAAATGAATCTGCATTTACCCTAGCACGGCAAAACCTCTCCTGGAGTTGACGCACGTCAAGATAACTTTCATTCGAAAGTCATTTAATCTTCATACGCAACCCAGAGGCATAATCATGATCTTCAACATTCAGCGCTACTCTACCCACGACGGCCCCGGTATCCGTACCGTCGTGTTCCTGAAAGGCTGCTCCCTGAGCTGCCGCTGGTGTCAAAATCCTGAAAGCCGCCGTCGTCACCGCGATCTGCTGTTTGATGCGCGCCTTTGCATGGAGGCGTGCGAGCTGTGCCAGCAGGCGACGCCAGACGTTATTGAACGCGCGTTAAATGGCCTGATGATTCATCGCGAAAAGCTCGATGAGGCCGCGTTCAAAGCGCTGATCGATTGCTGCCCAACCCAGGCGCTCACCGTCTGCGGGGAAGCGCAGCCGGTAGAGGAGATCATGGCCAGGGTGGTTCGCGACAAGCCTTTTTACGATCGCAGCGGCGGCGGTATGACTCTCTCCGGCGGCGAACCTTTTATGAACCCAGCGCTGGCCCAGGCGTTGTTTCAGGCCAGCCGGGAACAAGGCATACACACCGCCGTTGAGACCTGCCTGCATGTTCCCTGGCACAATATTGAACCCTCATTACCCTATGTCGATCTCTTCCTGGCCGACCTGAAACAGGTCGATAGCGCACGCTTTAAACAGTGGACCAACGGCTCTGCGAAGCGCGTACTGGAGAACCTGAAACGGCTCGCCGCCGCGGGCAAAACCCTTACCATCCGCGTACCGCTGATCCCGGGTTTTAACGCCGATGAGGCCTCGGTGACCGCCATTTCTAATTTTGCCGCCGACGAACTCAACGTTCGCGATATCCATTTTTTACCCTATCACACGCTGGGCATGAATAAGTACAGCCTGCTCGGCGAACCCTACTCTGCCCCTGATAAACCGCTCGATAACCCTGATTTACTGGCCTTTGCACAGCAGTATGCCAGCCAGAAAGGGTTAACGGCGACCCTACGAGGATAACGTTATGACGACCCTGAATCTCACTACCCTGAGCGATCGCATTAAAGCCCATAAAACCGCGCTGGTTCATATCGTCAAGCCGCCAGTCTGTACCGAGCGTGCTCAGCACTATACCGAGATGTACCAGCAGCATATGGACAAACCGATCCCGGTGCGCCGCGCGCTGGCGCTGGCACACCATCTGGCGCAGCGGACCATCTGGATCAAACACGATGAGCTGATTATCGGAAACCAGGCGAGCGAAGTCCGCGCCGCGCCCATCTTCCCGGAGTATACCGTCGCCTGGATTGAGAAAGAGATCGACGACCTGGCCGACCGTCCTGGCGCAGGCTTTGCGGTGAGCGATGAGAACAAACGCGTGCTGCATGAGATCTGCCCGTGGTGGCGTGGTCAGACGGTGCAGGATCGCTGCTACGGCATGTTCACCGATGAGCAAAAAGGGTTACTGGAGAGCGGTATCATCAAGGCCGAAGGTAACATGACCTCCGGCGATGCCCACCTGGCGGTGAACTTCCCGCTGCTGCTGGAAAAAGGGCTGGATGGTCTGCGCCATAAGGTGGATGAACGCCGTTCGCGAATCAACCTCACCTGCCTTGACGACCTGCACGGCGATCAGTTCCTGAAGGCAATTGATATCGTGCTGGAGGCGGTCAGCCTGCATATTGAACGCTTTGCCGCCCTGGCGCGTGAGATGGCCGCCACTGAAACCCGCGAAAGCCGCCGCGATGAACTGCTGGCGATGGCGGAAAACTGCGATGTGATTGCGCACCAGCCGCCAGAGACTTTCTGGCAGGCGCTGCAACTCTGCTATTTCATCCAGTTGATCCTGCAGATTGAGTCAAACGGTCATTCGGTCTCGTTTGCCCGCATGGACCAGTACCTCTACCCCTTCTACCGTCGCGACGTGGAGCTGCAACAGAGTCTGGATCGCGAGCACGCCATTGAGCTGCTGCACAGCTGCTGGCTGAAACTGCTGGAAGTGAACAAGATCCGCTCCGGCTCGCACTCGAAAGCCTCGGCCGGGAGTCCGCTCTATCAGAACGTGACCATTGGCGGCCAGAAGCTGGTCAACGGTGAACCGATGGATGCGGTGAACCCGCTCTCCTACGCGATTCTTGAATCCTGCGGCCGTCTGCGCTCTACCCAGCCAAACCTCAGCGTGCGTTATCACGCGGGCATGAGCAATGACTTCCTCGACGCCTGCGTGCAGGTGATCCGCTGCGGCTTTGGCATGCCGGCGTTTAACAACGATGAAATCGTCATTCCGGAGTTTATCAAGCTCGGCGTGGAAAAAGCGGATGCTTACGACTATGCGGCAATTGGCTGTATCGAAACCGCCGTTGGCGGCAAATGGGGCTACCGCTGTACCGGCATGAGCTTTATTAATTTCGCCCGCGTAATGCTGGCGGCAATGGAAGGCGGCCGGGACGCCACCAGCGGTAAGGTGTTCTTGCCCCAGGTCAAGGCGCTCTCAGCCGGCAACTTTACCGATTTCGACGAGGTGATGGCCGCCTGGGATCGCCAGATACGTTACTACACCCGTAAATCTATCGAAATTGAGTACGTGGTGGACACCATGCTGGAAGAGAATGTCCACGATATTCTCTGCTCGGCGCTGGTGGATGACTGCATCGAGCGCGCGAAAAGTATCAAGCAGGGTGGCGCAAAATATGACTGGGTTTCGGGCCTGCAGGTGGGTATTGCGAACCTCGGCAACAGCCTGGCGGCGGTGAAGAAACTGGTCTTCGAGCAGGCTACCCTTGGGCAGCAGCAGCTTGCCGCTGCTCTGGCGGACGACTTCGACGGGCTGACGCACGAACAGCTGCGCCAGCGCCTTATCAACGGCGCGCCGAAGTACGGCAATGACGACGACAGCGTGGATCTGCTGCTGACGCGCGCATACCAGACTTATATCGACGAACTGAAGCAGTACCACAATCCGCGCTACGGTCGCGGTCCGATAGGCGGCAAGTACTATGCCGGGACCTCGTCCATCTCGGCGAACGTGCCCTTTGGCGCTGCCACCATGGCCACCCCGGACGGGCGTAAAGCGCATACCCCGCTGGCGGAGGGGGCAAGCCCGGCTTCCGGTACCGACCACCTCGGCCCAACGGCGGTGATTGGCTCTGTCGGTAAGTTACCGACCGAAGCGATCCTTGGCGGCGTGCTGCTAAACCAGAAGCTGAACCCGGCCACGCTTGATAACGACAGCGATCGCCAGAAGCTTATGGTGCTGCTGCGCACCTTCTTCGAGGTACATAAAGGCTGGCATATTCAGTACAACATTGTGTCGCGCGAGACGCTGCTGGAGGCGAAGAGACATCCGGATCAGTATCGCGACCTGGTGGTGCGCGTGGCGGGGTATTCGGCGTTCTTTACCGCCCTGTCGCCGGATGCCCAGGACGATATCATTGCGCGTACGGAGCATACGCTGTAACGCGGCGGCCTCTCTCCCCTGAGGGCGAAGGGAAGTGCGCACGCTGATGCCCTCACCCCGGCCCTCTCCCACGGGGAGAGGGAGAAAACACTAAGCGGCAGCTCCGGCTGCCGTTGTGTTTTTGACTTTCGAATGAAATTAAATTTGTGCTCCCCGTCACCTTGTTATTAGAATGTTGCTGGTCGCAGCAATATTCAGGAGCGCAATTTATGACCGTTAAAGTTATCGTCACCGATATGGACGGAACTTTTCTCAATGACGCCAAGCAGTACGACCGTGACCGCTTCAAAGCACAGTTCGAACAGCTTCAGGCCCGTGGCATAGAGTTCGTTGTCGCCAGCGGCAACCAGTACTACCAGCTCATCTCCTTCTTCCCGGAGCTCAAAGAGCAGATCTCTTTCGTGGCGGAAAACGGCGCGCTGGTCTTTGATCACGGCGAGCAGATTTTCCACGGCGAGCTTACCCGTCATGAATCGCAGATCGTGATTGGCGAATTGCTGAAAGATCAACAGCTGAACTTCGTGGCCTGCGGGCTGCAGAGTGCTTACGTCAGCGATAAGGCCCCGGACGCGTTTGTGGCGCTAATGTCAAAGCACTACCACCGTCTTCAGCGGGTCAGTGATTATCATGAAATTGACGATGTGCTGTTTAAATTCTCACTGAACCTGCCCGACTCTGATATCCCGAACCTGATCGACGCGCTGCATGTCTCTCTCGACGGCATCATGAAACCGGTAACCAGCGGTTTTGGCTTTGTGGATTTAATTATCCCTGGCCTGCATAAAGCGAACGGCATTAGCCGCCTGCTGAAGCGCTGGGCAATCTCCCCGCAGGCCTGCGTCGCTATCGGCGACAGCGGCAACGATGCCGAGATGCTGAAGTTTGTCGGTTACCCCTTCGCCATGGGCAATGCGGGGGAAGCGATCAAATCGATTTCCCGTTATCAGACCGATGACAATAACCATCAGGGTGCCCTGAACGTGATTCAGGCCGTGCTCGATAACAGCGCACCGTTCAGTCAATGATTCCCCTTTCGTCGGCGCCCTGCCGGCGAAACGCCTTCTCTTTCTCTTCCTTCTCGTCCTGTGCACCCGATCAAGTTTTTCAACTTGCATTAACTTATTTTTAACTTAAAGTATCACTTGTAATGTTTTTTACTTTCGAATGAAAGAAAGAGAGGGTGTGATGAGCTTAACCTTTACCAGTGAAACCCTGCCCGCCGACCACAAAGCGGCAATCCGTCAGATGAAGCGTGAGCTGCGTGCGCAGATCGGCGACGTACAGGCGGTATTTGATCGTCTGCACGCTAAGATCGCCGACCGCGTGGCTGAGATCGCTGCGTTGAAAAAGAGCGGCGATCCCGTCTGGCCAGTCATCCCCTTCGCCGACGTTAAGAACGGGACGCTTAGCGAGGCGCAGCGTGCCGCAGTGAAACGCCGCGGCTGCGCAGTGATTAAAGGCCACTTCCCCCGTGAGCAGGCGCTGGCATGGGATAACGCCATGCTCGACTATCTGGATCGTAATCACTTCGACGAGGTGTACAAAGGGCCAGGGGATAATTTCTTTGGCACCCTCACCGCCTCCCGCCCGGAGATCTACCCGATCTACTGGTCTCAGGCGCAAATGCAGGCGCGCCAGAGTGAAGAGATGGCGCAGGTGCAGTCCTTCCTGAACCGTTTATGGACATTCGAAAGCAACGGTAAGCAGTGGTTTAACCCGGACGTAAGCGTCATCTATCCGGATCGCATTCGCCGCCGTCCACCGGGAACCACCTCTAAAGGGCTGGGCGCGCACACCGACTCCGGCGCGCTGGAGCGCTGGCTGCTGCCGGCCTATCAACAGGTCTTTGCCCGCGTATTTGATGGCAATGTGGATCAGTATGATCCCTGGAACGCTGCGCACCGCACCGATGTGGATGAGTACACCGTGGACAACACCACCAAGTGCTCTGTGTTCCGCACCTTCCAGGGCTGGACGGCGCTGTCGGACATGATCCCGGATCAGGGGCTGCTGCACGTGGTCCCCATTCCGGAAGCAATGGCCTACATTCTGCTGCGTCCGCTGCTGGACGACGTGCCGGAAGATGAACTCTGCGGTGTCGCACCGGGTCGCGTGCTGCCCATCTCAGAGAAATGGCATCCGCTGCTCATCGAGGCGCTGACCAGCATACCGGCGCTGGAAGCGGGCGATTCCGTCTGGTGGCACTGCGATGTGATCCACTCCGTCGCACCGGTAGAAAATCAGCAGGGCTGGGGCAACGTCATGTACATCCCGGCCGCGCCGATGTGCGAAAAGAATCTCGCCTATGCGAAGAAAGTTAAGGCCGCGCTGGAGACCGGGGCATCACCGGGAGATTTTCCACGCGAAGATTACGAAACAGACTGGCAAGACCGCTTTACCCTGAGCGATCTCAATATTCACGGCAAGCGCGCGCTGGGCATGGCTTAGTTATCGTAAAGTCCTTCACGCTCTACGGCGGTGCGTCGTTTCCCCTGACGTATCCGCCGGACTGATTCCCGCACGGCCAGCGTGCCGTTGAGCAGCAAAGTGCCAACTGGTGCCTCCGGGCGCATCAGCCGCTGCTGAAGCATATGCACCGCTTCGGTTCCCAGCTCATCGCGGGGAACATGCACCGCCGTGAGCGGCACATCCTGAATGGCGGCGAGATTGAAGCCGTCAATGCTCATTACCGAGATATCCTGAGGCACCCGCAGCCCCTGTTTTTGCAGGGCGCTGATGGTTCCCGCCGCCATAAAATCACCCCCCACTAAAAACGCGGTGGGCAGATCCCTCCCCTGCATTTGCGTGAGCCACTCGCCGATGAGCTGTTCTGTTTCGCGTGCGCTAAAGCTGGGCGCCACCAGCAGATCGCGTTTATCGCGGAACGTCAGGTTGTGTGACTGCCACGCATCGCGTATCCCGGCCAGACGTAGCTCCATCGTGTAACGCCGCAGACAGAGTACATTTAGCACCTCCCGGTGTCCCATTTCGAACAGGTACTCAGCGGCCCGTTCGCCAATTGCCCGGTGGTCGGGTGCCACGGCGGGCAAGCGCATATGGCGGTCGCGACAGTTGATTAGCATGCAGGGTTTACCCACGTCCACCGCCAGATCGTGAATATGGGGATCGTCGATACCCAGCAGGATGGCGGCCTGGGTCTCGGTCTCATTCATTCGCGTCAGAAAGAGCTGCGCATCGCTGTCGTTCTCCTCCAGGGCGCAATAACGCAGGCGCACATCATGCGACGCCAGACCTTTGCTTACACTCTGGATGACCCGGTAGTAAAAGATATCGGACCGCTCGTCAAACGCCCGCTGCGGCGCAAAGACCACAAGGCTATTCAGCAGCAGGCGCCCAGCCGCCAGACCGTCCATCACCCCCAACTCCCGCGCACACGCCAGCACCCGGTTACGCGCTTTTTCGCTGGTATTCGCTTTACCCGCCAGTACCCGTGAAACGGTGCTGATAGAGAGCTGCGTGCGGGCGGCGATTTCGGTGATTTTTAACCTTTTATCCATTTTGTGATCTGGCTCCATTTGCTAAATGAAAAAATTTTCATAGCCTTGTTATCAGTTTGTAACTGACCTGGAGGCCATCATGCCAAAGGGTTACGGTCAATAATGAGAATTTTTGCACAAAATCCACTATTGCCCTCTCATTTTCTCCCTTAAGGTGAACTTGTCACACAACTTCCATACTAGTTGTATAGCAACTTTGCACTGGTAAACGGATAACAATCAACATCATAAAGCGCCGTGTGACACCTGAACCTATGTCCCCTACCGTCCGTCTTGTGGAGAGTAAAATGAGTCAGGACATCAATAACACCGTAGCGACAAGCAAAACCCGTCGCGTGATTAAGAACCTGCGCTGGTATGTACTGGTACTGTTCTTAATGGGCGTCACCGTCAACTACATCACCCGTAACTCGTTAGGCATTCTCGCTCCGGAGCTAAAAGAGAGCCTGGGGATCACTACCGAGCAATACTCCTGGATCGTGGGTGCCTTCCAGATCGCGTACACCATTTTCCAGCCTTTGTGCGGCTGGCTGATTGACGTGATTGGCCTGAAGATTGGCTTTATGGTCTGCGCCGGTATCTGGGCGCTGATGTGTATCTTCCATGCGGGTGCCGGTAGCTGGCTGCACCTGGCGATCCTGCGCTTTTTTATGGGTGCCTCGGAAGCAGCCGCGACGCCAGCCAACGCCAAAACTATCGGCGAATGGTTCCCAAAATCAGAACGTCCTGTGGCCGCCGGCTGGGCGGGGGTAGGCTTCTCGATTGGCGCCATGCTGGCTCCGCCTATCATCTACTTCGCCCACGCCTCCTTTGGCTGGCAGGGGGCGTTTATGTTTACCGGCGTGCTGGCGCTGTTGTGGGTGATCCTCTGGTGGGCGTTTTATCACAACCCGGAGCAGCACCCGAACCTGAGCAAAGATGAGCTGGCGTTTATTAAGCAGGATAACGAACCACCTGCGGTGAAGCTGCCCTTCCTGACTGCGCTGAAAACCGTCTCAAAGAACAAACGCTTCTACGGTATCGCCATCCCGGCCTTTATGGCGGAACCGGCGTGGGCTGTGCTGAGCTTCTGGGTGCCGCTCTACCTCGCTAAAGAGCACGGCATGGACCTGAAGCAGATAGCGATGTTTGCCTGGCTGCCGTTCCTCGCCGCTGACCTTGGCAGCGTGGCAAGCGGCTACCTGACCCGCCTCTACACCCGCCTGTTCGGTTGCACCCGCGTCAACTCCGTGGTGGCAAGCTCGGTTACCGGCGCATTTCTGATGATCTCGCTGGCCGTGGTGGCTATCACCCGCGATCCCTATATCACCATCGTGCTGATCTCTATCGGCGGCTTCGGGCATCAGATCATCTCCTGCATGCTGAGTGCGCTGGTCGTGGAGTCGTTTGATAAAGGCCAGATGGCGACGGTCAACGGGATGCGCGGCTCGGCGGCATGGATCGCCAGCTTCTTCTTCTCTTTGTTGATTGGTGTGACCGCCGACAAAATCGGCTTCAACCCCCTCTTTATTGCCATGGGCTTCTTTGACCTGATTGGCGCTGTTTTCCTGGTAGCATTTATTGCTGAACGTCGCGCCAAGCGCGCCTGATAGTGGATCTATTGCATATGAAAACCCTGAAAAACTGGACCGTCGCAACAGAGTCGGCGAACCATATTGAGCTGCTGGTCGATAATCAGCACCGTCTGTGTCTGTATGTGCTGGAAGAGAACCTGTTCCGCGTGCTGATTAAGCGCAAAGGCGAACTGGCGCTGGACCGCACCTGGAGTATTGCCCCGGCGCAAGATGTGCCCTGGGAAGGACGCCATCGCGACGATCTGAGCGGCTTCTCCTGCCCGGCCTGGCAGCTGACGCAGCAGGGCGACATGCTGACGGTTGCTACCCAGCAGCTGCGTGTGACGGTCCACCAGCCGCTGTGGCTGGAGTGGCACTATTGCGATGACGCGGGCGAGTGGCAGCCGCTGGTGAATGACCGCCCGACCAGCGCCTACCTGCTGAATGCCCACGGCGACGGCGTGGCACACTACCTGAGCCGCCGCAAGGATGAGCGTTTTTACGGCCTGGGCGAGAAAGCCGGCGATCTGCAGCGCAACGGTAAACGCTACGAGATGCGTAACCTCGACGCGATGGGCTACAACGCCGCCAGCACCGATCCACTGTACAAACACATTCCGTTCACCCTCACCCGCCGGGATGACGTGAGCTATGGCCTGTTTTACGACAACCTGAGCAGCTGCTGGCTGGATCTGGGCAACGAAATTGATAACTACCACACCGCCTACCGCCGCTGGCAGGCAGAAGCGGGTGACATCGATTACTACATGTTTACCGGGAAACGGGTGCTGGATGTCACCAAAGCCTTTGTGCGCCTCACCGGAAAGACGTTGTTCGGTCCGAAATGGAGCCTGGGTTACAGCGGATCGACCATGCACTATACCGACGCGCCGGACGCGCAGAATCAGCTGATGCACTTTATTCGCCTGTGCGAAGAACACGCGATTCCGTGCGACTCCTTCCAGCTCTCGTCCGGCTATACCTCGATCAACGGCAAGCGCTACGTCTTCAACTGGAACCATGACAAAGTGCCGCAGCCGAAGGTGATGACTCAGGCGTTCCACGACGCCGGGTTAAAACTGGCGGCCAACATCAAGCCGTGCCTGCTGCAGGATCACCCGCGCTATAACGAGGTGGCAGAAAGAGGTCTGTTCATTCGTGATTCAGAAACCAATGCGCCAGAACGTTCCAGCTTCTGGGATGACGAAGGCTCGCACCTCGACTTTACCAACCCGCAGACGGTGCAGTGGTGGCAGGAAGGTGTGACCACGCAGTTGCTGGAGATGGGGATCGACTCCACCTGGAACGATAACAACGAGTATGAAGTCTGGGACGGCGAAGCGCGCTGCTATGGCTTCGGCCAGCCGATCGCCATCAAGCATATTCGCCCGGTGATGCCGCTGCTGATGATGCGCGCCTCGCTGGAGGCGCAGCAGCGCTTTGCCCCGGAAAAACGCCCGTACCTGATCTCCCGCTCCGGCTGCGCGGGGATGCAGCGCTACGTCCAGACCTGGAGCGGTGATAACCGCACCAACTGGGAGACCCTGCGCTATAACATTCGTATGGGGCTGGGGATGAGCCTCTCGGGGCTGTTTAACGTCGGGCATGACGTCGGCGGTTTTTCTGGCGATAAGCCGGATGCCGAGCTGTTTGTGCGCTGGGTACAGAACGGCGTGATGCACCCGCGGTTTACCATCCATTCATGGAATGATGACCAGACCGTTAACGAGCCGTGGATGTATCCCGGCGTGACGCCGGCCATTCGCAGCGCAATTGAGCTGCGCTATCGCCTGCTACCCTATCTCTATACGCTGCTCTGGCAGGCGCATGCCGACGACGAACCGATGCTGCGTCCTACTTTCCTCGATCATGAGCATGATGCGCAGACCTTTGAAGAGTGCGATGACTTCCTGCTGGGCCGCGACCTGCTGGTGGCAAGCGTGGTCGAAGCCGGGCAGCGTGCGCGCCGCCTCTGGCTGCCGGATAACGAAGCCGGCTGGTACGATTTTTATACCCACGAGTGGTTTGCTGGCGGCCAGTGGATTGTGCGCGACGCGCCGCTGGAGAAGCTGCCGCTGCTGGTGCGTGCCGGGGCCGCGTTGCCGCTGAGCGAGCGCATCACGCACGTGAATGCTGAAAAAGACGATGCTCGCGAGCTGAAGCTGTTCCCGCTAAAAGGCGTGGGTACCACGTCTGGCCTGCTGTTTGAGGACGACGGCGAGAGCTGGGGTTATCAGCAGGGCAATGCGCTGTGGGTGGAATGGGAGATGGTCTGCGACGGGGCGAGCATTAATCTGAAGGTGAATGCGCGGGGGGATTATCGCCCGGCGTGGAAGGTGCTGAAGGTGTCGTTACCGGCAGGGGAAACACGTAAGCTGCGGGTGAACGGTGTCGAAGGGGGTGAGTGGGAGGTGTAGTG
The DNA here is from genome assembly GCF_002430365.1 of Leclercia sp. UBA5958. Taxonomy (NCBI): domain Bacteria; kingdom Pseudomonadati; phylum Pseudomonadota; class Gammaproteobacteria; order Enterobacterales; family Enterobacteriaceae; genus Leclercia; species Leclercia sp. UBA5958. Next base: position 547,704 of record NZ_DJCE01000007.1, on the reverse strand, counting down.
CGGCTTGTTGCCCTCACCCTAACCCTCTCCCACAGGGAGAGGGAATAGAGAGGTAACATCGTAGTGCGGTCTGATGCCCTCACCCTAACCCTCTCCCACGGGGAGAGGGAAGAGAGAGGTAACGTCGTAGTGCGGTCTGATGTCCTCACCCTACCCCTCTCCCGAAGGGAGAGGGAATAAAAGCACGACACCTTTCCCTGAGTATTTCGCACTGCAGGAAGGCGGTAAACCTGCGGATCCCCGGAAGCTGACTTAAGTAAGTGGCCGGGGTGAGCAGGTGCAGCCAACGCATCTGCAGCGTGGAAAACGACGGGAAATTAGCCGTCGATACCTTTGCTGCGCAGGTAATCTTCGTAGTTGCCGGTGAAGTCCACCACGCGCTCAGGGGTAATCTCGATCACGCGGGTCGCCAGCGAGCTGACGAACTCACGGTCGTGAGAGACGAAGATCAGGGTGCCCTGATACATCTCCAGTGCCATGTTCAGCGATTCGATAGATTCCATATCCAGGTGGTTGGTAGGTTCATCCATCACCAGGATATTTGGTTTTTCCATCATCAGCTTACCGAACAGCATGCGGCCTTTCTCACCACCGGAGAGCACTTTGGCAGGCTTTTTGATGTCGTCCTGGCTGAACAGCAGACGCCCCAGAATGCTACGCACCGCCTGCTCGTCGTCACCTTCCTGCTTCCACTGGCTCATCCAGTCGAAGACGGTCAGGTCATTTTCGAACTCGTACTCGTGATCCTGCGCGTAGTAACCGATCTGCGCATTTTCGGACCACTTCACGGTGCCGTTGTCCGGCTGCAGTTCGCCCACCAGCGTTTTCAACAGGGTAGATTTACCCACGCCGTTGGCACCCAGAATGGCAATTTTCTCGCCCACTTCCAGCAGCAGGTTAAAGTTTTTAAACAGCGGACCGTTTTCAAAGCCTTTAGCCAGGGCTTCCACTTCCAGCGCGTTACGGAACAGTTTCTTGTCCTGTTCGAAGCGAATGAACGGGTTCTGACGGCTTGACGCTTTGACTTCGTCGAGCTTGATTTTGTCAATCTGACGGGCACGCGAGGTTGCCTGACGCGATTTAGAGGCGTTGGCGCTGAAGCGGCTAACGAAGGACTGTAGGTCCGCAATCTGCGCTTTCTTCTTGGCATTGTCCGCCAGCAGACGTTCACGCGCCTGGGTTGCGGCCGTCATATACTCGTCGTAGTTGCCCGGGTAAACGCGCAGCTCGCCGTAGTCCAGATCCGCCATGTGCGTACAGACCATATTAAGGAAGTGACGGTCGTGCGAAATAATGATCATGGTGCTATCGCGGTCGTTCAGCGTCTGCTCCAGCCAGCGGATGGTATCGATGTCCAGGTTGTTCGTCGGTTCATCGAGCAGCAGAATGTCAGGGTTAGAGAACAGCGCCTGTGCCAGCAGCACACGCAGTTTCCAGCCTGGCGCGACTTCGCTCATCGGGCCGTAGTGCTGTTCTACCGGAATGCCCACGCCGAGCAGCAATTCGCCCGCGCGCGCTTCGGCGGAGTATCCGTCCATTTCGCCATACTGCGTCTCCAGATCGGCCACTTTGTAGCCATCTTCTTCGCTCATTTCGGCCAGGGCGTAAATACGGTCACGCTCCTGCTTCACTTCCCACAGCTCTCCGTGTCCCATGATCACGGTGTCGAGCACGGTGAACTCTTCAAAGGCGAACTGATCCTGACGCAGCTTACCGATGCGCTCGTTGGGGTCCATTGAGACATTGCCCAGCGTCGGCTCTAAATCGCTGCCGAGGATCTTCATGAAGGTGGATTTGCCGCTACCGTTGGCACCAATCAGGCCGTAACGGTTGCCGCCGCCAAATTTGACGGAAATATTTTCGAACAGCGGCTTACTGCCAAACTGCATAGTGACGTTGCTGGTAACTAACACGGGGAGATTCCTGCGAAAAGTGTGATAAACGCGGCATTATGCCACAATTCCGAATTGAGATCCCGATGTTGCGACGAGACGCTAAACTTTAACAATGTCGAAAAAAATGTGATTTCGTACACATCTGAATTCCCTGAATGGGGTAATGGACATATAATGCGCTCCCTATACCATTCAGCCCTTTTAACTACATGCCACAGTGGCACAGATACCTCGCATAACATGAATATGAAATTAACATCGCTATTAGCAGCGGCGTTTGCCGTCGTAGGGTTTTGCAAGACCGCTTCTGCTGTCACCTATCCTCTGCCCACTGACGGTAGCCGTCTGGTCGGCCAGAATCAGGTTGTGACCATCGAAGAAGGTAACACGCAGCCGCTGGAATATTTTGCTGCTGAATATCAGTTGGGTCTCTCCAACATGATGGAAGCAAACCCGGGCGTCGATCCGTACCTGCCGAAAGGCGGTACTGTGCTGAATATTCCTCAGCAGCTGATCCTGCCCGATACCGTGCATGAAGGTATCATCATCAACAGTGCTGAAATGCGTCTCTACTACTATCCGAAAGGGACCAATACCGTCATCGTTCTGCCAATCGGTATCGGCCAGTTGGGTAAAGACACCCCGATGAACTGGACCACCAAAGTTGAGCGTAAAAAAGCGGGCCCAACCTGGACGCCAACCGCCAAGATGCACGCGGAGTATATTGCCGCTGGCGAGCCGCTGCCGGCTGTTGTTCCGGCTGGCCCGGATAACCCGATGGGTCTGTACGCGCTCTACATTGGCCGCCTTTATGCTATTCACGGCACCAACGCCAACTTTGGTATCGGCCTGCGCGTGAGCCACGGCTGTGTGCGTCTGCGTAATGACGATATCAAATTCCTGTTCGAAAACGTGCCGGTCGGTACCCGCGTACAGTTCATCAACGAACCTGTAAAAGCGACCACCGAGCCAGATGGCAGCCGTTATCTGGAAGTGCATAACCCGCTCTCCACCAGCGAAGATCAGATCGATAACAACGTTACCGTGCCGATCACCCTGAAGAGCAATGTGCAGGCGATCACCAGCCAGGCTGACGTAGATGCCTCCGTTGTTGACCAGGCTATTCAGAACCGCTCCGGTATGCCAGTTCGCCTGAACTGATAAACTAGCGACATAAAAAAGCGGGCCCGGGGCCCGCTTTTTTTATCCGTTATTCACAATAACAATCCCGCCGTGGTCGTACCGGTAGTGACAGTGGGCGTACTCCAGCGGCGTGCCATCCTCCAGATAGATCACCTGCTCCACCTCCAGCACCGGATCGGACGGCTCGCAGACCAGATGCTGCATATCCAGCGCGCTGGGTTTCAGGGCTCTGACGATCCGATATGACCCCATAATTTTTAGCCCCAGCGTCTCCTGCACGTAGCGGAACACCGAGCTTTCGAGATGGCTTTTGTTCAGCCCCGGCACCAGGTTGAGCGGCATGACGGTAGCGTCCAGCGACATCGGCTCGCCGTTAAGCAGGCGCAGGCGGATAAAGTCATACACCGGGGCATCAGCGTTTATCATCAGTGAGGCCTGCTCTTTTTCGTTGGGAAAGCGCAGTTCGAAATGGACGACCTGACTGGAGACCGTACCAAGATGCTCCCAGGTTTTGGTGGCGCCAAAGTAGTCGCTGCCGGAGAGATCCCACTGAGAGAGCTGTAGAAAATTCTTGCGGATAAAAGTGCCTTGCCCCTGCCGGGTATAGACCAGCCCTTCGACAATAAGCTGACGCATCGCCTGCTGTATGGTCATGCGGCTGGAGCTGAACTCCGCGGCCAGCGCAAACTGATCGGGCAGCGGTTCGTTGGCGGCATACTGCTGACTAATAATGCGTTTTTTAATTTCCCGCGCTATGGTGATGTACTTCGCCGCCATCGCCGTTTCCTTATGTTTAGTTCGCTATCTCACTGTTTTTCAATGCCACTCGCTCGGCAACCTTGAGGAAAGGCAGGTAGAAGAATACACCAAATATGATGATTGCCAACTGTACCACTACCGCTCGCCAGTCGCCGGCCGTGGCCAGCCAGGCGCTGAGTATGGGTGGCGTGGTCCAGGGGATCATGACAACACAGCGCGACATAAATCCCAATGTGGTGCAGAGCCAGGCAAACCAGATCCCCAGCGCCGGAAGAAGCACGAAGGGGATCATCAGCGGCAGGTTAAAGACAATGGGCAGGCCAAATATCACCGGTTCATTAATGTTAAACAGCCCCGGCGCCAGCGACAGGCGAGCCACCTGTTTCGCCGACTGCTGACGCGAGAAGATAAAGATGGCGATCAGCAGTGAGATGGTGCTGCCGGTGCCCCCCACCATGCCGAAGGTGGGGACAAAGATACTGTTGATGATATGCGGGATGGGCTGTCCATTGGCGAAGGCCAGCATATTTTCATTGGTATTAATCAACAGGAAGGGTTCCAGAATCACACTGTTAACCACTGACTGATGAATGCCGAGCGTAAACAGGAAGTTGCCAAAGCTGTAGATAAAGAGCGTTCCCGGCAAGCTGGTATTAATCAGCCGCAGCGGCTGCTGGATAAAAGTGGTGATCAGGTGAATTAAATCGGTGTGCAGCACGTTTGCCAGCAAGGCCGCAAGCACCGCGAACAGCGAGAGTGTAATGATGGTGGGGATGAGCGCGGTAAAGGATTTGCTCACCGCCGGAGGGACATTGTCCCCCAGCGAAATGTGCAGCGCTTTTAGCCGGGAGATGGCGATAAAGATCTCCGCCGAGATTAGCCCAATCAGCACCCCGGCGAAAATGCCCGTCGAGCCGATATTGGCGAAGGTAAGGATCTGCGTAACGCTCACCGCAGTGTCGCTGCCGACGGGGACGATCTGCAGTCGCATCGGCATCATTATGATAAAGCTGCTGACGGCGATGACCACTGCCGAGACCGGATTGTCGAAATTTTTGTTACGCGCCAGCGACCAGGCAATGATCGGGGCCAGCAGGAGCGCCGCGATATTCAGCGTACCGTTAATAATCGCCTCGCCCCAGACCTGATAGTGGGCCAGCGTCTCCCCGGTGAAAATCCACGGGAAGACCACGTTATTGATCAGCACCGCCAGCCCGGCGAGGATAAAGATCGGCATCACCGTGGCAAACGCATCACGCAGAGAGCGCAGGTGCACCTGATTGGCCAGGCGCGCCGAGAACTCCACAAATCTGTCGACAAAGGACTGCATCGCAGGTGTAATTTTTGTATCAGACATACGGATAGTTCCCTTAATCAGTCACAAAAACGGCCCGGCAGCGTACGGCTTACATCTCGCGCCCGTTGCTATGGATAACCTGTTTGAGCCACGCGTAGCTTTTTTTCGGCACGCGCTTCAGGTCTTTCAGGTCATGGTTTTCGCGGTTGACGTACACCACGCCGTAGCGTTTACGCATGTCCCCCTGCGAACTCAGAATGTCGATTAAGCCCCAGCCGAGATAGCCGATCACCTCGGCACCATCTTCAAACATCGCCGCCTTCATCGCCTCGATATGCTCCCGGTGGTAGTCGATACGGTAGTCATCCTCAATCGGATTTACGCCGTCCCACGACTCAATCACGCCGATGCCGTTTTCAATCGGGAAGACCGGCAGCCGCCAGTCGTTGTAGTAGCGGGTGATAATGGTGCGAAAGCCCAGCGGATCGATCTGCCAGTTCCACTCTGTCGCTTTCAGATAGGGGTTGTTTTTCTCGCCGTGCAGCAAGTAATAGTTAACCGGCGTCTCTTCCGGGATCGCATCACTATCCAGGGTCTTACTGGCGTAATAGCTGAACGCCATATAGTCATTTTTGGTACGTGCCAGCAGGGCCAGATCCTCGGCCCGGTAGATATCTTCAAAACCTTCCTGCGCCACCACCGCCATCACCGCCGGGCTGTAGCCCTGACCGGCAAAGACGCGCAGCAGGTTCTGGTTCAGAAATTCGTCATACTGTTGCGCGCAAAAGATATCGCGCGGTTTACAGGTGGCGGGATAGATCAGTTGGTGCGCCAGCATACCGCCCATCAGCTGACCTGGCCGGGACTGATGCAGGTACTCGGTCAGCGCCATATGCGCCACCATGGTGTGATGCTGAAGTGCGTACAGCTCGCGCAGGGTTTTCTCGCCTTTCATATAGCCGGAAATGCGAAACGCCTCGGGCATATGGAAGATGTTCTGCTCGTTGAAGGTCAGCCAGTATTTCACCCGATCGCCGAAGCAGTCGATCATCTTCTTGCCATAACGGATAAAGGCCTCCATCACCCGGCGATCGGTAAATCCGTTGTACTCCTGGGCCAGCGCCAGCGGCATATCGAAGTGGTAGAGACAGACCATCGGCTCAATGCCGCGGGCGATCAGATCGTTGATAAAGCGATCGTAAAAGGCGATCCCCTCGTCATTGAAATCACCGTCACCCTGCGGGCAGACGCGGCTCCAGGCGATCTGGAAGCGATAGCAGTTCATGCCCAGATCCTGCATCAGGTCGAAGTCTTCCGCGTAGCGATGATACGAGTCGGTGGCGACTTTCCAGTCTGAGGTATTCTCTCCCGCCTCGCGAATATCGTAGACCGACATCCCCTTCCCACCCTCGTTCCACGCCCCTTCGGTCTGCATGCTGGAGACCGAGTTGCCCCATAAAAAATTGGCTGGCAAAGATGCTTTCATGCGCACTCCCTATATGACTAGTCATTTAAATTTCATGACTAGTCATATAGCCAAAGCGGATAAAGCAGGCAAAGATCGGGATCGTTTTGTGTGAGGCGTGTGGAATAAAAAAGGCCGGATCCGCGCTGCGGCTCCGGCCCTGAAAGGAAGTGGAAAATTACTGCTGTGCGAGTTGATTCCGACGATATTCTCCCTGGCGCTCCAGCATCCAGCCGGGGTACTCCCGCGGCAAGACGCTGACGGCATCAAGCTGTTTTAGCTCGTCTTCGCTCAGGCGTATTTCGGTGGCGGCAATGTTGTCATCCAGTTGATCCACCCGCTTCGCCCCAACGATCACGCTGCTGACCACCGGCTGATGCAGCAACCACGCCAGCGCAATCTGCGCCACCGAGACCCCTTTGCTCTCTGCGATAGTGCGCATCACGTCGACGCAATCGAAGGCACGCGCTTTTTCCACCGGCGGGAAGTCAAATTCCAGACGACGGCCGCCGGATTCGCTCTGTCCGTTGCGATCGTATTTCCCGCTGAGCAGGCCGCCCGCCAGCGGGCTCCAGACCATCAAGCCTACCCCTTCGCTTTGCATCATCGGCACCAGTTCGCGCTCCAGATCGCGCCCGGCGATGGTGTAGTAAGCCTGCAGAGAGGCGAACCGCGCCAGACCCAACCGCTCGGAGATACCCAGCGCCTTCATGATCTGCCAGGCCGCCCAGTTAGAGACCCCGATATAACGAACATGGCCGTGCTGCACCAGGTTATCCAGCGCATAAAGAGTCTCTTCAATGGGGGTGGCGGGATCAAAACCGTGCAACTGATAGAGATCGATATGATCGAGCTGCAGCCGGCGCAGACTCTCTTTTACGCTGCTGATGATGTGGTAACGCGAGCTACCGCGTGAGTTCACCCCGCCCGTGCCGGTTTCGCCAAAGACTTTGGTCGCCACCACCACGTTTTCCCGCGGCACCTTCAGGTTTTTCAACGCCTGGCCGGTGATCTCCTCCGAACGCCCTTCCGAGTAGACGTTGGCGGTGTCGATAAAGTTGATACCGGCGTCCAGTGCGCGGCCTACCAGCTGCTCCGCGTCGCTCTGCTGGAGCTGGCCAATCTTGCCCCACATGCCGCCTTCGCCGCCGAAGGTCATGGTACCGAGGCAGAGTTCAGAGACGAACAGGCCGGTATTACCGAGTTTTTGATATCGCATTTGAGACTCCTTGTTTGTTGAGTACCCCATAGTTATACCCGGTGCACGCCGACAGCGAATGTGCGGTTCCTGTCCGTTTCTTGCCCAATTCTCGCCATCTTATCCGCGAGGTGCATCGCCAAAGACGGGGTAGTCTGGCATTTGCACCTGCTGATACGGCTCCCAGCCACCGCCCAGCGCCTTGTACAACGCGACCAGGTCAAGGGCGCTCTGCACCTGCGCCTGCGCGCGCTGTTGCTCGGCCTGCGCCAGCTGTCGCTGGGCATCCAGCACGTCGATAAAGGTGGCAATCCCCTGCCGGTAGCTGTCGCTTGCCAGATCAAAGGCGTTTTGCAGTGCATCGATGGTTTTCGCCAGCCCTGCCTCACGCTGTTGATCGGTACGGTAGCTCACCAGCGCATTTTCCACGTCGCCGAGCGCCGTTAGCACCGTCTGACGATAGTCCAGCACCGCAGCGCTCTGCTGCGCGCGCGCCACCTTCACGCTGGAGACCAGCCGCCCACCCTGGAAGATAGGAATGGAGACCTGCGGGCCAAAGCTGTAGAAGTGGCTGCTCCAGTCGGTGAGCCAGTTGGTTTCGCTGTTGCGCAGACCAAACTGACCGGAGAGGGTAAAGCTCGGGAACAGCTGCGCCACCGAAACGCCGATCTGCGCCGTGGCGGCGTGGAGATTGGCCTCCGCCTCGCGTACGTCCGGGCGGCGACGTGCCAGCGTGGACGGGATCCCCGTCTGCACAATGTCCGGCAAGGCGGGCATCGGCTGGGCGGACTGCAGCTCCGCGTCCAGCGCCCCCGGCGGTTTGCCGAGGAGGATCGCCAGGCCATTCATCGCCTGTCGCGCCTGTGCCTGATATTGCGGAAGCTGCGCTTCAAGCGTACCGAGCTGCGCACGGGCATTTTCCACGTCCATCTGGGGTGACAACCCGCCGCGCTGGCGGTTGTCGGTGAGATCCAGCGTCTGCCGGGCGCTCTCAATCTGGGTATTGAGGGTGGCGATAATGCTCTGCGCGCCGCGCAGCTGCAGCCACGCCCGCGCCACTTCCGCCTCCAGCGACACCAGCGCATCGTTACGCTGCTCAATCGCCGCCTGCTGCTGCGCTTCGGCGGCTTCGACCTGACGGCGAACCTTGCCCCACAGGTCGATTTCCCACTGGGCGTCAAAGCTGCCCTGGTAAAGGTTGATCGGCTGGGTCAGCGGGCCTAACGCGCCCCGCAGTTGCGGGTCGACATTATCAAGCTGGTCGTATACCCCGTGCGATTTCAGCTCTCCTTCCAGCCCGAGCTGCTGGCGCGTTGCTTGTAAACTGCCGTTTACCGACGGATAAAACGCCCCGCCCGCCTGATTGATCTGTTCCCGCGCCCCGGCAATGCGCAACACGGTCTGCTGTAGGGAGAGGTTTCCGGCGATGGCGCGTTCAATCAGGCTATCGAGCTGCGGCGAGTTGAAGGTTTTCCACCAGCGTGGGTTGGTGGCGGCCGAAACGGTTTTCGAGTTTACCTCGCCATCCCCCTTGTCATTCCAGTGGGTGACCGCAGGCGGTGCGGGCTGCTGATAGTCCGGCCCCACGGCGCAGCCTGCGAGCAACAGCATTATCATCAGAGGGTGTAAACGTCTGTGTATCATCAGTGTGCTCCTGCACTCCCCTCGCTCTTAACCGGCGAGAGCAACAAACAAAACGGGATCAGTAAAAAGGCCACCACGCTCAGAAGGGTGAAGACGTCGATGTAGGCCAAAAAGCGCGACTGCTCGATCATGGTCTGGTACATCCGCCCGGTGGCGATGCCGGTCGGGTCGCCGACCTGGGTAGTGAAATTCTGGATCGCCTGAGCGCTTTCGCGTATCGCCAGCTGGAACTGCTCGTTGAACGGCGTGGCGTGATAGGCCAGATGTGCGCTGTGCGCCTGGGAACGCTCGGTGATCGCCGCCGTCGACAGCGAAATGCCTATCGAGCCTGCGACGTTGCGGAACATGGTAAACAGCGCCGCCGCATCGGCGTTGAGCTGCCGCGGAATCGAGATAAACGCAATGGTCGTGAGCGGTACAAACAGGAACCCGAGTCCGATCGACTGGGCGCTGCGGAACAGTACCAGGGTTTCGAAATCGATATCCGGGGTCAGCGTGCGGGACCAGAAGAACGACACCGCCAGACAGGTAAAGCCGAAGGCGATGATCCAGCGCGTCTGCACCACCGGCATCAGCTTCAGCACCAGCGGTATGGTCAATACGATCAATATTGCCCCAGGCGATAGCACCATGCCCGACCAGGTGGCGGTGTAGCCGAGATCCTGCTGGGCCAGCTGCGGAATAACCACCGAGCTGCCGTAGAGGATCATTGCCATCCCCGCCATCAGCAGGCTGGATACGGCAAAGTTTTTGTCCTTCATGCAGTGCAGATCGACCACCGGCTTTTTGGCATACATCAGCCAGTAAATGGCACCGATGATGCCGATAAGCGTCAGCACCGCGAAGGTGCGGATCACGTTTGAATAGAACCAGTCGTCATCCTCACCCCGGTCGAGCATCACCTGCAGGCAGCCCAGCCCGAGCGCGATCAGGCCGATCCCCGTCCAGTCGACAGAGAGTTTCTCTTTGGATTTGCTCTCCCAGGGCGGATCTTCCAGCAGCTGGTAGATCGCCAGCACCGTGACGATCCCGACCGGTATGTTGATGAAAAAGACCCAGCGCCACGAGTAGTTGTCGGTGATCCAGCCGCCCAGCGTCGGCCCGAGAACCGGGGCGACGATAATGGCGATGGACGAGAGGCCAAAGGCTTTGCCCCTGTCCTCAGGCTTGAAGTAGTCAAGCAGCACCGACTGCTGGGTAGGCTGCAGGCCGCCGCCAAAGAAGCCCTGCATGATTCGGAACAGGATGATCTGCCACAGCTCGGTGGCAATGCCGCAGAGGAATGAGCAGATGGTGAACATCACAATGCAGATTAAGAAAAACTGCTTGCGGCCAAACAGCCGGCTCAGAAAGGCGGAGATGGGCAGGACAATACCGTTTGCCACCAGGTAACTGGTTAACACCCAGGTGGATTCGTCATAGCTGGCCGAGAGCGACCCGGCCACGTGCGGCAGCGCCACGTTGACAATGGTGGTGTCGAGGATCTCCATAAACACCGCCAGGGTGACGACAATCGCCACCGCCCAGGGGTTACTGGCGGGCTTCCAGTTATCGTGACTCTGATCCGTCATTCCACTGTGACCTTCGATTCAACCGACAGCCCCAGCGGCAGCGGTTTGTTCGGATCCAGCCCCTTATCAATCACGATTTTCACCGGCACGCGCTGCACGATTTTAACAAAGTTGCCGGTGGCGTTTTCCGACGGGAAGGCGGAGAAACGCGAGCCGCTGCCCTGCTGGATACTGTCGATATGGCCTTCAAGCTCCATGTCAGGCCAGGCGTCCACGGAGACCTGTACCTTATCGCCCGGCTTCATCCTTTCAAGCTGCGACTCTTTGAAGTTTGCCACCACCCAGACGTTCGGGGAGACCAGCGAGAAGAGCGCCGAGCCTGCCTGCACCAGCGTGCCGGGCTGCACGTTGCGTTTGGTGACAAAGCCGTCGAACGGGGCGCGGACTTCGGTGTAGGAAAGATTGAGGTTGGCGGTTTCGAGCTGCGCTTTTGCCTGATCCACCTGGCGTTGACGCGCTTCGACGTTGGTCTCCTGCTGGCGGATTTGCAGTTGAACCTGCTCCGCTACCTCAAGCTGCGCCTGGGCGCTGGCCAGGCCCGCCTGCGCGCTACGCAGCTGGGCGTTAGCGGAATCGATACTTTGTTGGGTGGTCGCACGCGGATCGACCCCGCGCTGACGACGATATTCCGCCTGCGCATTGGCGAGATCCGCCTGAGCTTTCAGCACCTGGGCTTTCGCTTCATCACGCTGCGCGGGGTATTGCACCTTTGAGAGCGCCAGCTGCGCCTGGGCCTGATGCAGCTGTGCGGTCGCCAGGCCAAGCTGGGCCTGCGCCTGATCGCGCTGGGCGGTGGTGTCTCTCGGGTCGATCACCACCAGCAGATCGCCCTTTTTCACGCGCTGGTTATCGCGCACGCGCAGTTCGGTGACGTAGCCTGCCGTTTTCGGCGCAATGGTCACCACGTCGCCGTCGGTAAAGGCGTCGTCGGTTGTCTCTTCGTTACGGGTTAAAAACCACCACACCAGCGCCACGATAACCATCACCACCACGACAATGCCGAGGATAATTAACGGTTTTTTACCCGGACGCTTACGCTCATTATTGTTTTTTTCCTGCTCGTCAGCAGGGGACTTTTGATCTTCAGCCATAGTTCAGCAACGGTCCTGTCAGTGAGCGGCATCACACTATGCCGTTCAATAAAGCTAGGACGTTGCTATACATTTGCCAGGAAAAACTGACAAATTGCGCATTATATGAGAAGGAATAGTCCGAATCCGACCAGCGATGCCCAGACAAGCATCGGGATTGACCAGAGGTGGAAGCGCCACCAGATACGGCGATCGTTCGCCATCCGCAGGGCAATCAGGTTGGCGAGGGAACCGGGCAGAAGCCCGAAACCGCCGACGTTGACGGCCCAGGCCAACAGTGCGCTGGGGGGGACATAATTGAGCAGCAGTATGGTCGAAGGTACATTGCTTATCACCTGTGACAGCCCTATAGCGGTGATCCACAATCCCGTCTGCGACAGATGGGTTACGTTTTGCAGCACACCCTGCAGCGCCGGCACCTGAATCAGCAAATGCACATCAATAAACATCGCCATAAAGACCAACAGCAGCGTCCAGTCGACGCTTACCAGGACGCGCCTCGCCAGCAGTAAGAAGCCGCCGGCTACCAGCAGCGCCCCCCACAGCTCTTGTTTCAGATCGAGCGCTACCAGAAAGACCAGATAGAGCGCCAGGCAGCTCCAGGCCAGACGCGGTGATGCCTGCGTGGCCGCCGTGCCGGTATGGTACTGCAGCGGTTTTGCCGGGAAAGCAAACCAGCACATCACCCCCAGCGTAACCATCATCACCGCCGCCAGGGGCGCCATCTGCCAGCTAAAAGCGGCAAAAGACAGGCCAGAGCGTCCCCATAAGAGAATGTTCTGTGGGTTCCCGATCGGCGTTAACAGTGAACCGGCGTTGACCGCCAGCGCTTCGAAGATGATCAATCGATTGACCGGGATCTCGCAGAGCTTGCGCAACGTTAGCGTCAGGGGCACCACGATGAACAGCGCCACGTCGTTGGTCAGAAAAGTGGAGAGCAGCGCCGCCGAGAAGACCATAAACAGCGCCAGGCGGCGTTCCGTGGCGAAGCGACGAACCATTTTGCGTCCCAGCACGTCGAAAAAGCCGCTCTGCTCTACCCCTTTGGTGAGCATCATCAGCCCGCTCAGGGTAATGATGGTGTGCCAGTCAATAGCGGCAGGCCAGCGCTGGGGGGCGAAAGGAACGCAAAAACTGAGCCCGACGCCAATCAAGACTAACAGATGAAAGAAACGATCGCGGGCCAGCGCCCCCAGGCCTGGAAGGGTCATTCAGAGGCAGGTCCGTATTTGCGGGTAAACTCGCTGAATTGCTGCAGAGTCTCTTCGCTAACGTGGTGTTCCATCCCCTCCGCATCGCGGCGGGCAGTATCGGGACTGACGCCCAGCACCAGCAGGAAGTTCTCCACAATCTGATGGCGTTCGCGGCTGGCCTGCGCCAGTTTCTCACCTTCAGGGGTTAAGAAAACGCCGCGCCAGGGGATCATCTCGATCAACCCCACCGAGGCGAGTCGTTTCAACATTTTTGCCACCGTCGGCTGGGAGACGCCGAGACGTGCGGCCATATCGACCTGGCGTGCTTCGCCCACCTCACGGATCAGATCGGAAATCAGCTCAACATAATCATCAATCAGCTCGCGACGATGCGCTTCGCGAACCTGACGAAATCCTTCAACGTGTTCTTCAACATTTACCAGCTGCGTCTTTTTTCTTGTCGTGGTTTTACCTGCACGATGGGTCATTGTGCTTCCTCAATGGGGGTGACGCTTCCAGCAGCGCAATTCAAGTGCGGCCATTGTAAACCATGCGTGAACAAGCACAAAAAATTAACGTAATAGCCATAGCTATACAATATAGCCTGTGCTATATCTGTATGTAATGCAGTCACCTTCAGGGATCGAAGGGATCATTCATCAGGAGGTTGAGATGAACGAATTCAAGAGGTGTATACAGGTGTTTAGCCACTCTCCATTCACAGTACGCTTAATGCTGCTGAACATGATTTGCGACATGATTACTGGCAAATCACAGCAGAACGATAAACCTTCCCGCTAGGCGGCGTCGCGGTACGCCGCTTCATTTTTTTGTCACACTTCCCTTGTAGACTGAGCCGTAAGGCAAATTGCCGGATCTTTTTTACGGATTTGTAGCCCTCTTCGCAAAACATCCCCTTTATAGCTGTTGACCTTCATCGCCGCTGGCACTATCTTCTTGCAGCCCTGCACTATTTGCGGCTCGCAGACGCGGACCCCAATTCCCCTTCTCCGCACTCTCAGGCAGGTTTTGACCCTTGGCGCCAGGGTGAGCACATGGCGTTTTCATGATTGTGACCTATGAATTTAACCCTGAAAGAATCACTTGTGACCCGCGGCCGGGCCTTAAGCCCGTGGACGGGATTCTACTTTTTACAATCACTGCTGATTAATTTTGCGTTGGGCTACCCCTTCAGTCTGCTCTACGCGGTGGCTTTTACCTGCGTATTGCTGTTGCTGTGGCGTAGCGCACCGCGCGTGCAGAAAGGGCTGCTGGGCATCTGCTCGCTGGTGGCGGCGATGTACTTCCCCTTCTCTCAGGCCTATGGGGCACCCAACTTTAATACCCTGCTGGCGATGCACTCCACCAATATGGAGGAGTCGACAGAGATCCTGACCATCTTCCCCTGGTACAGCTATGTGGTTGGCCTGTTTATCTTTGCGCTGGGCGTCATTGCTGTGCGACGTAAACCCGAAGCCAAAAAAGGGTGGAACCGACTGGACAGCCTCTACCTGGCCGTCAGCCTTGCCGCCTTTTTTGTCGCCCCGATGCAGAACCTGGCATGGGGTGGCGTCTTCAGGCTGAAAGATAGCGGCTACCCGGTCTTCCGTTTTGTGAAAGACGTGGTGGTGAACAACCAGGAAGTGATCGACGAACAGGCGCGCATGAACGCGTTGTCGCAGATGAAAGATACCTGGAACGTGACGGCGGTGAAGCCGAAATATCACATCTATATGGTGGTGATAGGCGAAAGCGCTCGCCGCGATGCGCTGGGTGCCTTTGGCGGCCACTGGAACAACACGCCTTTTGCCAGTGCGGTGAATGGCACCCTGTTTACCGATTATATTGCCGCCAGCGGCTCTACGCAGAAGTCACTGGGGCTGACGCTTAATCGGGTAGTGGATAACAAACCCCAGTATCAGGATAACTTCGTTACCCTGGCGAACCGTGCCGGCTTCCAGAGCTGGTGGTTTTCCAATCAGGGCCAGATTGGCGAATATGATACCGCCATCGCCAGTATTGCTAAGCGTGCCGACGAGGTGCAGTTCCTGAAGAGCGGTGATTTTGAAGCCGATAAAAATACCCAGGATGAGGCACTGCTGAAGATGACTGCGCAGGTTTTCAGCACGCATCGTACGCAGCCGCAGCTTATTGTGCTGCATCTGATGGGCTCGCACCCACAGGCCTGCGATCGCACCAAAGGCAAATACGCCGAGTTTGTGCAGTCGAAAGAGACCTCCTGTTACCTCTACACCATGACGCAGACCGACCAGCTGTTAAGTCAGCTGTATAGCCAGTTGCAAAATACGGGCGACAGTTTCTCGATGGTCTATTTTTCCGATCACGGGCTGGCGTTTAAAGAGCGCGGTAAAGCGGTGCAGTATCTGGCTCATGATGACGCCTTCCAGCAAAACTTCCAGGTGCCTTTTATGGTGCTCTCCAGCGACGATAAGAGCCACCGCATCATCAAGGCCCGCCGTTCGGCGAACGATTTCCTGAGCTTCTTCTCTCAGTGGACGGGAATTCAGGCAAAAGAGATCGCCAGTCACTACCGCTTTATCTCCAGCCAAAAAGCACCGCCGGTGTATGTCACGAACTTCAAGTTGCAGAAAGTGGACTATAACCATCTGGGGAGCGACATTTTCGCCACCCAAAGTCGGTAAGGTTTGGGTTATTGGAGACAAAAAAAATCCGCCACAGGGGCGGATTTTTTATTGGCTCACCGGAGTGATTAGAAGCGGTAACCTACGCCCGCGATCCAGGTGCCAACGTCAACGTTACGGATGCGGCTCTGCTCATAGGAGAAGTCCAGCGCAACGTTTTCGATTGGGTTGAACTGCATACCTGCACCGTAGGAGAAACCGTAGTCGCTGGTGTCGTCAGAAGAGCGAACCAGACCGGTGTCGGAAGTCTGCTGGAATTTACCGTAACCCACACCCACTACACCGTAGATGCTTGCCCAGTCGTTCAGACGGAAAGCAGGACCACCGGTGATGCCGTAGTACTGTGCTTTGTTATACACATCACCGGAAGAGCGATCTTTTTCGGTGTAGGTGAAGGAGCCGATCCAACCCAGTGGGTTGTTGTCCTGCTCGTAGCGGTATTTCAGGTTCAGGCCGTTAGTTTTGTTCATAACGCCCTGCATATCGCTCTGAGCGTAACCACCGGAAACGGTAGAAGTTGCCGCTACTGCGGTGCCTGCGGAAACGGCCAGAACGGCTGCCAGTGCTGAAAGACATGCAATTTTTTTCATAACCACCTCAAATGTGCTTCAAGTAAGTCCGTAAGTTTTAAATATATCAAAAATTCTTGTGAAACTCTTTCTGATTAGTGATGTCTAACGGCTCTTTTGGTGTAACTAATTATTTCCATAATCAGTTATCTCTTTCAAATCTCACCGAAAATACATCCCAAAAATGTAATAGTGCGCGTCAGATTCAATACATTCATCCAGACTATTCCTAAACTGCTTGGCAATAAGCCCGGTCTATGAATGCCATTCTACGGATTTCAGGGAACTTTTTTTCAACGAAGTCTCAACCGCGACAGCTTATTTCAATTACACTGCCACCTTTACTTCGTTTGACATAAATTGACAGGAGAAAGGATGCCTGGGTTGCCCCGCAAATCGCCGGTCTGGATGCCGGTTGTCGTTATTCTTATCGCCATGTTGTCTATCCAGAGCGGCGCATCGCTGGCGAAATCTCTTTTTCCCGTGATCGGCGCGCCGGGCGTAACGGCGCTGCGTATTGCGCTCGGCACGCTTATCCTGGTAATTATCTTTAAGCCCTGGCGTCTGCGTTTTGAAAAATCACAGCGCCTGCCGCTGCTCTTTTATGGCCTGTCGCTGGGGGCGATGAATTACCTCTTCTATTTATCAATACAGACCGTCCCGCTGGGAATTGCGGTGGCGCTGGAGTTTACCGGCCCGCTGGCGGTGGCGCTCTTCTCCTCGCGCCGCCCGGTAGACTTTGTCTGGGTGGTGCTGGCGGTATTGGGGCTGTGGTTCCTGCTCCCCCTCGGTCAGGACATTGCGCATGTGGATTTAACCGGTGCCGCGCTGGCGCTTGGCGCGGGTGCCTGCTGGGCTTTATATATCCTTACCGGTCAGCGTGCGGGGGAAGAGCATGGCCCCGCAACGGTGGCGCTGGGATCGCTGATTGCCGCTATCATCTTTGTGCCGCTGGGGATGGCGCAGGCCGCCGAGTCGATCTGGCAGTGGTCGATTTTACCCGTCGGGCTGGCGGTCGCGGTCCTTTCAACAGCGCTCCCCTACTCACTGGAGATGATCGCGCTCACCCGCCTGCCTACGCGCATCTTCGGCACCCTGATGAGCATGGAGCCCGCGCTGGCAGCCATGTCAGGTATGGTGTTTCTTGGTGAAACGCTCACCTTTACCCAGACGCTGGCGCTCTGCTCTATTATTGCTGCGTCGATGGGCTCAACCCTGACATTGCGGCGCGAAACCAAGGTCGAAGAGGTAGATATCAACCGCTGACGGGTAATTCTGCATGGCCAATATGCGCCATGCAGAATATAAGCCAGATTGCGCGAAATTAAATATGCCCGCACAAATTGTCATCAATCGGAAATATTCTCTCTCCTCTCTTACCGATTTTTATAAATAAGAATCTTTTACAACGAAATATTATAAGACTCTGATTTTCAGGACCTTTAATAAGTCTTAATTATTCTTTCTATTAAACCGATAGGCAGTACCGGGTCGCAGGCTAAAAATGTGGTGCTATACTTATCTCCAGTAATTACCTGGGACACAAACATCAAGAGGATATGAGATTATGAGTACCGCTAAACTGGTTAAAACGAAAGCGTCTAATCTGCTTTATACCCGCAACGATGTATCGGATAGCGATAAGAAAGCAACAATCGAGTTGCTGAATCGCCAGGTGATCCAGTTCATTGACCTGTCGCTGATTACTAAACAGGCCCACTGGAATATGCGCGGCGCCAACTTTATTGCCGTACATGAGATGCTGGATGGCTTCCGTACTTCACTGACTGCACATATGGATACCATGGCTGAGCGTGCCGTTCAGCTGGGTGGCGTGGCGCTGGGCACCACGCAGGTTATCAACAATAAAACTCCGTTGAAAAGCTACCCGCTGGATATTCACAGCGTACAGGATCACCTGAAAGAGCTGGCAGACCGTTATGCCGTAGTCGCTAACGACGTGCGTAAAGCCATTGGCGAAGCCAAAGATGAAGATACCGCTGACATCTTTACCGCAGCGTCCCGCGACCTGGATCAGTATCTGTGGTTCATCGAAGCTAACATCGAGTAATACCTTGTTTTTCAGCCTTTGACCCTCGCTTCGGCGGGGGTTTTGCACATCTATGGTGCAACAAATCGTCTATATGCCAAGCAAAAGTGACAGATTTGTAATAATCACCTCACACAATCGTTAACGCGAGATTGTTTTTTCATCAATATATGCGCTTAATAGCAGGGCTATAGCGATCAAAAATCACCTGCACCAAAACAGTGCTCCATTGTGGTGCAAAGAAAGCGAATTGCACCACAGGATGCGCAAGACTCTGGTGTAGCTCCTTTGTGAAACAACCACTTGCAAAGTTGGCACGATTTTTTCATATAGCCGTTCGTTCTCGCAGGGGATCGCCCCGTGGATATAAAAGGAAATGCTATGAAGTCTGTATTAAAAGTCTCACTGGCTGCACTGACCCTGGCTTTCGCGGTTTCTTCTCAGGCTGCTGATAAAAAACTGATCGTTGCCACCGATACCGCATTTGTTCCGTTCGAATTCAAGCAAGGCGACCAGTACGTTGGTTTTGACGTAGATCTGTGGGCAGCTATCGCTAAAGAGCTGAAACTGGACTACACCCTGAAGCCAATGGATTTCAGCGGCATCGTTCCGGCACTGCAGACCAAAAACGTGGACCTGGCACTGGCCGGTATCACCATTACTGATGCGCGTAAAAAAGCGATCGACTTCTCTGACGGCTACTACAAAAGCGGCCTGCTGGTGATGGTCAAAGCTGATAACAACGATGTGAAAAGCGCTAAAGATCTCGACGGTAAAGTGGTTGCGGTGAAGAGTGGTACCGGTTCTGTTGACTACGCAAAAGCAAACATCAAAACCAAAGACCTGCGTCAGTTCCCGAACATCGATAACGCCTATATGGAATTGGGCACCAACCGCGCTGACGCGGTGCTGCACGATACCCCGAACATCCTTTACTTCATCAAAACTGCAGGCAACGGCAAGTTTAAGGCGGTAGGTGAGTCTCTGGAAGCGCAGGAATACGGTATCGCCTTCCCGAAAGGCAGCGACGATCTGCGTACTAAAGTGAACGGCGCGCTGAAAACCCTGCGTGAGAACGGCACTTATAACGAAATTTATAAAAAATGGTTCGGTACTGAACCAAAATAATAACGCGTTTGCTCTTCTGTGGGGGCGAACTTCGCCCCCTGTTGTCTTCACCACGGTAAAAACAGGAACTAATCATGGAGTTTGACTGGAGCGCCATCTGGCCCGCCATTCCTCTGTTGCTTGAAGGCGCCAAAATGACCCTGTGGATTTCGGTCCTCGGTCTCATTGGCGGGTTGATTATCGGCCTCGTCGCCGGTTTCGCCCGCACCTACGGCGGCTGGATTGCCAACCACATCGCACTGGTTTTCATTGAAATCATTCGTGGCACACCTATCGTTGTACAGGTGATGTTCATCTACTTCGCCCTGCCTATGGCCTTTACTGACCTGCGTATCGATCCGTTCAGCGCGGCCGTGGTCACCATCATGATCAACTCCGGTGCCTACATTGCGGAGATCACCCGTGGGGCAGTGCTGTCGATTCATAAAGGCTTTAGCGAAGCGGGCCTCGCCCTGGGTCTCTCTCGCCGCGAGACTATTCGCCACGTTATTCTGCCGCTGGCGCTGCGCCGTATGCTGCCGCCGCTGGGTAACCAGTGGATCATCAGCATTAAAGATACCTCGCTGTTCATTGTGATCGGCGTGGCCGAACTGACGCGTCAGGGCCAGGAGATCATTGCCGGTAACTTCCGTGCGCTCGAGATCTGGACCGCCGTTGCCGTGGTTTATCTGATTATTACGCTGGCACTGAGCTTTGTTTTACGTCGTCTGGAAAGAAGGATGAAAATCCTGTGATTGAATTCAAAAACGTCTCCAAGCACTTTGGTCAGACCCAGGTGCTGCATAATATCGACCTGAAGATCGAAACGGGCGAAGTGGTCGTGATCATTGGCCCATCAGGTTCCGGTAAATCCACGCTGCTGCGCTGCATTAACAAACTGGAAGAGATCACCAGCGGCGACCTGATCGTCGATGGTCTGAAGGTTAATGACCCGAAAGTCGAAGAACGCCTTATCCGCCAGGAAGCGGGGATGGTGTTTCAGCAGTTCTACCTTTTCCCGCATCTGACCGCGCTGGAAAACGTAATGTTTGGCCCGCTGCGCGTGCGCGGTGCCAATAAAGCGGAAGCTGAGAAGCTGGCAAAAGAGCTGCTGGCGAAAGTGGGCCTGGCCGAACGTGGTCACCACTATCCTTCTGAACTTTCCGGTGGTCAGCAGCAGCGTGTGGCGATTGCCCGCGCGCTGGCGGTGAAGCCGAAGATGATGCTGTTTGATGAGCCTACTTCTGCGCTTGACCCGGAACTGCGCCATGAAGTCCTGAAGGTGATGCAGGACCTGGCGGAAGAAGGGATGACGATGGTGATTGTGACCCACGAAATCGGCTTTGCCGAGAAAGTCGCTTCACGTCTGATCTTTATCGATAAAGGGCGTATTGCTGAAGATGGCAACCCGCAGACCTTGATCGAGAATCCGCCAAGCCAGCGTCTGCAGGAGTTCCTGCAGCACGTCTCCTGACGGTGCTTTGTTAATACGCTAAGCCGGGTTCGCCCGGCTTTTTTACGCCGGAATGTTCTCAAAACCATTTCTCCCTCCCCCGCCATCTATACTTATCTTTTTGCTGAATATTGTCATCGGAGGACGCCGTGCCGTGGATCCTGTTGCTGCTTGTTAGCCTGCTGTGTGCCCCTGCGCAGGCGATTACTATTCCGGGCGTCACCACGGGGACGACCCCGGCAGCAGAGGGGGCAGCCCCGGCAGAGCCCGACGTTGAACAGAAGAAAGCGGCTTACTCCGCTCTGGCGGATGTCCTTGAAAATGATGCGTCACGTCAGGAGTTGATCGGGCAGTTGCGTACCGCGGCCGCCACGCCGCCGCAGGAGACGGCGCCCAAAATCACGCCGCCGGCCATCGAAGAAGAGAAAACGGTGCTGGAGAATGTCACGGATGTTGGGCGTCACTATGGCGAAGCGCTGGCAACCCGCTTTGCGCAACTCTACCGCAACCTGATTGGCTCCCCACACAAAGCGTTTAATCCGGATACCTTTCTCAATGCCGCCAGCCATTTCCTGATCCTCGCCGGGCTGGTCTTTGCGTTCTACTGGCTGGTGCGCCTTTGCGCCTGGCCGCTGTACCGTAAAATGGGCGCGTGGGGACGTAAGAAAAACCGCGAGAAGAGTAGCTGGCTACATCTGCCGCTGATGATTACCACCGCCTTTATTATCGACTTGCTGCTGCTGGTACTCACCCTTTTCGTCGGCCAGTTGCTGAGTGATAACCTGCATGCCGGTAACAAAACCATCGCCTTCCAGCAGGGGTTGTTCCTTAACGCATTCGCGCTGATCGAATTCTTTAAAGCTATTCTACGGCTAATATTTTGCCCTCACGTTCCGGAGCTACGTCCGTTCAACATCGACGATCGGACCGCAAAATACTGGTCGCTGCGCCTGAGTACCCTGAGCGGACTCATTGGTTATGGCCTGCTGGTGGCGGTGCCCATTATCTCCAACCAGGTCAATGTGCAGATCGGTGCGCTGGCTAACGTGCTGATTATGCTCTGCATCACCGTCTGGGCGCTCTATCTTATCTTTCATAATAAGCGGGCCATTACCGAGGGACTGCTGCACCTGGCTGACCGCTCCTTATCCTTCTTCAGTCTATTTATTCGCGCGTTTGCGCTGGTGTGGCACTGGCTGGCCTGCGCCTACTTTATTGTGCTCTGCTTCTTCTCGCTGTTCGATCCCGGCAACAGCCTGAAGTTTATGATGGGTGCCACCTTCCAGAGCCTGGCGATTATCGGGATTGCGGCCTTTATCTCTGGCCTGCTTTCACGCTGGCTGGCCAAAACCATCTCCCTGTCGCCGCAGGTGCAGCGCAACTACCCGGAATTGCAAAAACGGCTTAACGGCTGGATTTCCGCCTCACTGAAGGTGGCCAGGATCCTCTGCGTGGCGGTGGCGATTATGCTGCTACTCAATGCCTGGAGCTTGTTTGATTTCTGGAACTGGCTGCACAACGGCGCGGGGGAAAAAGCGGTGGATATCGTGATCCGCATTGCGCTGATCCTCTTCTTCTCTGCCGTCGGCTGGACGCTGCTCGCCAGCCTGATTGAAAACCGGCTGGTGTCAGACATTCATGGCCGTCCGCTGCCCAGCGCCCGCGCCCGCACGTTGCTGACGCTGTTCCGCAACGCGCTGGCGGTGATCATCAGTACTATCACTATCATGATTGTGCTCTCAGAGATCGGCGTGAATATCGCTCCTCTGCTGGCCGGTGCCGGGGCGCTGGGGCTGGCGATTTCGTTCGGCTCCCAGACGCTGGTCAAAGACATTATCACCGGGATCTTTATCCAGTTTGAAAACGGGATGAACACCGGCGATCTGGTTACGATTGGGCCGTTAACCGGCACGGTAGAGCGGATGTCGATTCGCTCTGTGGGGGTACGGCAAGATACCGGGGCGTATCACATTATCCCCTGGTCTTCGATTACCACCTTCGCCAACTTTGTTCGCGGTATCGGTTCGGTGGTCGCCAATTACGATGTGGATCGCCATGAAGATGCGGAGAAGGCCAAAGGGGCGTTAAAGGCGGCGGTAGACGAACTCATGGAGCAGGAGGATATTCGGGGCCTGATTATCGGCGAGCCGTCGTTCGCCGGGATTGTAGGGCTGACGAATACCGCCTTTACGCTGCGCGTCTCCTTCACTACCCAGCCGCTGAAGCAGTGGACGGTGCGTTTCGCTCTCGACAGTATGGTGAAGAAGCACTTCGATCTGGCCGACGTCCGGATGCCGGTTCAAACCTATCAGGTGCTGCCGTCGCCGGCCTCCCCTGCTCCCCCCACACTGCCGCCACAGGCGCCGACGCTTTAACGGCTACGTTTGTTATCGTCGAGGAAGGACCAGGCGATGAAGCGGCTCTGCTTCTGACCCTGGGCCATCTCTTTTTTCACCACTTTTACCGCACCGACCGCCGTCAGCGCACGGTAGAGCGGCGGCAGATTTTCACCGCGCGACACCAGGGTGGTAAACCACTTAACCTGTCTTGCGTACTGCGCACTCTCGGCGATCATCTTACTGATAAACGCGACCTCGCCCCCTTCACACCATAGCTCCTGCTGCTGGCCGCCAAAGTTCAGCGCCCCATCCGCCGCCTGGCCGAGATTACGACGCTTGCGCTCGCTGCCCGCGCGTGCCGCTTCGGCGGAGTCATGGAACGGGGGATTGCAGAGGGTGGCATCGTAGTGCTCATTCTTATGAATGATGCCCGCGAAGATCGCCGTGGCCTCTTTTTGACGCCGCAGACGGATGGCGCGGCTCAGGCCCGGATTGTGGTTAATGATCGCCGTGGCGCTGGCAAAGGCTTGCGGGTCAATCTCGCTGCCGGTGAAACGCCAGCCGTATTCATGGACGCCAATCAGCGGGTAGATAAGGTTCGAGCCGGTACCTACATCCAGCACCGTGGCCTCTGCAGGTACCACGCCGCCGCGATCCGCCGCCAGCAGATCTGCCAGATGGTGAATATAGTCCGCGCGCCCAGGTACGGGTGGGCAAAGATAGCCCTCCGGAATATCCCACTGCGCGACGCCGTAAAAATGGGCCAGCAGCGCTTTATTTAACGTCTTTACCGCCTGCGGATCGGCGAAGTTCACCGTTGGCTCGCCCGCAGGTGACGAGATAATAAAATCGCGCAGCGCCGGACAGCTCTGGCAAAGGGCATTCATGTCGTAACGGCTGTGATGGCGGTTGCGTGGGTGCAACCCCGGCTTCTGGGATGTCATGGCGTTCTCCTTTAAAACAGCGGCGTAAGATACTCTTTGCTGGCACAAGGGTAAATCATTCTCTACGCATGAGAACAAAGCGTCAAAAATCAAATGCCTGGATGTCTATGATTTGTCATTGAATTGTCAAAAAATATCGTTCAAAAAATAAGCATATCTCCATCAATTTTTTGCGCTGAATCACACGCATTGCCGTCCTACACTTACCTTGACTCATCTGAAGTGATAAGAGGTGTGACCATGAAAAAATATCTCATAATGCTCGCCGCCGGTATGCTGGCGGGCGCATCATTCGCCGCCCTGGCGGCAGAACCGCTTATGCGTGGCGATGCGAATAATCAGCTCCGTCCCGCCGGCACTGTCTCCGTTTCCGGGGCCAGCAATCTCGATGACCTGCAGAGTAAACTGGCGGAAAAAGCCCGTGAACAGGGTGCGACAGGATTCACCGTGGAATCGGCCAGCGGTGATAATAAAATGTTCGGGACTGCCACTATTTACAAGTAAATTTCCGGCCATTGAGGCTGCATCTTTAGGTGTAATGCTGATCGGTTAAGCGTGGTGGAATCGTGCTCAATTGATCGGCATGACATCTTAGGGCGCAGTATTTTTATACTCGCTCTGCCAGAGGTTTATCCGTCTGGCGATACAAAGCCTGAATACGGCAAACTTGCGATGGGCTGTAGCCGGTCGCCTGCGCGGTCTCCTGAATACTCATCTTTTTTACCTGCCGACAGTACAACACCTTTTTATGCCGCTCGCGATCCGGCGGCTTCCCTTTGAATTTACCCAGACGTTGCGCCCGGGCAATACCCTCCTGTTGCCGAACGCGCTGATGCTGCAGTGCTTGTTGGGCAAGAGCGGCCAGGGTGTCCAGTAAGGTATGATTAATCGCCACCGCTATCGCCGGGTTTGAAGGGGCGCTCATCATCTGCCAGGTCGCCGGGAGATCCAGGCTCAGGATCCGTAGCCCGTGCTGCGTCACCTGGTTGGTAAAACGGGTCCAGTCGTGGCTCGTCAGGCGGATCAAGCGATCAATACGATCGATAAGCAGGATGTCCCCCGGCAAGCTTTCTGCCAGCAGACGCGCAAACTCGGGGCGGTCAGACGTGAGGGAAGCGAAATTTTCCCGATAGTAGCTGGCAATACGATGACCCCGGGCCTGGACAAAGCCGTCCAGCACCTCTTTCACCCGATCGGCCCAGGGATCCTCTGCAGACGCTTGTAAATAAGCCCTGATGAACATATCGCCCCCGCTATCGCATTAACATTGTCGCACAGCTGATATCGCATTCGGGTTATCGCATTGCCCTTATTTGCCCCTGTTGTTCATCGCATTAGACCAGACTCAAAAGCGAGAGGCACTGCGCCAGAGGCAGCCTAAGCTGGCTTGCTGTCCTGAATTATAATTTATCGCCGAAAAGAGGTACGGAAAGTTCAGAGACAAGATGTCACCCCTGCGCATAAGGGTGCTGGCAGCGATGCAGCAATGTGAAGATTTTTAGTAGCTAATGTAAATTTATGTATTTCATTTTTTTCAGGAGAGTGATAAAAAGTCACGCCAAATGATAATGTTTATCACAATTATTATCATTTGTAGGTTCATTACTGTATTCGCGTGGCATAGACGTAATGAAATGTGATTCTAAAAATTATAAGTCGCTAAACAATATGGAAAACAATCGCAATACTCCGTTCAGCAGCTTCTCTTCGCTGACGTTCTTCACGGGCCTGTGTATCGGCCTGACGCCTGTCGCTACCGCTATTGCTGCGGATCAAACCGATAAAAAATCTGACGATACGCTGGTGGTTGAAGCTCAACCGCCCTCTCTGTATGCACCCACCCACTCCGCCGATCCGAAGTTTGCGCGCCCCATCGCCGACACCACTCGCACCATGACGGTGGTCTCTGAGCAGGTATTAAAGGATCAGGGGGTGACCAACCTGACCGATGCGCTGAAAAACGTGCCGGGCGTCGGCGCCTTTTTTGCGGGTGAGAATGGTAACTCGACCACCGGCGATGCGGTCTATATGCGCGGTGTGGACACCTCAAACAGTATTTATGTAGATGGCATTCGGGATATCAGCAGCGTATCGCGAGACACCTTCAATACGGAGCAGGTCGAGGTGATCAAGGGCCCGTCCGGCAGCGATTATGGCCGCAGCGCGCCAAGCGGCTCGATTAATATGATCAGCAAGCAGCCGCGTCTGGACTCGGGCATCGACGCCTCAGCCAGTCTCGGCAGCGCCTATATGCGCCGGGGCACGCTGGATATCAACCAGACAATGGGCGAGACCTCTGCGTTTCGCCTCAATTTGATGGGTGAAAAGACCCACGACGCGGGCCGCGATAACGTTAAAAATGAACGCTACGGTGTGGCTCCGTCGCTGGCATGGGGGCTGGGTACGGAAAACCGTCTCTATCTGAACTACCTCCACGTCACGCAGCACAACACTCCGGACGGGGGCATTCCGACCGTGGGTCTGCCGGGCTACTCGGCCCCCAATGCCGCAACTTCGGCGCTGAATGGCGCTGGCAAAGTGGATACCCATAACTTCTACGGTACGGATTCCGATTACGACGACTCCACCACCGATACCGCCACCCTGCGCTTTGAACACGACATCAACGACGTCACGACCCTGCGTAACACCACCCGCTGGTCGCGCGTGAAGCAGGATTATCTGATGACGGCGGTGATGGGCGGCGCCAACAACATTACCCGGCCGGATCCTAACAATGTGGATAGCTGGACCTGGTCGCGCCTGGCCAACACCAAAGATGTCAGCAATAAGATCCTGACTAACCAGACCAACCTGACCACCAAATTCTTTACCGGATCGGTGGGCCATGACGTCAGCACAGGGGTCGAGTTCACACGCGAAACCCAGACCAACTACGGGGTAAATGCCATTTCCCCGCCGGCGGTCAATCTCTATCACCCGGACAGCAGCGTGCATATTGGCGGTCTCAACCGCAATGGGGCGAATGCCAACGGCCAGACCGATACCTTCGGCATTTACGCTTTTGATACCCTGCAAGTTACCCGTGATTTTGAGCTGAACGGCGGTATTCGTCTCGACAGCTACCGTACCGAATATGACAGCGCCAGCAGCTGCGGCGGTACCGGGCGCGGTGCGGTCGCCTGCCCGACGGGCGTAGCAAAAGGGTCGCCGGTCACCACCGTCGATACGGCGAAATCCGGTAACCTGGTGAACTGGAAAGCGGGTGCGCTCTACCACCTGACCGACAATGGCAATGTTTACCTCAACTATGCCATCTCCCAGCAACCACCGGGGGGCAGCAATTTCGCGCTGGCCCAGGGGGGCACCGGTAGCAGCGCTAACCGTACCGACTTTAAACCGCAGAAAGCGAAAACCAGCGAGATTGGCACCAAGTGGGAGCTGCTGGATAAACGCTTGCTGCTCTCGGCGGCGGTGTTCCGTACCGATATTGAAAACGAAGTGGAGCAAAATGAAGACGGCACTTACTCTCAGTACGGCAAAAAACGCGTAGAGGGTTACGAGCTGTCGGCGGTGGGGAATATTACGCCGCAGTGGCAAATTATCGGCGGTTATACCCAGCAGCACGCCTCGGTGCGCAGCGGTAAAGATGTCGCGCAGGATGGCAGCTCCTCCCTGCCATACACTCCGGAGCACGCCTTCACCTTATGGAGCCAGTACCAGGCCACCGATGCGCTCTCTGTTGGCGCAGGCGCGCGTTACATCGGCAGTATGCATCGCGGCACCGATGGCGCCGTGGGCACACCATCCTTCAGCGAAGGCTACTGGGTCGCTGATGCGAAGCTGGGCTATCGCATCAACCGCAATCTGGATCTGCAGTTGAACGTCTATAACCTGTTTGATGAAGAGTATGTCTCTTCGATTAACAAGAGCGGATATCGCTACCATCCGGGCGAACCACGTACCTGGATGTTAACCGCCAACATGCACTTCTGATGTCGTGTGGGGCTACGGCCCCACCTTTCTCCCCACAGCCTCTTCCCGGAGAAGTTCTTATGATTTATCACATTCCTGGCGTACTCACGGCTGATGAAGTCGCCCAGCTTCGCGCGCAGCTGGCGCTCGCCCCCTGGATCGATGGCCGTGCGACGGTGGGCAACCAGGGCGCGCAGGTCAAAAATAATCAGCAGGTCGATACCCAAAGCGAGTTGTACCAGAAGCTCCAGTCCGCCGTGCTACAGGCCGTTAATCAGCACTCACTCTTTTTTGCCGCCGCCCTGCCCCGCCAAATCTCCAGCCCGCTGTTTAACCGCTATCAGCAGCAGGAGACCTATGGCTTTCACGTGGATGGTGCCGTGCGTAGCCATCCGCAAAGCGGCTGGATGCGAACCGATCTCTCCGCCACCCTCTTTCTCTGTGAACCCGAGAGTTACGATGGCGGCGAGCTGGTGGTCAACGACACTTTCGGGCAGCACAGCGTGAAGCTACCGGCCGGCGATCTGATTCTTTATCCCGCCAGCAGCCTGCACTGTGTCACCCCGGTGACGCGCGGCGTGCGGGTAGCCTCGTTTATGTGGATCCAGTCGATGATCCGCGACGATAAAAAACGGGCGATGCTCTTCGAGCTGGACCGCAATATCCAGACGCTGCGCACCCGTCACGGTGAAAGTGAGGAGGTGTTGTCGTTACTCAACCTCTATCACAACCTGCTGCGAGAGTGGTCTGAAATCTGATGGCGCGCCTTGACTGCCTCTTTTTTAACCCCATATTTGAAGAAGGGTTAACAGAGGCAGGAGTAATGCGATGGCTTCCGGTTGGGCAAATGATGACGCGGTCAATCAACAGATCAACAGTACGATTGAAGATGCCGTTGCGCGGGCGCGCGGCGAGATCCCGCAGGGTGAAAGTCTGACATTCTGTGAAGAGTGCGGCGACCCGATTCCTGAAGCGCGGCGCAAGGCAGTGCCAGGGGTACGGTTGTGCATCACCTGCCAGCAGGATAAAGATTCACAAAGTAACGGATATGCAGGATATAATCGCAGAGGATCTAAGGATAGCCAGTTACGCTGACTTTTCTTTACCCTTCTTCGCAACGCAAGCGGTTTCGTTTACGTGCACGAAATTTCAGCATGCGTTTCGCAAAATGTGCCCTTACCGTTTCGTCTGTAAAGCGCTGCGCGAAGATACGTAAAGACGCGTCCTGAATTTATTAATATTCAATAACTTATTTGTCATTCAATTTTTTCGAACAACGACGTCAATTCTCTTCGATTTTATCTTTCGCAGAAAAGCGTGATACTCATCACATCGACGGAACATCGTCCCCTTTACAGAATAACCTGCGAGAGATTAACCATGAAAACCATTAAATATGCTGTTGCTGCTGTTGCCCTGTCTGCGCTTTCCTTTGGTGCCTTTGCGGCACAATCTGTTTCGCCTTCTCAGGCAAGCGGCATGAATAAAATCGGTGTGGTAAGCGCAGAAGGTGCAACCACGCTGGACGGTCTTGAAGCGCAGCTGGCTCAGAAAGCCGCAGCAGCAGGTGCAAGCGGGTATACCATTACCTCTGCGAACACCAACAACAAACTTAGCGGTACCGCGGTTATCTATAAATAATCGCCTGTTTTACTGAATCACTGCTCCAACCCTCATTGACCCTGTTGTTATTACCCTTGTTTTGGCCCGTCCTGGATTGGACGGGCTTTTTTTTGCCTAAAATGACTGTGTGACGCGAGCCAGACCCGCTTCTACCGTCTCGACCTGCCCGGTCGCCAACAGGCAGCAGGCTAGCTGTAACTTAATAGAGTGTGGCACCGGCACCTGCCCAGAAAGGCACTGGGTGATCCAGTGGGCGGTCAACTGTGGATCTTTACCCTCCGGTAAGACCACCTCGCTTTGCTCCTCGCCTCTTTCCCATACCACGCGCGTACCAGCCGGCTCAATCAGGGTGATTTGCGGACAGCGCTGCGGATTGGCATACACTTCCCCTTCCGTGCCGTGCATTAATAGCGCTCGTCCGCCAATGTCAGCGAAAAAGCTCGCCACCCGGGTGACATACTCCGGATGAGACACGCTGGAAAGACGCAGCGCCTTGTCCTCTTCAAAAGGGGTCGCCAGTTTCGCCAGGGTATGTGCGCTATTGCGAACCCCCATCCGCCAGCGCAGGGCGAGCTGCTTGTCCAGCGACGGGCAAAGCGCATGGACGGGAATATAAACCGGCTGGTTTCCTTCAAGTTTGGCCTGAGCTTGCCCGGCCGTCAGGGTGGGTTGAATGCCCAGGAGTGCCAGAATGGTTTCGGTCAGCACGCGGGTAGGATCTTCACTGACGCCGTGCACCACCACCGGGAAGCCGAGTTTATTAAGCAGGATGGCCAGAAGCGGCGTGAGGTTGGCCTGTTTGCGCGCGCCGTTATAGCTTGGGATCACAATCGGCATCGGTTTCGCCACCGGCGGCGTCAGGCGCAGGGTGCGTGACTGCATCGCCTCATAAAACCCACGCATCTCTGCTTCGCCCTCACCCTTGATTCGCAGCGCGATCAGGATGCTGCCCATCTCAAGGTCAGGTACCTCGTCATTAAGCATGGCGCTATAGAGCGCACGTGCGGTCTCCTGATCCAGGTCGCGGGCGTGGTTCTTTCCCCGACCTACCTCTTTGATAATTTTACGATAATCCACGGCATCTCTCCTTCCGGCATGATGTAAACACTATAGCCCTGATAAACAGCGCCCCGAAAGCTTTTTATCCGCCGCATTGAATGCGCTGTTTTTTCAATAAAAAAATGAATGCAAGCGCTTAATGAAATATTAGTGGTTCGGGCAAAAGATTCTTACAGAGGGACAATCTGATTAAATAAGCAGCGAAAAGTTGTTGAGGTAACACAATCAGGATTACGTATGAACAAGGTTGCTTTAGGTTTTTTTATTGCTGCAACAATAGGATGTTCGGCATCCGCATTGGCGGCGACAGATGGCGAAGGACAAATTAACTTTACGGGCGAAATTATCGATTCCGCCTGTCAGGTCGTGAATGGAATAAGTAACCCGCTGAATGTCGAATTGGGCCAGGTCTCTAAAACGGTCTTTACCGGTGCAGGCTCCACCAGCACGCCGACACGATTTGATATTCAGCTAAAGAATTGCCCGGAATCCGTCACCTCCGCTGCCATTAATTTTGGCGGCCCCCCGGACAGTGATAACAACAGTGCGCTGGCATTGACACCCGATGCAGACGCAGCGACCGGCGTGGCAATTCAATTGCTCGACTCCACCGATCAACCGGTCAGCTTATACACCCCTTCTCGTCAATATCCACTGACGGCGGGAAGTACGGTAAACGACCTGGAATTTGCAGGACGTTATATCCAGACAGGGCCTACGGTAACAGCCGGCCCGGCTAATTCTGTTTCGACCTTTACCGTTATCTATAACTGATATTATCCCTCCAGAGATATCAGCCTGTGTCAGGACTGATATCTCTTATTCACGTTGAGATATATTTATGCGTCACGGTTATTTACTGAGTTCTCTTTTACTGGTAGCCGCAACAGCGCATGCCGGCGTTATTATTAACGGCACGCGCCTGGTCTATCAGGGAGAAAAAAAGGAATCTTCTCTTGGTATTTCGAATCCAGACGATACGGATTATCTGGTGCAGTCCTGGGTCGATGCCGGCGGTAAAAATCTGGCCAAAGCCCCTTTTCTGATCACCCCTCCACTGTTTCGTCTGAATGGCAATGAGGAGAATGTATTACGTGTGGTGCGCACGGGGGGAAATTTGCCCGAAGATCGTGAATCACTCTTCTGGCTAAATATTAAATCCATCCCCTCTTCTAAAAAAATGGATGGGGTGAACACGCTGCAAATTGCTATCAACACCCGCATAAAGCTTATCTACCGCCCTGCCGCCGTGAAAGGCAAGCCGGAAACCGTTGCCGATCGGTTGTCCTGGCATCGTGAAGGAAATGACCTGGTGGTGAATAACCCCACGCCGTTTTACATGAATTTCCAGAGCGTGACGCTGAACGGTCACAACGTTAAAAAAGCGACCTGGGCCGTGCCGAAAGGCGAAACCCATATCGCGCTGCCGGCCAATAGCAGCGGAAATACCCTGGCGTATTCGGTCATTACCGATTACGGCAGTATTAGCCAGACATGGACAAAAACAATTAATTAATTACTGCCTCTGGCGCAATACGTTATGTATAGTCATAAAAAACCGTTCTCCTGGAAAATACCTTCGTTGCCAGCCCTGTTTATGGGGCTGGTAATGTTCTGTATTGCGCAGCAAAGTTCGGCGGATGACTACTTTAACCCGGCGCTGCTGGATATTGATAATCCTCAGCAGGCGAAAACCGATCTATCAATATATGAAAAGGGGCCCGGCCAGGCCCCTGGAAAATATCTGGTCTCGATTTTTATTAATAACACTGAAATGGCTACCCGCAACGTCACCTTCACCTTACGCAAAGCGCAGGCAGGTCCTAGCACGCTGCAACCCTGCTTCAGTCTGGACGAACTCAAAAAGCTGGGGATTAAGACCTCCCTTTTTTCGCAACTGACCGCAAAAGGCGGGTGTGCCGATTTAGGCGCTATTCCCGCCGCGACCGCCACCTTTCGTATCAGCCACCAGCAGCTGCTATTGAGCATTCCGCAATCTGCGCTGGGCCAGATACCGCGTGGCTATATCGACCCGAAGGAGTTTGATGAAGGCATCACCGCCGGTTTGCTGAACTACAGCGCAACGTCCAGCCAGAGTCAGGCGCGTACCCCAGGGACGCCGGATAACAGCAGCCAGTACGTTAACCTTCGCCCCGGACTTAACCTTGGCGCGTGGCGTTTACGTAACTACTCGACCTGGAATCGCAGCACCACCGGTCACGAGGAGCAGCACCATTTCTCTTCGGTCTATACCTATGCCCAGCGCGATATCGTGGCGATGAAAAGCGACCTGACGCTGGGGCAGAGCAGTTCCCCGGCCGACGTCTTTGACAGCGTCTCTTATACCGGGATGCAGTTAAATTCCGACAGCGACATGCTGCCAGATAGCGAAAAAGGCTATGCCCCAATTATTCGCGGCACCGCCCACAGCAACGCGCAGGTCGTTGTGCGCCAGAACGGTTACGTTATTTATCAGAACACCGTCGCCCCGGGCGCCTTCGAGATAAATGATCTCTACCCCACCGGCAGCAGCGGTGACCTGCAAGTCACGGTGAAAGAGACGGACGGCAGCGAGCGCCACTTCGTGGTGCCCTACGCCTCAGTGCCGGTTTTGCAGCGTGAAAAACATCTGCGCTACAGCGTCACCGCCGGGCGTTACCGCTCGTATGACAGCAACGTGGAAAAGACGCCGTTCGCCCAGGGCAGCGCCATCTATGGTTTATCGCACGGAATGACCCTCTACGGCGGCGTGCAGCAGAGTAGCCATTACCAGGCCCAGGCGCTGGGCACCGGTAAAAACGTTGGCGATCTGGGTGCGTTCTCCATCGACGTGACGCGGGCGAAGGCGTTGCTCAAAAAACAAAAGCGCAGCCAGGGTCGATCGTGGCGCGTGCGGTATAGCAAAGATTTTGCCGGTACAGGCACCAACTTTTCGCTGGCTGGCTATCGCTACAACAGCAAGGGGTTCTATACGCTGCAGGAGACGATGGAGTCCTGGACCCGTTCCGACGACTGGAGCGCGCCAGAACAGCGCAAGGATCGCGCTGAAGCTACTATCGACCAGGTGCTGCCGGAGGGCTGGGGCGCCTTCACGCTGAGTCTGGTGAAAGAGCGTTACTGGAGCCAGGACCAGGATATGACCTCCATGAGCCTCAGCTACAACAATAGCTGGGATGGGGTGACCTACAGCCTGAGCTACAGCCTGAATAAAAATACGCACGACAGCGATGAAAACGGGGATGCGGTCAGCAATGACAATCTTTTCGCGCTGAGCGTCTCTCTCCCGCTCGATCGCTGGATGCACAACACCTGGGCCAGCTACAACCTGAATAACAGTAAAGAAGGCACCACCCAGACCCTCGGCCTGAACGGCACGGCGCTGGCACAGAACAACCTTAACTGGAATGTTCAGGAAGGACTCAGCAATACCGGCGCTGGCAGTTCCACCAGCCTGAACGCCGATTACAAAGCCACCTATGGCGAAGTCAGTGGCGGCCTCAGTCAGGATAAGTACCAGCGCACCGCCAACCTTGGCCTGCAGGGGGGCGTCGTGGCCCACGCGAACGGCGTGACCCTGAGCCAGCCGCTGGGCGAAACCATCGCGCTGGTTAAAGCACCGGGGACCCACGGAACAGAAATAACTAACCAGACCGGCGTCGAAACAGACTTCCGCGGCTATACCGTGGTGCCGTTTGTTACCGCCTATCGCCACAACACTATCGCACTGAATACGGAAACCCTGCCGGACGATGCCGACGTGACCCATGCGGCACAGGTGGTGACCCCGACGCGCGGCGCGATAGTACGCGCCACCTTTAGCACCCGCGTAGGTCGACGCGTATTAATGACGCTAACGCACAACGGCAAGCCGCTGCCCTTTGGCGCAACGGTGACCACAGAGGACAAGGATAACGAGTTTATCGTAGGCAATGATGGTCAAACCTGGCTTACCGGTTTACCTCAGCGCGGACATTTGACCGTCAGCTGGGGGCAGGATGCCCGCGACCACTGCGTAGCGGACTACGTGCTAACGGACGAGAAAGATAAAACACACATTATTAACGCTGCCGCGCAGTGTCAGTAAATTACCCCTGAAGGTTTGATTATGCAGCTTGTTAAACAGTGCCTTTTGTTACTCGTTCTGGCCACCGGCGCACTCGTTATGCCGCATGCCAAAGCGGCCTGTCTCTCGTCGGATATGCCGAAGCAAATTAATATTTCGTCGATTTCCGTGCCCACGACGCTCCCCGTCGGATCGACGATCCCGGGAACTGACCAGTCCGTGCATATTGCCGGTCATTGTGACAACGGCCTTGAGGGGGGGATGGAGATTGTCGCCTGCTATTACGGTACCGGCAGTGAAATACCCGGCATGGCGGGAGTGTATGAATCCGGCGTGGAAGGCATTGGCGTCGCCCTGGTGAACGATAAAGGGCAGCGTATTACCGGCGCAGGCGGCGTCTATTGCGACTCGCGCAGTACGCCCATCAGCTATGTATCAACCGACGGGAACGCCAGCTTTGATTTTAACCTTTCGCTTCAGCTCATTAAAACGAGCATGAAGGTGGTGTCGGGTACGCTACAGCAAAGCCAGACCAAGTTCGGGCTTGGCGTTTACGGTCACGACGGGATCGGTAGCCCCAACTCCATCGCCTATGCCGGCAACGTCAATCTCAACATCGTCACCTGTTCCGTATCGCCAAAAAACCTGACCGTTAACCTCGGGGATTTCCCCATCAGCGACTTTACCGGGGTAGGTACCCTTTCTACCCCGGCGAAAACGTTTAATGCCACCGTTAACTGTACTTCAACGGTACAGCCAGAGATCAAAATTACCAGCGCCAACGGCTATGAACCGGGTCTCGACGGCGTACTCAAACTCACCCCGGAAAACGGGATGGCCACAGGGGTCGGCGTAAGAATGCTGTTTGACGATCATATCGCCACCTTCAATCAGTATGTCCCTACCCAGGGCGAGGCGATCGAGAATCAGACCCTGGATATTCCCTTCCAGGTTCGCTACATCCAGACCCGCGACGAGGTCACGCCCGGCCCGGCCAACACCGTTGCGACCATTACGCTCGCCTACCGGTGATAATGATGAAAACACGTATTTTTCTGCTGACAGCCGCGCTAATGGCGCAGAGTTATGCTGAGGAGATCCAGGTGCAGATGGTGGGGAATATCTATGCCAATACCTGCACCGTTGATAGCGCCAGCAAAGCGTTAACCGTTGATTTAGGCCAGGCGGCATCCAGTGATTTTAAAGATGTGGGGGATACCGGCGCGTGGAAGGATTTTACCCTGAAGGTGACCCATTGCCCTAAAACCCTTACGCTGGCGAACGCTTTTTTTTACGGGCAGGCGGACAGCCAACACCCCACCAAATTCGCCAATATGGGCAGCGCCAAAGGTCTGGCCCTGGAGCTTGCAGACCCGCAGGACAATATGTTCATTGCCCCGCAGGCAAGCTTTAACGTGCTGATCGACCAGACCGACCACTCCGCGATCTTTCCGCTTGCGGCCCGCTATTACACCACCTCGTTGCCCGTCACCGCCGGTACCTTCAGCAGCGTGGTGCAGGTGACATTCACTTACCAGTAGGACTGCGCCCCTTAGCACGGATGCTCCTTTTACGCCCGACGGTCAGTTTTGTCGGGCATTTTTTTACCGGCGGCACGTCGGGCTGCTCAATAGGGAAAACAGGCAGCGCGTTCAACAATCGCTGTCCGTAGTTTTTACTCAGCAGGCGTTTGTCATAGATAACCACTTCCCCCCAGCAGCCGTGGCTACGGATCAGACGCCCCACCTGCTGAATCAGATTAAACGACGCCGCAGGCAAGCTTTGGACTTCAAACGGGTAGCGGTTCAGGCTCTTGAGCCACTCCCCTTCGGTAATCACCACCGGGCTGTCGATCGGCGGGAACGCAATCTTATGAATATGCACCTGGGTGAGGTAATCCCCTTTCAGATCCAGCCCTTCGGCAAAGGACTGCAACCCCACCAGCACGCTCCGCTCGCCGTTATCTATCCGCTTGCGGTGCAGTTCCACCAGCCGGTAGCGGGGCTGGTCGCCCTGTACAAGCAGCAGCAGGCGGAGATCGGGCACTTCTTCCAGAAAACGCTGCATGGCGCGGCCGCTGGCAAACAGCACCAGCATGCCGGGATATTTTTTGCTTTCGAGTTGCTCACGGAAGAAGGCGGCCATCTCAGCGATGTGCTGCTCTTCGTTATCGATCAGCGGTTCATACTGCATACGCGGAATAACAATTTTACCCTGCTCGCAGTGGTTGAAGGGCGAATCGAGCGCCACGAAACGATCCCCCGCTTTCTCTCTCAGGCCGCTCATCTCCTGCAGACGCGAGAAGCTGTTTAGCGAGCGCAGGGTGGCCGAGGTGACCACCACGTGCGGTACGCTGCGCCAGAGCAGCTTTTCCAGCTGATCGCTAACGCGGATCCCCACGCAGTGGAAGAAGAGGTGAATCTGTCCGTCGCGAACGTCGCGGGTCGCCCATTTTGTCACCGGGGCGCCGGAGGCCTGAACCATAGAGGCCAGCCGCCACAGTTTGCTCTGCCCCTCGAACATCCCCAGCGCGCGGTTCATCTGTAATAACACCCGGTGCAGACGCACCACGTCGTGGCTGCCGGTCTTCTCGCTCAGATCGTTTAAAAACAGCTCTGCCAGCCCGCGCAGTTTTTCCAGCAACTTCGCCAGCTCCTGGCAAATCGCCATGATCTCCTGCGGCAGTTCCCCCATGGCGAAGCGGTGTTCGGCCTGCTGGGTTGCCGGAAGATAAAGATCGAGAATGTTATTCAGGGAAGCGATGTGGGTGTAGACCGTTTCGCAGTGCTCGCTGAGCCGCTCCGGCACGGCCAGCGGCGGGATCGTTTTTGGACGGAACTGCTCCATGCAGGTGGCAACCAGCTTGCAGAACAGATCCAGCTGCAAGCGAAACCACGGGGCGGTGATCTCGGCGCTCATCTCCAGCGCATCACGCGCCACGTCCGGCAGATGATGTCCTTCATCCAGCACCAGCAACAGGTTCTTCGGCTCCGGCAGAACGGCTTCGCTCTCCAGCGCCGCCATTACCAGCGCGTGGTTAGCCACAACGACCTCTGCTTCCTGAATTTCACGCCGGGCGACAAAGAACGGGCACTCGCGGTAGTAGTGGCAGTTGCGGTTCAGACAGCTGGCTTTGTCGGTGCTTAAACGCCGCCAGAGATCATCGCTGATGGCCTGATCGGTATGATCCCGCAGGCCATCCCACTTGTAGCTGTCGAGATCGCCTTTCAGTTTCGCACACTGCTCCTGCTCGGCCTTATTATTCGGGGTCAGTTCGTCATCCAGAAAGGCCAGCAGATCCTGCTGCGTGGCTTCGCTGCTGGCGAGGGCCGTCAGGTTACGCGGGCAGACATAGCGTCCACGCCCAAAGGCGGCAGTAAAACGCAGCTCAGGAATAATTTTGCGCAGCAGAGGCAGGTCTTTGCTGAAGATTTGATCCTGCAAGGCAACGTTGGCGGTACTGACCACCAGCGTTTTTTGCTCTTCACGGGCAATGGCAATACCCGGAATGAGATATGAGAGGGTTTTCCCGACGCCGGTTGGGGCTTCAATCGCCAGATGCCGGCCCTCGTCGCCCGCAAGCGTCTTCGCCACATCGGCAATCATTTGCCGCTGCGGTGCTCGGGGAATAAAGTCGGGGATCTGCTGTTGCAGCGCCTTATACCAGGCGGCAATTTGCGCTTTTAGCGCAGCGGTTAAAGCCATCGGGGAACCTGAAATACTGTATAAACAGCCACTATTGTGGCACGTTCACCTGCCAGCGGCAAAAAAAAAGCCCGGCTCTACGGCCGGGCTTCCAGATTACTGTCCTGCCGCCGGTTTACGCGGACGGCGACGGCGCTGCCCTTCTCCGGCGGGCTTGCCTTCGCCATCACGGCGCGGCGGTTTGCTGGCAGGCTTAGCGGCTGCCCCTTCAGTACGGCGCGGCTGCTGTTGACCACGGCCGCCTCCGCCTTGCCCGCGTCCACCGCCCTGACCGCGTCCGCCACCCTGGCGACCGTTCTGGATCGGTTCGGCTTTGATAGAGGGATCCACTTCATAACCTGGAGTCTGGATGCGCGGGATCTCTTTCTTCAGCAGGCGCTCAATATCGCGCAGCAGCTTATGTTCATCGACGCAGACCAGCGACAGCGCTTGACCCGTGGCGGCAGCACGGCCGGTACGGCCAATACGGTGAACGTAATCTTCTGGCACGTTCGGCAGCTCGTAGTTCACTACGTGCGGCAGCTCTTCGATATCCAGACCACGGGCGGCGATATCGGTGGCGACCAGCACGCGGATGTCACCCGATTTAAAGTCGGCCAGCGCGCGGGTACGTGCCCCCTGGCTCTTATTGCCGTGGATCGCCGCACTGCGAATGCCGTCTTTGTTCAGCTGTTCTGCCAGATGGTTGGCACCGTGCTTGGTGCGGGTAAAGACCAGCACCTGCTGCCAGTTGCCCTGACCGATCATCTGGGAGAGCAGCTCGCGTTTACGCTTCTTATCAACAAAGTGCACATACTGGGTCACTTGCTCAGACGCAGTGTTACGACGCGCCACTTCCACTTCCAGCGGGTTGTGAAGCAGTTTTTCTGCCAGCGATTTGATCTCATCCGAGAAGGTCGCAGAGAAGAGGAGGTTCTGACGACGCGCCGGCAGTTTAGCCAGTACGCGGCGGATGTCGTGGATAAAGCCCATATCCAGCATACGGTCGGCTTCGTCCAGCACCAGAATCTCTACGCTATCCAGCTTCAGCGCATTCTGGTGTTCCAGATCGAGCAGACGGCCCGGCGTTGCCACCAGCACATCCACGCCGCCGCGCAGTTTCATCATCTGCGGATTAATGCTCACGCCGCCGAAGACCACCAGCGAGCGAATATTCAGATAGCGGCTGTATTCACGGACGTTCTCGCCCACCTGAGCAGCAAGCTCACGGGTTGGGGTCAGAATCAGGGCACGAACCGGACGGCGGCCTTTCGCATGCGGCTGATTCTCGATCAGACGTTGCAGCAGCGGCAGCGTAAAGCCTGCGGTTTTACCGGTACCGGTCTGGGCGCTCGCCATCAGGTCACGGCCTTGCAGCACGGCGGGGATCGCCTTCTGCTGAATAGGGGTAGGTTCGCGATAGCCCTGCTCTGCGACAGCGCGCAGAATATCAGGATTCAGGCCAAGGGTATCAAAAGACATAACAACTCCGAACCGCCCCGACCGTCACAGGTGTAGTTTTCAGGGAGATAAGACGAATAGACAGGACAAAAACCACAATGTCACGAAGCTGCGGAGTGTAGCAGATTTTGTGACTTGGCGCATAAAATATCCCTGACGGCGGGCATGACAAAATAAATCTCCGGTCGGCTGGACAAGGCGAAAATTTAACCATAAAGTTAATCAATCGATTGATTAATTTTTTGGCGCGACGATGAATACAATCCCCACCACCAGTAAAGGCGAACAAGCCCGCAGCCAGCTGATTGCCGCTGCACTCTCCCAGTTTGGCGAGTATGGCCTGCATGCTACCACTCGCGATATCGCCGCACAGGCGGGGCAGAACATCGCCGCCATCACCTACTATTTTGGCTCAAAAGAGGATCTGTACCTCGCCTGCGCCCAGTGGATCGCCGATTTTATTGGCACCCAATTCCGCCCACATGTGGAGGCCGCGACAACCCTGCTTGCGCAACCCGTGCCGGATAAAAGCGCGGTGCGCGCCCTGATCCTGCAAGCGGCCAGGAACATGATCCAGCTGCTGACCCACGACGACACGCTGAACCTCAGTAAATTTATTTCCCGCGAGCAGCTCTCCCCCACCACGGCGTATCAGCACGTGCATGACCAGGTTATCGCCCCGATGCACGGTCATTTGACCCGGCTGATTGCCGCCTATACCGGGCGCGCAGCGGAGGATACCCAAACCATTTTGCACACCCATGCGCTGCTGGGCGAGATCCTCGCCTTTCGCCTCGGGCGCGAGACCATCCTGCTGCGCGCGGGCTGGAGTCATTTTGATGAAGAGCGGGCAGAGCAAATTTTTCAGGTCGTGAGCTGCCATATCGATCTCGTTTTAGAGGGATTAACGCAAAGGAGTCCGGAGTGATGAAAAAACCCGTGGTTGTTATCCTGGCCGCGCTGGCGCTGGTTGCCATCGTGACGGGAGGCTGGCTCTGGTATCAGGGCCAGCAGGATAAAGGGCTGACCCTGTACGGTAATGTGGATATTCGTACCGTTAATATGAGTTTCCGCGTGGGGGGGCGGCTGGCGTCGTTAACGGTAGATGAAGGCGATGCCATCACCGCCGGGCAGACGCTGGGGCAACTGGATAAAGCGCCGTTTGAAAATGCGCTGCTGCAGGCCAGAGCGGGCGTCTCCGTTGCGCAGGCGCAATATGACCTGATGCAGGCGGGCTATCGCGAAGAGGAGGTGGCGCAGGCCGCCGCAGCGGTGAAACAGGCGCAGGCGGCTTATGACTATGCGCAGAAGTTCTATCAACGCCAGCAAGGGCTGTGGGGCAGCCGGACAATTTCCGCTAACGATCTGGAAAATGCCCGCTCCTCCCGCGACCAGGCCCAGGCCACGCTGAAATCGGCGCAGGATAAGTTAAGTCAATATCGCACCGGTAACCGCCCGCAGGATATCGCCCAGGCAAAAGCCAGCCTTGAACAGGCTCAGGCCCAGCTGGCGCAGGCCGAACTGGATCTGCGTGATACCACCCTTACCGCCCCCGCAAACGGCACGCTGATGACCCGCGCCGTCGAGCCGGGCAGCATGCTTAACGCCGGCAGCACGGTGTTGACCCTCTCCCTGACCCGTCCGGTATGGGTGCGCGCTTATATCGATGAACCCAACCTGGGTCAGATGCAGCCGGGGCGCGAGCTGCTGCTCTACACGGATGGCCGCCCGGATAAGCCTTATCACGGTAAAGTGGGCTTCGTCTCGCCCACCGCTGAATTTACGCCAAAAACCGTCGAAACGCCGGATCTGCGTACTGACCTGGTGTATCGCCTACGCATTATCGTGACCGATGCCGACGACGCCCTGCGCCAGGGGATGCCGGTGACCGTTACGCTCAACGATGGGGATGGTCATGAATGATGCGGTTATTGAACTCACAGGGCTGCTGAAGACGTTTCCTGGTATGGACCGCCCGGCGGTGGCGCCCCTGAACTGTACCCTGCAAAAGGGCTACGTGACCGGGCTTGTCGGCCCGGACGGTGCCGGAAAGACAACCCTGATGCGTATGCTCGCCGGGCTGCTCAAGCCCGACGACGGGCAGGCGCGGGTACTGGGGTTAGATCCCATCGAAGACGATCGCGCCCTGCACGCCTTACTGGGCTATATGCCGCAAAAATTCGGGCTGTATGAAGATCTGACCGTGATGGAAAACCTGACCCTCTATGCCGACCTGCGCAGCGTCACCGGCGAAACCCGGCAAAAAACCTTCCAGCGGCTGCTGGAGTTTACCGCGCTGGGGCCTTTTACCGGGCGGCTGGCGGGCAAGCTCTCCGGCGGGATGAAGCAGAAACTGGGGCTGGCCTGCACCCTGGTAGGCGAGCCGAAGGTTCTGCTACTGGATGAGCCCGGCGTGGGCGTCGATCCGATCTCCCGGCGCGAACTCTGGCAGATGGTGCATGAGCTGGCAGGCGACGGCATGCTGATCCTCTGGAGTACTTCCTATCTGGACGAGGCCGAACAGTGCCGGGATGTCCTGTTGATGAACGAAGGCAAGCTGCTCTACCAGGGCGATCCTACTGCCCTCACCGCCGGCATGAACGGTCGCAGCTTCCTACTGCACAGCCCCGACGAAAACAACCGCCGTCTGTTGCAGCGGGTCCTGACGCTACCCCAGGTGAGCGACGGCATGATTCAGGGGAAATCGGTACGCTTGATCCTGAAAAAAGAGGCCAGCGCGGAGGATATTCGTCGCGCCCCGGGGATGCCGGACATTGAGATGAATGAGACCGCCCCCCGCTTTGAAGATGCGTTTATCGATCTGCTGGGTGGCGCGGGGACAGAGGAGTCCCCGCTTGGGGCCATTCTGCATACGGTTGAAGGCACGCCCGGCGAGACGGTGATTGAAGCCAAATCACTGACCAAAAAATTTGGCGATTTTGCCGCCACGGATGACGTTAACTTTGCCGTGAAGCGCGGAGAGATTTTTGGCCTGCTGGGGCCGAACGGCGCAGGGAAATCCACCACCTTCAAGATGATGTGTGGCCTGCTGGTGCCGACGTCCGGCAAGGCGCTGGTACTGGATATGGATCTCAAGGTCAGCTCGGGCAAGGCCCGTCAGCATCTGGGCTATATGGCGCAGAAATTCTCGCTGTACGGCAACCTGACGGTGGAGCAGAACCTGCGTTTCTTCTCCGGGGTCTATGGCCTGCGGGGGCGGGCACAGAACGACAAGATTGCGCGCATGAGCGAAGCCTTCGGGCTGAAAAGCATCGCCAGCCACGCCACCGATGCGCTCCCCCTTGGCTTTAAGCAGCGTCTGGCACTGGCCTGCTCCCTGATGCACGAGCCTGACATTCTGTTTCTGGATGAGCCCACCTCCGGGGTGGATCCCCTCACCCGCCGTGAGTTTTGGCTGCATATCAATAGCATGGTGGAAAAAGGGGTGACGGTGATGGTGACCACCCACTTTATGGACGAAGCGGAGTATTGCGATCGCATTGGGCTGGTCTATCGCGGCAAGCTGATTGCCCACGGTACGCCGGACGATCTTAAAGCGCAGGCCGCCGATGAAGCGATGCCTGACCCGACGATGGAGCAGGCTTTCATCACGCTGATTAACGACTGGGATAAGGAGCAAGGCCATGGCGCATAACGCCCTCTCCTGGCGCCGGGTGCGCGCACTCTGTATCAAAGAGACGCGGCAGATCGTGCGCGACCCCAGCAGCTGGCTGATTGCGGTGGTGATCCCGCTGCTGCTGCTTTTTATCTTCGGCTATGGCATTAACCTCGACTCCAGCAAGCTGCGGGTGGGCATTTTACTGGAGCAGCAGAGCGAAGAGGCGCTCGACTTCACCCATACCATGACCGGCTCACCCTATATCGACGCCACCGTCAGCGATAACCGCCAGCAGTTGATCCAGATGATGCAGGCCGGGCGTATTCGCGGTCTGATTGTGATCCCGGTGGATTTCGCCGCCCGAATGGCCACGCCGGGCGACAGTGCGCCGATCCAGGTGATCACCGACGGCAGCGAGCCCAACACCGCCAACTTTGTGCAGGGGTATGCGGAGGGGATCTGGCAGCTCTGGCAGATGCAGCGTGCCGAAGACCGGGGCGAGACCTTTGAGCCGCTTATCGATGTGCAGACCCGCTACTGGTTTAACCCGGCGGCCATCAGCCAGCACTTTATCATTCCCGGCGCGGTGACCATCATCATGACGGTGATTGGCGCCATCCTCACGTCGCTGGTTATCGCCCGGGAGTGGGAGCGCGGCACCATGGAGGCGCTGCTCTCCACGGAGGTCACGCGTACGGAGCTGC
Source organism: Leclercia sp. UBA5958 (assembly GCF_002430365.1). Lineage (NCBI taxonomy): Bacteria > Pseudomonadati > Pseudomonadota > Gammaproteobacteria > Enterobacterales > Enterobacteriaceae > Leclercia > Leclercia sp. UBA5958. Next base: position 503,174 of record NZ_DJCE01000007.1, on the reverse strand, counting down.
TGCTCTGCAAGCTTATCCCCTACTATTTCCTCGGCATGCTGGCGATGCTGCTCTGCATGCTGGTGTCGGTCTTTATTCTGGGGGTGCCTTATCGCGGCTCGCTGATTGTGCTCTTTTTTATCACCTCGCTTTTCTTGTTGAGCACGCTGGGAATGGGGCTTCTCATCTCCACCATCACCCGGAACCAGTTTAACGCTGCCCAGGTGGCGCTGAATGCCGCTTTTTTACCCTCGATTATGTTGTCCGGGTTTATTTTCCAGATCGACAGTATGCCGGCGGTGATCCGCGCCGTGACCTATATCATTCCGGCGCGCTATTTCGTGAGTACGCTACAGAGCCTGTTCCTGGCAGGTAACATTCCGGCGGTGCTGGTGGTCAATCTGCTGTTTTTGATCGCCTCGGCGGTGATGTTTATCGGCCTCACCTGGATGAAAACGAAACGGCGACTGGATTAAGGAGCAGCCATGTTTCATCGTTTATGGACGTTAATTCGTAAAGAGCTACAGTCGCTGCTGCGTGAGCCGCAGACCCGCGCCATTCTGGTGCTACCGGTGCTCATTCAGGTGCTGTTATTCCCCTTCGCCGCCACCCTGGAGGTGACCAACGCCACTATTGCTATCTATAACGAAGACAATGGTAAACATTCGGTAGAGCTGACCCAGCGCTTTGCCCGCGCTAAAGCCTTTACTCACGTGCTGCTGCTGAAAAGCCCGCAGGAGATCCAGCCTACCATCGATACCCAAAAGGCGCTGTTGCTGGTGCGCTTCCCGGCCGATTTTTCGCGCAACCTGGACAGGCTGCAAACCGCCCCTATGCAGTTAATTCTGGATGGGCGGAACTCCAACAGTGCCCAGATTGCCGCGAACTATCTGCAGCAGGTGGTGAAGGAGTATCAGCAAGAGCTGATGGCGGACAAACCTAAACCGAACAACAGCGAACTGGTAGTGCGCAACTGGTATAACCCTAACCTCGACTACAAGTGGTTTGTGGTGCCGTCGCTTATCGCCATGATCACCACCATTGGGGTGATGATCGTCACTTCGCTCTCCGTGGCCCGCGAACGGGAACAGGGCACGCTCGACCAACTGCTGGTCTCGCCGCTGGCCACCTGGCAAATCTTTGTCGGTAAAGCGGTACCGGCACTGATTGTCGCGACGTTCCAGGCGACCATCGTGCTGGGGATCGGCATCTGGGCCTATCACATCCCCTTCGCGGGGTCGCTGGCGCTGTTTTACTTCACGATGGTGATCTATGGTCTGTCGCTGGTGGGATTCGGGCTGTTGATCTCGGCGCTTTGCTCTACGCAGCAGCAGGCCTTTATCGGGGTGTTTGTCTTTATGATGCCCGCCATTTTGCTGTCGGGGTATGTTTCGCCGGTCGAGAACATGCCGGTATGGCTACAGAATCTGACGTGGGTAAACCCTATTCGTCACTTTACCGATATTACCAAGCAGATCTACCTGAAGGACGCGAGTCTGGATATTGTCTGGGGAAGTTTGTGGCCGCTACTGGTGATAGCGGCCACGACGGGCTCAGTGGCCTACGCGATGTTTAGACGCAATATCGCGTAACTTTTTCTCCCGGGTCAGCAGTGACACCACTGCCGGCCCGGCGAGGATGGCCAGGCCTGCCAGAGCCAGTAATATATTGTTCTGCAGCACGCGTGACAGCAGCCACAGCACAATCATGGCCGCGCCGAAATACCAGGTGGTGGTCAGCTCTTCAAGTACATCTGCCACTTCACGCCAGCGTTGCTCATGGTGACGCTGTAAAAAGAGCATCAGCAGGACGGTCACCCCGTACAGCACTGATAAACCTAACCCAACGCGCACCAGCGCTCCGCTGGTCCACGCCAGCACCAGCACAGCGACAACCGCTAAATGCAACATAATCTGCCAGCAACTCAGGCCGGTTGCGACGCGAATGCGTTGTTGCCACTTCATGGCTTCTCTCCTGGAGGATTTTTCTCTGCTTCTTCAGACTACCGCACTTTACGGAAAATTCCGTAACCCAGCATCTTTTTGTGACGACGACTACACTTTATTTTCATCAGGATAGTAACGCCGGAGGGAGCTTATGAGCCAACAAAGCCGCCATTTTTCGCTAAAAGTGTTGACGATCAACATCCATAAAGGCTTTACGGCATTTAACCGCCGCTTTATTTTGCCGGAGCTACGCGACGCGGTTCGCACCGTCAGCGCGGATATCGTCTGCCTGCAGGAGGTGATGGGGGCGCACGAAGTGCATCCGCTGCACGTGGAGAACTGGCCCGATACCAGCCACTATGAGTTTCTTGCCGATACCATGTGGAGCGACTATGCCTACGGGCGCAACGCGGTCTACCCCGAAGGGCACCATGGCAATGCGGTGCTTTCACGCTATCCTATTGAACATTACGAAAACCATGACGTTTCGGTGGGCGAGAGCGAAAAGCGTGGGCTGCTCTATTGCCGTATCGCCCTGCCGGAATTCGACGCCCCCCTGCACGTGGCCTCTGTCCATCTGGGGCTACGAGAGGCGCACCGCCGGGCGCAGCTGGATATGATGTCCACCTGGGTCAATGGCCTGCCGGAGGGCGATCCGGTGGTGGTGGCCGGGGATTTTAATGACTGGCGCCAGCGGGCTAACCATCCGTTGAAAGCCCGGGCGGGATTAGATGAGATTTTTACCCGCGCCCACGGTCGACCGGCACGGACTTTTCCCGTTAGCTTTCCGCTGCTGCGTCTCGACCGTATTTATGTGAAAAATGCCCATGCCAGCGCCCCTACCGCGCTGGCGCTGAGAAACTGGCGTCACCTGTCCGACCATGCCCCTTTGAGTGCGGAGATCCACTTATGAAATGCTCATGGCAAGAGGGTAACCGGATACGGCTTCTGGAAAACGGAGATAACTTTTATCCCGCCGTTTTTGCCGCCATTGGCAAAGCGGAACGCAGAGTTATTCTCGAAACCTTTATCTGGTTTGAAGATGGCGTAGGTCGCCAGCTGCATGCGGCAGTGCTCGGTGCGGCTCAGCGCGGTGTACAGATTGAAGTCCTGCTGGACGGCTACGGCTCACCCGATTTAAGCGATGATTTTGTCGGTGAGCTGACCGCGGCCGGCGTGGTGTTCCGATATTACGATCCACGCCCTCCCCTGCTGGGCATGCGTACCAACGTCTTTCGCCGTATGCACCGCAAAATTGTGGTCATTGATGACCGCATCGCCTTTGTCGGCGGCATTAACTACTCCGATGAACATATGTCGGACTACGGCCCGGAAGCCAAGCAGGATTACGCGATAGAGGTGGAAGGCCCAGTGGTGCAGGACATCCTACAGTTTGAGCTGGAGAACCTGCCCGGCAACGCCGCCGCCCGCCGGTGGTGGAAGCGCCGCCACCGCCCGGAAGAGAACACCAAACCCGGTGAGGCTCAGGCGCTGTTCGTCTGGCGTGACAACGAAGAACACCGGGATGATATTGAGCGCCACTATCTGAAGATGCTGGCTAACGCCCGTCGGGAAGTGATCATTGCCAATGCCTATTTCTTCCCGGGCTATCGGCTGCTGCACGCTATGCGTAACGCAGCACGGCGTGGGGTTCGGGTGAAGCTTATCGTTCAGGGCGAGCCTGATATGCCGATTGTCACCGTAGGCGCGCGTCTGCTGTATCACTATCTGGTGAAAGGCGGCGTACAGATCTACGAATACCGCCGCCGTCCACTGCATGGCAAAGTGGCGGTGATGGACGATCACTGGGCGACCGTGGGCTCCAGTAATCTCGACCCCCTTAGCCTCTCGCTGAATCTCGAGGCTAACCTGATTATTCACGATCGCGAGTTTAACCATACGTTGCGCGAAAACCTGAACACCATTATTGAAAAGGATTGCGTGCGCGTGGATGAGTCGATGGTACCGAAACGCACCTGGTGGAACCTGACAAAAAGCGTGGTGGTGTTCCACTTCCTGCGCCATTTCCCGGCGCTGGTTGGCTGGCTGCCCGCCCATACGCCCAAGCTGGCGCAGGTTGACCCGCCAGTGCAGCCCGAGATGGAGACGCAGGATCGTGTCGAAGCTGAAAATACGGGGGCGAAACCCTGATGAGTAAAAAACATTCCCGCTGGCGGGTGGCCAAAAAAATTCTCACCGGGCTCTTTTTCATCGCCGTAGCGGTGCTGCTGGTGATTTACGCGCAGAAAGTGGACTGGGAGGACGTGGGGAAAGTTATCCGCGACTATAACCCGTGGATCCTGGCGAGCGCTTTTGGTCTTGTGATAGTGAGCTACCTGATTTATGGCTGCTATGACTTACTGGGGCGGGCCTATTGTGGTCACAAACTGGCAAAGCGGCAGGTGATGCTGGTGTCGTTTATCTGCTATGCCTTTAACCTGACCCTGAGCACCTGGGTGGGCGGCATCGGTATGCGCTATCGCCTCTATTCCCGTCTCGGCCTGCCCGGCAGCACCATCACCCGCATCTTTTCGCTGAGTATCACCACCAACTGGCTGGGCTATATCCTGCTGGGGGGGGTGATCTTTACCGCAGGCGTGGTGCAACTGCCCGACCACTGGTATATCGACCAGGGTACGCTGCGGATTATTGGCATTGTGCTGCTGGCGATGATTGCGTTCTATCTCTGGGCCTGCGCCTTTGCTAAACGCCGTCATATGACTATTAAGGGCCAGAAGCTGGTGCTGCCGTCGTGGAAGTTTGCGCTGGCGCAGATGGCCATCTCGGCGGCAAACTGGATGGCGATGGGAGTCATCATCTGGATGCTGATCGGCGAAGATGTGAATTACTTCTTCGTGCTCGGCGTTCTGCTGGTGAGCAGCATCGCCGGGGTCATCGTCCATATTCCTGCCGGGATCGGGGTGCTCGAGGCCGTATTTATTGCCCTGCTGGCCGGGGAACATGTTTCGCACGGCAAGATAATTGCCGCCCTGCTGGCGTACCGCGTGCTCTATTACTTCCTGCCGCTGGCGCTGGCGACGGTGGGGTATCTGATTCTGGAAGGTCGGGCGAAGAAGCTGCGGGCGAAAAACGAAGAGGCGATGCAGAAACAGTGATAATGGCCCGGCGAAGGGTTCGCCGGGCCTGAGCGTTAACGGCGGTTGCCGAAAATACGCAGCAGCATCAGGAACAGGTTGATGAAGTCCAGATAGAGGGTCAACGCCCCCAGAATGGCGTATTTACGCAGGTTGCTACTGTCACGCACATCCATCTGCTCGCCGATGTTTTTCAGCTTCTGAGTGTCGTAAGCCGTCAGCCCGACAAAGACAATCACCCCGATATAGGTCACCGCCCACATCAACGCCTCGCTCTTTAGCCAGAAGTTCACCAGCGAAGCCAGCACGATACCAATCAGCGCCATAAACAGCATATTGCCGAAGCCACTCAGGTCACGTTTGGTGGTGTAGCCATACAGACTCATGGCACCAAACATCCCACCGGCCACCACAAAGGTGCTGGCGATAGATGAGTAGGTATAGACGAGGAAGATGCTGGAGAGCGTGAGTCCCGTCAGCGCCGAATAGAGCATAAATAGCGTTGTTGCCATCCCGGCGCTGAGCTTATGCACCAGGCCTGAGAGCACAAATACCAGCCCCAGCTGCGCAATGATCAGCCCAAAGAAGGTGACTTTGCTTGAGAAGATAAACATCATCAACTCAGGCGTATTCGCCGCATACCAGGCGATAAACGCGGTCAGCAGCAGCCCGACCGTCATCCAGCCGTACACCTGCGCCATATAGGTCTGCAGCCCGCTGCGGGTCTGCTGAACTATCGAATCGGAACGCGGAAATCGATCCATGACTCACTCCTGTTAAGAAAACATACTCATAAGCCTAACACATCCCGGCAATCCGGCTACCAGCGATGGGCTGCGGCTTTATCGCTGTCGCGGGACTCGACCCAGCGCTCACCTTCCGGCGTGGCTTCGCGTTTCCAGAAGGGGGCGCGCGTTTTCAAATAATCCATAATAAACTCGCCCGCGTCGAAGGCGCTGCCGCGATGAACGCTGGTGACGCCGACAAAGACAATCTCTTCGCCCGGCCACATCTCACCAATGCGATGGATGACAGTGACGCGCCCTAATGCCCAGCGTTCGCGCGCACCGGCAACGATTTCCTTCAGCGCTTTCTCGGTCATCCCCGGGTAGTGTTCCAGCGTGAGCGCTTTAACGCTGTCGCCCAGGTTGTGGTTACGCACTTTACCGGTAAAGGTCACCACCGCGCCGTCTTCGTCGCGCTCGGCCAGCCAGCGGTACTCTTCACCCACGTTAAAGGGCGCGGTCTGCACGCGGATGCAGGTTTCACTCATGTTAGCCTCCGGTGACCGGCGGGAAGAAGGCGACTTCGTCACCGGCACGGACGGGATGGTTAAACTCAACGAGGGTCTGGTTGACCGCCGCCAGCAGTTTGCCGGGCTCCAGCGCCAGCGCCCAACGGTCACCCTGCCCCGCCAGGTGCGCACGCAGCGCTTCAACATCGTCGAAGGTGGCATCCAGCGTCAGGATGTCGGTATTGACCAGCTCGCGCACCTGCGCAAAAAACAGAATTTTAATCATTGCTTTCCACCCTGAAATCCCCCGATTTACCGCCGCTCTTCGCTAACAGGCGCACCGGGCCAATTACCATATCTTTCTGGACCGCTTTGCACATGTCATAGATGGTCAGCGCCGCAACCGAGGCAGCGGTGAGGGCTTCCATCTCAACGCCGGTTTTACCCGTCAGACGGCACAGCGACTCAATACGCACCCGGCTCTGTTCCGGCTGGGCCTGCAGATTCACTTCGACTTTGCTTAACATCAGCGGATGACAAAGCGGAATCAACTCCCAGGTACGTTTAGCGGCCTGAATGCCTGCGATACGCGCCGTGGCAAAGACGTCGCCTTTGTGGTGGCTGCCATCAATAATCATCGCCAGAGTCTCTGGCAACATGGTGACGAAGGCTTCTGCGCGCGCTTCGCGTACGGTTTCCGCTTTGGCGGAGACATCCACCATATGGGCTTCGCCCTCGGCGTTAATATGGGTCAGTTGCGACATAGCTTACTTCTTAAGATGAGGATGGAAATTGCACGGGCGCGTACGGGCATCAAGCTGCGGAGCGATAATGTTCTCCCACGCGGTACGACAGGCTTTCGTGGAGCCCGGCATAGCAAAAATCAGGGTGTTATTGGCGATGCCAGCCACTGCGCGCGACTGCAGCGTGGAGGTGCCGATCTCTTCAAAGGAGAGCATACGGAACACCTCGCCAAAACCTTCGACTTCGCGATCGAAGAGCGGGAGCAGCGCTTCCGGTGCCTGGTCCCCGGCCGTAAAACCGGTGCCACCGGTGATCAGTACCACCTGCACGTTTTCGCTGGCGATCCACTGAGAGACCTGCGCACGTATGGCGTAGCGATTCTCTTTAACAATGGCCTTATCGACAATCTGATGGCCCGCATCATGCGCCGCCTCGCGCAGCCAGTGACCAGAGGTGTCATCCTCTTCGCCGCGGCGTTCAGAGACGGTAAGAATGGCTATCCTCGTCGGGATAAATTCGGCGTTAACCTGGCTCATGTTCTGCTTCCTTATGCGCTTAACCGCCAATATAAGAGAGGTTCTGGGTGATTCCGGTATTGCCCTGATGCAGGAAGTGGGTCTGTTTTTTGTGCGTCAATGCCTCGGAGATACGTGCTTCAAGCGCCTGCTGTTGTGCATCCTCGGCAAGCAAATCGCGCAGATCCACGCCGCCATCGCCAAACAGACAGAGATGCAGTTTACCCACTGACGAAACGCGCAGGCGGTTACAACTGGCACAGAAATCTTTCTCATAAGGCATGATCAGCCCAATTTCGCCTTCGTAATCAGGATGGCAAAAGACTTGTGCCGGGCCGTCGCTGCGCTGACGAATCTGATGGATCCAGCCACGTTTGAGTAGCGCATCGCGCAGCACCATGCCAGAGATATGATGACGGAGGAACAGCTCGCTACCTTCACCGGTCTCCATTAATTCGATAAAACGCAACTGAATGCGACGCGGTTTGATCCACGCCAGAAAGGTGTCGAGCTGATGATGATTCACATCGCGCATGAGCACGGTGTTGACTTTAACCTTGTCGAAGCCCGCCTCAAAGGCGGCATCGATCCCCTCCATCACCTGCTGAAACTTGTCCTGCCCGGTGATGGCGTGGAACTGACGGGCATCGAGGCTATCGACGCTAACGTTAATTGCCGTCAGACCCGCATCGCGCCACTGGGCGACGTCGCGTGCAAGACGGTATCCGTTGGTTGTGACCGCAATCTGACGAATGGCGTCGTTTTCACGCACAGCGGCAATAATATCGACAAAATCACGGCGCAGTGAGGGCTCTCCTCCCGTAAGGCGAACCTTTTCGGTGCCCATTGCAGCAAAGGCGCGCGTCACGCGGCGCACTTCATCCACTGAGAGAAAGCCGTTATTGGTTACGCTACCCGGTTTATAACCCTCGGGCAGGCAATAGGTGCAACGAAAGTTGCACACATCGGTAATCGACAAACGTAAGTAATAAAACTTACGCGCGAAAGCATCGGTAAGTTGTGAAGCCATGTACACCTTTCCAAATATGGGAGGCACAGTCATTTCTTTCTGTACCCTGGTGGCGGTACCGCCACGGCCAGAACGCCATATCATTGTGGACACAGGCGTTAAGGCTAGAGTGTATGTTTTCAGTAATGAAAACGTGGTTAAGCCGATAGTAGCGCGTTAAAGGGGATTTCGCCATCCCGCGCTTTCGCTATATAAATTTATATATAACGCGCTTATCGTCTATTTTTGCAACAGAATACGCAAATACCCTGTTTTTGCATTGATGTACGTCATTTTGCCTCCGGACGGGCATCGTCTTTTAGGGGTAGTTAGGTTACTGTTAGCGGGTTCGTAATTTGAAGGAATGTTTATGCGCAACCGCACTTTTGCCGACCTCGATCGCGTGGTGGCCCTCGGTGGAGGGCACGGCCTGGGACGAGTGATGTCATCTCTGTCATCTCTCGGCTCACGCCTGACAGGGATTGTAACTACCACTGATAACGGGGGCTCAACGGGTCGAATTCGCCGCTCTGAAGGGGGGATCGCCTGGGGCGATATGCGTAACTGCTTAAACCAGTTAATTACCGAACCCAGCGTCGCCTCGGCCATGTTTGAGTACCGTTTTGGCGGTAATGGCGAGCTTTCGGGTCATAACCTCGGAAATCTCATGTTAAAGGCGCTGGACCATCTCAGCGTCAGGCCTCTGGAGGCGATCAATCTCATTCGCAACCTGCTTAAAGTGGATGCGTTTTTGATTCCGATGTCCGAATTGCCGGTTGATCTGATGGCTATTGATGCCGACGGCCACGAAGTCTATGGCGAAGTGAATATTGATCAGCTCACCGTAGCGCCAAAAGAGCTGATGATCTACCCCAGCGTGCCTGCCACCCGCGAAGCGGTAGAAGCGATAGGCGAAGCAGATTTGATTCTGATTGGCCCCGGCAGCTTTTATACCAGCCTGATGCCGCTGCTGTTGATTAACGAGCTGGCGCAGGCGCTACGCCGTACACCGGCGCCGGTGGTCTATATCGGTAACCTGGGGCGCGAACTCAGCCCGGCCGCGGCCAGCTTAACGCTGGCGAACAAATTGCAGCTGATGGAGGAGCGGGTCGGTAAGAAAATTATCGATGCGGTGGTCGTGGGGCCCAAAGTGGATACTTCAGGAATGGAGGGACGCGTGGTGATTCAGGAGCCGCTGGAGGCCAGCGATATCAAATATCGTCACGATCGACATCTGCTGCGTGTCGCGCTGGAAAGCGCCATTCAGGCATTGGGCTGAATGACGTTTTGACCGGTTCCCTCGCCCGAGAGGTGAGGGAACCGACGTTAATCACGACGCCGCAATAAACAACTCTCGCAACTGATGCAGCTGATCGCGAAGCTGCGCCGCCTCTTCGAACTCGAGGTTCTGCGCATGCTGCATCATCTGCCCTTCCAGTTCGTGTATTTTCTGCTGCAACGCTTTTGGCGTCAGTAACGCGGAATCGTCTTCCACTATGACCGGGCGCGCTTTACCGCGGCCTTTGGCTTTGGTCTTGGCAATGTTCTGACCCAGCGCCAGAATATCCACCACTTTCTTGTTCAGACCCTGTGGCGTGATGCCGTGCTCTTCGTTGTATTGTTGCTGCTTCTCACGACGACGCTCGGTCTCACCAATCGCTTTCGCCATCGACGGGGTGATCTTATCGCCGTAGAGAATCGCCTTACCGTTTACGTTACGCGCGGCACGGCCAATGGTCTGAATCAGTGAACGCTCAGAGCGCAGGAAGCCCTCTTTATCAGCGTCCAGAATCGCGACCAGCGACACCTCAGGCATGTCCAGCCCTTCTCGCAGTAAGTTGATGCCCACCAGCACGTCAAACTCGCCCAGACGCAGGTCGCGGATAATTTCCATACGCTCGACGGTATCGATATCCGAGTGCAGATAACGTACCTTTTCGCCATGCTCTTCCAGGTATTCGGTCAGATCTTCCGCCATGCGCTTGGTGAGGGTCGTTACCAGCACGCGCTCGTTGATAGACGCCCGGGCGCGGATCTCAGAGAGCAGATCGTCGACCTGCGTCGCCACCGGGCGCACCTCGATGATTGGATCAAGCAGACCGGTCGGACGCACAACCTGATCCACTACGTCGCCGCCCGACTTTTCGAGCTCATAGTTGCCCGGCGTCGCTGAAACGTAGATGGTTTGCGGTGCCAGTGCCTCGAACTCTTCAAATTTCATTGGGCGGTTGTCCAGCGCGGAAGGCAGGCGGAAGCCATACTCCACCAGCGTCTCTTTACGCGCCCGGTCACCGCGATACATGCCGCCGATTTGCGGAATGGTTACGTGGGATTCATCCACCACCAGCAGGCCATCCGCCGGCAGGTAGTCAAACAGGGTCGGCGGTGCTTCGCCCGGCCCGCGCCCGGAGAGGTAACGGGAGTAGTTTTCGATGCCGGAGCAGTAGCCCAGCTCGTTCATCATCTCCAGATCAAACTGGGTGCGCTGGCTCAGGCGCTGCTCTTCCAGCAATTTATTGTTGGCAAGCAGCACCTTACGGCGATCGCCCAGCTCGACTTTAATCTCTTCCATCGCCTGTACGATACGCTCGCGTGGGGTCACGTAGTGGGTCTTTGGATAGATGGTGTAACGCTGAATTACCGACTCCACATGGCCGGTAAGCGGGTCGAACAGCGACAGCCGCTCTACCTCTTCATCAAACAGTTCCACGCGCAGGGCGATATCGTCGGACTCGGCGGGGAAGATATCAATCACCTCGCCGCGCACGCGGAATGTACCGCGCTGGAAGGCCTGATCGTTACGGGTGTACTGCAGCTCGGCCAGACGGCGCAAAATGGCGCGCTGATCGATAATCATGCCCACCGTCAGGTGCAGCATCATTTTCAGATAGAGATCCGGGTCGCCCAGACCGTAAATCGCCGATACCGAGGCCACCACCACCACATCGCGACGCTCAAGCAGCGCTTTGGTGGCAGAGAGTCGCATCTGCTCAATATGTTCGTTTACCGAGGCATCTTTCTCGATAAAGGTGTCCGAACTTGGGACATAGGCTTCAGGCTGATAGTAGTCGTAGTAAGAGACGAAATACTCAACGGCGTTTTCAGGAAAGAACTCTTTCATCTCGCCGTACAGCTGCGCCGCCAAGGTTTTATTTGGCGCCAGCACCATGGTCGGACGTTGCAGGTCGGCAATGACGTTGGCAACGGTAAAGGTTTTACCCGAGCCGGTTACCCCCAGCAACGTCTGATGCGCGAGACCATCCTCCAGCCCCTCTTTCAAACGGCGAATCGCTTCTGGCTGATCGCCAGAAGGACGGAAAGCGGAATTCAGTTTGAACGGTTTACTCATTAACAACGACCTGATGATCAATTATACGGCAGGTGAGTAATTTTACTCGCGATACGGTTTTTTGCCAGTAAATTATACTGGATGAAAAACCAGTAACGTGAATTGCCATTTCTGTTACCGCCTACTCTTTAACCGGTTTACTGCGCAAAATTTCGCCTGCATCCCGCCAGAATGCAGAACTTTTTCGGTTATCCCCAAAACTTTTCCTTTTTTAACATTTGTCAAGACGAGCCCACGTACTTTTGTCATTAACCATGACACTTTCTTGACAGACATTGCTTTTATATAACTTATTGATAATAAAGAAATATTAAGAAAAGACGGGTTTCGCAGCAATTCAGGCGCAGGCCGCGTATTCTCTCGCTTACCTCACGTTTTCTAACTCTAATGCACAAGGTTATCCACAGGAATAGTGGATAACTCATTCCAGCCCGTAGCCGCCGCCGCTCTGCTAATTCCCGGTTTTTTAACCCAACGCGGCAAGAAATTTTTTTTATCGCTAAATTTTGGTGATCCTCAGCGAAAAAAGGCAGAGCAAATTGGTGGGATCTTGCTCACACTCCCGGCAGAAAGGCGCTGCACCATTACTCTTCATGGCTGGCACTGCGGCAGTGCAATCTTCTGCGATTGAGGGAGAAACTTTGCGGCGGGTTCCGAAAAAACGGTGTTTTTTGCCCTCTTCTGACTCTGTGGCAAGGGTTTTGCAGTACATGTCAGGTCATCGTCGCCAGCCTAAGGAGAAAACACGATGTTGAGCCTCCGAGCCGTTAACCAGTACTACGGGAATCAGCATACGCTATGGAATGTCGATCTCGACCTGCCCCCTGGCGTGTGTACCGGTATCGTCGGCCTGCCCGGCATGGGGAAAACCACGCTGATCCACTGTATTGCGGGTTTGCTGCCTGTCGCCAGCGGCAGCATGGTGTGGCATGAGGCGGGCGCCCCTCCCTACAATCTGTTAGGCGTGGCGGCGCAGACGCGCCATCAGCTAGGCATTGGCTATGTGCCGCAAGAGCGGCGCATCTTTTCACTGCTGACGGTAGAGGAGAACTTACAGGTTGCGCGGATGGCAAAGGGAGACATGGGCGGCACCATGAATGGCGAGATCTACGACCTCTTCCCGGAACTCTACCCTTTGCGCCGGTTACGCGCGTCGGGTATCGGTGAGGCAGAGCAGTACCAGCTGGCGCTGGCGAATACGCTGGTGACCCGTCCCCGGCTGCTGATCCTGGATGAACCCAGCCGCGGGCCGGGACAGTCGTTCGCCGTGAAGCTGGCGCAGCTGCTGGTGCGGCTTAACCGGGAGTTAGGGTTATCGGTTTTACTGGCAGAACAGCAGCTGTCGCTGATCCGCCGGGTCGCGGATCGCTTTTGTTTACTCTACCGCGGGCGCAACGTTGCCCAGGGACGCGTTAGCGAGCTGGACGATCCCTTGCTGGCCCACTGGATGGCGTCAGCACGCTAAGGGAGAGATAGCGCCCCACCTCTGCCGTATCGCCGCGCTCACCCAGCCAGGGAATCTCGCCCAGCAGCGGTGCGGGGATGAGCCGGGTCAACGACGCCATATACTCCGCGTGGCGTTTACCCGGCGGTACGACATCGTTAGCCACCCAGCCCGCCAGCCGGAGTCCGGCCTGCTCTACCGCCTTCGCGGTCAGCATGGCGTGGTTAATACAGCCCAGTTTCACCCCTACCACCAGGATCACCGGCAGCTGCTCAGTCACTACCCAGTCGGCAAAAGTCTGCGTCTCTGAGAGTGGCGTGAACCACCCCCCTGCCCCCTCTACCAGCACCCAGTTGGCCTGCTGTTCAAGGGTACGCAAGCCGGCAGAGAGGATCGAAAAATCGATGGGGCGCCCTTCGTCAGCGCTGACGATGTGCGGGGAAGTCGGCTCCGCAAAGGTGTAAGGGTTCACCCGATCGTAGGGCAGCGCCACGCTGCTGTTGTGCTGTAAAGCCAGCGCATCGCTGTTACGAAGCCCCTCTGCGGTCATCTCGCTGCCCGAGGCTACCGGTTTGTAACCTGCCGTACGGTACCCCAGGGCGGAAGCTGCCTGTAACAGCGCGGTGCTGGCAACGGTTTTGCCTACCTCAGTGTCGGTGCCGGTGACGAAATAGCGGTTAATCACGTTCGATAATTCCATGAAAGAGTTGATAAGTTAGCGGAAATTTTCCGTTCTGCTGCGGCCATGCCAGCGCTAACTGCTGTAACGCTCTACGGGTCAGCAGTTTACCGGCACGCCCTTCGTGCAAATGGGTGGCTCCAATTCCCTTCAGGGATCGCATCGCCTGCAGGGCATCATCAAACGGCAAAGTGACCGTCTGACGCTTTACCCGGCAACGCCAGCCAGAGAGAGCTTCTGTGAGCTGCTGCGCCGTTAAAAAGCGGTTAGCGTGGGCGCGGTCATCTATCGCTCGCCAGGCCTGATTCAGCTCCGGCAGGGAGTCGTTCAGAAGTGTGGTAAATGCCACCTGCCCTCCAGGACGCGTCACCCGGTAGAGCTCGGCGAGCGCTTGCGGCAGGCTGGCGCACCACTGTACCGCCAGGTGGCTCCAGACCAGATCAAAACCGGCATCCGCTAGCGGGATAGCCTCGATATCCGCCAGCAGGTAGGCGTCTGCGGCCTCGTTGCTGCGGGCCTGTTCAAGCATCGGTGCGCTGAGATCCATCGCCGTCACGTGGCTGCCCCGACTGCGCCAAACGCGGCTATTCCCGCCCGGACCGCAGCCTGCATCCAGTACCCGGCTGGGGACGATGTCCCTCAACAGGACAAGCAGCCCCTGCGCGCTGTGTCGCTGCAGCGCGTCATGGTTAGCATAGCTCTGGGCAGCGCGGCCAAAGGCAGCGGCAATCGCCTGTTTATTCACTTGCGGCATGGAGCGCCTCCAGAAGCGTCGTGATATCTGCCGCTTTATGGGCGGCGGTGAGGGTCAGGCGCAAACGCGCCGTGCCCGCAGGCACCGTAGGCGGTCGGATCGCCGTTACCCAAATGCCCTGGCTTCTGAGCTGCTGCGCCAGATTCAGCGCCCGGCCATTCTCGCCTACAATCAGCGGTTGAATGGCACTGTGCGAGTGGGTCACCTGCAGCGGCGAACCCTTCACACCACGGCGGAACTGTTGAATATGCTGTGCCAGTTTTTGTCGCCGGGCATCGCCCTCTTCACCCCGAATGAGGTTAAACGCCGTCAGCAGCGCGACCGCCTGGGCAGGCGGCATGCTGGTGCTGTAGATGAGATGGCGTGCAAACTGCAGCAGATAATCGGCAACCTCGTCGCTGCACAGCACCGCCGCGCCGCTGACGCCCACCCCTTTACCAAAGGTGACGACCAGCAGGTCCGGTTTGACCTGCTGACAAGCCGCGCTGCCCCGCCCTTCCGGGCCGGTGATGCCGATCCCATGGGCATCGTCCACCAGCAGCCAGCCCTGTCTCTGCCAGGTAACTGAGGCCAACGCCGCTAAAGGCGCGCTGTCGCCATCCATGCTGAAAATCCCCTCGGTCACCACCAGCTGTTGGCCGGCGCAGGGTTTATCCAGCAATTCGGCCAGCTGCGCAGGATCGTTGTGCGCAAAGCGGCGTAACTGCGCCGGGCTGAGGCTGGCCGCCTCCAGCAGCGAAGCATGGCTCAGACGATCGGCCAGGATCCGATCCGCTTTGCCCGGCAGGGCCGCAATGAGAGCCTGATTCGCCGCAAAGCCCGAGATAAACAGCAGCGCACGTGGATAGCCTAACCAGCCGGCCAGATGCTCTTCCAGTGCCTGATGCGCACGGGTATAGCCGCTGACATGGCCCGAGCCGCCGCTGCCGACACCGTACTGCTCAGCCCCCTGCTGCCAGGCACGAATAACCTCAGGATGTTGGCTCAGCCCAAGGTAGTCATTGCTGGAGAAGTTGCAGTAGCGCTGCTGGTCGCGGGTGAGAAACCGGCCCGCGCCGTTCTCAACCACCGTGCGCACGCGCAGCGCGTCTGCCGCCCGGCGTGCGTCCAGGGCGGCGGTGATCCGTTGCTGCCAGGTCATACCGTTGCCGCGTTGTAGAACTGTTCAGTGTCGGCGTTGAAAAGTTGCTGCTCCAGCTGATGCTGTTGCTCAATATCACCCGTGGCTACCGCGGTCTGCTGCGGATTGAGCCCCAGCTTACGGAACAGCTGAACGTCTTTGTCCTCTTCCGGGTTCGGGGTGGTCAGCAGCTTGCAGCCGTAGAAGATGGAGTTCGCCCCGGCCATAAAACACATCGCCTGGGTCTGTTCGTTCATCTGCTCGCGACCCGCGGAAAGACGTACCCAGGAGGTCGGCATCATCACGCGCGCCACGGCAATAGTGCGAATAAAATCGAACGCATCGACGTCATCGTTATCGGCCAGCGGGGTGCCCTTTACCTTCACCAGCATGTTGATAGGCACGCTCTCTGGCGGCGTCGGTAAGTTGGCCAGCTGCAGCAGCAGACCTGCACGATCTTTCACCGTTTCGCCTAAACCGACGATCCCGCCCGAGCAGACTTTGATGCCCGCATCGCGCACCTTGTCGAGGGTGTCGAGACGCTCCTGATAGGTGCGGGTGGTGATGATATTGCCGTAAAACTCCGGGGAGGTGTCGAGGTTGTGGTTGTAGTAATCCAGCCCCGCCGCGCTCAGGCGCTGAGCCTGGGTTTCGTTCAGCGTACCCAGCGTCATACAGGCCTCCATCCCCATCGCCTTCACGCCTTGTACCATCTGCTCCAGATAAGGCATATCGCGATCGTGAGGGTTCTTCCAGGCGGCCCCCATGCAGAAGCGGGTGGAGCCTGCGTTTTTCGCCTGACGGGCTGACTCCAGCACCTGTTCAACTTCCATCAGACGTTCAGATTCCAGGCCAGTTTTGTAGCGCGCACTTTGCGGGCAGTATTTGCAATCTTCCGGGCAGGCGCCGGTTTTAATCGACAGCAAGGTGCTGACCTGCACCTGCTGCGGATCGAAGTGCTGACGATGAATTTGCTGGGCTTCAAACAGCAGTTCAAGGAGGGGTTTTTCAAATAATGCAGTAACTTGCGACATCGTCCAGCGTGTCTGGTGAGCCATGGGGCATCTCCAAAAGGGGTTTAGTTCAGGGTGGGTTCGGTTTATACTTGTAAACCTAAATGTTTTCAAAATGGTTTACAAGTCGATTATGACAACGGACGATCTCGCTTTCGATCAGCGCCACATCTGGCACCCTTACACCTCTATGACCCAGCCGTTACCGGTTTACCCGGTCGCCTCGGCGCAGGGTTGCGAACTAAAACTCGCCAGCGGCGAGCTGCTGGTGGACGGGATGTCTTCCTGGTGGGCGGCCATTCATGGCTACAATCACCCGCGTCTGAACGCGGCGATGAAGGCGCAGATCGATCAGATGTCTCATGTCATGTTCGGCGGTATTACCCACCAGCCCGCCGTGGATCTCTGTCGTCGGCTGGTGGCCATGACCCCGCAGGCGCTAGAGTGCGTGTTTCTTGCCGACTCGGGCTCGGTGGCGGTAGAGGTGGCGATGAAAATGGCGCTGCAATACTGGCACGCCAAAGGCGAAACGCGTCAGCGTTTCCTCACCTTCCGCAACGGCTATCACGGCGATACCTTCGGCGCGATGTCGGTCTGCGATCCTGATAACTCCATGCACAGCCTGTGGAAGGGCTATCTGCCGGAAAACCTCTTTGCACCCGCCCCGCAAAGCCGCTTCGATGGCAAATGGGATGAGGCAGACATGGTCGGCTTTGCTCGCCTGATGGCGGCGCATCGTCATGAGATTGCCGCCGTGATCCTCGAACCTATCGTGCAGGGCGCTGGCGGTATGCGGATGTATCATCCCGAGTGGCTTAAACGTATTCGCAAAATGTGTGACCGGGAGGGGATCTTGCTGATTGCCGACGAAATCGCCACCGGCTTTGGCCGCACCGGTAAGCTCTTTGCCTGCGACCATGCCGGGATCACTCCGGATATTCTCTGTTTGGGCAAGGCGATAACCGGCGGTACCATGACGCTTTCTGCCACCCTTACGACCCGTCAGGTGGCCGACACCATCAGCGAGGGTGAAGCGGGCTGCTTTATGCACGGCCCGACGTTTATGGGTAATCCACTGGCCTGTGCGGTGGCGAGTGAAAGTCTGGCCCTGCTGGAGAGCGGCGAGTGGCAAGCACAGGTTGCGGCCATCGAGACGCAGCTTTCGCAAGCGCTGGCGGCGGCGCGTGAGTCCGAATACGTGGCTGACGTGCGGGTGCTGGGCGCCATCGGCGTGGTTGAAACGCACCATCCGGTCAATATGGCGGCGCTGCAACGCTTCTTTGTGGCACGGGGCGTGTGGGTCCGACCGTTTGGTAAGCTCATCTATCTGATGCCGCCGTACCTGATCAGCCCTGAACAGTTGCAAAAGCTCACCACGGCGGTGGTGGATGCTGTACACAATCCCGCACATTTTGCGATTTAATCCATAGCGTTACGTTTTGTACTCTCGTTTTGCATTACACTTTTTGCAGAGTTCACTACGGAGAAACGGTATGAAGTTAATCAGTCAGGATCTGCGCGACGGCGAAAAACTCCCGGAGCGTCATGTCTTTAACGGCATGGGTTATCAGGGCGATAACATCTCCCCCCACCTGGCCTGGGATGAGGTGCCGGCGGGCACGAAGAGTTTTGTAGTCACCTGCTATGACCCGGATGCGCCTACCGGTTCAGGCTGGTGGCACTGGATCGTGGCGAATCTGCCTGCCGATACACGCGTGTTGCCGCAGGGGTCGGGCTCATCGCTGGTGGCCCTGCCGGAAGGCGCGGTTGAAACCCGTACCGATTTTGGTAAAGCGGGCTATGGCGGCGCGGCGCCGCCGAAGGGCGAAACCCATCGCTATATTTTCACGGTACATGCGCTGGACGTAGAGCGAATCGAGGTCGATGAAGGCGCAAGCGGCGCGATGGTAGGCTTTAACGTGCATTTCCACACGCTGGGCAGCGCGTCGATCACGGCGATGTATGTTTGAAAACCTGCCCGGCTCTGCGCCGGGCTTATCGTTATAATATGGCCGGAAGCAGCCCCACCAGGCTGCGCTGGCTCAGCAGCGCAATCGCCGCATCAATGTCTGGCGCAAAAAACCGATCGTCATCATAGTGCGCCACCTGCTCGCGCAGGGTATGTCGTGCCTGCTCCAGCAGCGGGCTGGACGTTAAGCCCTCGCGCAGATCCATCCCCTGGCAGGCCGCCAGCCACTCTACTGCCAGCACGCCACGGGTGTTACCGGCCATCTCCCATAAACGTCGCCCTGCGGCAGGCGCCATCGAAACGTGATCTTCCTGATTCGCTGAGGTGGGCAGACTGTCCACGCTGTGCGGGTGTGACAAGGCTTTGTTTTCGCTCGCCAGCGCCGCCGCGGTTACCTGGGCAATCATAAATCCGGAATTCACCCCGCCGTTGCGCACCAGGAAGGGCGGCAACTGCGACATGTGTTTATCCATCATTAGCGCGATCCGCCGCTCAGCCAGCGCACCGATTTCGGCAATCGCCAGAGCAATGTTGTCTGCGGCCATCGCCACCGGCTCGGCGTGGAAATTGCCTCCGGAGACCACCTCGTTCTCCTGCGCAAAGACCAGCGGGTTATCGGACACCGCATTCGCCTCGACCAGCAGTACCTCCGCCGCCTGACGCAGCTGGGTAAGGCAGGCGCCCATCACCTGCGGCTGACAGCGAAGGGAGTACGGATCCTGCACTTTGTCGCAGTTATGGTGCGACTCAGCGATGGCGCTGGTGTCCGTCAGGACGTGACGGTATAGCGCTGCGGCGTCAATTTGCCCGCGCTGGCCACGCACGTCGTGAATACGGGCATCAAACGGACGCCGCGAGCCGAGCACCGCTTCGGTGGTGAGCGCGCCACAGACGACCGCTGAGGCAAAGAGATCTTCTGCTTCAAACAGGCCGCGCAGCGCAAACGCAGTGGAGGCCTGAGTGCCGTTAAGCAGCGCCAGCCCCTCTTTCGCCGCCAGCGTCACCGGCGTCAGGCCGGCTTGTTGCAATGCTTCGCGGGCGGGCAGCCACTCTCCCCGGTAACGCGCTTTCCCCTCGCCCAGTAGCGTGAGCGACATATGCGCCAGCGGGGCCAGATCGCCGGAGGCCCCCACCGATCCCTTCGCCGGGATCCACGGGTATACGCCGGCATTGACCAGCCCAATCAACGCCTGAATCACGCTGAGACGGATACCGGAAAATCCCCGGGCAAGGCTGTTAATTTTTAGCACCATCATCAGGCGCACGATCGCATCGTCGAGCGGCTCCCCCACGCCGGCGGCATGAGATAACACCAGCGAACGCTGAAGGTTTTCCAGGTCATGCGTGGCAATTCGCGTCTGGGCCAACAGGCCAAAACCGGTGTTGATGCCATAGGCGGTGCGCCCTTCTGCCACAATCGCCTCAACGCAGGCGACGCTCTCATTAATGGCGCCAAATGCCGCCTCGCTGAGCGTGAGCTGCATCGGGCTTCCCCAGAGCTGACGAAGCTGGGCCAGAGTTAGCGTACCGGGGTTAAGCGTAAAGGCATTCATCGGTGCTCTCCTCGTTGAGCGGTGATCATCGGCAGGTTGAGTCCCTGCTCTCTGGCGCAATCAATCGCAATGTCGTATCCGGCGTCTGCATGACGCATCACGCCCGTGGCCGGATCGTTATGCAGGACGCGGGCGATACGGGCGGCCGCGTCATCGCTGCCGTCACAGACGATGACCATCCCGGCATGCTGGGAGAAGCCCATACCCACCCCACCGCCGTGGTGCAGCGAGACCCAGGTCGCTCCGCTGGCCGTGTTCAGTAATGCGTTAAGCAGCGGCCAGTCGGAGACCGCGTCAGAGCCGTCACGCATGGCTTCGGTTTCTCGGTTCGGGCTGGCAACCGAGCCAGAATCGAGATGATCGCGGCCAATAACGATAGGGGCGGAGACTTCACCACTCCGTACCATTTCGTTAAATGCGAGGCCGAGTTTCTGGCGCCACTCCAGCCCGACCCAGCAGATACGCGCCGGAAGCCCCTGGAAGTTAATACGTTCCCGGGCCATATCCAGCCAATGATGCAGGTGGACATCGTCAGCGATAATCTCTTTCACTTTGGCGTCGGTTTTATAGATATCCTGCGGATCGCCGGAGAGCGCCACCCAGCGGAACGGGCCGATACCCCGGCAGAAAAGTGGACGAATATAGGCAGGGACAAAGCCCGGGAAATCAAAGGCGTTTTGTACACCCATCTCCTTCGCCATCTGGCGGATGTTATTGCCGTAATCAAATGTGGGGATACCCTGCTGGCTGAAGGCCAGCATTGCGTTGACGTGCTCTGCCATGGAGAGCTTCGCGGCCCGCACAGTGCCCTGGGGATCCTGCTGCGCTTTTTGCTGATACTCATCCCAGCGCCAGCCTTTCGGCAGGTAGCCGTGCAGCGGGTCATGGGCGCTGGTCTGGTCGGTGACCATGTCCGGGCGCACGCCGCGCGCCACCAGTTCAGGCAGGATCTCCGCCGCGTTGGCGCACAGTGCGATCGAAACGGCTTTGCCCTCTTCGGTATATTTTTTGATGCGCGCCAGGGCGTCGTCCAGCGTGTCGGCCTGCTCATCCACATAGCGGGTACGCAGACGGAAATCAATGCGGCTCTGCTGACACTCAATATTGAGTGAGCAGGCCCCTGCCAGGGTGGCGGCCAGCGGCTGCGCTCCGCCCATTCCCCCCAGTCCGGAGGTAAGAATCCAGCGCCCTTTCAGGGAGCCGTCATAGTGCTGGCGTCCGGCTTCAACGAAGGTTTCCCAGGTGCCCTGGATGATCCCCTGGCTGCCGATATAGATCCAACTGCCCGCCGTCATCTGGCCGTACATGGCCAGCCCTTTTGCATCCAGCTCGTTAAAGTGTTCCCAGGTCGCCCAGTGGGGTACCAGGTTGGAGTTGGCAATCAGCACACGTGGCGCGTTGGAGTGGGTTTTGAATACCCCTACCGGTTTGCCGGATTGCACCAGCAGGGTTTCGTCTGCGTCGAGCTGCGTGAGCGCCTCGACAATAGCGTCGTAGCAGTCCCAGTTGCGCGCCGCGCGGCCGATACCGCCGTAAACCACCAGCTCGTTCGGGTTTTCGGCCACATCGGGGTCGAGGTTATTCATTAACATACGCAGCGGGGCTTCGGTGAGCCAGCTTTTAGCGGTCAATGTGGTGCCGCGGGGTGCGCGCACCGTCTGCTGGCGATACTTGCCTGACGACATGATGTGCTCCTCATTGGGGAGAGAATATACAATTAGATATACTTGTATAGACAAGTGCACACAAGGCTGAATTTAACAAAAAATATACATTTTTATTATATTGCGTCAGCAATCACGCTTTTAAAACTTATGACATAAAGTGACCTTGCAGCCGGTAGCGGTCGCCCGGGAAGAGCAGGCGCGCATGAGAGACAATGTTCGATGCCGACCAGGTCCGTCGACGGATCATCAGACAGGGATCGTGCTCTTTGATGCGCAGCAGTTCGCACTCCTGACGGGTCGCACGGACAGCCTCGACAATGTGTTCCCCTTCGGTGAGCGGGGCAATCAGCGACAGATAAGCATGCGGCGTGGTAGCGGTATAATCTTGCTCTAAATAGGCCGGCACCCTGAGCGCATTGACGCAGCGATCCTCAATCTGCACCGGCACGTCGTTTTCGAAGTGCAGCATCATAGAGTGAAAAATTGCCGTGCCCTCTTTCACATCCAGGGCCATGGCCTGCTGGGCAGAGGCTTGCGTCTCCTCCAGCAGCAGCACCTCACAGCGGTGCTGATGCTGACGGGCGGTTATTTCGTCGGCAATGCTGCGGATCTCAAACAGTGCCGACTGCCCTTTAGGTTCGGCCACAAAGGTGCCAACCCCCTGCAGACGGACCAGTAACCCTTCGTCGGTAAGCTCCCGCAATGCACGGTTGATGGTCATACGGCTAAATCCAAACTGCACCACCAGCTCCGCCTCGGATGGAATACGATCGTGTGCCCGCCAGACGCCCGTGGCGATTTGATGGCTGATCGCCTGTTTCACCTTTTCGTAAAAAGGTGCCGGGGCGTTAGTTTGCCGCTGCGAAGCGCGTGTGAACATAACCATTCCTTAAGCCGTAAAAAGTCGAGTATATCCGTGTATTACGCCCACCAGTGAGCAATTTGCCACGCCAACCGCGCGGCGAGCTTTGCCCCCTGCCCCTCGCGATCAAAACGCGGGCTAAACTCCACCAGATCCACCGCCTGCAGCTTGCCACTGCGGCAAATCGGTTCGATTACCCGTAGCAGATCCCGCGCGGGCACGCCCAGCGCTGCCTGCGCCGATACCGCAGGCATCTCGCCGGCGGGCAGCACATCGAGATCGAGCGTCAGATAGAGACGATCTGCCTGCTGAATCAGGTTTGACACGGCGTCTGACGCCGCGTGCTGAAAATCAAGATCTTCTACCACTGTTACCTTCAGACGAGCCGCTTCGTCCCACAGTGCCTGGGTGTTCGCTGCCCGACTGGCACCCAGGCAGGCATAGACAAAATCGCGCTGCTGCGCCTCGCAGTAACGGGCCAGCTGGCGAAACGGCGTACCCGAGGTCGCGCGGCTTGCCTGGCGTAAATCGAGATGGGCGTCGAGATTCACAATCACCACTCGCTCATTGGGGAAGGCGTCCAGCACCCCTTTGCCGTGACCCCAGGCGGTTTCGTGTCCTCCCCCCAGCACCAGAGTGCGCATTCCCGCCTGCTGGCAGGTGGTCACTGCCTCACTGAGCGCCTGCTGTGCCGCTTCCAGCGCATCGGCTTCTACGGTGATATTCCCCAGATCGGTCAGACGCTCGTGACCGCCATAGCTCGCCATATTGGCCAGCGCGGCACGCAGGACGTCTGGCCCCTCTGCTGCGCCCGGCCTGCCCTGATTGCGTTTAACCCCGGCATCACAGCAAAAACCCAACAGCGCAATCCCCTCCCGGCCTGGCTGGAAAGTCGGGCTCTGCTGCACGGTTTGAAACAGGCGCAGCGCGTTGCTGGCCTCGGCACGATCGTCGCGCCCTTGCCAGATATCCGGGGAAACAGGCTGCCAGAGCTTCATTGTATTTGTCCTCTGAATATCCTCTGCCAGAGCGGGTTACGGCCAGGTTCGTAGATCATTTCAACGGGGCTTTCAGCGTCCCAGATAGCCAGATCGGCTTTATATCCAGCTTTCAGCTGACCCTGTGTGGAACCACGCCCTAACGCCTGGGCGGCATTTCGCGTCACGCCTGCCCAGGCTTCTTCCGGGGTCAGGCCAAACTGGACGCAGGCCATGTTCATGGCCAGATGCAGGCTGGCGAAAGGGCTGGTACCCGGGTTGTAATCCGTGGCGACGGCCATGGGAACGCCGTGCTGGCGCAGCCGCTCGACAGGGGGACGCTGACGCTCCTGCAGAAAATAGAATGCTCCCGGAAGCAACACGGCGACGGTGCCGCTTTGCGCCATCGCCGCCACGCCGGCTTCGTCCAGATACTCGATATGATCCGCTGACCAGCCGTGATAGCGGCTCACCAGCGCCGTACCACCCAGATTCGACAACTGCTCGACATGGCCTTTTACCGGGATCCCAAGCCGCTGTGCCGCCTGGAACAGCCGCTCAGTTTGCGCAGGGGTGAAACCGACCGTTTCACAGAAAACATCAACCGCCTCGAAAAGCTGTTTTCGCCATAGCGTGGGGAGCGTGTGCTGACAGATGTGGTCAATCCAACCGTCGGGATGCTGGCGATATTCCTGCGGAACCGCGTGGGCCGCCAGCAGCGTTGGGCTGATTTCAATGGGATGATGTTGAGCGAGCCGTTGCGCCACGCGCAGGAGCTTCTCTTCGGCTTCATCGTTCAGACCGTACCCCGATTTGATCTCAAGCGTCGTTACGCCTTCGCGCATCATGCGCACAAGTCGCGCCTGCGCAAGCTGGAAGAGCGCCTCCGGCGTGCTGTTGCGGGTCGCGGTCACAGTGGCATTAATCCCGCCGCCCTGTGCGCTGATGGTTTGGTAAGAGACGCCGTTCAGGCGCTGCTCCCACTCCGCCGCACGATTGCCGCCAAAGATTAGGTGGGTATGACAGTCGATTAAGCCCGGCGTGACCAGCCGCCCCTGCATATCATGCTGTCCAGGCAGATGAGCCGGCAGGTCAGCGTCGGGGATCAGCGCCAGAATCGTTTCGCCGCGGAGGATTAACGCCTGCTTTTCCATCAGGCCATAAGGGGCTGGCTTATCGGGATCCAGGGTAGCGAGGCGCGCGTTACGCAAGATGACGTCGTCAGGATGAAGTTGCAACATCAGGCTTCCACTTGTCATGGGTTGTATAGACATTTATTTTCATTCCCGCCCCTCTGTCAATCGCCTTTACCGATATTGTTATCAGTTTGTGACGATTTTCCCGCTAAGCCTGGGAATAAAAAGTCAATTTTTGCCGTTTCATCTTCCCGTTTCGCCCAACTTAGTATAAAAAAGCAGGCTATTTCCGTTATCCCCATTTGATTCGCACAGCAAGGAGCTTTCCCTTGAATATTTCCAGCCACTACCGTCTGGCGCTGGCACTGGCTTTTGGCGTGACCTTGTCCGCATGTAGCTCAACGCCACCAGACCAGCTTCCGTCTGAGCAGGCGGCCCCTGGCACCGCTTCCCGTCCTGTTCTCTCTGCTGAAGAAGCGAAGAACTTCCAGCAGGCGCGCTATTTCACCGCCATGAATCCTGATGCCGCGCCGTGGAAGCCGTATGCCATTCGTCTGCCAGCACAACCGAATTTCGTGGTAGGCCCGGCGGGAACTCAGGGGGTGACTCATACCTCTGTTCAGGCCGCCGTTGACGCTGCCATTGCCAAACACAGCAGCTCTCGTCAGTACATCGCCATCATGCCTGGCGAGTACGAAGGGACCGTCTATGTTCCGGCTGCGCCGGGCAGCGTGACGCTCTACGGTATGGGTGAAAAACCTGCTGATGTGAAAATTGGCCTGCCGATCGATTCTGAAATCGACACCGCCACCTGGCGCCATCTGGTGAATCCGGGCGGTAAATACATGCCAGGTAAACCGGCGTGGTATATGTTTGATCGCTGCCAGAGCAAGCAAAGCGCCACCGTTGGCGTGATGTGCTCTGCGGTATTCTGGTCACAGAACAATGGCCTGCAGCTGCAAAACCTGACCATCGAAAACAATCTGGGCGACAGCGTAGATGCAGGTAATCACCAGGCCGTGGCGCTGCGTAGCGATGGCGACCAGGTGCAGATCGATAAGGTGAACATTCTGGGTCGCCAGAACACCTTCTTTGTGACCAATAGCGGTGTGCAAAATACGCTGCAGAACACCCGCCTGACCCGTACGCTGGTGACCAATAGCTATATTGAAGGTGACGTAGATATCGTTGCAGGCCGTGGCGCCGTCGTGTTTGATAACACCGACTTCCGCGTGGTGAATTCCCGTACCCAAAAAGAGGGTTACGTCTTTGCCCCAGCCACCCTGTCGAACATGTTCTATGGCTTCCTGGCGGTAAATAGTCGCTTTACGGCTGCCGGGGACGGCGTCGCGCAGCTCGGCCGCGCTCTGGATGCCGATGCCAACTCGAATGGCCAGGTCGTCATTCGCGATAGCGTCATCAATGAAGGCTTCAACATGGCGAAACCCTGGGCTAATGCGGCGATCTCTCAGCGCCCTTATGCTGGCAACACGGGTACCGTTGATGATAAAGGCAATGTACAGCGCAACCTGAACGACGCTAACTTCAATCGCATGTGGGAATACAACAACCGCGGTGTAGGTAGCAAGATCGTCGCCGAACCGAAGCAGTAACGGCGCTATTAGCAAAAAGGGGGAGCAACTCCCCCTTTATGCTGCGCCTGGAAGCGTCAGGCAACCGTCTGTAGATACGCGTCCAGCAGTTGCAGTATCGCAACCATGAGTTGCAGGATCAGAATACACCATCCTGTAAAGCTCATTCGCCACTCCTTTGGTCAGGAGCACTACCACTGACTTACCTTTCCGCTGCCTGTCGCCAGTGGGTGTTGGTGCTTGCTGATGTGCTCCACAGCTAAGGCACTGACGGCACCACCCGCCAGCCAGGACTTAAAAAGGTGCCTGTTTTGCGGATCTGCTACACATCTCACCAACCCAGCGATTGTAGCGATAAATATCTGTATATAAAAACAGTCCAGCTCAAAATCAGAATTCATCAAGCTCATTGAAAAAATAGTAATCAATTCAATTCAGTAGCACCCACACCTGCTTTTAGCGCCTGGCTTGCACTATTTTACTTTACTCACTCATGAGACTACGATGACCGGGTTGGTATTTGCTGATGTGCACATCCGGCCACCACCGGGTATAAAAAAACCTCGCACTGGCGAGGTTTTTTTATTGCGACGTTCTAACGCGTTACTGCGCGTTAACCACTACCCACATTGGGCCCTGGCCGACGGCATAGCGTCCTTTCTCTTCCAGCAGCCCCTGCTCACCCTGAATTTCATACAGCGCAATGTGATGCGATTTCTGCCCCGCCGCGATCAGGTACTTGCCCGTGTGATCGATATTGAAGCCACGCGGCTGAGTTTCCGTCGGCTGGAAACCTTCCACGGCCAGCACGCTGCCATCTTCAGACACGCTGAAGATGGTGATCAGGCTGGACGTACGGTCACAGGCATAGAGGTGACGTCCATCCGGTGTGATGTGGATATCGGCCGCCCAGCGGGTATCGGTAAAATCTGCAGGCATCATATCCAGCGTCTGGATACATTCGATATTGCCGTGGGCATCACTCAGCGCCCAGACGTCTACCGAGCCGTTCAGCTCGTTCACCACATAAGCGAACTTCTGATTCGGGTGGAAGACCATATGACGCGGGCCTGCACCTTCCACAGTGGTCACTTCCGCCGGATTTTGTGCCGCCAGTTTACCGTCGTCACCCAGGGTGAAAAGACAGATTCGATCCTGCTTCAGCGCCGGCACCCACAGCGTTTTATTATCTGGTGAGATATTGGCAGAGTGGCAACCTTCCAGCCCATCAACCATGTCTACGCTTTCGCCCGGGATACCGTTGTTCAGGCGCGTCACGCTGACGCAACCGGCGTTATAGGAGCCGCTAAAGATGAAGCGCCCTTCCAGGTCAGTGGAGATATGCGTCGGGCTGCCCGGCAGTGCCGCTTCGGCGGTATAGGTAAGAGCACCATCTTCAGGTGCAATACGGTAGGCCAGCACGCGGAATTCCGGACGCACACCCACGTACAGGAAACGTTTATCCGGACTGATTACCATCGGCTGAACCTGCCCCGGCACATCGACAACCTGAACAAGGGTGAGTGACCCTTCAGGGTTCAGACGCCAGACATGGATCTGTTGGCTTTCAGGACTGGCGGTATAAACGGTTTGTTTCATGAATGCTCCTTCCTCACTGCGCGTGAAAGTAATGTACAAGGATGATCGTTTAACGGTAGATGCTGAATTTTAGCCAGGAATTTTGCAGCGATCGTCTCGCGGTGTACCATCTCAGCAATCTGTTTTTCATCATTAACCGGAATAACAAATGACCTCTCGCGTGATTGCACTGGATTTAGACGGTACGTTACTTACCCCGCAAAAAACCCTGCTCCCCTCTTCGCTCGAAGCGCTACAACGCGCGCGCGAAGCGGGTTATCAACTCATTATTGTGACGGGTCGTCATCACGTTGCTATTCATCCTTTTTATCAGGCACTGGCTTTAGATACACCTGCAATTTGTTGTAATGGCACTTATTTGTATGATTATCATGCAAAAAAGGTTCTCGAATCGGATCCGCTCCCGGTTGCGCAGGCACAACAGCTGATTACACTGCTTGATGAACATAACGTTCACGGTCTGATGTACGTTGACGAAGCCATGCTGTATGAGCGCCCTACCGGCCACGTGATTCGCACCCGCGCCTGGGCGCAATCTCTGCCAGAGGCGCAACGCCCGGTGTTTACGCAGGTAGCTTCGCTGGCGCAGGCGGCCCGGGAGGTCTCTGCGATCTGGAAATTTGCCCTGACCGATGAAGACACCAGCAAGCTGAATGATTTTGCTAAACTCGTTGAAAACACGCTGGGGCTGGAGTGCGAGTGGTCCTGGCACGATCAGGTGGATATTGCCCGCAAAGGCAACAGCAAAGGTAAGCGCCTGACGCAGTATGTCGAGTCCCTGGGCTGGTCGATGCAGGATGTTATTGCCTTTGGCGATAATTATAACGACATCAGCATGTTAGAAGCTGCAGGCACCGGTGTGGCGATGGGCAATGCGGACGAGGCGGTGAAGGCGCGCGCCAACGTCGTTATCGGCGATAACACGCGCGACAGCATCGCCCAGTTTATTTACAGCAACCTGATTTGATCAGGTTGTAATCGACACGCTCTTAATCTGCGCGTACAGCCACAGGCCAGGCTTAATGCTAAGTTCATCCCTTGCCCAGGGGCTGATACGCGCCCAGAGCGTCTTACCGGCAATCTCCAGCTGCACTTCTACCTGCCCGTTATCGTCATAGCATTGGGCGACTTTTGCTCGCAGGATATTACGAATACTGCTCTGTACCGGCGGCTGCAGTACCAGCGAGACGTCTGAAGCCTGAATGCGGATGCGCAAATTGGCCTGTAGCGGTTTATCTAGCTTATTCACCCAGAGGTGTTGATCGCCCAGCGCCAGCGCGGTCATGGCATAGTGCGGGTGATGTTCAAGAACGCTGACCCTCAGAATGCTGCTCTGCTGTTCTGCCGGCAACCATGGATGCATGACGCTACTGCCCCACACCTCCTCCAGAGGACCAAACGCCTTCACGTTACCGTTTTCCAGCACCAGCACGTTATCGGCCAGGTGGAGGATCTCCTCCAGCGAGTGGCTGACGTAGAGCATTGGAATATTGATTTCACGCGCCAGTCGCTGCAGATAGGGTAGCAGTTCGCGCTTACGCGGAATATCGAGAGAGGCCAGCGGCTCGTCCAGCAGGAGCAGTTCCGGCGCGGTGAGCAGTGCGCGACCGATGGCCACACGCTGTTTTTCGCCGCCCGACAAAGAGGAGGGTAGACGGTCGAGCAGGTGCTCAATTCCCAGCAGCGCAACCAGTTTATCGAACTGTCCGGCCATGCTTTTCGCCATGCCGTAGCGCAGATTACCCCGAACCTTATAGTGCGGAAAGAGCCGGGCATCCTGGAAAACGTACCCAATACGGCGCTTATCCGGTGACAACCAGATACGCTGTTCTGCGTCATTGAGCACCCGATCATTCAGCACAATGCGCCCGCTCTGAGGTCGTGTCAGGCCGCTGATGGCGTTAATCAGCGAGGTTTTGCCCGCCCCCGACACACCAAAAATCGCCGTAATACCCCGTGCTGGCAGGGTTTCGTTGATGGTCAGACAGTGTTCGTCCAGCGTCTGGCTAAAATTGAGTTCCAGCATTTCAGTTCCCCATCCGTTCACGGCTCAAACGTGCCAGCCATTCCGACACCAGCAGCGAGACGATAGCCAGCACAATGGAGATAATACAGAGTCGCGCGGCGGCGCCTTCGCCACCTGGCGTCTGGATTAAGGTATACATGGCAGACGGCAGCGTGCGGGTTTCACCAGGAATATTGGAAACGAAAGTGATGGTGGCACCAAACTCGCCCAGCGAACGCGCAAAGGCCAGTACCGTGCCGACGATAATTCCGGGCAGGGTCAGGGGGAGCGTGATGGTGAATAAAACTCGCCAGCGTCCGGCCCCCAGAGTACAGGCGGCCTGCTCCAGTTTACGATCCACCCCCTCCAGCGCCAGACGGATGGCGCGGACCATCAACGGGAAGGACATCACCGCCGCCGCCAGCACCGCACCGCGCCAGCTGAAGGCGAAGGTCAGCCCAAACCAGTCATATAGCCATTCACCAATGATGCCGCGTCGGCCCATCGCAATGAGCAGTAAATAGCCCACAACCACGGGCGGCAGCACCAGCGGCAGATGGATCAGGCTATCGAGAAGCGCCTTACCGGGAAAGGTGCAGCGAACCAGTAGCCAGGCAAAGAAGATCCCAAAGGGCAGACTAAACACAACCGCGAGGGAGGAGACTTTCAGGCTCAGCAGCACGGCCTGCCATTCGGGATCGGTCAAAATCATTCGTGAGTCGTAAATCCATAGCGTTTAAAGATTGCCGACGCCTGCGGCCCTTTCAGATAATCGTAAAAGGCGCTGACCGTCGCGTTTTTATGTCCATCAACGATGGCAACAGGATATTCCACTTTTTTGTGCGAGTCTTCCGGGAAGGTCCCGACGACTTTTACCCCTTTACCGGCAACGGCATCGGAGCCATAAACAATGCCCAGCGGCGCTTCGTTACGCTCCACCAGCGCCAGTGCGCCACGAACATCTTCCGCCGGCGCCAGCTTTGGCGAAAGCGTATCCCATGCGCCCAGTTTCTGCAGCGCCTCTTTCGCGTAGATACCCGCAGGAACATGTTCCGGATCGCCAACCGCCAGACGTCCGTCTTTCAGCAGGCTGGTCCAGGGCGTCTCTTTATTGATTGTCATTTCGCCTTGTGGGCTTGTTTTAGGCGCCACGACGACCAGGCTGTTCCCCAGTAACGTTGTCCGACTGGCGGTGTCGATTGATTTCTTCTGCACCGCATAGTCCATCCATTTCTGATCCGCAGAGATAAAGAGATCCGCTGGCGCGCCCGCCTCAATCTGGCGGGCCAGCGTTGAGGAAGAGGCAAAGGATGAAACCACCTCGACGTTTTTCTCTTTTTTATACTCAGCAGCAATATCCTGCATGGCATTCGTTAGCGAAGCGGCAGCGAAAACGGTAATTTTACCTTCGTCTGCCAGTGCATGTCCGCTTACGGTTAATACCAGCGCTGCCCCTGCGAAAAAGCCTAAGCCTGTACGTGCCATCTGTAACTCCTTTTGCATGTCGTTATATACTTAAGAATATAACGATTGCCACAGGGTTTTCCCAGCCTTAAATCGTACCGCTTAATGAGTAAATGAGTGTGATGCTAAAGATAATATCGGCGTGGAAGAGGCAAACTTGAGAGCAAAACGCCCGGACAAGCCGGGCGTTTTAACGGGAATTAATGCTGTTTTTTAGGCTGCTTTCTGTGTCCGATGTTGGAAAACACGTTGAACACTTCACCCAGGCCGTAGATTGCACCGAGGATGATAGCCATCACCACTGGTACCATGATCACGGCGAACACCAGACTTTTCAACAACTCTAACATGGGTTTCTCCAGACAATGTGAATTGCCATATTCTAACCGTTAAAGCGAGAAATACATCCCCTTTTGTGCGGTACAGTTTGCGACTCCCCTGAATTGCGTCACAATACGCTTTTTGCCAGGACACTGTTATGCAGGCCGAAATTCTTCTCACCCTACGTCTTCAGCAAAAACTTTTTGCCGATCCACGCCGTATTGCTCTGCTTAAACAGATAGCGCAAACCGGCTCTATTAGCCAGGGCGCGAAGAATGCGGGGATCAGTTATAAAAGTGCCTGGGATGCCATCAATGAGATGAACGCCCTGAGCGAGCAGATGCTGGTTGAACGCGCCACCGGCGGTAAAGGCGGCGGCGGGGCCCATCTTACGCGCTATGGTCAACGCTTAATTGAGCTTTATGAACTGCTGGGGCAGATCCAGCAAAAAGCCTTTGACGTGCTGAGCCATGACGATGCCCTGCCTCTCGATAGCCTTCTTGCCGCCATTTCACGCTTCTCACTGCAGACCAGCGCCCGCAATCAATGGTTTGGCACCGTTACCGCTCGCGATCGCGATCCTGTCCAGCAGCATGTGGCGATTTTACTCGCGGATGGCACCACGCGGCTGAAGGTGGCTATTACGGCCCAGAGTGGCAAACGCCTGGCTCTGGAGGAAGGAAAGGAGGTGCTGGTGTTGCTAAAAGCACCCTGGGTCAATATCACCCGGGATCCGACAGACGCGCTTCAGGCCGATAATCAGCTTCAGGGCGTCGTCACCCATATTGACCGGGGTGATGAACAGTGCGAAGTGCTGATGGCGCTGCCCGATGGTCAGACCCTTTGCGCCACGCTGCCTCACTCCCAGGCAGTGAATCTAGAGGAAGGTACTGAGGTGACCGCATATTTTAATGCTGACCGGGTGATTATCGCCACGTTGTGCTAAGCGCATTGACATTCGTCTTCCCAATGAGTATCCCTGAGGGTAATTGCTGCACAAAACGGGATACATCATGTCATCATTGCAAATTTCGCAAGGCACGTTTCGTCTTAGCGATAGACGTAAACTTACTCTTGCCGATTTCACGCTCAACGCTGGCGAAAGCTGGGCTTTTGTTGGCAGTAACGGCAGCGGTAAATCTGCTCTGGCACGCGCGCTGGCAGGCGAGCTGACGCAGCTGCAAGGCGAGAGACGTTCTACCTTTACCCGTCTGACACGTCTCTCCTTCGAACAGTTGCAAAAGCTGGTCAGTGACGAGTGGCAGCGTAACAATACCGATCTCCTCAGCCCTGGCGAAGAGGATACCGGCCGCACCACTGCCGAGATTATTCAGGATGAGGTTAAAGACGAGGCGCGCTGCCGCCTGCTGGCCGAGCAATTTGGGATAACGGCGCTTCTGGAACGCCGCTTCAAATACCTCTCCACGGGCGAAACCCGCAAGACCCTTCTCTGTCAGGCCCTGATGGCCGAGCCGGAACTGTTGATTCTGGATGAACCCTTTGACGGCCTGGACGTGAAATCACGCGAACAGCTTGCCCTTCTGCTGGCCTCGCTGAATCAGCAGGGGTACACCATCGTGCTGGTGCTCAATCGCTTTGATGAAATCCCGGCCTTTGTGCAATTTGCGGGCGTGCTGGCCGATTGCACCCTGACCGACGTCGGCGCGAAAGCCGAGCTCCTGCAACAGGCCCTGATTGCCCAGCTGGCACACAGTGAGAATCTGAACAATCTGACACTGCCCGAACCGGACGCCCCTGCAGCCCGCCAGGAGCTGGCGCACGATCGACCACGCATTGTGCTCAATCACGGCGTCGTCTCTTATAACGACCGCCCTATCCTCAACGACCTCAGCTGGACGGTAAACCCCGGTGAACACTGGCAGATAACCGGGCCAAACGGTGCCGGTAAATCAACCCTGCTCAGCCTGATTACCGGCGATCATCCGCAGGGCTACAGCAACGATCTCACCCTGTTTGGCCGCCGCCGCGGTAGCGGTGAGACCATCTGGGATATCAAAAAGCATATCGGCTATGTCAGCAGCAGCCTGCATCTGGATTACCGCGTCAGCACCACGGTGCGCAACGTGATTCTGTCGGGTTATTTTGACTCCATTGGCATTTATCAGGCGGTATCTGACAGGCAGCACAAGCTGGCACAGTCATGGCTCGATATTCTTGGTATGGATAACCGGGTGGCGGATGCCCCGTTCAGCAGCCTCTCCTGGGGGCAGCAGCGGCTGGCGTTGATTGTCCGCGCGCTGGTTAAACACCCTACCTTGCTGATTCTGGATGAACCCTTACAGGGGCTGGATCCGCTGAACCGCCAGTTAATTCGCCGCTTTGTCGATATCCTTATCAGCGAAGGGGAAACGCAGTTGCTGTTTGTTTCTCATCATGCGGAAGATGCACCCTCCTGTATTACTCACCGGCTGGAGTTTGTGCCGGATGGCGAGAGCTATCGCTACGCCATTGGTCCGGTCTGACCCCCTCTTCCAGGGGGGCACTGCCCCCTGCTTTTTCAGATAACCTGCATCAATACAAACCTATCTTATTGATTTACAATCGTCTGAACGACAGCAGAACGGTGAAAACGCAGCAGTGTAAACGATTCCACTATTTTATCCCATGTCACACTTTTTGCGTCTCTGTTATGCTATGTTTATTACATACCATAAGCCTAATGGAGCGATATATGCGAGTTCTGGTAACAGGTGGTAGCGGTTACATAGGAAGTCATACCTGTGTGCAACTGCTGCAAAACGGCCACGATGTCATCATCCTCGATAATCTGTGCAACAGTAAGCGCAGCGTGCTGCCCGTGATTGAGCGTCTGGGTGGCAAACAGCCCTCCTTCGTGGAAGGTGATATCCGCAACGAAGCGCTGATGACCGAAATTCTTCACGATCACGCCATCGATACGGTGATCCATTTTGCCGGCCTGAAAGCGGTGGGTGAATCCGTGTCAAAGCCGCTGGAGTATTACGATAACAACGTCAACGGCACTCTGCGCCTGGTTTCAGCCATGCGCGCTGCCGGCGTGAAGAACTTTATCTTTAGCTCCTCTGCTACCGTTTACGGCGACCAGCCAAAAATTCCTTACGTTGAAAGCTTCCCTACGGGTACACCGCAAAGCCCGTATGGCAAAAGCAAGCTGATGGTGGAGCAGATCCTCACTGACCTGCAGAAAGCACAGCCGGAGTGGAGTATCGCCCTATTGCGCTATTTCAACCCGGTCGGCGCCCATCCGTCTGGAGATATGGGTGAAGATCCGCAGGGTATTCCAAATAACCTGATGCCGTATATCGCGCAGGTTGCCGTAGGTCGTCGCGATTCGCTGGCGGTGTTTGGTAATGACTACCCTACCCCGGACGGAACCGGCGTGCGTGATTACATCCACGTCATGGATCTGGCCGATGGCCACGTCGCTGCCATGCAGCAGCTTGCCGGAAAACCGGGCGTACATATCTACAACCTCGGTGCGGGTGTGGGCAGCAGCGTGCTGGACGTGGTTAATGCCTTCAGCAATGCCTGCGGCAAACCGGTGAACTACCACTTCGCCCCGCGGCGCGAAGGCGACCTGCCAGCCTACTGGGCAGACGCGACCAAAGCAGATAAAGAGCTTAACTGGCGTGTTTCTCGCACGCTTGATGAAATGGCACAGGATACCTGGCGCTGGCAGTCTCGCCACCCCCAGGGGTATCCAGACTAAGGATCTGTCATGACCCAATTTAATCCCGTCGATCATCCGCATCGTCGCTATAACCCGTTAACCGGGCAATGGATTCTGGTTTCCCCGCATCGCGCCAAGCGTCCCTGGCAGGGGGCGCAAGAAACCCCTGCCAAACAGACGCTGCCACAGCACGACCCGGACTGTTTCTTGTGTCCGGGCAATACTCGCGTGACGGGTGATAAAAACCCCGATTACACCGGCACTTACGTTTTCACGAACGACTTTGCCGCCCTGATGACCGATACCCCTGACGCGCCGCAGAGTGACGACCCGCTGCTGCGCTGTGAAAGTGCACGCGGTACCAGCCGGGTGATCTGTTTTTCCCCCGATCACAGCAAAACGCTGCCCGAACTCAGCGTAGAGGCCCTGTCTGAGGTGGTCAAAACCTGGCAGGCGCAGACCGCCGAGCTGGGTCAGACGTATCCCTGGGTACAGGTCTTTGAAAATAAAGGTGCGGCGATGGGTTGCTCCAATCCCCATCCGCACGGTCAGGTGTGGGCGAATAGCTTCCTGCCTAACGAGGTTGAACGCGAAGATCGCCTGCAGAAAACCTATTATTCAGAGCAGAACAGCCCAATGCTGCTGGACTATGTTCAGCGCGAACTGGCCGACGGCAGCCGTACCGTTGTGGAAACCGAACACTGGCTGGCAGTGGTGCCTTACTGGGCAGCATGGCCATTCGAAACCCTGCTGCTGCCTAAGACGCACGTCCTGCGCATTACCGAACTCAGTGAGGAACAACGCAGCGATTTAGCGCTGGCGCTGAAAAAACTGACCAGCCGTTACGATAACCTGTTCCAGTGCTCTTTCCCGTACTCCATGGGCTGGCACGGCGCACCTTTCAACGGCGAAGAGAACGCGCACTGGCAACTGCACGCCCATTTCTATCCGCCACTGCTGCGCTCGGCAACCGTGCGCAAATTTATGGTGGGTTATGAGATGCTGGCGGAAACCCAGCGTGACCTGACAGCAGAACAGGCCGCAGAACGCCTGCGTGCAGTGAGTGATGTCCATTTTCGCGAATCTGGAGAATAACAATGAGTCTGAAAGAGAACACCCAAGCCCTGTTTGCTGAAAAATTTGGCTATCCGGCCACTCACGTCATCCAGGCTCCGGGCCGCGTAAACCTGATCGGTGAGCATACCGACTACAACGACGGTTTTGTCTTGCCCTGCGCCATCGATTACCAGACGGTAATCAGCTGTGCAAAACGTGATGACCAGAAAGTGCGTGTTATTGCGGCCGATTACGATAATCAGAGCGATGAATTTTCCCTCGATGCGCCGATTGTGGCGCATCCGGACCAGCAGTGGTCTAACTATGTTCGTGGCGTAGTGAAACACCTGCAAAAACGTAACAAGGACTTCGCCGGTGCCGACCTGGTGATCAGCGGTAATGTGCCTCAGGGTGCCGGTCTTAGCTCCTCGGCCTCTCTGGAGGTCGCAGTAGGTACTGTTTTCCAGCAGCTTTACCATCTGCCGCTGGACGGGGCGCAAATTGCCCTGAACGGCCAGGAAGCAGAGAACCAGTTCGTAGGCTGCAACTGCGGCATTATGGATCAATTGATCTCTGCGCTAGGTAAAAAGGATCATGCCCTGCTGATTGATTGCCGCTCGCTGGGAACCAAAGCCGTTCCTCTGCCAAAAGGCGCGGCGGTGGTGATTATCAACAGTAATTTCAAACGCACTCTGGTGGGCAGCGAATACAACACCCGACGCGAGCAGTGTGAAACCGGCGCTCGCTTCTTCCAGCAGTCCGCGCTGCGTGATGTCTCCCTGGAAGAGTTCAACAAAGTGGCGCACGAACTGGATCCGGTGGTCGCGAAACGTGTACGTCACGTGCTTACCGAGAACGCCCGCACCGTTGAAGCGGCCTCCGCATTGGCCGAGGGTGACCTGAAACGTATGGGTGAGCTAATGGCGGAATCGCATGCCTCAATGCGTGACGACTTTGAGATCACTGTTTCACAAATTGACACCCTGGTGGAGATTGTTAAATCTGCTATCGGCGAACAGGGCGGTGTACGTATGACCGGCGGCGGCTTCGGCGGCTGTATCGTAGCGCTGGTACCTGAAGCCTTAGTGCCTGCGGTGCAAAAAGCGGTTGAAGAGCAGTACGAAGCCAAAACCGGTATCAAAGAGACCTTTTATGTCTGTAATGCCTCACAAGGAGCGGGCCAGTGCTAAATGAAACCCCCACCCTCGCCCCGGATGGACTGCCGTACCGCCTGATCACCCTGCGTAACAATGCGGGTATGGTGGTAACGTTGATGGACTGGGGCGCCACATTACTGTCAGCGCGCGTTCGCATGTCTGACGGCTGCGTACGTGAAACCCTGCTGGGATGCGCGTCACCAGAGCAATATATTACCCAGAACGCCTATCTTGGCGCCTCGGTAGGTCGTTACGCGAACCGTATTGCTAAAAGCAGCTTCGAGCTGGACGGCGTGCGCTATGCGTTGCTCCCAAGCCAGGGAGAGAATCAACTCCATGGCGGCCCGGAGGGCTTCGACAAACGACGCTGGCGCATTGTGCAGCAAAACGACGCGGAAGCCATCTTTGCCCTGGATTCCATCGACGGCGATCAGGGCTTCCC
Source organism: Leclercia sp. UBA5958 (assembly GCF_002430365.1). Classification (NCBI taxonomy): domain Bacteria; kingdom Pseudomonadati; phylum Pseudomonadota; class Gammaproteobacteria; order Enterobacterales; family Enterobacteriaceae; genus Leclercia; species Leclercia sp. UBA5958. Next base: position 464,823 of record NZ_DJCE01000007.1, on the reverse strand, counting down.
AGGAAATCTCTCTGCCAGCGCCCATTTCCGCCTGACAGAAGATAACCGCATTGCCATTGAATACAGCGCCTCGGTCGATAAACCCTGCCCGGTGAATCTGACTAACCACGCTTACTTCAACCTCGATGGCGATCAGAGCGATGTGCGTCATCACACGCTCCAGCTGCTGGCTGATACCTATCTGCCGGTGGATGAGATGGGCATTCCGCAAGAAGGATTAAAATCCGTCGCGGGCACCAGCTTCGATTTCCGTGATGCAAAGGTTATCGCTCAGGATTTCCTCAGCGACGACCATCAGCGTAAGGTTAAAGGCTACGATCACGCTTTCCTGTTGCAGGCGCAGGGCGACGTCACGCAACCTGCCGCTCACCTCTGGTCGCAAGATAAAAAGCTGCAGATGACGGTTTACACCACTGCCCCTGCCCTGCAGTTCTACTCCGGTAATTACCTGGCGGGTACGCCGGCGCGTGAACACGGCGAATACAGCGACTGGCAGGGCCTGGCGCTGGAGAGCGAACTGTTACCCGACAGTCCGAACCACCCCGAATGGCCGCAGCCAGACTGCGTATTACGCCCTGGCGAAACCTGGCGTAGCCTGACGGAATATCAGTTTATCGCCCACTGATTCTGGCCCTCCTGACGGAGGGCTTTTTTTTGCCCATTTTGCTGAAAATAGCGCCACTTACCGACAAAATCATAACCCTCAATTCACAAGCAGCTTACACTGAGAGACTATTTTCGCTATGGTTAGGGTTAAGGATTGCCGCTGACATGAACACGGCAATATAATGAGAATTGTTATCATTCAATTAATGCTCGTGAGGAGTAAAATATGGCTGTAACTAAGCTGGTTCTGGTGCGTCACGGCGAAAGCCAGTGGAACAACGAAAACCGCTTCACCGGTTGGTATGATGTGGACCTGTCTGAGAAAGGCGTTGGCGAAGCAAAAGCGGCCGGTAAACTGCTGAAAGACGAAGGCTTTAGCTTCGATTTTGCTTATACCTCTGTGCTGAAACGTGCCATCCATACCCTGTGGAACGTTCTGGATGAACTGGACCAGGCATGGCTGCCGGTTGAGAAATCCTGGAAGCTGAACGAGCGTCACTACGGTGCGCTGCAGGGTCTGAACAAAGCAGAAACCGCTGAGAAATACGGTGACGAGCAGGTTAAACAGTGGCGCCGCGGCTTTGCTGTGACCCCGCCAGAGCTGACCAAAGACGATGAGCGTTTCCCAGGCCATGACCCGCGCTATGCGAAACTGACTGATGCAGAGCTGCCAACCACCGAAAGTCTGGCGCTGACCATCGATCGTGTCGTGCCTTACTGGAACGAAACCATTCTGCCACGCCTGAAGAGCGGTGAGCGCGTCATTATCGCCGCTCACGGTAACTCTCTACGTGCGCTGGTGAAATATCTGGATAACATGGGCGAAGATGAGATCCTCGAACTGAACATCCCAACGGGCGTACCGCTGGTGTATGAGTTCGACGAAAACTTCAAGCCTATCAAACATTACTATCTGGGCAACGCTGACGAAATCGCGGCAAAAGCAGCGGCAGTGGCGAACCAGGGTAAAGCGAAATAATTTTCGCCAGACATAAAAAAAGCGCGGAGCATTCCGCGCTTTTTTATTGGCGCTGACGGCTTAACCGCGGCGCGCTTTCACTGCATTCGCCAGATGACGCAGGATGGTATCGGTGTCTTCCCAGCCGATGCAGGCGTCGGTAACGCTTTTACCGTAGACCAGCGGTTCGTTGCTTTCGAGGTTCTGATTCCCCTCCACCAGGTGGCTTTCAATCATCACGCCAATGACCGCGTTTTCGCCGCCGGCGATCTGCTGGCACACATCTGCCCCCACTTCCATCTGCTTCTTAAACTGCTTGCTGGAGTTGGCATGGCTGAAATCAATCATTACCTGTGCAGGCAGTCCTGCTTTTTCCAGACCGGCTTTCACCTCCGCCACGTGTTTGGCACTGTAGTTCGGCTCTTTACCGCCACGCAGAATGATATGGCAATCGCCATTACCGCTGGTGTTGACGATGGCCGAGTGGCCCCATTTGGTCACAGACAGGAAACAGTGCGGTGCCCCGGCGGCGTTGATGGCGTCGATCGCCACTTTAATGGTGCCGTCGGTACCGTTTTTGAAGCCAACCGGGCAAGAGAGACCGGAGGCCAATTCACGGTGCACCTGAGACTCGGTGGTGCGGGCGCCAATGGCACCCCAGCTCATAAGATCGGCCATGTACTGAGGGGTGATCATGTCCAGGAACTCACCCGCCGCAGGCAATCCGCTGTCATTGATATCCAGCAATAACTTACGGGCTATACGCAGGCCGTCGTTAATCTGGAAACTGTTATCCATATGCGGATCGTTAATCAGCCCCTTCCAGCCCACGGTGGTACGCGGTTTTTCGAAGTAGACGCGCATGACGATTTCCAGTTCATCCTTTAACTCCTCCCGCAGCGTCAGCAGGCGAGTTGCATACTCTTTCGCTGCCACCGGATCGTGAATGGAACAGGGTCCGATAACCACTAGCAGGCGATCGTCGTTACCTTTCAGGATTTTATGGATCGCTTTACGCGCGTGCGAAACGGTATTGGCAGCATTTTCAGTGGCGGGAAACTTCTCCAGAAGCGCTACAGGGGGCAGTAACTCATTGATCTCTTTAATACGTAAATCGTCATTCTGATAATTCATTTTCTTTCCGCTAGACATATTTTTGGTATTGAATGCAATCCCTTCAATCTATCCCGGCTGTGAAGAAGTGTAAACACGCTTTTACACTACGCACAGATAAATCCTGGAATTTACTAAAAAAACGCCACAATCTAGCGAAAAATGAGATCTGCCCTAGACTTTTTAATTGTAAACACTCTCTTGAAGAGATTTTGCAAAATTCCATACTGACCTAAATAGTGATGTTGGAATCTTTCACCATTAATTCGAATCTTTATTTCGCGAATGCACTGTTGGAAGAAGTTATCCAGCAAATAACGACCAGAACAGGAGCAGCACTATGAAAATGACTAAACTGGCAACCTTATTCCTGACAGCAACCCTGACAATGGCAAGCGGTGCAGCGCTTGCAGCGGATAGCGCTTCCGATGGCGGTAATGGCCAGGCAAACGCCGCCGCTGAAGCAGGCCAGGTTGCCCCTGATGCTCATCAGAATATTGCGCCAAATAATGTTGATAACAGCAACATTAATACGGGCAATACTAACACCGGCGCTAGCGGCACTATGTCTCACTCCAACAGCAATAGTACTTCCGCGACTGGCGAGCATATGAGTAAAGATGAAGTGCACAAAAACTCAATGTGTAAAGATGGCAAATGTCCGGACACCAACACGAAAGTTGAACCGAACATGAGTACTGAGGAACGTAAAACCGACGGTACTTCGCAGTAATAGATAGCCGGCGGCTAAAAAAGGAGAGCGAAAGCTCTCCTTTTTTGTGCCACTTTTTTGGGCATCATGTTAAAAACATTACACTTCCCGGATTAAAGTAACAGGACATATTTCATGGCGCACGCCCACTCTCACGCTCCAAAGGACGATAACGCTAAACGACTCATGCTAGCGTTCGGAGTCACTGCCACCTTTATGGTTATTGAGGTGATTGGCGGGTTGGTTTCTGGCTCGCTGGCGCTGCTGGCGGATGCAGGCCATATGCTCACCGATGCCGCCGCGTTGCTGTTTGCACTGCTGGCAGTCCAGTTTTCCCATAAGCCTGCTGGCAAAGGAAGGACTTTCGGCTGGTTGCGCCTGACGACGCTCGCTGCGTTCGTCAATGCGCTGGCGCTGGTGGGCATTACCGCACTTATCGTCTGGGAGGCAATCCAGCGCTTTTATCACCCGCAACCGGTCGCCGGCGCGACGATGATGGGGGTGGCTGTGGCCGGTTTGGTGGCCAATATTCTGGCGTTCTGGATCCTGCATCGCGGTAGTGCGGAAAAAAATCTTAACGTTCGCGCGGCGGCGTTGCACGTACTGGGCGATCTGCTGGGTTCGGTTGGGGCGATTCTGGCAGCGTTGGTAATTCTGTGGACGGGCTGGACGCCGATAGACCCTATCCTCTCAGTGCTGGTCTCGTGCCTGGTGTTGCGTAGCGCCTGGCAACTATTAAAAGAGAGCGTGAATGAACTGCTGGAAGGCGCGCCAGCCTCGCTGGATATCGCTGCACTGAAGCGCAACCTGTGCCGCTCCATCCCGGAGGTGAGAAATGTGCACCATGTGCATGTGTGGATGGTGGGTGAGAAACCGATTATGACCCTGCACGTGCAAGTTATTCCCCCGCACGATCATGATGCGTTGCTGGAACGCATTCAGCACTTCCTTGAAGAGCATTACCAGATATCACACGCCACCATCCAGATGGAGTACCGCCCCTGTAGCGGACCGGAATGCCGCCTCAATGAGGCGCAGACCGGTCATGAGCATCATCACCACCATTAATGAGAAAGCGCGCGAGAACCCCGTTTACGTGCGCTGTTCATCCACATACGGCTGCCATTCAGGGCAATGAAGGTGAGGATCAGGTACTCCAGCGACATGGCGTAGACCCCCTGCAGGGCGAAAATCACTACGCTGATAATGTTAATGATGACCCACAAGAGCCAGTTTTCGACATATTTGCGGGTCATCAGGATCATGGCCACGATCGACAACACCATCATGCAGGAGTCCCAGAACGGGAAAGCATCCGGCTGAAGCTCAGGCATAGAGACATTCAGGCCGATACTGCTCATTACCGATACGGCTACACGGGTGAGGAAACCAAACACCGGATCGATCCAGACCGTCATCAGACCAATCGCCACCACGCAGGCCGCAAGCCAGGCAAGGGCTTTTGGCAAGGGCAACCAGCGGATCTGCAGTTCCGCCTGCTGCTGGCTGTTTTGTCGGGACCAGGCATACCAGCCATAGATATTGGCAGCAAAGAAAAAGAGCTGCAGTAGCAGGCTGGCATAGAGCTGAATTTGAAAGAAGATGATGGCAAAGAGTGTGACGTTAACCAGCCCAAACGCGTAGTTAACAATCTTCTCCAGACTGGCCAGCCAGATGCAAAGCAGACCAGCAATGGTGCCTACCGCCTCAATCCATGACAAATCGTAGCCGCCAGCCCCAATCGGTATATGTACCAGAATGTTTTGCGTGCTAAAAAAGTCCATCTTTTCCCCTGAGCGTATCGTTATGAATTTAATGCTTAAGGACGAAGTGTAGCCGCAAAATCCAGCATGCGGTTAAGCGGCTTCAGCGCGCCTTCACGCAGCGCAGCATCAACATGAATCTCATGTGCCGCGCCACCTGATTCCAGCCCCTCTGCAATGGCTTTCAGCCCGTTCATGGCCATCCATGGACAGTGAGCGCAACTGCGACACGTCGCCCCTTCTCCGGCGGTAGGCGCTTCGAACAGCACTTTTTCCGGTACCGCCTGCTGCATCTTATAAAAGATCCCACGATCGGTTGCCACAATAAGTTGTTGCTGTGGCAATGTTTTTGCTGCAGCAATCAACTGGCTGGTAGAGCCTACCGCATCAGCCATATCTACGATGGCCTGGGGTGATTCCGGGTGTACCAGAATAGCCGCCTGGGGATAGAGGGCCTTCATACGTCCCAGAGCCTGCGTTTTGAACTCGTCATGCACAATGCAGGCCCCCTGCCAGCAGAGCACATCGGCCCCGGTCCGTTTCTGTACATAATTGCCCAGATGCCGGTCCGGTGCCCAGATGATTTTCTCGCCCAGGCTGTCGAGGTGTTCAATCAGTTCAACGGCAATGCTTGAGGTGACGACCCAGTCAGCTCGCGCCTTAACCGCAGCAGAGGTATTGGCATAGACCACCACTGTCCTGTCCGGATGGGCATCGCAAAAGGCCGTAAATTCATCGATTGGGCAGCCTAAATCGAGCGAACATTCCGCCTGTAGGGTCGGCATGAGAATGGTTTTTTCGGGGCTTAATATTTTTGCAGTTTCACCCATAAAGCGCACGCCCGCTACCAGTAGCGTGGATGCGGAATGTTTGGCTCCAAAACGCGCCATCTCAAGTGAGTCTGAAATACAGCCGCCGGTCTCTTCCGCCAGTTGCTGGATTTCAGGGTCGGTATAATAGTGTGCGACCATCACCGCATCACGCTCTTTCAGCAGACGCTTGATTTTCTCACGGTAAAACTGATTTTCGTCCAGCGTCAGCGGGGCAGGCTTAGGCGGAAAAGGATAGATTGCGGCTTCTGGATCAAACATCACGCTCATTATGGCTTCTCGTTTTACTAGCTTAACAATTTTGCCTCTGATATGCGTGTGAAAGCGAAGGAGAGGCAATTGCGTTTTGTATACTAAACAAGATAGCGAAATTGAGAATAAAAGTCACCGTCAACGGTGCGCGTTATTGATAAATGGGAAATCCTGCCAGGCGCATTTTAAAGAAGAAGGCGTTATGGAATAGCAGATAGCAAAAAGGCGCCTTTAGGGCGCCTTTTTACATGGGTGGGTCGTGCAGGATGACTCGGCTTCGCCTCGCCCTTCGGGCCGTTGCTCACGCAACGTTATCCTTCACGTTTAACATCTGAGTAAGACATTAAAATTGGTGGGTCGTGCAGGATTCGAACCTGCGACCAATTGATTAAAAGTCAACTGCTCTACCAACTGAGCTAACGACCCGAGTGGTGGGTGATGACGGGCTCGAACCGCCGACCCCCTCCGTGTAAAGGAGATGCTCTACCAACTGAGCTAATCACCCACTCTGTACTGCCGGAACTGCTTTAAGTGGTGTGTCGTGCAGGATGACTCGGCTTTGCCTCGCCCTACGGGTCGTTGCTAAAGCAACGCTATCCTTCACGCTTTACTACTGCGTCCACCTAATTATTGGTGGGTCGTGCAGGATTCGAACCTGCGACCAATTGATTAAAAGTCAACTGCTCTACCAACTGAGCTAACGACCCACTTTCACGCTGTTTTCACGGAGTGTGATATCCCGTGGCAACGGCGGCATATATTACTGATTTAAGAATTCTGCGCAACAAAAATTTCGATAGAGATCACTTAACTGCTTACGATTCATGCTGCACGACCAGAAATAACGCGTTTTCTGGTCATGCGGTAATCATCCCATCGACCCAAGACGTTTTTGCGCTTGTTTGGCACCATCGGTACCGGGGTACTTCGCAACTACCTGCTGGTAGACGGCCTTCGCTTTCGCGGTGTCGCCTTTGTCCTGCATGATCACGCCGACCTTAAACATAGCATCCGGCGCTTTTGGTGATTTCGGGTAATTCTTCACCACGGAGGCAAAATAGAACGCCGCATCGTCTTTTTTCCCCTTGTTATAATTCAACTGTCCCAGCCAGTAGTTAGCATTAGGCTGATAGGTTGAATCAGGGTACTTCTTCACGAAGTTCTGAAAAGCCGCAATGGCATCGTCCTGACGCGCATTGTCATGCACCAGGGCAATTGCCGCATTGTAGTCTGTATTGGCATCACCGCTCTGTACAGGCGCGCCACCCGAGGTGGACGCATCTGCGGAAGGGGCTGGTGCTGCCGGCGTCGCGCTACTCTGTTCGCCTGCTGCTGGCTGTGCTGCCGCACCGCCGTTATTCAGGCTATCCATCTGCAGCAAAATCTGCTTCTGACGTTCCACAACCTGGTTTAGCTGATACTGACTTTCCTGGATCTGACCACGGAGAGAATCAATATCGTTTTGGTTGTCAGAAAGTTGCTGCTGGAGTTGCGTTAAAAGCTGGCTGTGAGCATTAGAGATACGCTCGAGTTGAGTGACCCGGTCTTCTACCGAGCCTGAGCCGACACTACTGATTGGTGCCTGAGCAAAAGCGGCCCAGGGGGCCGCTATTCCAACCAGTAACGACAGACTCATCAAATGATGTCTGAAGTTACTGCTCATGCAATTCTCTTAGTAAACCAGTACGGCACGACGGTTTTTGGAGTAAGCCGCTTCGTCGTGGCCCAGTACTGCAGGTTTTTCTTTACCGTAAGAAACGATGGAGATCTGGTCAGCAGAAACGCCTTTACCCTGCAGATACATTTTAACAGCGTTAGCACGACGCTCGCCCAGAGAGATGTTGTACTCCGGGGTACCACGTTCGTCCGCGTGACCTTCTACGGTGACTTTGTAAGATGGGTTGCTACGCAGGAAGTTAGCGTGAGCATCCAGCATCGCAGCGAAGTCAGAACGGATGTCGTATTTATCCAGATCGAAGTAAACGATGTTGTTCTGCTGCAGCTGCTGCATCTGAAGACGCGCTTGCTCTTCAGAAGACATGTTGCCATTGCCGTTCGCGTCCATACCGGTGCCGGCACCCATCATGCCTTCGCCGCTCTGGTCATTGCTGGCGTTCTTGTTAGAAGAACATGCCGCGATTGCCATTACAGGCAGAGCGATCATCAGCCCCTTCAGCACTTTGTTCAGTTGCATTTCTATGATTCCTTTAGTAATCAATTAATTATTATTTACAGATACGGCGACCAGGCAGGTGATTTTACCTGTCCATCAGTTGCCGGAATACGCGCTTTGAAACGCCCATCTGTAGAAACCAGATTCAGCACAGATCCCATCCCCTGAGAAGAGCTGTAGATTACCATAGTGCCGTTAGGTGCCAGACTTGGCGTTTCATCCAGGAACGTTGACGACAGAACTTGTACGCCACCCGTTACCAGATCCTGTTTAGCAATGTGTTGCTGACCACCGGCCGAGCTCACCATCACCATAAATTTACCGTCTGTGCTGACGTCAGCATCCTGGTTCTGTGAACCTTCCCAGGTAATACGCTGCGGCGCACCGCCGTTAACGTTGACTTTATAAACCTGCGGACGTCCGGCCTGGTCAGAGGTAAAGGCCAGATTCTGGCTGTCCGGGAACCAGGTTGGTTCGGTGTTGTTGCTACGACCGTCGGTCACCTGGCGGATCTGACCCGAGCCAATATCCATCACGTACAGGTTCAGGCTGCCTGTTTTAGACAGGGCAAAGGCCAGTTTAGAACCGTCCGGCGAGAAGGCTGGAGCACCGTTGTGACGCGGGAACGAAGCCACCTGACGCACAGCACCGTTAGACAGCGTCTGGATAACCAGCGCAGAACGGCCGCTTTCGAAGGTTACGTAAGCCAGTTTAGAACCGTCCGGTGACCAGGCCGGAGACATCAGCGGCTGTGGTGAACGGTGAACGGTGAACTGGTTGTAGCCATCGTAATCAGACACACGCAGCTCATACGGGAACTGGCCGCCGTTAGTCTGTACGACATAGGCGATACGCGTGCGGAAGGCACCCTTGATGCCGGTCAGCTTCTCGAACACTTCGTCACTTGCGGTGTGGCCCGCATAACGCAGCCACTGCTTGTTCACTTTGTAAGTGTTCTGAGCCAGTACGGTACCTGGGGCACCACCGGTATCCACCAGCTGGTAAGCGACGTTATAGCCGCCGTCCGGCGCAGGCGTTACCTGACCGACGACGACCGCGTCAATACCCAGCGCAGACCAGGCAGCAGGCTGTACTTCCTGTGCTGTACCCGGCTGCTGTGGCAGGCGAGAGCGATCCAGGGGGTTGAATTTACCGCTGTTACGCAGGTCAGCCGCAACAATGCCGCCGATATCCTCAGGCGCGGCTCCAGGGCCAGCCCACTGGAATGGAACAACGCCAATCGGACGTGCCGAGTCCACCCCCTGGGTGATCTCGATACGTACTTCTGCGTGCAGCACGGCTGCCCACAGCATTAAGAAACTAAATGCTACACGTAATGCCTGCTTCATCATATCTCCCTTACCTGGGTAACATTACCCGCGATAATTTAGCAGAATATTAACAAACCCAAATAGACAACACTACCAGAACCCTGTGACTAAACCTGGTCTATTTTCCCCGTTTTCACGAGGAAAATTTTCCTTATGGTTTGAAATCCAGCGGCGCATTTTTAAAGACTTCATACACAGCCTGAGACGGCGGCTTAGGCATTCTGGCCTGACGCGCAGCTGCCAGAGCAGCATTACATAAGGCTGGATCGCCACCTTCGGACTGAATATCAAGCAGCATGCCGTCTGGAGCCAGTTTTATACGCAGCGTACAGGTTTTGCCTGTATAGGAAGACGCATCATAAAATCGGCTCTCAATAGCAGCTTTAATCTGCTGGGCATAACCGTTGATCTCAGCGCCTGAGGCACCGTTACTCTTAGTGTTACCGCTTCCGGCCGGGGCAGCATTATTTCCTTTCGCCCCTCCGCCCGTTTTCGGCGCATTCTTACCAGAGCTTAGATCGCCCAGGAGATCGTCAACGCCCGAAGCTGCAGCGGCTTTTTCAGCAGCGGCCTTTTTGGCAGCCGCTTTTTCAGCGGCAGCTTTTTTATCGGCAGCGGCTTTTTCGGCTGCCGCTTTTTTATCTGCGGCAGCTTTCTCGGCAGCCGCTTTTTTATCAGCTGCAGCTTTTTCAGCGGCAGCCGCTTTTTCAGCCGCGGCCTTCTCGGCAGCAGCCGCTTTCTTCGCCGCGTCAGCCGCCGCTTTTTTCTCGGCTTCCTGTGCAGCTTTCTTCGCAGCTTCTGCTTCAGCTTTCTTCTGTGCTTCTGCGGCGGCTTTCTTTGCCGCTTCCGCTTCTACTTTCTTCTTCGCATCTGCGGCCGCTTTCGCCGCCTCGGCTTCAGCTTGTTTCTGCGCGTCTGCAGCAGCTTTCTTCGCGGCTTCTGCGGCTTCTTTAGCCTGAGCATCCGCTTTTGCTTTCGCGTCTGCGGCCGCTTTGGCTGCAGCCTCTTCAGCCTGCTTCTGCTGCTCCTGGGCTTTTTTCGCCGCGTCTTCCGCCTGTTTCTGCTGCTGTGCCTGCTCTTTCGCCGCTTCCTGCGCCTGCAAACGCTCTTTTTCAAGCTGCTTCAGACGCTCTTGCTCTGCGGCCTGCTTTTCACGCAGTTCCTCAGCTTGCTGTTGCGCCTGTTTTTCTCGCTGCTCTTCAGCACGTTTTGCACTCGCCTGCTGTTGCTGCTGACGATTATAGTTCTGAACGACGGCGCCGGGATCCACCATAACGGCGTCGATGGAGGATCCCCCACCGCCACCTGCTGATGCATCTATATGCTCGTCGAACGAACTCCAGATCAGTACTGCAAACAGAATGACATGCAGCACCGCCGAGATAATAATCGCCCGTTTAAGCTTATCGTTTTGTTCGGTTGCCTTTGACACTATTGGTTCCCAAAAACTTTTTTGTGTACGCAGATAATCAAATTGGCTGCGTCATCAAGCCGACCGACTTAACACCCGCGCTATGCAGCAGGTTCAGCGCTTTAATGATTTCATCGTAAGGCACATCTTTCGCACCACCGATTAAGAAGACCGTTTTCGGATTTGACTGCAGGCGGCGTTGTGCTTCAGCAATAACCTGCTCCGGCGGAAGTTGATCCAGACGATCTTTTTCCACCACCACGCTGTATTGCCCGACCCCTGACACCTCAATGATGACCGGCGGGTCATCATTGGTGCTCACAGCCTGCGACTCTGTCGCATCCGGCAGATCAACCTCTACGCTCTGCGTAATGATGGGAGCCGTTGCCATAAAGATCAGCAACAGCACCAGCAGTACGTCCAACAGCGGTACAATGTTGATTTCGGACTTGAGTTCGCGACGACCTCGTCCACGCTGTCTGGCCATGGTTTACCCCTTGTTGCTCTCGGTGCTGGTAAACGCCTGACGGTGCAGAATTGCGGTGAACTCTTCCATAAAGTTGTCGTAATTCAGTTCCAGTTTATTCACGCGCTGGTTCAGACGGTTATAAGCCATTACCGCAGGAATAGCGGCGAAAAGACCGATTGCCGTCGCGATCAGCGCTTCTGCGATCCCCGGAGCAACCATCTGCAGCGTGGCCTGTTTTACCGCGCCCAGCGCGATAAAGGCGTGCATAATCCCCCACACGGTACCAAACAGGCCGATATACGGGCTGATGGAGCCGACTGTGCCGAGGAACGGAATATGCGTTTCCAGCGTCTCAAGCTCGCGGTTCATTGAGATACGCATCGCACGGGATGCCCCTTCAACAACCGCTTCCGGCGCGTGGCTATTCGCTCGATGTAAGCGCGCAAATTCCTTAAACCCGCTGTAGAAAATCTGCTCAGAACCCGAAAGGTTATCACGACGGCCCTGGCTCTCCTGATACAGGCGAGACAGTTCGATACCGGACCAGAACTTGTCTTCAAAGGCTTCGGCTTCGCGGCCTGCGGCGTTAAGGATACGCGTTCTCTGGATGATAATGGCCCAGGATGCGATAGAAAAACCAATCAAAATCAACATGATAAGTTTAACCAGAAGGCTAGCCTTCAGGAACAAATCAAGGATATTCATGTCAGTCACTGCTTAAACTCCGCGACAATAGACTTAGGAAGCGCACGAGGCTTCATTATGGTTGGATCAACACAGACAATCAGTACTTCTGCTGAGTTCAGTACCGTGTTCTCTGCGTTGACGATACGCTGCGTGAAAACCAGCGAGGTTCCGCGCATTGATGTAATTTCCGTTTGGACTTCGAGCATATCGTCGAGTCTGGCGGGCGCAAAATACTCCAGCGTCATCTTGCGTACCACAAAGGCAACTCGCTCAGCCAACAGCACTTGCTGGCTAAAGTGATGATGGCGCAGCATCTCAGTGCGTGCTCGTTCATAAAAGGCAACGTAGCTGGCGTGGTAAACCACACCCCCGGCGTCGGTGTCTTCGTAGTAGACACGAACCGGCCATCGAAACAGCGTTGTATTCACTTTACATCCCGGTAATGCAACAAAAGTTAGCGCTTTTAAACTTCGCTACTATACGCGCGGGAATGATGGTTTGGAATGGGGGAAAGTAAACGGAGAGTAAATTTTTATGGGCCCTGGTAAGCCCATAATATTAACGGAGGGTTCTTATTCAATTGAAAAAGAAAATCAGGCCAGCGAACAGCACCAGGTCGGCCACCAGCGGACAAAAAATGCCCTGCCAGAGAGGGGCTTTCGGACGAAAACCGACGCCGTGGATCACCCCCGCACAGACGGCCCACATAATAAGAAACCCGTGCCAGATCTCGAGCGTACTGGTTCTGGCAGCAAAGCGCGCCGGATCCCAAAATACGCATCCTGCCAACACTAATGCCATCACAAGGGAAAGCGCCCTTAACGGGCGCTTGTCCATTACGCGATAGAGGGTCGCGATAATTTCCATCAGTGTTTTTCTTCACCGGCTTTGGACGCTTCAACGTGCTCCAGCGCCAGGGCGGTAATCACCCCAAATGCACAGGCAAGAAGCGTCCCTAAAATCCATGCGAAATACCACATATTCAGCTCCTTACTTAGTACATAGAGTGGGTGTTACTTTCGATATGTTCTTTGGTGAGACGACCAAACATTTTCCAGTAACACCAGGAGGTGTACAGCAGAATAATGGGTACGAACACACCCGCAACATAGGTCATCAGATTAAGCGTCAGCTGACTGGAGGTCGCATCCCACATTGTCAGGCTCGCATTCATCATGGTGCTTGATGGCATCACGAACGGGAACATCGCGATACCGGCAGTCAGGATAATGCACGCCAGGGTCAGTGACGAGAAGACGAACGCTAGCGCGCCTTTTTCCAGACGAGAGGTCAGCACGGTCAGGAGCGGCAACAGCACGCCCAGCGCGGGGATAGCCCAAAGCGCAGGCATATTGTTGAAGTTCACCAGCCATGCACCTGCCTGACGCGCCACTTCTTTCGTCAATGGATTAGACGGCGCAGCGTGGTTGATCGCAGAGGTCACAACGTAGCCATCAATACCATACATTACCCAGACACCGCCCAGGGCAAAGCAGACCAGCGTCACCAGCGCAGCAACCTGCGCCGTTGCGCGAGAGCGCAGGTGCAGTTCACCCACAGTACGCATCTGCAGATAGGTCGCACCCTGAGTAATGATCATCGCCACGCTCACCACACCTGCCAGCAGACCAAACGGGTTCAGCAGCTGGAAGAAGTTACCGGTGTAGTAAAGACGCATGTACTCGTCGATGTGGAACGGTACGCCCTGCAGCAGGTTACCAAAGGCTACGCCAATCACCAGCGGTGGCACAAAGCTACCGATGAAGATGCCCCAGTCCCACATGTTACGCCAGCGGGTATCTTCAATCTTGGAACGGTAGTCAAAGCCTACCGGACGGAAGAATAAAGAGGCCAGCACCAGAATCATCGCCACATAGAAGCCGGAGAACGCCGCGGCGTAGACCATCGGCCAGGCAGCAAACAGCGCGCCGCCTGCGGTGATCAACCACACCTGGTTACCGTCCCAGTGAGGAGCGATGGAGTTAATCATGATACGACGCTCGGTGTCGTTACGACCGAGGAAACGGGTGAGCATGCCCACCCCCATGTCGAACCCGTCGGTGACAGCAAAGCCAATCAGCAGAATGCCAACCAGTAGCCACCAGATAAAACGCAATACTTCATAATCGATCATTTGACGACTCCTGTCTTAGCGTGCCGGCTGAGAAGCCACGGAGGACTGCTCGTAGTGATAGCGACCGGTTTTCAGGCTGCTTGGGCCGAGGCGAGCGAACTTGAACATCAGGAACAGCTCAGCCACCAGGAACAGGGTGTACAGACCGCAAATCAGCAACATGGAGAAGATAAGGTCGCCAGCGGTCAGCGACGAGTTCGCCACAGCCGTTGGTAACACCTCACCGATAGCCCACGGCTGACGGCCATACTCCGCAACGAACCAACCGGATTCGATGGCAATCCATGGCAGCGGAATACCGTACAGCGCCGTACGCAGCAGCCATTTTTTCTCGCCGATACGGTTACGAATAACCGACCAGAAGGAGGCAGCAATGATCAGCAGCATAATGATGCCGCTCCCGACCATGATACGGAACGCGAAATACAACGGCGCAACGCGTGGAATGGAGTCTTTGGTCGCCATCTGAATTTGCGCTTCCGTCGCGTCAGAGACGTTCGGGGTATAGCGTTTCAGCAGCAGACCATAACCCAGGTCTTTCTTCACGTCGTTGAACTGGTCGCGAACGGCCTGATCGGTAGAGCCCGCACGCAGCTGCTCTAACAGGGAATAGGCTTTCATCCCGTTACGGATACGCTCTTCATGCTGAACCAGCAGGTCTTTAAGGCCAATGACCGGCGTGTCCACGGAGCGGGTAGCAATAATGCCCAGCGCGTAAGGAATTTGGATGGCGAAGCGGTTTTCCTGCGCATCCTGATCCGGAATACCGAACAGGGTAAAGGCCGCCGGAGCCGGCTGCGTTTCCCATTCTGCTTCAATTGCCGCCAGCTTGGTTTTCTGCACGTCACCCATCTCGTAACCGGATTCATCACCCAGCACGATAACAGAGAGGATGGCTGCCATACCGAAGCTCGCCGCAATGGCGAAGGAGCGTTTTGCGAAAGCAAAGTCGCGGCCACGCAGCATATAGTAGGCGCTAATACCCAGCACGAACATCGCGCCGCAGACATAACCCGAAGCCACGGTGTGCACGAATTTCACCTGCGCGACCGGGTTCAGCACCAGCTCAGAGAAGCTCACCATCTCCATGCGCATGGTTTCGAAGTTGAAATCAGAGGCGATAGGGTTCTGCATCCAGCCGTTTGCCACCAGGATCCACAGTGCAGAGAGGTTGGAGCCGAGGGCGACCAGCCAGGTTACCGCCATGTGCTGAACTTTACTCAGACGATCCCAGCCGAAGAAGAACAGACCTACAAAGGTGGATTCGAGGAAGAAGGCCATCAGACCTTCAATGGCCAGCGGCGCACCGAAAATATCTCCAACGTAGTGGGAGTAATAAGACCAGTTAGTCCCGAACTGGAACTCCATGGTCAGACCGGTAGCCACGCCCAGCGCAAAGTTGATACCAAACAACTTGCCCCAGAACTTGGTCATATCTTTATAAATCTGTTTGCCGGAGAGGACGTACACCGTTTCCATGATGGCCAACAAGAACGCCATACCGAGCGTCAGTGGCACAAACAGGAAGTGGTACATCGCGGTCAAGGCAAACTGTAAGCGCGACAGTTCGACTATATCTAACATCATGACTCCTTGCTCATCGCATGAAGACCTCGAGAGTAAGTCCCGTTAGAAAGGACTCACCCGCATGCCCCAATAAAAAAGTTTTCAGCATCCTTTCTTCCTTACTTATTCTTCGCTGGAGAAAAAAGCCATGATGAAAGGTTGCAGATACGTTAATTAAAACACCAAATTGATCCTGCAATATATTACGCCGTAAAACCCTTACAATAAACAGGTTTTTATTGAATCAGATTTACGTTTTACGACAGCGATCAATATATGGCGAATTTACCACTTTTGGACCAGTTTGATCGCGAACAATTTAACGGTTTTTCACGCTCTTTTCCAGGTATTAAATATTGATTTAAATCAATATTAAGCGCAGTTGTTAACTGTGTATCTTCGCGGTAAACATAGTAAAAACCATGTTAATGATATGTATAAATTGGCGGGCATTAGTTATCAATTAAACGACATACTATGAATAATAGTCATTTAAATTAACCATACTTGAAGGGAATCTTTTTATTAAGGCAAATTAGTCCCAATATCCTGGGGATGTTAATTTTTTATCTTACTCACAGAAAAGAAACCTATTACAAATATTTTACTTTTCACAATCCGTAAATTAACACCGCATTGTTACTATAAAGTGAAAGCGAAATAACCGACCGCTGGATTACCCCCCTTTCCCTCACTAACTGGCACCTATTTTTGGCGCATCGTCTCCCCTCCCCTCGCATAAAAAAAAGGCCATCTTACGATGGCCAACCATGTCGAAACGGACATTTATTATGTCAAAGCTCCCCGCACGGGGAGCAGAGAGGATTTACTTAATGATGGATTTCAGTGCTTCGCCGATATCAGCCAGGCTGCGAACGGTTTTCACACCCGCTGCTTCCAGCGCAGCAAATTTCTCATCAGCAGTACCTTTACCGCCTGCGATGATGGCGCCAGCGTGGCCCATACGCTTGCCTTTCGGCGCGGTAACACCCGCGATGTAGCCTACTACCGGCTTGGTCACGTGATCTTTGATGTAAGCGGCCGCTTCTTCTTCTGCGCTACCGCCGATTTCACCGATCATTACGATCGCCTCGGTCTGCGGGTCTTCCTGGAACAGCTTCAGGATGTCGATGAAGTTAGAGCCTGGAATCGGGTCACCGCCGATGCCCACGCAGGTAGACTGGCCGAAACCGTAGTCAGTGGTCTGTTTAACCGCTTCATAGGTCAGGGTACCAGAGCGGGAAACAATGCCCACTTTACCTGGCTTATGGATATGGCCTGGCATAATACCGATTTTGCACTCACCTGGGGTGATAACACCCGGGCAGTTCGGGCCGATCATGCGCACGCCGGCTTCATCCAGCTTCACTTTCACGGTCAGCATGTCCAGCGTCGGGATGCCTTCAGTGATAGTGATGATCAGTTTGATGCCTGCATCGATGGCTTCCAGAATGGAATCTTTGCAGAACGGCGCAGGAACGTAGATCACGGTCGCGGTTGCGCCGGTCGCTTCGACCGCTTCGCGGACGGTGTTGAACACCGGCAGACCCAGGTGCGTAGTGCCGCCTTTACCCGGCGTCACGCCTCCAACCATTTGCGTACCGTAGGCCAGCGCCTGTTCGGAGTGGAAAGTCCCCTGGCTACCGGTGAAGCCCTGGCAGATAACCTTGGTATCTTTATTAATTAAAACGGACATTATTTCCCCTCCACTGCGGCAACAACCTGCTGAGCTGCATCCGTCAGACTTTTCGCTGCAATAATATTCAGGCCGCTGTCAGCCAGTTTTTTCGCGCCGAGTTCAGCGTTGTTACCTTCCAGACGCACAACCACTGGAACGTTAACACCCACTTCTTCTACCGCACCGATAATGCCGTCTGCGATCAGGTCGCAACGTACGATACCGCCAAAGATATTCACCAGAACGGCTTTGACGTTGTCGTCAGAGAGAATGATTTTAAACGCTTCGGTCACGCGCTCTTTGGTTGCGCCGCCGCCCACGTCGAGGAAGTTCGCCGGTTCGCCGCCGTGCAGTTTCACGATGTCCATGGTGCCCATTGCCAGGCCCGCACCGTTAACCATACAGCCGATGTTGCCATCCAGTGCCACGTAGTTCAGTTCCCACTGTGCAGCCTGCGCTTCACGTGGATCTTCCTGAGACTGGTCGCGCATTTCACGCAGATCGGACTGGCGGAACAGGGCATTGCCGTCGGCACCCAGTTTGCCGTCGAGGCAGATCAGGTCGCCCTGCTTAGTGATCACCAGCGGGTTGATTTCGATCAGCGCCAGGTCGCGCTCCAGGAAGATGGTCGCCAGGCCCATGAAGATCTTGGTGAACTGCTGAACCAGTTTACCTTCCAGACCCAGTTTGAACGCCAGTTCGCGACCCTGGTACGGCATAGGGCCGGCCAGCGGATCGATAGCCACTTTGTGGATCAGGTGCGGGGTCTCTTCCGCCACTTTTTCGATTTCCACGCCGCCTTCGGTAGAGGCCATGAACACCACGCGACGGGAGCTACGGTCTACTACCGCGCCGAGGTACAGCTCTTTTGCGATATCGGTCGCCGCTTCAACCAGAATCTGGTTAACCGGCTGGCCGTTCGCGTCTGTCTGGTAGGTCACCAGGCGTTTGCCCAGCCAATGTTCCGCAAAGGCGCGGATCTCTTCTTTAGAGTTGACTACCTTCACACCGCCCGCTTTACCGCGGCCACCAGCGTGAACCTGACATTTAACTACCCACGGGCCAGCACCGATTTTTGATGCGGCTTCTTCTGCTTCACGCGGGGTAGTACAGGCATAACCCACCGGAGCCGGTAAGCCATACCGGGCAAACAGCTGTTTGGCCTGATATTCATGTAAGTTCATGTGTTCTATCCATCCTTCAGGTAATCGTTAGATCATGCTTTTGTAGGCCCGGCGGGAGAGACCGCCGGGCAATGGTGCGAAATTACACGTCCAGCAGCAGACGAGTCGGATCTTCCAGCAGCTCTTTAATGGCGACCAGGAAGCCCACGGACTCACGGCCATCAATCAGACGGTGATCGTAGGAGAGCGCCAGATACATCATTGGCAGAATTTCGACTTTACCGTCAACGGCCATTGGACGATCTTTGATGGCGTGCATGCCCAGGATCGCGCTCTGCGGCGGGTTGATGATCGGAGTGGACATCAGCGAACCGAAGACGCCGCCGTTGGTAATGGTGAAGTTACCACCGGTGAGATCTTCTACGGTCAGCTTGCCGTCACGGCCTTTCAGCGCCAGCTCTTTAATGCGTTTTTCGATGTCAGCCATGCCCAGGGTGTCTACGTCACGCAGAACCGGGGTCACCAGACCGCGCGGCGTAGAAACGGCCATGCTCACGTCGAAGTAGTTGTGATAAACCACATCATCGCCGTCGATGGAAGCGTTCACTTCCGGATAGCGTTTCAGCGCTTCAACCACCGCCTTCACATAGAAGGACATAAAGCCCAGACGGATACCGTGACGTTTTTCAAACGCGTCACCGTACTGCTTACGCAGGTCCATGATTGGCTTCATGTTCACTTCGTTAAAGGTGGTCAGCATCGCGGTGGAGTTTTTCGCTTCCAGCAGACGCTCAGCCACACGCTTACGCAGGCGGGTCATCGGCACGCGTTTCTCGCTGCGTGCGCCCAGTGCAGGCTGCGCTGCTGGCGCTGCCGCAGGGGCTTTGGCCTCAGCTTTCGCTTCAGAAGGCGCTTTTGCCAGATGCTTATCGATATCTTCGCGGGTCAGACGGCCGCCCACGCCGGTGCCTTTGATGGCCGCCGGATCGAGGCTGTGTTCAGCCAGCAGGCGACGGATCGCCGGGCTGAGCGCGTCGTTAGACTGCTCTTCCAGAGAAGCCTGCTGGCGCTGGGCCGGCGTAGAGGCTTTCTCTTCAGATTTAGCGCTGGACTCTTTGCCCGCGCTGTTGCCTTCACGCAGGCGACCCAGGATCTGGCGAGAGGTCACGGTGGTCCCTTCATCTTCCAGCACTGCGTCCAGGATGCCATCCGCCGATGCCGGTACTTCCAGTACCACTTTGTCAGTTTCGATTTCTACCAGCACTTCATCGCGCTTAACGCTATCGCCCGGTTTTTTGTGCCAGGTCGCGACGGTCGCATCTGCTACGGATTCAGGCAGGTCGGGAACAAGAATATCTACGCTACTCATTATTTATCCTTTAATTAATCGACGTTCAGCGCGTCATTAACCAGATCTTGTTGCTGCTTCTGGTGAACGGACATATACCCTACCGCCGGAGAGGCGGAGGCCGGGCGACCTGCATAACGCAGAGCAGACCCAAATGGAATCACTTCACGGAAATGATGCTGACTGCAGTACCATGCGCCCTGGTTGAGCGGCTCTTCCTGGCACCAGACAAAATCATGGACGTGAGCATATTGTTTCAGCACTTCCTGCATCGCCTGATGCGGGAATGGATACAGCTGTTCGATACGCACGATGGCGACATCTTTCTGATCGTTTTTACGGCGCTGTTCCAGCAGGTCGTAATAAACCTTACCAGAACACATTACGACACGCTTAACGCCTTTCGGATCCAGCTCGTCAATCTCACCGATGGCTGGCAGGAAGGTGCCGTTAGCCAGTTCATCAAGGCTGGAGACCGCCAGCGGATGGCGCAGCAGGGATTTCGGTGACATGACCACCAGCGGACGACGCATACCGCGCAGCGCCTGACGACGCAGCATGTGATACACCTGAGCCGGGGTAGACGGCACGCAGACCTGCATGTTCTGCTCAGCGCAGAGTTGCAGATAACGTTCCAGACGCGCGGAGGAGTGCTCCGGACCCTGGCCTTCGTAACCGTGCGGCAGCAGCATCACCAGACCACACATACGGCCCCACTTCTGTTCGCCAGAAGAGATGAACTGGTCAATCACCACCTGAGCACCGTTAGCAAAGTCACCGAACTGCGCTTCCCAGATGGTCAGGGTGCGCGGTTCCGCGGTGGCATAGCCGTACTCAAATGCCAGGACCGCTTCTTCAGACAGAACGGAGTCCCAGACCTTAAACTGGCCCTGGCCGTTATGTACGTGCTGCAGCGGAGTGTAAGTTGAACCGTTTGACTGGTTGTGCACAACCGCATGACGGTGGAAGAAAGTACCACGGCCCGCATCTTCACCGGACAGACGAACCGGAATGCCTTCGTCTACCAGCGTGGCGTAGGCCAGCGTCTCAGCGCCACCCCAGTCGAACAGCTTGTCGCCTGCCGCCATGGACTGACGGTCAGCGTAAATTTTTGCCACGCGAGACTGCATCTCGATAGCGTCAGGCACGGTGCTGATGCGTTTTGCCAGCTCCTGCAGGCGCTTCATCTCGACCTTGTTCGGGTAGCTCTCATCCCACTCGTGGTTAAGGTACGGCGACCAGGTAAAGGAGTGCATATTCATCGGGCGCAGCTCTTTCACGACGCATTCACCCGCGTCCAGCGCGTCGCGGTAAAGATTAACCAGCTCGGTCGCATCTTCCAGCGTCGCCACGTTTTCGCCTTCCAGCCTGTCGGCATAGATCTTGCGCGGCGTCGGGTGTTTTTTGATTTTCTGGTACATCAACGGCTGGGTTGCGCTTGGCTCATCAGCTTCGTTGTGGCCGTGACGGCGGTAGCAGAACAGGTCAATCAGCACGTCGCGTTTGAAGGTATTACGATAGTCCAGCGCCAGACGGGTAACGAAGGCCACTGCTTCCGGATCGTCCGCGTTAACGTGGAAGATTGGCGCCTGTACCATCTTACCGATATCAGTACAGTACGGCGTAGAACGCGCGTCCAGCGGGTTAGAGGTAGTGAAGCCCACCTGGTTGTTGATCACGATGCGAACGGTACCGCCCACTTCGTAACCCCGCGCTTTGGACATGTTCAGGGTCTCCTGAACCACGCCCTGACCGGTAATGGCCGCGTCACCGTGGATGGTGATTGGCAGCACTTTGTTACTGCTCGGCTCGTCCAGACGATCCAGACGCGCGCGCACGGAACCGATAACCACCGGGCTAACAATTTCCAGGTGAGACGGGTTAAACGCCAGCGCCATATGCACCAGCCCGCCTTCGGTTTCGATATCCGATGAGAAGCCCATGTGGTACTTCACGTCGCCAGTGCCGAGGTGTTCTTTATGTTTACCCGCGAATTCGTCGAACAGATCCTGCGGTTTTTTACCCAGGACGTTGACCAGCACGTTCAGACGGCCACGGTGCGCCATACCCAGTACCACTTCACGGGTACCGCTTTTACCAGCATGACGAATCAGCTCTTTGAGCATTGGGACTAATGCGTCGCCGCCTTCCAGCGAGAAGCGCTTCGCACCCGGGAATTTCGCGCCCAGATAGCGCTCAAGGCCCTCTGCTGCGGTCAGTTCGCCCAGGAAGCGTTTTTTCTCTTCAGGGGAGAAGGTCGCGTGGCCCGCCACGGACTCAATACGCTGTTGGATCCAGCGTTTCTCTTCTGTTGAGGTGATGTGCATGTATTCCGCGCCGATGGAGCCGCAGTAGGTCTGCTTGAGGGCATCAATCAGATCGCCCAGCTTCATCGTGTCTTTGCCGATGGCAAATGAACCTACGTTAAAGCTCTCCTGGAAATCGGCCTCGGTCAGATCGTGGTAAGCCGGATCGAGATCCGCTACGCGATCTTGCTGCCACAGTCCCAGCGGATCGAGATTCGCATGCTGGTGACCACGGAAGCGATAAGCGTTGATAAGCTGCAGGACTTTAACCTGCTTCGCATTGGTGTCAGGGTCGGAAATAGCAGAAGAGTAACGTGAGGCATCCTTCGCCAGACGACGGAAATAATCACGTGTTTTGGAGTGGAATTGATCCGGTTTGACCCCTGTTCCTGGTAATTGCTGGAACATAGAACGCCAGTTTGCGTCCACTGAGTCAGGATCGGTTAAGAAGTCTTCATAGAGCTGTTCTATCCAGGTCTGGTTCGCACCAGAAAGGTAAGAAGAGTCCAGCCAGGCTTTCAAAGCGCCGTTCTGCATCGTGATCCCTTAAGCATTTTTATGCTTACTTTCGCCGTAGAAACTACCACGCACACTTCGTGTACGTGCCGGGGTTCACCTGCGAGCTCTTGTTGGCTCGCGAAGGAACCTTTAGAAACTGTCTTAAGGGTTTCCCCTCACCCCGACCTTCTCCCACAGGAGAGGGGGAATGTCGTCGGCAGTTTTTAAAGATTTCCTGCAATCTATTCCCTCTCCCTTTGGGAGAGGGTTAGGGTGAGGGGAACAGCACTCCCCTCTCTCATTACTTACGCACTGCGTTGCAACAGCATCGACTTAATATGGCCGATGGCGCGCGTCGGGTTCAGCCCCTTAGGACATACACTGACGCAGTTCATGATGCTATGGCAGCGGAATACGCTGAAAGCATCACTCAACCCTTCCAGACGGTTATCGGTTTCAGTATCGCGGCTGTCGATCAGGAAGCGATACGCGGCCAGCAGGCCGGCCGGGCCGATAAACTTGTCCGGGTTCCACCAGAACGACGGGCACGAGGTCGAACAACATGCACAGAGAATACACTCATACAGACCATCGAGTTTTTCACGCTGCTCTGGCGACTGTAAATGCTCGCGAGCGGGTGGATTTTGCCCATTATTCAACAAGTAAGGCTTAATCTTCTCATATTGTGCATAGAATTGCCCCATGTCCACCACCAAATCGCGCACGACCGGCAGGCCAGGCAGCGGGCGGATCACAATCTTCTGGCCCGGACGGTTGAGCGCAGAGATTGGGGTAATACAGGCCAGACCGTTTTTGCCATTCATGTTCAGACCGTCGGAGCCACACACCCCTTCACGGCAAGAGCGACGGAATGACAGTGTCGGATCTTTTTCTTTCAGCTGCATTAAGGCATCCAGCAGCATCATGTCACGGCCTTCTTCCGCTTCCAGGGTGTAATCCTGCATATGCGGAGCATCATCTACATCCGGGTTATAACGATAAACTGAGAATTCGAGTTTCATTGTCCTGTCTCCGCATTAGTAAGTACGAATCTTCGGCGGGAACGCCGGACGCAGTTTCGGTTCCATGTTCACGCTACGACGCGTCATGGTTTCCGACTCTGGCAGATACAGGGAATGGCACAGCCAGTTTTCGTCGTCACGATCCGGGAAGTCGAAGCGGCTATGCGCGCCACGGCTCTCGGTACGGAAGTTTGCCGACATCGCAGTCGCGAATGCGGTTTCCATCAGGTTATCCAGCTCCAGACACTCAACGCGCTGGGTGTTGAACTCGCTGGAGGTATCGTCCAGACGGGCGTTTTTCAGACGCTCACGGATCGCTTTCAGCTGCTCAAGCCCTTTCGCCATCGCGTCACCTTCGCGGAAGACCGAGAAGTTATGCTGCATGCACTCTTGCAGCGCTTTACGGATTTCCACCGGATCTTCGCCGTTACGGTTGCCGTTCCAGCGGTTGAGGCGCTCGAGGGAGGCATCGATTTCAGCGTCGGTGGCGTCAAGCAGGTCACCCTGCTCGGCAATGGATTCCTGCAGATGCAGACCCACCGCGCGACCAAATACCACCAGGTCCAGCAGGGAGTTGCCGCCCAGACGGTTTGCACCGTGCACGGAGACGCAGGCGATTTCGCCGACGGCGAACAGGCCTGGGATGACCACATCTTCGCCCTGCGCGTTCACGGTCAATGCCTGACCGGTCACTTTAGTCGGAATACCGCCCATCATGTAGTGGCAGGTTGGGATAACCGGGATAGGTTCTTTAACCGGGTCAACGTGGGCAAAGGTACGGGACAACTCCAGAATGCCCGGCAGGCGGGATTCCAGTACCTCTTTACCCAGGTGGTCGAGCTTCAGCTTCGCGTGTGGACCCCATGGGCCATCGCAGCCGCGGCCTTCGCGGATTTCGATCATGATGGAACGCGCCACCACGTCACGACCCGCCAGGTCTTTCGCATTCGGGGCATAACGCTCCATGAAGCGCTCGCCGTGTTTGTTCAGCAGGTAGCCACCTTCACCACGGCAGCCTTCTGTCACCAGAACGCCCGCGCCGGCGATGCCGGTTGGGTGGAACTGCCACATCTCCATATCCTGCACCGGCACGCCCGCGCGGATAGCCATACCAACGCCGTCACCGGTGTTGATGTGGGCGTTAGTGGTGGACTGATAAATACGGCCTGCACCGCCGGTCGCCAGCACGGTTGCACGGGCTTTGAAGTAGACCACTTCGCCGGTTTCGATGCACAGGGCGGTACAACCTACCACTGCGCCATCGGCGTTTTTCACCAGATCCAGCGCATACCACTCGGAGAAGATGGTGGTGTGATTTTTCAGGTTCTGCTGGTACAGGGTATGCAGCAGGGCGTGACCGGTACGGTCAGCCGCCGCCGCGGTACGTGCCGCCTGCTCGCCGCCGAAATCTTTCGACTGGCCGCCAAACGGACGCTGATAGATAGTGCCATTTTCCAGACGGGAGAACGGCAGACCCATATGGTCCAGCTCCAGAATCGCTTCCGGGCCGGTTTTACACATATATTCGATGGCATCCTGGTCGCCGATATAATCGGAACCTTTCACCGTGTCGTACATGTGCCATTCCCAGTTATCTTCATGGGTATTACCCAGCGCCACGGTGATGCCACCCTGGGCTGAAACGGTATGGGAACGGGTCGGGAACACTTTAGAGAGCAGCGCACAGGTCTGGCCGCTCTGGGAAATTTGCAGTGCGGCACGCATACCTGCGCCACCCGCACCAATTACGACAGCATCAAATTCTCTGACTGGCAGTTTCATCACACACCCCACACCACAACGAATCCATAAATAACGTAAACCACTAACGCCACAACGATAGCCAGCTGCAGCGGCAGACGAATTGCCAGAGGTTTAACGTAATCGGTCAGTACCTGCCACATACCAATCCAGGCGTGGATCAGAATGGAGAACAGGGCCAGCAGGGTGAAGACTTTGGTGAAAGCCGAGCCGAAGAATCCGCTCCAGATTTCCCACGTCAGGTCGCCGCTGGTGGCGAAGAAACCGATCAGATAGATGATGTAGAGGGTGAGGACGATGGCAGTAGCGCGAACCAGAATGAAATCATGTACGCCGTTGCGTCCTAATGCGGAGGCGTTGCTTACCATACGAGAACTCCTGCAAGAAGTGAAAGCACGACAGTAATCACAAATGAAATATTGGCAGTACGTTTACCCGCTTCGAAGGTCTCTTCCAGATAGCCGAAATCCATCAGCATATGGCGAACACCACCGACAACGTGATACGCCAGTGCGGTGAGAATGCCCCACATGATAAATTTCACGAAGAAGCTGCCCATGATGGCAGACGCCTGGAGGAATCCTTCCGGGGAAGAGAGGCTGGTACCCAGCAACCACAGCAGAATGCCTACCGCCACAAACGTAATCACACCGGATACACGGTGGAGAATGGACGCTATTGCCGTTACGGGGAATCGGATCGTTTTAAGATCCAGATTGACAGGTCTTTGTTTTTTCACATTTCTTATCATGAATAACGCCCACATGCTGTTCTTATTGTTTCCTTCCTCCGGACTGCTTGCGGGTCAGACAGCGTGCCTTTTCTATAACTGTGCGTCATGTAAAACATTGCTTCCAGATGTTCAAACGACACATTACAACGCTGGGTGGCTCGGGATTGCAGGGTTTTCCGGAGACCTGGCCGCAGTATAGGGTGTTCACAAAATCATTACAATTAACCTACATATAGTTTGTCGGGTTTTATGCCGAACAGTGATCAGGGTCACGATAACAACATCTTTTTAAATTTTAATCATCTGATTTGACAAATGTTAAACATTATTGTTACAAACATCACCAGAAAAGGCATATAATGCGCAAAAGTTATGAGGTCTTGCTTTCACCTGAGAATAAGTTATGTAACAGTGTGGTGGTATTGACCGAAGTTATCAGGACAGTTATTAGTGATATACAGGTTTGAATAATTCGGACCGCGAAGACACTGATTTGCTGTTGTTTCACTGATTTTTCAACTCATTACCTGCAAGGCGCCATAGCTCTGTACCCTGGTTTCTCCTCGTGAGCTGAGCGGTAAGCCAAATAACAAACTGGTAACGGTGTTAAATCAGCAGAATGCAAATCCGGTAAACCGTGGTCTTAAGCAATAAGGCGCTAAGGAGACCGTAAATGGCTGATACAAAGGCAAAGCTCACCCTGGGTGGTGATAATGCTATTGAACTGGATGTGCTAAAAGGCACACTCGGTCCGGATGTTATTGATATCCGTACGCTGGGTTCTAAAGGGGTATTCACCTTTGACCCTGGATTCACCTCTACCGCATCTTGCGAGTCCAAAATCACCTTTATCGACGGTGATGAAGGTATCCTGTTACACCGCGGTTTCCCCATCGATCAGTTAGCTACCGACTCCAATTATCTGGAAGTGTGCTACATCCTGCTGAACGGCGAAAAACCGACGCAGGCGCAATACGATGAATTCAAAACCACCGTAACCCGTCATACCATGATCCATGAGCAGATTACCCGTCTGTTCCATGCGTTCCGTCGTGACTCTCACCCAATGGCGGTGATGTGCGGGATTACCGGTGCGCTGGCAGCGTTCTACCACGACTCACTAGACGTGAATAACCCACGTCACCGTGATATCGCGGCATTCCGTCTGCTGTCCAAAATGCCAACCATGGCCGCGATGTGCTACAAGTACTCCATCGGTCAGCCGTTCGTTTATCCGCGTAACGACCTCTCCTACGCGGGTAACTTCCTGCGCATGATGTTCTCCACGCCGTGTGAAGAGTACGAAGTGAACCCCGTCCTGGAACGCGCAATGGATCGTATTCTGATCCTGCACGCTGACCACGAGCAGAACGCATCGACCTCTACCGTACGTACCGCGGGCTCTTCGGGCGCAAACCCGTTCGCCTGTATCGCTGCGGGCATCGCTTCCCTGTGGGGACCGGCGCACGGCGGCGCGAACGAAGCGGCGCTCAAAATGCTGGAAGAGATCAGCTCTGTTGAGCACATTCCGGAATTCGTACGCCGTGCGAAGGATAAGAATGACTCCTTCCGCCTGATGGGCTTCGGTCACCGTGTTTACAAAAACTATGACCCGCGCGCCACCGTAATGCGTGAAACCTGCCACGAAGTGCTGAAAGAGCTGGGTACCAAAGATGACCTGCTGGAAGTGGCCATGGAGCTGGAACACATCGCGCTGAACGACCCGTACTTCATCGAGAAGAAACTCTACCCGAACGTCGACTTCTACTCCGGTATCATCCTGAAAGCGATGGGTATTCCGTCTTCCATGTTCACCGTGATCTTCGCCATGGCACGTACCGTGGGCTGGATTGCACACTGGAACGAAATGCACAGCGAAGGCATGAAAATCGCCCGTCCTCGTCAGCTGTATACCGGCTACGAGCAGCGTGATTTTAAATCTGACATCACTGAGCAGTAATCTGCAAAGGATGTTAAAAACGCGCCTCCGGGCGCGTTTTTTATTTCTGGCAGTATGGACACCAGTAAAATGGCCGCGATGAGACCGTCGTCTTCTCAATCACCCCGCCGCAGCGCTCGCACCGTTTCCCATCCCGATGAAAGACCTTAAAGCGGAACAACGCCCCATGATGCTTGTTCTCATTCACCACGCCGCGCGTCTGGTAAGAGAGCCGCGGTATGGCCAGCAGCGCCTGGGATAACGCCTCAAGCTGGGGTTCACTGAGCTGCGACGCTTTGCGCTGCGCCGCCAACCCCACCTCCCAGAGGATCTCCACCCGCAGGTAATTTCCCAGCCCGGCAAGAAACGCCTGATCGAGCAACAGCCCGGAAAATTGCCGATTGCGAAACGCAGGAGAGAGCAGCCTGGCTTTCACCTCCTCCACCGTCAACCGCGGATCCAGCACATCGGGCCCTACACGCTGTAAAAACGGATGGGTGGTGAGTTGTTCGGGGGTGAGCATCTCGATATCCGAGGCGCTGTAGAGCAAAATGGTGTTCTCGTCGCTCTGGAGTTTGACCCGCAGCACGCGATTGGTCTGCACTGTTTCGCCGGTTTTCACCACCCGCCATACGCCGTACAGTTGATTATGGCTGTAGAGCGTCAGCTGATTAGAGAAATGGGTCAGCAACGCTTTCCCGCGCGTTTCGATATAGGTGATCGTCTGCCCCAGCAGCCGGGACTCATAGGGCTTCAATTGCGGGAAGGCAAACCACGCTCCGGTGAGGGGTTTGCCTTTGATCGCCGCCTCCAGGTTATCCGCCGCACGGCGGATCTCCGGGCCTTCTGGCATAATATCGTCCTTAGTTAATGTGTCGCACCGCCGGTAATTTTACTGTCAACCTGCTGGCGAATAGCCACCGCAATGGCAACCTCAAGGCCTCGCTGTACCGTGTGTGCCGCCATGCTCGGAGCCCCTATATGGGCGGCGGCCTGTTCCGGCAGATAAGGGATGTGGATAAACCCGCCCTTCACGCCTGGCCGCTTAGCGATAGTATTCAGCAGGCCGTACATCACATGATTACAGACGAAAGTGCCTGCCGTCTGGGATACCGAAGCAGGAACGCCTGCCTCACGCAGGGCAGCCACCATCGCTTTGATTGGCAAAGAACTAAACCATGCGGCCGGGCCGTCTGGCACAATCGCCACGTCAACGGGCTGCTGACCTTTATTATCCGGAATGCGCGCGTCATCGACGTTTATCGCCACCCGTTCTACGGTAATGTCCACGCGGCCACCCGCCTGCCCTATCGCCAGAATCACCGACGGTTGCAGTTCATCAATGGCCGCGTTCAGCACCGCCAGCGACTCGCCAAACACGCACGGCAACTGCCGCGTCACCACGCGACAGTGCTCAATGGTCATCCCTTCAAGCTGTTTTACCACTTCCCAGGAAGGATTTACGGTCTCGCCGCCAAAGGGTTCGAAACCGGTCACTAATACGGTTTGCATCGTCTCTCCTTACAAGAACATCAGGAAGTAGAGTAAGAAAACGTTGGCAATCAACAGCAGCACGCCTGTCGGCACCTGCGCCTTAATCACCGCATTTTTATCTGGCAACTCCAGCAGCGCCGCCGGCACGATATTGAAGTTTGCCGCCATCGGCGTCATCAGAGTGCCGCAGTAGCCAGAGAACATCCCGATCGCCGCCATTACCGCCGGGTTACCGCCGTGCTGCAGTACCAGGATCGGAATACCAATCCCTGCCGTCACGATCGGGAAGGCGGCAAAGGCGTTGCCCATGACCATGGTCAGCAGCGCCATCCCGATGGCGTAGACCGCCACGGCGATAAAGCGGCTATCGACAGCCAGATAGGTCTGGGTAAGCCAGGAGATCCCCTCCCCGACGCCCGCCGCGGTGAAAAGCAGCCCCAGCGTGGCGAGGATTTGCGGCAGAATAAAGGCCCAGCCGATGGAGTCCAGCAGACGGCGCGCCTCCTGAATCGGCTGATGCACCTTCTCATGGGTCATTTTAACCGCCATGCCCAGGCCAATCAGCGAACCGACGGTCATCGAGAAGAGCGTCACCAGCGTGGAGTGGTTGCCAGGCCCGAACAGCGCTTCCTGAAGGCCCGGAATATGGTTAAACATCAGCACGCCTACCACCGTCACCACCGGGATCGCCAGCGCCGGATAGAAGAGCCGGTTGCCGAGTCGTTTGGCGCTGGCTTCACGCTCTTCTGGTTTACGCTGATGATAGCTTCCCAGACGCACGCCGCCGAAGCCGGCAATCAGCGCCAACGCCACCACTGCTGCCCCCACGGCAATGTGCACCGTGCGTTTGTCGCCCACCAGCTGATAGGTCCAGTCACCGAGGAGGAACATCAGGCCATAGATGCCCCAGAACAGCCCGGTAGTGATACGGCGTGGGTTGGCTTTATCGCGAAATGACATCAAGGCGACGATAATCAGCACCAGGCCGGCAAGCCAGTAAAGATAACTTTGCTGGAAATTCATTCGGCACCTCCCGGCGTGCGGAGGGTTTTCGCCAGCTCGCGCTCAAGGTGTTTATCCAGGCGCCACAGACGGGTAGCATGGATCACAAAGGCGCAGATCGCGGTCGGGATCCCCCACAAAGCAATGTGCAGCGGCTCGGTCTGAATCCCTCCGGACTCCAGCATAAAGTTGTGCATAAAGATGATGGCCCCGAAGGCGACAAAAATGTCTTCTCCGAAGAACAGCCCGACGTTGTCAGTCGCGGCCGACATGGCGCGCAGACGATAACGCACGGCACCCGGCAGCTCGCCGTACTTCTGCTCAGCCGCCCCTTCCGCCATCGGCGCCAGCAGCGGTCGCACCATTTGAGGATGACCGCCAAGGCTGGTCAATCCCATCGCGGCAGAGGCTTCGCGCACAAAGAGGTAGACGATCAGCAGGCGGCCCGAGGTGGCGCTGCGGATCTTCGCGATCCATGCCTGGGCGCGCTCTTTCAGCCCGTGACGCTCAAGCAGGCCGATCACCGCCAGCGGGATCAGCAGGATATAAGGCAGGTTACGGGTGTTGAGGAACCCTTCGCCCAATTTTTCGAGGATGGTTGCAATCGGCATCTGCGCCGCCAGCCCCGTCACGATCCCGGCGACAATGACCACCAGCACCGGGTTAAAGCGTAAAAGAAATCCGACCACAATCACCGCGATACCGATGAGTGGCCAGAGGTTTAGCGTCTCTGCCATGATGACGTTCCTGTTGGTTGTGTTGTGTTGTGTTGTGTTGTGTTTTAAGTGCGCTACGCGCTAATTTTTATCTGTTGTGCGGCAAATTCACTGCGCAGGCGTCGGGCAAATTCCAGGGCATGGTCACCGTCACCGTGAATGCACACGCTTTGCGCCTTCACCGTCGCCCACTCGCCGGTAATACTTTTCACCCGACCGTGTTGCACCATCTCCAGGGTCTGCGCCAGCGACTGCTGCTCGTCGACGATCAGCGCGCCTGGCTGGCCTCGCGGCACCAGGCTACCGTCCGCCTGATACCCCCTGTCGGCAAAGACCTCTTCCCGCGTCACCAGGCCGTAACGCTCCCCGGCACGGATCAGCTCGCTCCCGGCCAGACCGACAAGGATCAGCGCGGGATCGGCGGCGTGCACCGCACGGGCGATAGCGTCAGCCAGCATCGGCTCTTTGGCCGCCTGGTTATAGAGCATACCGTGGGGTTTGACGTGGCGTAGCTGCCCCCCTTCTGCGCGTACCATCCCCGCCAGGGCACCAATCTGATACAACACCTGGGCGTAGACGGTCTCCGGCGGCAGGGTCATTGCCGTGCGGCCAAAATTTTCCCGATCCGGGAAGCTGGGATGCGCCCCGATGGCTACGCCATTTTTCAGCGCTTCACGCACGCAGGTGAGCATGGTTTCGGCATCCCCGGCGTGAAAACCGCAGGCGATATTGGCGGACGAAACGAGCTGCAGCAGGGCGGCATCGCTGCCGCACCCCTCGCCTAAATCGGCATTTAAATCAATCACGCTCATGTAACCTCCATGCCAGCTGTTCGAGATACTGCTTCTGTACACGTCGGGCTTCCAGCGCCTCTTCCAGGGTACAGGGCACAAAGTGAATCGGCTGTCCCAGCGGGATCTGTGCCAGATGATACATATCCGCTTCAATAATGCAGGCGATGCGTGGATAACCGCCGGTGGTCTGGGCATCGTTCATCAGTATGATCGGCTGACCGTTATGCGGCACCTGGATCACCCCCGGCAGCAGGCCATGCGACACCATTTCACGATCGGTGGTGCGCTGCAGTTTCTGCCCCTGCAGGCGGTAGCCCATACGGTTACTTTGCGGACTGAGCTGCCAGGGCAAGCGCCAGAGCGCATCCTGCGAGGCCTGATCGAACTCATGATATTCCGGGCCCGGCAACGCGCGCACACGGTTATTCCAGAGCAGTTGTTTTACCCCCTGCGCCTCCATAAATGAGTGGCCACCCGGGCAAATCGGCAGGCAATCGCCATCTTTTAGCAGCCGGCCTTCAAAACCGCCCATACCAATTTTGAGATCGGTGCTGTAGGAGTCCATCACCTGCGGCACGTCAATGCCCCCGGCAATGGCCAGATAGCTGCGCATACCGTGTACAGGGCGCTTCAGGGTCAACCGCTGCCCGGCTTTCACCGGCAGACGCCATCCCGTCCAGACCGCCGCGTCGTCGAGCTTCGCATCACAGCCTGCCCCCGTCAGGGCAAACCAGCCGTCCTGTTCAAATTCAAAACAGCACTGGCCGAGCGTGATCTCCAGCGCGGCGGCGTCGGGTGCGTTGCCCACCAGCAGGTTGGCAATCTGCAATGCCGGTTTGTCCAGCGCGCCACAATAACTGATGCCCGACTGGCGTAAGCCAATCCGCCCGCCATCCTGCACGGAGGTGTATAGCCCGGCACGAATAACCTTTAACATACCCCCTCCTTTTGCGGGACAAAGCGCACGGTATCGCCAGGACGCAGCAGGACCGGCTCATCCAGACGCGGATCAAACAGCGGCAACGAGGTATGCCCAATCAGTTGCCAGCCGCCGGGGGACGCGAGCGGATAAATCCCGGTCTGCGCGCCGCCAATGCCCACGGAACCGGCAGGCACCTGCAGACGGGGTTCGTCGCGACGTGGCGTGGTCAGCTTTTCTGGCAAACCTCCCAGATAGGGGAATCCCGGCTGGAAGCCCAGGAACCAGACCACGTAATCGACTGATGCGTGAAGCTCGACAACCTGTTTCTCCGACAACCCCGCATGACGGGCCACTTCACCGAGATCGGGCCCGGCGTTTTTGCCGTAGACCACCGGGATCTCGATAGCGCGCGACTCAGGCTCCAGCGCCTCGCTCTCTTCCCACCAGCGTTGCAGCCGTTCAATGGCGTCCAGCGCCACCGAGTGTGGGTTGCGTAATACCACGGTGATGTTATTCATACCGGGGATCGCTTCCACCACCTCCGGAATTTCCCCGAGCCGCTGGGTTAAACGCCAGATCCTTTTTTGCGTCGCCAGGGTGACGGGAGGTTCCAGCTCCAGCACCACGGCGGTCTCGCCTAACAGATAACAACGCGCTCGCTGCACTTAAGCACCTCTCATCAGGCTGGATTAGGGATATCAATAAAAGTGACATCCAGGTCAGTATTTTCAGTCAGCCACTCGCTGAGCGCACGGATACCGCCGCGTTCGGTGGCATGGTGTCCTGCGGCATAAAAATGCAGCCCCTGCTCGCGGGCAGAGTGAATAGTCTGCTCCGAAACTTCACCGGTGATAAACGCATCCACCCCGAAACGGGCCGCGTTGTCGATAAAGCCCTGTCCGCCGCCGGTGCACCAGGCGACGCGTTTCACCAGATCCGGCCCGGTATCACCACTCCAGAGCGGGCGACGTCCCAGACGCGCTTCAATCCAGGAGGCCAACTCCAGACCCGGTACCGGCATCGCCAGCTCGCCCCAGGGCAGCAGCTCTTCAATTTCGCCCATCACCGTAATGCCCAGTAGCTGCGCCAGCTGGACGTTGTTGCCCAGCTCCGGGTGGGCATCGAGCGGCAGGTGCCAGCCGTACAGGTTGATATCGTTGGCCAGCAGCGTTTTTAAACGGTTACGCTTCATGCCGCGGATAATCGGCGCTTCGTTTTTCCAGAAATAACCATGATGCACGATCACCGCATCCGCATTCTGGCGCACGGCCTCATCCAGCAGCGCCTGGCTGGCGGTCACGCCGGTAATAATTTTCTGTACCTGTTCGCGCCCTTCGACCTGCAGACCATTAGGGCCGTAGTCGCTAAATTTGGCGCTGTTGAGTTTGTCGTTAATCAGGCTTTCCAGTTCGCTGTTTTTCATCATCACTCTCTTACGCTTTACGGGCAGCTTCATAGGCTGCCAGGGTGGCGGCGCGCGCCTGTTTATGGTCGACAACCGGACGCGGATAGTCGAGGGTCACCCCTTGTTTATCCGCCCAGATCCACGGGTCGTGAATCGCCTTGTCTGGCAAACTTGCCAGCTCCGGCAGCCAACGGCGGATAAACGTGCCGTCGGCATCAAACTTCTGCCCCTGGGTTGTCGGGTTAAAAATGCGAAAATAGGGAGCCGCATCGGTGCCGGTTGAGGCGGCCCACTGCCAGCCGCCGTTATTGGCGGCCAGATCGCCATCAATCAACTGAGACATAAAATAACGCTCCCCAATACGCCAGTCGATAAGCAGATCCTTTACCAGAAAACTGGCGGTAATCATGCGCAGACGGTTGTGCATCCAGCCCGTTTCATTGAGCTGACGCATGGCCGCATCGACGATGGGATAGCCGGTTTGCCCCTGTTGCCAGGCATGAAGCTGCTTTTCATCGTGCTGCCAGGCGACCTGTTCTGTCCAGCGGATGAATGGCCGATGTTTACATAAATCAGGGTGATACGTCATCAGATGACGATAAAATTCACGCCAGATAAGTTCATTGAGCCAGACCGCACCCGGTCCCCCCTCCAGCGCCCTGGGCTGTTCGGCCACCAGGCGATGCAGACACTGGCGCGGCGATAACACCCCGAGGGCCAGGCAAGCGGAAAGACGGCTGGTTCCTTCGACGGCCGGGAAATCGCGCTGAGCTTCATACTCCCCTGCCCCCTCCTTGCAAAAATGGCGCAGATGGGCAATGGCCTCTTTTTCCGTAGGGGGAAAGAGCCCGGCATCAAAGGGCTGTTGAGGATAATCGAAATCGAGCGGCGAGGCGTGCGCAGGCATCGCTTCCTCTCCCCGCGGGGTGGGCGCCGATGCGCACTCCGGCATGCCCTCCTTCAGGCGACGTAGCCAGGCGTTTTTGAACGGCGTAAAGACCTTGTACATCTCATGATTGCCCGTCATCACGCTGCCGGGTGGCAGGATCACGCTGTCATCAAAACCCTGACACGTTACCTGCTGCAGCGATCGCTCAAGCGCCCGATCGCGCTGCTGCTCGTTCACTTCGTACTGATAATTGTAAAAGAGATCCGTTACCTCATGTTCGGCACAGATTTGCGCCACTTTTTCAGCCTGGGCGGCAAAGTCATCAACCTCATCATAAAGAAGCGGAATGCCTTTTTCGGCCAGTTGTTGACGCAGATTATTTAAATGCGCATGAAGGTAAGCCGCCTGGCGCGGCGCCATAAGGTGACGCTGCCATTGACCGGGTGTCGCCAGGAAGAGCGCCAGTACGCGTGCATTTTTGTTCCGACAGGCGGCGGCAAGCGCCAGGTTGTCATGGATGCGCAGATCGGCGCGAAACCAGACCAGATGGATGGGCATAAAACTCCAGAGTGTTCGTCCGTAACAGAGTTGAGCGATTCAGAATACTTCGCATTAACAATTGTAGCCATTCTGAAATGACGCGATCTTCTCTGGTTGCCCATCCTGCGGACATAAAAAAACCGCCACATTGCTGTGGCGGCGGGTTTATTGCTGTGTATCGTCTTTCTTATTAGTAAAAATCGCAGGTGGCTTTTTCCGCCTGCGCCATCCAGACCGGTTTATCGCTGGTTTTAGCCCAGACACGGTGCAGATAGCTGTAAAAACGGGCACGATCTTTCCAGAACAACATCACCGGCAGCGCCAGGATGCCAGCCACCACGGCGAAAGCGCGGCGTAATAATACGATATGTGCCGGAAACTCTTTGTAGTGATCCATTATTCTCTCCCCTAAGTTGGCCGGAAACATGCTCCGGAAAAGTTAAACAGGTTATCTGGGTAAAATAGTACCGCGTTGACTGAAAGTTTACTACTCATCCGACCACTCTTTTTTATTCATTTAGTGAATATTTACACTTCTTTCGTAAGCGAGTTACAAAAAAGTTAAATTAATACTAATCATTAGTTAAATTGTGGTTTTGGCTATTTTTATACTTTTTTTACACCCTGCCCCCCGCTTTTTTACGAAATCTTTGCGCCGGAAATCTTACCTTTTTCATCAATATCAACGTCACCCGGAGGTGAATTGTGACTGCAGGTGTGATTACCGGCATCGTGCTGGTGTTCCTGTTATTGGCTTACCTGGTTTATGCCCTGATTAATGCGGAGGCATTCTGATGGCCGCGCAAGGATTTCTGCTGATTGCCAGCTTTCTGCTGGTCCTGTTCGTGCTGGCAAAACCGCTGGGTTCGCTACTTGCCCGCATGATTACCGGCACCCCGCTGCCAGCTATCGCGCGGCTGGATAGCGCCCTGCTGCGCGGCTTAGGTATTGCCTGTGAGGAGATGAGCTGGCGGCGCTATCTGGCGGCGATTCTGCTGCTGAACCTGGTGGGATTGGTCGTGCTGTTTGCCATGCTGATGCTACAGGGCGCCCTGCCGTTTAACCCTCAGCAGTTGCCCGGCCTCTCCTGGCATCTGGCGCTGAATACGGCGGTGAGCTTCGTCAGTAACACCAACTGGCAGTCGTATGCCGGGGAGTCAACGCTGAGCTACTTCAGCCAGATGGCTGGCCTGACGGTGCAAAACTTCCTCTCTGCCGCCAGCGGCATTGCGGTCATTTTCGCCCTGACCCGCGCCTTTGCCCGTCAAAGCGTGTCGACGCTGGGCAACGCCTGGGTGGATCTCACCCGTATTACGCTGTGGGTGCTGTTGCCGATCTCGCTGTTGTTGGCGCTGTTCTTTATCCAGCAAGGGACGCTGCAAAACCTGCACGCTTACCAGCCTTACACCTCGCTGGAAGGGGCAAAACAGCTGCTGCCAATGGGGCCGGTTGCCTCTCAGGAGGCGATAAAAATGCTGGGTACCAACGGCGGCGGTTTCTTTAACGCAAACTCTTCACATCCTTTCGAGAACCCCACCGCGCTAACCAATTTCGCCCAGATGCTGGCGATCTTTTTAATTCCGACTGCGCTCTGCTTTGCCTTTGGTGAGGCCGTTCGCGATCGCCGTCAGGGTCAGGCGATCCTGTGGGCGATGTCGGCGATTTTCGTGGTGTGCGCCGGGCTGGTCATGTGGGCCGAGTGGCAGGGCAACAGCCACTTCCTGGCTCTCGGCGCGGATAGCGCAATCAACATGGAGGGCAAAGAGAGCCGCTTCGGCATTCTGGCCAGCAGCCTGTACGCGGTGGTAACCACGGCGGCCTCCTGCGGGGCGGTGAATGCCATGCACGACTCCTTTACCGCGCTGGGCGGGATGATCCCGCTGTGGCTGATGCAGATTGGGGAAGTGGTCTTCGGCGGGGTGGGTTCTGGTCTGTACGGCATGCTGTTGTTCGTCCTGCTGGCAGTATTTATCGCCGGGCTGATGATTGGCCGCACGCCGGAATATCTGGGTAAGAAAATTGACGTGCGCGAAATGAAGCTGACCGCGCTGGCTATTCTGGTCACCCCCGCGCTGGTGCTGCTCGGTACCGCCCTGGCGCTGATGACCGACGCAGGACGCAGCGGCATCTTTAATCCCGGCATCCACGGTTTTAGCGAGGTGCTCTACGCGGTCTCTTCCGCAGCCAATAACAACGGTAGCGCCTTTGCCGGTTTAAGTGCGAACACGCCATTCTGGAACTGCCTGCTGGCGGCCTGCATGTTGCTGGGACGCTTTGGGGTGATTATTCCGGTGATGGCGATTGCCGGTGCTCTGGTCAATAAAAAAATCCAGCCTGCCTCTACCGGTACGCTGCCCACAAGCGGCCCGCTGTTTATCGGCCTGCTGATCGGCACGGTACTGCTGGTGGGTGCGCTGACCTTTATTCCCGCCCTCGCATTAGGCCCGGTCGCGGAACATCTCTCTTTACGCTGATTTTGCGGAGTATTAGTCATGAGTCGTAAGCAACTGGCCCTGCTCGAACCCTCGCTGGTTCGCCAGGCGCTGCTGGATGCGGTAAAAAAACTGAGTCCGCGCGTGCAGTGGCACAACCCGGTGATGTTTATCGTCTGGATTGGCAGCCTGCTCACTACCCTGCTTGCCATCGCGATGGCGGGGGGAAAACTGCCGGGCAATGCGCTGTTCACCGCAGCCATCAGCCTGTGGCTGTGGTTTACCGTCCTGTTTGCCAACTTTGCCGAAGCGCTGGCCGAAGGGCGGAGTAAAGCCCAGGCCAATAGCCTGAAGGGGGTAAAGAAAACCTCCTTTGCCCGCAAACTGCGTGAGCCGAAGTACGGCGCCGCCAGCGATAAGGTTCCGGCAGAGACCCTGCGCAAAGGGGATATTGTCCTGGTGGAAGCCGGCGATATCATTCCATGCGATGGGGAGGTGATCGAAGGCGGCGCCTCGGTGGACGAGAGCGCCATCACCGGTGAATCGGCCCCGGTGATCCGTGAATCCGGCGGCGATTTTGCCTCCGTAACGGGCGGCACGCGCATTCTCTCGGACTGGCTGGTGATTCAGTGCAGCGTTAACCCTGGTGAAACCTTTCTTGATCGGATGATCGCCATGGTCGAAGGGGCCCAGCGCCGCAAGACGCCTAACGAAATTGCCCTGACCATTCTGCTGGTGGCCCTGACGTTGGTCTTCCTGCTGGCGACAGCCACCCTGTGGCCGTTCTCGGCTTACGGCGGCACGCCTGTGAGCGTGACGGTGCTGGTGGCGTTGCTGGTCTGCCTGATCCCCACCACCATCGGCGGGCTGCTCTCCGCCATCGGCGTAGCGGGGATGAGCCGGATGCTGGGGGCCAACGTTATCGCCACCAGCGGCCGCGCGGTCGAAGCGGCGGGCGACGTGGACGTATTACTGCTGGATAAAACCGGCACTATTACGCTGGGTAATCGCCAGGCGTCTGACTTTCTGCCCGCGCCCGGCGTTGAGGAGAAGACCCTGGCCGACGCAGCGCAGCTCGCCTCGCTGGCGGATGAGACGCCAGAAGGACGCAGCATCGTGGTACTGGCGAAACAGCGCTTTAATCTGCGTCAGCGCGATGTACAGAGTCTGCAGGCTACCTTCGTGCCTTTCACCGCGCAGACCCGGATGAGCGGCATCAACATTCAGGATCGCCTGATCCGTAAAGGGTCAGTGGATGCCATTCGCCGCCATATCGCGGCCAATAATGGCCACTTTCCTGCTGAAGTCGATGCGCTGGTAGAGCGCGTCGCCAGGGAGGGTGCTACCCCGCTGGTGGTGGCCGAAGGCGCCAGCGTGCTGGGGGTCATCGCCCTGAAGGACATCGTTAAAGGCGGCATCAAAGAGCGCTTTGCTCAGTTGCGTAA
The DNA here is from genome assembly GCF_002430365.1 of Leclercia sp. UBA5958. Classification (NCBI taxonomy): domain Bacteria; kingdom Pseudomonadati; phylum Pseudomonadota; class Gammaproteobacteria; order Enterobacterales; family Enterobacteriaceae; genus Leclercia; species Leclercia sp. UBA5958. Next base: position 424,770 of record NZ_DJCE01000007.1, on the reverse strand, counting down.
GATGGGCATCAAAACGGTGATGATCACGGGTGATAACCGTCTGACCGCAGCGGCCATCGCGGCTGAAGCCGGGGTGGATGATTTTCTCTCTGAAGCCACCCCCGAGGCGAAGCTGGCGTTGATCCGCCAGTATCAGGCCGAAGGTCGGCTGGTGGCAATGACCGGCGATGGCACCAACGATGCGCCAGCGCTGGCCCAGGCGGACGTGGCGGTCGCCATGAACTCAGGTACCCAGGCGGCGAAAGAGGCGGGCAACATGGTCGATCTGGACTCAAACCCGACCAAGCTGATTGAAGTGGTACACATCGGTAAACAGATGCTGATGACCCGGGGCTCGCTTACTACCTTCAGTATTGCCAACGACGTGGCGAAATATTTCGCCATTATCCCGGCGGCCTTTGCGGTGACCTATCCGCAGCTCAACGCCCTGAATGTGATGCAGTTGCACTCCCCCGCATCGGCGATCCTCAGCGCGGTGATTTTTAACGCGCTGATCATCGTCTTCCTGATCCCGCTTGCGCTGAAAGGGGTGAGTTACAAGCCGCTCACCGCCGCCGCCATGCTACGTCGTAATTTATGGATCTACGGTCTGGGTGGACTACTGGTGCCCTTTATCGGCATTAAAGCGATCGACCTGCTGCTGACCCTGTTCGGACTGGTTTAAGAGGTAATTCAAATGGCTATGTTACGTCCCGCTATACTTTTGTTTATCTTGCTGGCCGCCATTACCGGCGGGCTCTACCCGCTGGTGACCACCGCGCTGGGGCAGTGGCTGTTTCATGATCGGGCCAACGGCTCTTTGATTATCCAGGGGAGTGAGGTTCGCGGTTCGCGGCTGATTGGGCAGAACTTTACCGGCGCGGGTTACTTCCAGGGGCGGCCTTCCGCCACGGCAGAAAGCCCGTATAATCCTATGGCCTCCGGGGGCAGTAATCTGGCCGGCAGTAACCCGGCGCTGGACAGCGCAGTAACAGAGCGGGTGACGACCCTGCGGGCCGCCAACCCACAAGCGACGGCGGCGGTACCGGTTGAGTTGATTACCGCCTCGGCCAGCGGACTGGATTACAGCCTCACCCCCGGCGCAGTCGCCTGGCAGATCCCCCGTGTCGCGCAGGCCCGCGGGCTAACCCCTGCCCAAGTCAGTGAACTGGTGGCAAAGCATACCCAAAAACCGCTGGTCGGCTTCCTGGGCATGCCGATAGTGAATATCGTTGAAGTAAACCTGGCGCTGGACGCACTAAGGAACCCTTAATATGACCGACGAGCCCCTGCGCCCGGATCCGGATCGTTTGCTGGAACAGACCGCTGCGCCCCACCGCGGTAAGCTAAAAATCTTCTTTGGCGCCTGCGCGGGGGTAGGAAAAACCTTCGCCATGCTGGCGGAAGCGCAGCGTTTACGCGCCCAGGGGCTCGATATCCTGATCGGCGTGGTTGAAACCCATGGCCGTCAGGAGACCGCCGCACTGCTTACCGGGCTGGCGACACAGCCACCCCGGCATTTCACGCACCGTGGCCGTACGGTCACGGAGTTTGACCTTGATGCCGCCCTCGCCCGCCGCCCGGCGCTGATCCTGATGGACGAACTGGCCCACAGCAATGTGCCCGGATCCCGCCATCCCAAGCGCTGGCAGGATGTGGAAGAGCTGCTGGAAGCGGGCATCGACGTGTTTACCACCGTCAACGTGCAACATCTCGAAAGCCTCAATGACGTGGTGAGCGGCGTCACCGGCATTCAGGTGCGTGAGACGGTCCCCGACCCCTTCTTCGACGCCGCCGACGAGGTGGTACTGGTGGATCTGCCGCCGGACGATCTGCGTCAGCGCCTGCATGAGGGCAAAGTCTATATTGCCGGCCAGGCCGAGCGCGCCATCGAACATTTCTTCCGTAAAGGTAATCTTATCGCCCTGCGCGAACTGGCGCTGCGTCGCACCGCCGACAGGGTGGACGATCAGATGCGAGCCTGGCGCGACCGCCAGGGAGAAGAGAAGGTCTGGCACACCCGCGACGCCATCCTGCTGTGCATTGGGCATAGCCGGGGTAACGAGAAGCTGGTACGTACCGCCGCGCGACTGGCGGCGAAGCTTGGCAGCGTCTGGCACGCGGTCTACGTCGAAACCCCGCAGCTACATCGCCTGCCGGAGCAGCAACGGCGCGCCATTCTTAGTGCCTTGCACCTGGCCCAGGAGCTCGGGGCCGAGACCGCCACGCTCACCGACCCGGCGGAAGATAAAGCCATTGTGCGCTATGCCCGGGAACATAACCTCGGCAAAATCGTGCTTGGACGTCGCAATCGCCGTCGCTGGTTCGATCGCAGCAGCTTCGCCGACAAGCTGGCCCAGCGCGCACCGGAGCTGGATCTGGTGGTGGTGGCGCTGGATGATACCCCTGCCCCGCTACTGGTCAAAACGCCCGATAATCGCACTTTTAACGAGAAGTGGCGCATCCAGCTGCGCGGTTGTCTGGTGGCTGTGCTGCTTTGCGCCCTCATTACCTTTATCACCAGTCAATGGCTGCCCGGTTTTGATGCGGCCAACCTGGTCATGATCTATCTACTGGGAGTGGTGGTGGTAGCGCTGTTTTATGGGCGCTGGCCGTCGGTCCTGGCGACGGTGATTAATGTCATCAGCTTTGACCTGTTCTTTATTGCGCCACGCGGCACGCTGGCGGTTTCAGACGTGCAATATGTGCTCACCTTCGCGGTAATGCTCGCCGTGGGATTGCTCATCGGTAACCTCACCGCCGGAGTACGCTACCAGGCGCGGATTGCCCGCTATCGTGAACAGCGCACCCGCCACCTGTATGAGATGTCGAAAGCGCTGGCAGTGGGCCGCACCCCGCTGGAGATCGTCCAGACCAGCCAGCAATTTATTCACTCTACCTTTCATGCCCACAGCCTGATTCTGCTACCAGACGCCGAAGGCAAGCTCGGCCCGCTCACCCCCGCCACCGGCATGACGCCCTGGGACGAGGCGATAGCGCGCTGGAGCTTTGATAAAGGCTTACCGGCGGGTGCCGGCACGGATACCCTGCCCGGCGTGCCGTATCAAATTTTACCGTTACGCAGCGCAGCCAATATTCAGGGGCTGGCCATTGTTGAGCCGACAAATCTGCGCCAGCTGATGATCCCCGAGCAGCAACGGCTACTGGAAACCTTTACCCTGCTGGTCGCCAGTGCGCTGGAACGGCTGGCCCTCACCACCAGCGAAGAGCAGGCAAGGCTTGCCAGCGAGCGGGAGAGTATTCGTAATTCACTGCTCGCCGCCCTGTCGCACGATCTCCGCACGCCGCTGACGGTGCTGTTTGGCCAGTCAGAAATTCTGACCCTCGACCTGGCGGCTGAGGGGTCGCCGCATGCTACGCAGGCCAGTGAGATCCGCCAGCATGTCCTGAATACCACCCGACTGGTCAACAATCTGCTGGATATGGCGCGCATCCAGTCTGGCGGCTTTAACCTGAAAAAAGAGTGGCTGACGCTGGAAGAGGTAGTCGGCAGCGCCCTGAAAACGCTGGAGCCGGGCTCGGGTGGGCGGCATATCGCGCTGGATCTGCCTGAGCCCCTGGCGCTGATCCACGTCGATGGTCCGCTGTTCGAACGGGTCCTCATCAATCTGCTGGAAAATGCGGTGAAATATGCCGGCCCGAAAGCCGATATCGGTATTCAGGCCCGGACAGCCGAAAACCGGTTTACGCTGACGGTGTGGGATAACGGACCGGGCATTCCTGACGGGCAAGAGCGCGCTATCTTTGATAAGTTTGCTCGCGGGAACAAAGAGTCGGCCATTCCTGGCGTCGGGCTGGGGCTGGCTATCTGCCAGGCGATAGTCGAGGTGCATGGCGGGACAATTACGGCGCAAGACCGCCCCGAGGGAGGGGCCCGTTTTTGTGTTACACTCCCGCTCGAACCGCCCCCTGAACTCAATGACTTACCCGAGGATATGTGATTAACGTCCTGATAATCGAAGACGAACTGGCTATCAGCCGCTTTCTGCGCACCGCTCTGGAAGCCGACGGTCTGCGCGTCTACGAAGCGGGAACACTGCAGCGCGGTCTGCTGGAAGCGGCGACGCGCAAACCCGATCTGGTGATCCTCGATCTCGGCCTGCCGGATGGCGACGGTCTGGATTTTATTCGCGACGTGCGCCAGTGGAGCCAGATGCCGATTATCGTCTTGTCGGCGCGGGTAGAAGAGGATGACAAGATTGCCGCGCTGGATGCCGGTGCAGACGATTATCTCAGCAAGCCGTTCGGCATTGGCGAACTGCAGGCGCGCCTGCGTGTGGCGCTGCGTCGTCATGGGAGTACGGCCTCTCCAGATCCCGTTTATCGCTTCTCGGATATCACCGTTGATCTGGCGGCGCGCCGTATTGTGCGTGGCGTAGAGGAGATCCACCTCACCCCTATTGAATTTCGCCTGCTGGCGATACTGCTTAACAATCATGGCAAGGTGCTGACCCAGCGCCAGCTGCTGAATCAGGTCTGGGGGCCGAACGCGGTGGAGCACAGTCACTACCTGCGTATTTATATGGGCCACCTGCGCCAGAAGCTGGAAGCCGATCCCGCGCGCCCGCGCCATCTGTTAACTGAAACCGGGGTCGGGTATCGCTTTTTGCTCTGATCGCAGGCCATAAAAAAACCCGGTGGCGCGACCGCCTACCGGGTATGTTTTCCGCCTTCCGCTATCAGGCGTTTTTCAGCACTTCGCTCACGATCTCTACCGCTTCTTTCTCAATCAGCTTACGGTGTTCGTCGCCGAGGAAGCTTTCGCAGTAAATTTTATACGCATCTTCCGTGCCGGACGGACGCGCCGCGAACCAGCCGTTTTCCGTCATCACCTTCAGGCCGCCAATAGAGGCGCCGTTGCCCGGCGCCGCGGTCAGACGGGCGGTGATCGGATCACCCGCCAGGGTATCTGCGCTCACCTGCTCCGGAGAGAGTTTAGAGAGCGCCGCTTTCTGGGCAGAGGTTGCGCTCGCCTGGATGCGGTTATAGCTCGGTGCGCCAAAGCGTGCCGCCAGTTCGTTATAGTGCTCCTGCGGGTTTTTACCGGTAACCGCGGTAATTTCCGCAGCCAGCAGGCACATGATGATGCCGTCTTTATCGGTAGACCACGGGGTGCCATCGAAACGCAGGAACGAGGCCCCTGCGCTCTCTTCACCACCGAAGCCGAAGCTGCCGTCATGCAGACCATCCACGAACCATTTGAAGCCTACCGGAACTTCGACCAGGTTGCGGCCGAGGTCGTTCACCACCCGGTCGATCATGGCGGAGGAGACCAGCGTCTTACCAACGGCGACCTCTTTGCCCCACTGTGGACGGTGCTGGAACAGGTAGTTAATCGCCACCGCCAGGTAGTGGTTCGGATTCATCAGCCCAGCCGGGGTGACGATGCCGTGGCGGTCATAATCCGGGTCGTTAGCGAAGGCCAGAGCGAACTTGTCGCGCAGCGCCAGCAGCCCCGCCATCGCACACTCGGATGAGCAGTCCATACGGATTACGCCGTCTTTATCCAGGTGCATAAAGCGGAAGGTTTGATCGACCTGATCGTTAACCAGGGTCAGATCCAGCTTGTAAAACTCGGCGATACGTTTCCAGTATTCAATACCGGAGCCACCGAGCGGATCGACGCCCAGCTTCAGGCCCGCTTTCTGGATAGCCGCCATATCGACGATATCCGCCAGCCCTTCAACGAAGGGTTGCACCAGATCCTGCTCTTTCACGTGGCCAGAGGCCATCGCCGCGTCCAGAGAGATACGCTTCACGCCTTTCAGACCATCGGCCAGCAGCGCGTTAGCACGATCTTCCACCACTTTGGTGACGTTGGTGTCAGCCGGGCCACCGTTAGGTGGGTTATATTTGATACCGCCATCTTCCGGCGGGTTATGCGACGGGGTGATGACGATACCATCGGCCTGCGCCCCGCCCTTTTTGTTATGCACCAGAATGGCGTTGGAGACGGCAGGGGTCGGCGTATAGCCGTTATTTTCCTGCACGATCACGTCTACACCGTTGGCAGCCAGCACCTCCAGCACGGAGATAAATGCGGGCTCAGAGAGCGCATGGGTGTCTTTACCCACGTAGCATGGACCGGTTACACCATTTTTGGCGCGCTCTTCCGCGATGGCCTGGGCAATGGCCAGAATGTGTGGTTCGTTAAAACTGTGGCGAGCTGCGCTGCCGCGGTGACCAGACGTACCAAACTTCACTGCGTGTTCTGCGTTGCCCACCTGAGGCTTCAGCACATAGTACTGAGATGTCAGTTGAGCGACGTTAATCAAATCGCTTTGTTGTGCAGGCTGACCCGCACGAGTGTGATTTGCCATTGCCTGATCCTTCCAATGCAAGGGTTAGATTGTACCGCAAACCTTATCAGTCAATTCCGCCGGGAACTGCATGGACTGCATGATATGTTCGATCATACTGCGCTTGCGTCCCGTGTTGGTATTGGTGATGACCCAGTACGGCGTACCAGGAACATGTTTGGGCTTAGTTTGATTGCCATTCTGCAACAGGGTCTGCTCGTCGCCCGCGAAGTAGACGCGGGTGCGGCCATGCAGAGATTCTGTTGCGTCAGCGAATGCCTTGTTATCCAGTGAATACAGTGTAGACAGCACCAGCATAAAGCGGTTGACGGCTTTCTTTTGTTCCGCGTATTCGTCCGAGAGCAGGAGCTCGCGCATCGCGCGCACTCTGTCTTTTGCCGGGGTATTCGGCTTTTCTTGCGCAGGCGCAGAAGGCAGGCGCACTTCTTTGGTGGCCGGAGCGGCAGACAGGGTGGCATTAGAAACTTTCAGCATGCGCCGTAAAATGTCGGACGCGCTCTCGCCGATATGCCGGGTCTGGCTGGCAATATAGTGATAGAGCTCGTCATCAACTTCGATTGTTTTCATCTTAATCCAGTGCGATATCTTATCTGAATACAAGTCGTTGGGAGTATAAGGTCTAAACCCAACAGCGGATAGCGTCAAACCTGAGTGGCGGCAAAAGTCAGATTAAACTGTTTCCTTGCAGCCGGGCGGCAGAATGGTCAACATAATACCCTAACCTGACATCCGTAAAAAAAGAACTTTGCCATGAAATTAAATACCCGAGCGCAATCTGCACAATCGCCGCACAATAATTCTCCCGTTGTTCTGGTTCACGGTCTGTTTGGTAGCCTGGATAACCTGGGCGTGCTGGCGCGGGATTTAGTCACCGATCACGATATCCTGCAGGTGGATATGCGTAACCACGGTCAGTCGCCCCGTTCCTCTGAAATGACCTACGCCGCGATGGCTCAGGATCTGCTGGACACGCTGGATGCGCACAACATTGAGAAAGCCGTATTGATTGGCCACTCGATGGGCGGCAAAGCGGTGATGGCGCTGACGGCGCTGGCCCCGGAACGCATTGCGGGGCTGGTGGTCATTGATGTGGCGCCGGTTGATTATCAAGTCCGGCGTCATGATGAGATCTTTGCTGCTATCAATGCGGTCACGGACGCAGCGGTGACGACACGCCAGCAGGCCGCCGCGATTATGCGCCAGCATCTCGATGAAGAGGGGGTGGTGCAGTTCTTGCTGAAATCCTTTATTGATGGCGCCTGGCGCTTCGATGTTCCTGTGTTGTGGGATCAATATGCCAATATTGTGGGCTGGCAGACCGTTCCGGTCTGGCCGCATCTGACGCTCTTTATTTGCGGTGGCAACTCACCTTACGTTACCGAGGCTTACCGTGAAGCACTTCTGGCGCAATTCCCTCAGGCCCGGGCGCATGTCATTGCGGGGGCAGGACACTGGGTTCATGCTGAAAAACCTGATGCCGTGCTACGTGCCATCCGTCGTTACCTCGCTGAAGGCGAGAATTGATTAAAAAATTGATTAAAAAGAAAGCGACCGGTCGTCTGGGGGCGACCAGTCGTTGGCGTGCTGTTTTCGGTGATGTATGATGGCGCGCTTATCGCCCGGGCTTTAGCAGGGCGTCTTTGTTTCCCCCGAAGTCTCAAAATCATGGCCAAAGAACAAACGGACCGCACGACACTAGATCTGTTCGCGAATGAGCGTCGCCCGGGACGACCGAAAACCAATCCGCTTTCGCGCGATGAACAGCTGCGCATCAATAAGCGCAACCAACTTAAACGCGATAAAAGTCGTGGGCTTAAACGCGTCGAGTTAAAATTGAACGCTGACGCCGTAGACGCCCTGAACGAACTGGCCGCGGCCCGGGAGATGAGCCGTAGCGAACTTATCGAAGAGATGCTGATGCTGCAGCTGGAACAGCTGCACGGCAAAGCCTAAGTCAGAAAAATCCCCTTCTTCTTGTTTTCATGTAGCACAGAGTGCAGTCCTGCGCGATAGCAGTTTCCGCAGGCTTCTCTGTTCTGCTATGATTGCCCTTATCCGTGGACAATTTGCGCCACCATACTATTAAGTTTCAAGAGGTTATTTTACTCATGGCTATCATCGGCATTTTTTTCGGCAGCGACACCGGTAACACGGAAAATATCGCAAAAAACATTCAAAAACAGTTGGGTAAAGACGTTGCCGATGTTCATGACATAGCTAAAAGCAGCAAAGAAGATCTGGAAGGCTACGATATTCTGCTGCTGGGCATCCCGACCTGGTACTACGGCGAAGCGCAGTGCGACTGGGATGACTTCTTCCCGTCCCTCGAAGAGGTAGATTTCACCGGTAAGCTGGTTGCCCTCTTCGGCTGTGGCGACCAGGAAGACTACGCAGAGTACTTCTGTGATGCCCTGGGTACGATTCGCGACATCATCGAACCACGCGGCGCCGTGATCGTGGGCCACTGGCCAACGGCGGGCTATCACTTCGAAGCCTCTAAAGGTCTGGCGGATGATAATAACTTTGTGGGCCTGGCCATCGATGAAGATCGTCAGCCAGAGCTGACCGCAGAGCGCGTTGATAAATGGGTTAAGCAGATTCGTGAAGAGCTGCAGCTCGACGCCATTATCAATGCCTGATTGCAATACAGCGCAGCGATGACGCTGCGCTGTATTGATAGGTAATACCAATCAAAATAATTGCTACAAATTTTTAACTTTTGCTTTCATACCTGTACAATGTTCCAGGTCAAACGGGGTAGCTTGATAACAACTTTGTTGGCAGCACCACGTTTTTATAAGCATACTTTGCTTGAGGCTTGCAGTTTTCATTTAAGCATGGCAGTTCTATAATGAGACGCATTATCTCAACTGCATTTTCTGTCACTTCTTTGTTTGAAGTGAATCGTTTAGCAACAGGACAGATTCCGCATGACTGACAACAATACCGCATTAAAGAAGGCCGGGCTGAAAGTCACGCTTCCTCGTCTTAAAATTTTGGAAGTACTTCAGGAACCGGTAAACCATCATGTCAGTGCGGAAGACTTATATAAACGTCTTATCGACATGGGCGAAGAGATTGGTCTGGCTACCGTTTATCGTGTTCTGAACCAGTTTGATGACGCCGGCATTGTAACCCGTCACAATTTCGAAGGCGGCAAGTCTGTTTTCGAACTGACTCAGCAGCACCATCACGATCACCTGATTTGCCTGGATTGCGGCAAAGTGATCGAATTCAGTGATGATTCCATCGAATTACGTCAGCGCGAAATCGCCGCTCGTCATGGCATTCGTCTGACCAACCACAGCCTCTACCTGTATGGTCACTGTGCTGAAGGCGATTGCCGCGAAGACGATCACGCGCACGACGCCCGTTAATCACTTCTCGTACTCTGAGCCAACCTGACGGTTGGCTTTTTTTTGCCCATCAGAAGGCAAAAAAAACCGGTGCCGCAGATGAATGCGCCACCGGGTATGATAACAACCACTTACTGTGCGTTGTTGTTACGTATTTCCTGCCAGATTTTATCGCAGCGTTTTGCCACTTCCTGATCGTTACCTGTTTTACGCGCCTGAATACAGGCCTGATAATCCATTACGCGAACGTTCTCCTGCGTGGCAAACTGTTCATGTGCTTTCTCTTTCTTTAGCACGTTCAGCACGCTCTGGCAGGCCTCCAGTTTTTCCGGGGAGCCTTGCGCCGTGTTAATACAGGCGCTGTAAGCCTCTTTCAGGCGTGAATCCTCTTTCTGTGCCGGAGAGTGGGCGCAAGCCGCCAGCCCCGAGGCCAGCACGGCCACAAGAACCATTTTTCTCAACATACTCTATGCTCCTGTCTGCGGGATGCGCATCAGAAAATGGTGAACGGTGCGATAACCATAAACTTTACGTCACGCTCATCCTGGAAGATGTTGCCATAGCCACCAGCGTAGCTCGGAATGTCGGAGTGGTTGTCGTACTGGGTGAAGTGCAGCTTAAACATGGTGCCTTTCGCACGCCCATCCTGCAGGGTATAAATCGCATCCAGACTGTAAGCAGACTCTTTCAGACGGTAGTTAGAATCGTAATAGGCGTCTGGGGTCGCCATATCGCCCGGTTTTGCATCCCAGGCGTAAGCATAAGATGCCCCCACCGCCCAGCCTGGCAGGTTCCAGTTTTTCAGATCATACATAGCGCCAAAGAAGATTGCTTTTTCGCCATCGGCGTTGAAGTCAGAGCGGTTATCCCACCATACGTCCAGTCGACCATTAGAGGAGGCGTAGGTTGGCGTCATACGCTGCAGGAAGTAACCCTGCTGCCCGTCGGCCTTCACATAGGTTCCTTCGAGGCGTAAATCCACCTGCCCTACTTTGTAGCCGAAGGTGAGCGCCTGCAGCCATGCGGTGCCATCATAAATATCGTTAACGCTGCCGTCGCTGACTTTATCGCGCGTACCGTAGAACTGATAAGTGGTGGTCAGTGGGCCGCCGATAACATCCAGCTTGTAGCTGGCTTTGGCGAAGTACTGATCGATATAGCCTTCCGCCTGGCCAAATGCCGCTTCCAGCACCAGGTTATTTTTGAAGTCATATTTCGCGCCGAAGGAGTGAAGATAATCCACTTTGGTGGTTTTATCATTTTGATAAAACTTATCCATTTCGATGTGCCACGGCGATTTATATTCGTTCGTCCACATGTAAGAGAAGCTCAACGCACCGGCATCACCGTAATCAAAGTTGGCTCCGGCCTCGGCACCCTGATAGGTACCGGGCATAAAACTCCAGTGCGGGGCTAATAGTGTCTGACCGGTCGGCTGAATATAACCGCCACGCGCCCAGACCGGGCCATATTTAAATTTCGCCGCGGCTTTATAGAGGCTGATCCCACTCTTATCGCCGGACCAGTCTTCAGAATAGGCTTTATTACTTTTTGAGAAGGCAATTTCGTTTGGATGGGCGCTGTCGCCATTCTCTGCCATTTCAATAGCGGTGAACGCCGCAATATCCAGACCAAACATATCGGCCGCATAACCCGACTGGAAATCGAGATTGGCGTTCCAGGTCGAATGAGAAAGGTTGGTTTTATATTTATCCGCATCGGTAACATCTTTACGGTCGCGCTCGCGCTGCCAGTAATAGATGCCGCCCGTCAGAGTAGAGTCATCGATAAAACCGGCGGCCTGCACCTGAGGGGCGACCACAAAACCTGACATGGCTGTGATACCGGCGATAGCCAGCGACAGCGCACTACGTTTGCCATTAAACGTACGCATAATGTATTCCTCATTGACGATTTAAAAACGCCTTAAGCGGCGTAAAAATAAAAAAGACCTGCGGTCACGGTGGCTGGAAATATCCCCGAAATTGCCACCGCCTTTAGACTATTTTTCGCGACGCGAATTATCAATGCTTTTCAGAGAGGAAAATGCAGGATTATGACGAAGTGCACATAATCAGTAGTGTTTTGAAACATTCAACAGAAGCCAGATATTTTCATAATAAATTCAAGTAAAATCGATAGTTAAGAATAATTATTATCTTTAATCTTTCTAACAGTACATTTTTTAAGGGATGAGTAAGTTTATTTTATAAAAAAAGTAGCAGCTCATTGACCATTAATTTCGCGAGGGGTTAAAGCGGCTAATTAATAAAATCCTGATCGATAAGCAAAAAAAAACGCCGCAGAAGCGGCGTTTGTTTGTGGTTGACCTGATTACTCGCCGATTTTGGCCCAGGTATCACGCAGCCCCACGGTACGGTTAAAGACTAAATGGTCTGCCGTTGCGTAGCGGCTGTCGAGGCAGAAGTAACCTTCACGCTCGAACTGGTAGGCTTTGCCAGCTTCAGCATTCGCCAGAGAAGGCTCCGCATAACCCTGTCTGATGACCAGCGATTCCGGGTTGATGGTTGCCAGGAAGTCATCCGCAGCGCCTGGGTTAGGTACGCTGAACAGACGGTCATAAAGGCGAATTTCTACCGGCAGCGCATGAGCAGCGCTCACCCAGTGGATAACACCCTTCACTTTACGGCCATCGGCAGGATCCTTGCTCAGGGTCTCTGCATCGTAGCTGCAGTAAATGGTGGTAATGGTACCCTGTTCGTCTTTCTCAACGCGTTCTGCTTTGATTACGTAGGCGTTACGCAGGCGCACTTCTTTACCCAGCACCAGGCGTTTGTACTGCTTGTTCGCTTCTTCACGGAAATCTGCACGATCGATCCAGATCTCAGCGCTGAACGGCACATCTCGGCTGCCCATCTCAGGTTTGTTTGGATGGTTAGGCATGGTGACCTGCTCGCTCTCACCCTGAGGGTAGTTTTCGATCACCAGCTTCACGGGATCGATAACGGCCATTGCGCGCGGTGCGTTGTCGTTAAGATCTTCACGAATACAGGACTCCAGAGAGGCCATCTCAATGGTGTTGTCCTGCTTAGTTACCCCAATGCGTTTACAGAATTCGCGAATAGAAGCCGCGGTATAACCACGACGACGCAGACCGGAAATGGTCGGCATACGCGGGTCATCCCAGCCTTCAACATGCTTGTCGGTAACCAGCAGGTTCAGTTTACGCTTGGACATCACGGTGTATTCCAGATTCAGACGAGAGAACTCGTACTGACGCGGATGCACAGGGATGGTGATGTTATCCAGCACCCAGTCATACAGACGACGGTTGTCCTGGAACTCCAGCGTACACAGGGAGTGTGTAATGCCTTCCAGCGCATCGCTGATGCAGTGGGTGAAGTCGTACATCGGGTAGATGCACCACTTGTTCCCGGTCTGGTGGTGTTCCGCGAACTTAATGCGGTACAGCACCGGGTCACGCATGACGATAAACGGCGAGGCCATATCGATTTTGGCACGCAGACAGGCTTTACCCTCTTCGAAGCCACCGGCGCGCATTTTTTCAAACAGGGCCAGGTTCTCTTCCACGCTACGATCGCGGAACGGGCTGTTTTTACCCGGAGCGGTCAGGGAGCCACGGTATTCGCGGATTTCGTCAGCAGAGAGTTCGTCAACGTAGGCGAGGCCTTTATTGATCAGCTCAACCGCGTAGGCGTAAAGCTGATCAAAATAGTTAGAGGAGTAGCAGATGTCGCCAGACCAGTTGAAGCCCAACCATTGTACGTCGTTCTTAATGGATTCTACGTACTCGATATCTTCTTTCGCCGGGTTGGTGTCATCGAAACGCAGATTGCATTGACCCTGATAGTCTTGCGCGATGCCAAAGTTCAGGCAGATAGATTTCGCATGACCAATATGCAGGTAGCCGTTTGGCTCCGGCGGGAAACGGGTGTGAACAGTGGTGTGCTTACCAGTAGCCAGATCTTCATCAATGATCTGACGAATAAAGTTACTCGGGCGGGCTTCAGCCTCACTCATCGTGGATTCCTCAAAGCGTAAACGACATATAACGGCGTATGATCTTATAAGCTGGTCGCAGTGACAACCTCTAAAAACGCCCTGGATGTAAATAATGGGGGCAAGTGCTGCAAAAAAAAGCGGCGGGGATATCCCCGCCGCTCAGGCATCAACGCTAACTCAGGAGCACTTACTTGCCTTTAATTTCATACAGTGGGGTTTGACCGGCAACCACCTGACCCTGCGCCTGAATAACCAGACCGCTGAAGTCGTCGATGTTGCTACAAACCACCGGGCTGATCATCGAGCGTGCGTTGGCGTTCAGGAAATCCAGATCCATTTCCAGAATCGGCTGGCCTGCAACCACTTCAGCCCCCTCTTCTACCAGGCGAGTGAAGCCCTGGCCGCCCAGCGCAACGGTATCAATACCCATGTGGACAACGATTTCCGCGCCTTTGTCAGTTTCGAGGCAGAACGCGTGGTTGGTATTAAAGATTTTCACCACGGTACCGGCTGCTGGAGAAACCACGTTTTTTTCCGTGGGTTTCACGGCAACGCCGTCGCCTACCGCTTTGCTGGCAAAGGCTTCGTCAGGCACCTGCTCCAGCGCTACCACTTCGCCGGTAACCGGAGAGACCAGCGCCGCGATGGTGACGGCGTTAGGTACAGCCTGCGGTTTTGCAACCGGTGCGGCTGCTGGCGCCGGCGCGGTTTCTGCCGCTGCTACCGGGCCAGTGGTTTTCATCGCGTTAGCAATTTTCTCAGCCACAAAGCCAACGATAATCTGCACGCTGGTTTTGTTCAGGCGAATAACGCCAGAGGCACCCAGACGTTTTGCCAGCGCTTCATTCACCAGCGAGGAGTCTTTCACGTTCAGGCGCAGACGGGTGATGCAGGCATCGATACCGGTCAGGTTGTCAGAACCGCCGACTGCGGCGATGTACTGACGCGCCAGACCTGCAACGTCCTGGTCTTTATCTGCGCTAACATTCACATCTTCACCATCAGCTTCGCTACCGGCAACGGCCAGCTCACGGCCCGGCGTCATCAGATTGAATTTGGTGATAGTGAAACGGAACACCACGTAGTAGATAGCGAAGAACACCAGACCCTGCAGGATCAGCATGTACCAGTGAACCGCCAGCGGGTTACGGGAGGAGAGCACCATATCCACCAGACCGGCACTGAAACCGAAGCCTGCAATCCACTGCATACTGGCAGCGATAAAGACAGAGATACCGGTCAGCACCGCGTGGATCACATACAGTACCGGTGCTACGAACATGAAGGAGAACTCCAGCGGCTCGGTGATACCAGTGAAGAAGGCTGCGAACGCCCCCGCCATCATGATACCCAGCACTTTTGCTTTGTTCTCTGGACGCGCGCAATGGTAGATAGCCAGCGCCGCACCCGGCAGGCCGAACATCATAATCGGGAAGAAGCCCGCCTGATAACGACCGGTGATACCCACGACCGCTTTACCGGCTTCGATGGACTGTGCGCCGCCGAGGAAGTTAGGAATATCGTTAATGCCTGCCACGTCAAACCAGAACACGGAGTTCAGAGCGTGGTGCAGCCCCACCGGGATCAGCAGACGGTTGAAGAACGCATAGACGCCCGCACCGACGGAACCCAGCTTCTGGATATGTTCACCAAAGTTCACCAGACCATCGAAGATCACCGGCCAGATGTACATCATGATGAAGGCAACCACGATCATCACGAAGGAGGTCAGGATCGGTACCAGACGACGACCGCTGAAGAAGGAGAGCGCTTTCGGCAGTTCAACGCCGCTGAAGCGGTTGTACAGCTCAGCAGAGATGATACCCACCAGAATACCCACGAACTGGTTGCTGATCTTACCGAACGCCGCCGGAACCTGTTCCGCCGGGATTTTCTGAATCATTGCAACCGCAGCAGGCGAGCAGAGCGTGGTCAGCACCAGGAAGCCCACAAAACCGGTTAGTGCCGCAGCACCGTCTTTATCTTTGGACATGCCGTACGCCACGCCGATGGCGAACAGAACGGACATATTATCGATAATGGCAGAACCGGATTTAATGAAGAACGCCGCTACCGCGCTGTCTCCACCCCAACCCACCGGGTCAATCCAGTAACCGACACCCATTAATATCGCTGCGGCTGGCAGCGTGGCGACCGGTACCATTAAGGCACGGCCAACCTTTTGTAAATAACCTAGAATACTCACTTTCTTCCCCCTATGAGACCCCGTTAAGGCGCGTTCTCAGCTGTGTTTTTATTGTGTCACTAACTTATAAATACAGTTGATGATTCACTGGCTGATTGAGTGTGTGAAAAATTAATTCGTATCGCAAATTAAACGCGTACTTTTTGTGATTTTTGTCACCAAATATCGTTAATTACCCCTCCCTGCACTGGCAAACAGCGAAAACTTATTTTATGATTCAAAAAATCAAGACGAATTGACCCCTCACGGCAAGAACCAGGTTAGGCTTAGATCGTGCCCAGGCGCTCAATCCGCCAACTTTTTATTTTCAAACTCAGAGGTGAATAATGAGACTGATCCCCCTGGCTACAGCAGAACAGGTCGGTAAATGGGCTGCACGCCACATCGTAAACCGTATCAACGCGTTCAAACCTACCGCCGATCGTCCTTTCGTACTCGGTCTGCCGACCGGAGGCACGCCTCTTACTGCGTATAAAGCTCTGGTTGAGATGCACAAAGCGGGCCAGGTCAGCTTCAAGCACGTGGTGACCTTCAACATGGATGAATACGTTGGACTGCCGAAGGAGCATCCGGAAAGCTACCATAGCTTTATGCACCGTAATTTCTTTGACCACGTTGATATCCCGGCTGAAAACATCAACCTGCTGGATGGCAACGCGCCTGATATTGACGCAGAGTGCCGCCAATACGAAGAAAAAATCCGTGCTTACGGTAAAATTCACCTGTTTATGGGTGGCGTGGGCAACGATGGCCATATCGCGTTTAACGAGCCCGCCTCTTCCCTGGCCTCACGCACCCGTATTAAAACCCTGACCCATGACACCCGCGTGGCAAACTCCCGTTTCTTTGACGGCGACGTTAATCAGGTACCAAAATACGCCCTGACCGTTGGCGTGGGTACGCTGCTGGATGCAGAAGAGGTAATGATTCTGGTGCTGGGCAACGTGAAAGCGCAGGCGCTGCAGGCGGCCGTTGAAGGCAACGTTAACCATATGTGGACCATCAGCTGTCTGCAGCTGCATCCGAAGGCCGTTGTGGTGTGTGATGAGCCATCTACGATGGAACTGAAAGTCAAAACGCTGAAATACTTCAACGAGTTAGAAGCAGAAAACATCAAAGGTCTGTAATATAGCCCCGCCTCTTTCATTTGGGGCGGGCAGTTTTTTTAATACCGGGGGTCGTTATGTACGCTTTAACCCACGGTCGGATTTATACCGGCCATGAAATTCTGGATGACCATGCGATTGTTGTCGCAAATGGCCTGATTGAACGTATCTGCCCGCTGAGCGAACTGCCAGCGGACATCGAGCAACGCGCGCTGAATGGTGCCATCATCTCCCCCGGTTTTATCGACGTGCAGCTTAACGGCTGCGGCGGCGTGCAGTTTAACGACACGGCTGAAGCGGTCACGGTGGAAACGCTGGAGATCATGCAGAAAGCGAATGAGAAATCCGGCTGCACCAGCTATTTACCGACGCTGATTACCACCAGCGATGAGCTGATGAAACAGGGTATTGCGGTCATGCGCGACTACCTGAGCCAACACCCGAATCAGGCTCTGGGTCTGCATCTTGAAGGGCCGTGGCTCAATATCGTTAAAAAAGGCACCCATAACCCGGACTACGTACGTAAACCGGATAGCGAACTGGTGGATTACCTGTGCGCTAACGCCGACGTGATTACTAAAGTGACCCTGGCACCTGAAATGGCCGGGCCTGAGGTCATCAGCAAATTGTCTGCCGCGGGTATCGTGGTCTCTGCGGGCCACTCCAACGCTACCCTCAAAGAAGCCAAAATCGGTTTCCGCGCGGGCATTACTTTTGCGACGCATCTCTATAACGCAATGCCCTATATTACCGGGCGTGAACCAGGGCTGGTTGGTGCGATTTTCGATGAGCCAGACGTTTATTGCGGCATCATCGCGGATGGTCTGCACGTAGATTATGCCAATATCCGCAATGCCAAACGCATCAAAGGCGACAAGCTCTGTCTGGTTACAGATGCGACCGCGCCCGCAGGTGCAAATATTGAGCAGTTCATTTTTGCTGGTAAAACAATATACTACCGGAATGGACTGTGCGTGGATGAGAACGGCACCCTCAGCGGCTCTGCGCTGACGATGATCGAAGGTGTCCGCAATCTGGTTGAACACTGTGGTATTGCGCTGGATGAAGTCCTGCGTATGGCAACGCTCTACCCGGCGCGCGCGATGGGTGTCGCGACCAGGCTAGGCAGCATTGCGCCAGGCATGGTGGCAAACCTGACCGCATTCACGCACGATTTTAAAATCATCAAGACCATCGTTAACGGTAACGAGGTCGTCACTGAGTAAGTAAAAGTATGACATCAGGCGGACAAGCTCAAATTGGTAATGTTGATCTCGTAAAACAGCTGAACAGTGCGGCGGTTTACCGCCTGATTGACCAGCATGGGCCCATCTCCCGAATTCAGATCGCGGAACAGAGCCAGCTTGCCCCCGCCAGCGTCACGAAAATTACCCGCCAGTTGATTGAGCGCGGCCTGATCAAAGAAGTGGATCAGCAGGCCTCCACCGGAGGCCGTCGCGCCATCTCGATCATTACCGAAACCCGTCATTTCCATGCCATAGGGGTGCGTCTGGGTCGCCACGACACTACGCTGACCCTGTATGACATGAGCAGTAAAGCCGTTGCCGAAGAGCACTATCCCCTACCAGAACGGACTCAGGAGACGCTGGAACACGCCCTGCTGAATACCATCGCCCTCTTTATTGAGACCCACCAGCGTAAAATTCGCGAACTGATTGCCATCTCCGTGATTCTGCCCGGCCTTGTCGACCCGGAAAGCGGCGTGATTCGCTACATGCCTCATATTCAGGTTGAAAACTGGGGACTGGTTAAGGCGCTGGAAAAACGTTTTAACGTCACCTGCTTTGTCGGCCACGATATTCGCAGCCTGGCGCTGGCTGAGCACTACTTTGGTGCGAGTCAGGATTGTGAAGACTCAATACTGGTGCGTGTTCACCGTGGAACGGGCGCCGGGATCATCTCGAATGGCCGCATTTTTATCGGCCGTAATGGCAACGTGGGCGAAATTGGTCATATTCAGGTAGAGCCGCTGGGCGAGCGCTGTCACTGCGGCAACTTTGGCTGCCTGGAAACCATCGCCGCCAATGCCGCTATAGAACAGCGGGTGCGCCACCTGCTCGAGCAGGGCTACCAGAGCCGCCTCACCCTGGAAGAGTGTAAAATTGGCGCGATCTGCAAAGCCGCCAACAAAGGCGATGCGCTGGCCTGTGAAGTGATTGAGCAGGTTGGACGCCACCTGGGTAAGACCATCGCCATCGCCATTAATCTGTTCAACCCGCAGAAAGTGGTGATTGCCGGTGAGATCACTGAAGCCGAAAAGGTGCTGTTACCGGCCGTTGAAGGCTGCATTAATACCCAGGCGTTAAAAGCATTTCGCCAGAACCTGCCGGTAGTGCGCTCGACGCTGGATCACCGCTCTGCCATTGGTGCCTTTGCGCTGGTTAAACGCGCCATGCTTAACGGGATCCTGCTGCAACGTTTGCTGGAAAGCTAACGGGGTTTTATAGTGACGCCTTCTTTTTCAGATGTCGGACAGTCCATGACCATTAAGAATGTAATTTGTGATATCGACGGCGTGCTGATGCACGACAACGTTGCCGTGCCGGGCGCAGCGGAATTTCTTAACGCCATCATGGAAAAAGGGATGCCGCTGGTACTGCTGACCAATTTTCCTTCGCAGACCGGGCAAGATCTGGCGAACCGTTTTGCCACCGCCGGCGTAGATGTGCCAGAGAGCGTGTTTTATACCTCTGCCATGGCCACCGCCGATTTCCTGAAGCGTCAGGAGGGTAAGAAAGCCTATGTGGTGGGCGAAGGTGCGCTAATTCATGAACTCTATAAAGCCGGCTTCACTATTACTGATGTGAATCCGGATTTTGTCATCGTGGGTGAAACCCGCTCCTATAACTGGGAGATGATGCACAAAGCCGCTTATTTCGTGGCAAACGGCGCTCGCTTCATCGCCACCAATCCCGATACCCACGGTCGCGGTTTCTACCCGGCTTGCGGCGCACTCTGCGCGGGCATTGAGAAAATTTCGGGCCGCACGCCATTCTATGTGGGCAAACCCAGCCCCTGGATTATTCGCGCGGCGCTCAACAAGATGCAGGCCCATTCCGAAGATACGGTGATTGTGGGCGATAACCTGCGTACCGATATTCTCGCCGGCTTCCAGGCGGGTCTGGAGACCATCCTTGTTCTCTCAGGCGTTTCGACACTCGACGATATTGACTCCATGCCGTTCCGCCCGAGCTGGATTTACCCCTCGGTCGCCGAAATCGATGTTCTGTAAGCTGAAACCACGTCCTGCGACGTGGTTTTTTCATTTTATTGCCAGCAAAAAGTTATCACATCTAATAAAAACCCCTCTTCACTAACAATTCATCAAAGAATAAGGTTAAGACATACGCATTTTTCAACATTCAGCAATGACCATTGCGTTATTTTCGTTTTAGCCGGCAAAACCCTTGCCGCCTCTCACCTTTTGCGGCATTTTCATAAGCAAGCAACATCACACTGCAACAGGGTTAACGGAGAAGGTTATGTGTTCAATTTTTGGCGTACTGGATATCAAAACTGACGCGGGCGAGCTGCGTAAAAAAGCACTGGAACTCTCTCGTCTGATGCGCCATCGCGGCCCGGACTGGTCCGGTGTCTATGCCAGCGACAAGGCCATCCTGGCCCATGAACGTCTGTCGATTGTCGACGTCAACGCGGGCGCCCAGCCGCTGTATAACGAGAAAAAAACCCACGCGCTGGCCGTTAACGGTGAAATCTACAACCATCAGGCGCTGCGTGCTGAGTACAGCGACCGTTACACCTTCCAGACCGGCTCTGACTGCGAAGTCATTCTGGCACTGTATCAGGAGAAAGGACCTGAATTCCTCGACGACCTGCAGGGGATGTTTGCCTTTGCCCTGTACGACAGCGAAAAAGATGCGTACCTGATTGGCCGTGACCACCTCGGTATTATCCCGCTGTACATGGGGCACGATGAGCACGGCAACTTCTATGTCGCCTCTGAAATGAAAGCCCTGGTACCGGTTTGCCGCACCATTAAAGAGTTCCCGGCGGGCAGCTACCTGTGGAGCCAGGACGGTGAGATCCGCCCGTACTACCAACGCGACTGGTTTGATTACGACGCCGTTAAAGACAACGTTACCGACAAAGCCGAGCTGCGTCAGGCGCTGGAAGAGTCCGTAAAAAGCCATCTGATGTCAGACGTGCCTTATGGCGTACTGCTCTCCGGCGGGCTGGACTCCTCGGTGATCTCCGCGATCACCAAGAAATTTGCCGCGCGTCGTGTAGAAGATCAGGAACGTTCAGAGGCCTGGTGGCCGCAGCTGCACTCCTTCGCCGTGGGTCTGGAAGGGGCGCCGGATCTGAAAGCCGCCCAGGAAGTGGCAAACCATCTTGGCACCGTACACCATGAAATTCATTTCACCGTGCAGGAAGGTCTGGATGCGATCCGCGATGTGATCTACCACATTGAAACCTACGATGTGACCACCATTCGCGCCTCCACGCCGATGTACTTGATGTCGCGTAAGATCAAGGCGATGGGCATCAAAATGGTGCTCTCTGGCGAGGGTTCTGACGAAGTCTTTGGTGGTTACCTCTACTTCCATAAAGCGCCAAATGCCAAAGAGCTGCACGAAGAGACCGTGCGTAAACTTCAGGCGCTGCATATGTTTGACTGCGCACGAGCCAACAAAGCGATGTCGGCCTGGGGCGTGGAAGCGCGCGTGCCGTTCCTTGATAAAAAGTTCCTCGATGTGGCGATGCGCATCAACCCGCAGGACAAGATGTGCGGCAACGGCAAAATGGAAAAACATATCCTGCGTGAATGTTTTGAATCCTATCTGCCGGCGAGCGTGGCATGGCGTCAGAAAGAGCAGTTCTCTGATGGCGTAGGTTACAGCTGGATCGACACCCTGAAAGAGGTGGCGGCAAAACAGATTTCCGATCAACAACTGGAGACCGCCAGCTTCCGTTTCCCGTACAACACGCCAGGCTCGAAAGAGGCGTATCTGTATCGTGAAATCTTTGAAGAGCTCTTCCCTGTGCCAAGCGCCGCAGAGTGTGTACCGGGTGGTCCATCCGTGGCGTGTTCCTCTGCGAAAGCCATTGAATGGGATGAATCGTTCAAATCCATGAACGATCCGTCAGGGCGTGCGGTAGGCGTTCACCAGTCTGCTTATCAATAATCTGAGCGACCGATCTGCACGATCGAAAAAGGCCCTCTGGGGCCTTTTTTTTATTCTGAATTAAAGGCTGTAAAATCGATTAATAACCAATAATTGCCGAATATTCGGCCACGCTGTTCGCAACCTAACCAAACAGTCACATTCCGGCCATTTTCGTTGAAAAAGGTGTTGACGCTGCAAGGGTCTATACGCATAATGCGCCCCGCAACGCCGATAAGGTAACGCGAAAAAAAGATGGCTACGTAGCTCAGTTGGTTAGAGCACATCACTCATAATGATGGGGTCACAGGTTCGAATCCCGTCGTAGCCACCATCTTTTTTGCGGGAGTGGCGAAATTGGTAGACGCACCAGATTTAGGTTCTGGCGCCGCAAGGTGTGCGAGTTCAAGTCTCGCCTCCCGCACCATTCCCAGGTAAGCGTTGCACGGATGGGGTATCGCCAAGCGGTAAGGCACCGGTTTTTGATACCGGCATTCCCTGGTTCGAATCCAGGTACCCCAGCCATATTTCTTCGATTTGCGGTTCTCCGCGGTATTGGGGTATCGCCAAGCGGTAAGGCACCGGTTTTTGATACCGGCATTCCCTGGTTCGAATCCAGGTACCCCAGCCATCGAAGATTGCAGTACTGGCTACGTAGCTCAGTTGGTTAGAGCACATCACTCATAATGATGGGGTCACAGGTTCGAATCCCGTCGTAGCCACCAAATTAGTCATCTGTCGATTTATTCGGTAGACTAGAAAAAATTGTTGGGGTATCGCCAAGCGGTAAGGCTCTGGTTTCTGATACCAGCATTCCGAGGTTCGAATCCTCGTACCCCAGCCATTTTAAAAAGTCGTTAAGCAGTTTGTTTAACGCAATTGGGGTGTCGCCAAGCGGTAAGGCACTGGTTTCTGATACCAGCATTCCGGGGTTCGAATCCCTGCACCCCAGCCATTTAAAAACAAATAAGCCCGCTCTGCGGGCTTTTTTGTTTTTGTCTTCAGCGCGGTCTGAGCCCCCACCCACAGGGGTGAGGGAATCGTCAGTGTAATGCTTACAGACCTAACGCATATTTCAGGGCCTGACGTTTCAGGCCACCGGCGCGTTCCGCCGCCATCAAACCAATATTGCGCAGGATCCGCACCGGCCCCAGGTCGTTACTGAACCCGGCATAAAAGAGATCCATCCCTGACTGCATGATGAAGTTATCCGCCATACGTCGCATCTGGTAACGCTTCAATACCTGCTGGCTCGCCCAGGCTTCGCCGTGAGCGCGCGCATTACCCACTACGTCCAGTAAGGCTTCAACGTCACGGTATCCCAGGTTCACGCCCTGCCCCGCCAGCGGATGGATGGTATGCGCCGCATCGCCCACCAACGCTAATCCTTCGCGCGCATAGTCCAGCGCATGACGCCGGGCCAGGGGGAAGGCACCCGCTGCCACTGGTGTGACCTTGCCGAGGCGCTGCGGGAAATGGTGCGCAATTTCACGCCCCAGCTGTTCCATCGTCATCCCTTGCAGCTGGCGAATGCGTGCGGGCGTGTCGTACCACACCAGCGAGGCCCAGTTGTCGAACAACGGCAGGAAAGCATGGGGCCCCGTCGGCGTAAAGTGTTGCCAGGTGCAATCACCCGGTTCGCTCTCGCATTGCACTGTTATCAGCATGCAGGATTGCGGATACGCCCACGCATGAATGCCAATTCCGGCCATCTCCCGGACCCTGGAATTCGCCCCGTCCGCGCCAATCACCAGTTTTACCGCCAGCTCGTCACCTTCGCTCAACGCCAGCACATGATGATCGTTATGGCGATGGATAGCCTCAATCGACGCCGGCACCCGCAGGGTCACACCGGGATGCGCTTCCAGCGCCTGCCAGAGCGCCTGCTGTAGAACCGTATTTTCAACCATATAGCCCAGCAGGGGCAGCTTAAGCTCTGCTGCATCAAACTGGACGCGGGCAGTTTCCCACTCCCATGTTTCAAGGCGACGCCAGGGATGAGCGCGCATGGCCAGCACCGCCTCCCATACGCCCAGCCCGCGCAGCAGATCCACCGAGGCGGCGCTAATCGCAGAGATACGCACGTCCGGCTTCCCGGCGGCGTCAAATGCAGGCGGCGCAGCCTGTTCAATTACAGTAACGTCGAACCCTTGTTGCGCCAGCCCCAGCGCCAGCGCCCCGCCGACCATACCGCCGCCGACGACGGCGACTCCGGCTTGTTGGATAGTCATGGTCATTTGTCCTTATTGGAGAATCCCTTAAGTTTACCGGATTTTTTTCCCCATGAGGCCGACAACCTTCATACTGGTCACAACCGGACCAAAGCATTACAATACGCGCCCTGCAATCCTGAGCATGAGCATGTCGATGACTAAAAAACTCCATATAAAAACCTGGGGCTGTCAGATGAACGAGTACGATTCATCAAAGATGGCCGATCTGCTGGATGCTACCCACGGATACCAGCTGACTGAAAATGCGAAAGAAGCCGATGTGCTGCTGCTGAATACCTGTTCAATTCGTGAAAAAGCGCAGGAAAAAGTCTTTCACCTGTTAGGTCGCTGGAAGCTTCTGAAACGAAAAAATCCGGAGCTGATTATCGGCGTGGGCGGCTGCGTTGCGTCGCAGGAAGGGAAATTGATTCGCCAGCGAGCCCCTTACGTGGATATCGTCTTTGGCCCTCAGACCCTGCACCGCCTGCCAGAGATGATCAATAAGGTTCGCGGCGATCGTAGCCCGGTCGTCGACGTCAGCTTCCCGGAAATCGAAAAATTTGACCGTCTGCCGGAACCGCGCGCAGATGGCCCGACAGCCTTTGTCTCCATTATGGAAGGCTGCAACAAATATTGTACCTACTGCGTGGTGCCTTATACCCGCGGCGAAGAAGTGAGCCGTCCGTGCGATGACATCCTGTATGAGATAGCCCAACTGGCGGCCCAGGGCGTACGTGAAGTGAACCTGCTCGGCCAGAACGTGAACGCCTGGCGCGGCGAGAATTTTGACGGCAGCACCGGCAGCTTTGCTGAACTGCTGCGTCTGGTGGCGGCCATTGACGGTATCGACCGTATCCGCTTTACCACCAGCCATCCGATAGAATTCACCGATGACATCATTGATGTCTATCGCGATACGCCTGAGCTGGTGAGCTTCCTGCACCTGCCGATTCAGTGTGGCTCTGACCGCGTACTGAATCTGATGGGCCGTACCCACACCGCGCTGGAGTATAAAGCGATTATCCGTAAGCTGCGTGAAGCGCGCCCGGACATTCAAATCAGTTCTGACTTTATCGTCGGTTTCCCTGGCGAAACCAATGAAGACTTTGAACGGACGATGAAGGTGATCGGCGATGTGAATTTCGACGTGAGTTATAGCTTCATCTTCTCTGCCCGTCCGGGTACGCCAGCCGCCGACATGGTGGACGACGTACCAGAAGAGGTGAAGAAGCAGCGTCTTTATATCCTGCAAGAGCGTATTAACCAGCAGGCCAACGCCTGGAGCCGTCGTATGATCGGCACCGTTCAGCGCGTACTGGTTGAAGGCACTTCACGTAAGAGCATCATGCAGCTGTCCGGTCGTACCGAGAACAACCGCGTGGTGAACTTCGAAGGTACGCCAGATATGATCGGCAAGTTCGTGGATATCGAAATTCAGGAAGTGCTGACGAACTCCCTGCGCGGCAAAGTGGTACGGACTGAAGATGAGATGGGTCTGCGCGTAGCGCAAACGCCTGAGTCCGTAATGGCACGTACCCGTAAAGAGAACGACCTGGGCGTAGGTGTTTATCAGCCCTGACCTCAACAGGCCTGCCAATTCTGGCAGGCCTTGTATTTCCTGCTTCCGCCCCCAATATCCTTCGCAATGCTTGCGCCTTTATTCTGTGGCGTAAATAATTCCATCAAAGCCCCCTTTTTCGGGGATGCGAGACATCAAGAGGAACGGTTTGAATATAGATACGCGTGAAATTACCCTTGAGCCTGCAGACAACGCTCGCCTGCTGAGCCTCTGTGGGCCGTTTGATGACAACATCAAACAACTGGAGCGACGTCTGGGTATCGAGATCAATCGTCGCGATAATCACTTCAAACTCACCGGCCGCACACTTTGCGTTAATGCCGCTGCGGATATTCTGCACACGCTTTATGTCGACACCGCGCCGATGCGCGGTCAAACGCAGGATATCGAACCTGAACAGATTCATCTGGCCATTAAAGAAGCCCGCGTGCTGGAACAGAGCGCCGAAAGCGTGCCGGATTATGGCAAAGCTATCCATATCAAGACCAAACGGGGTGTGATTAAGCCGCGTACGCCTAACCAGGCACAGTACATCGCGAACATCCTTGATCATGACATCACCTTCGGCGTCGGCCCGGCAGGTACGGGTAAAACCTATCTGGCGGTGGCTGCTGCGGTAGATGCCCTGGAGCGTCAGGAGATCCGCCGTATTCTGCTTACCCGTCCTGCTGTGGAAGCCGGTGAAAAACTGGGCTTCCTGCCGGGCGATTTAAGCCAGAAGGTCGACCCCTATCTGCGTCCTCTTTACGATGCCCTGTTCGAGATGCTCGGCTTTGAAAAGGTCGAGAAGCTGATTGAACGTAACGTGATTGAAGTTGCCCCGCTGGCCTATATGCGCGGCCGCACGCTGAACGATGCGTTTATCATTCTTGATGAAAGCCAGAACACCACCATCGAACAGATGAAGATGTTCCTGACGCGTATCGGCTTTAACTCGAAAGCCGTCATCACAGGGGACATCACGCAGATTGACCTGCCGCGCAACACTAAATCTGGCCTGCGCCACGCCATCGAAGTGCTGGCAGAAGTCGATGAAATCAGTTTTAACTTCTTCCACAGTGAAGATGTGGTGCGCCACCCGGTGGTTGCCCGCATCGTTAACGCTTATGAGGCCTGGGAAGAGGCCGATCAGAAGCGCAAGGCCGAACTGGCCGCAGAACGTAAGCGCGAAGCGCAGGAGCAAGAACATAAATGAGTCAGGTGATCCTCGATTTACAGCTGGCCTGTGAAGATAATTCCGGCATGCCAGAAGAGGCACAATTTCAGAAATGGCTGGATGCCGTTGTCCCTCAGTTTCAGGAAGAATCAGAAGTGACGATTCGCCTGGTGGATGAAGCAGAAAGCCATGAGCTTAACCTGACCTACCGCGGGAAAGATAAGCCGACTAACGTGCTCTCTTTCCCCTTCGAAGCCCCTCCGGGTATTGAAATGCCGCTGCTGGGCGATCTGATCATCTGCCGTCAGGTGGTTGAGCAGGAAGCACAAGAGCAGCAGAAGCCGCTCGAGGCCCACTGGGCCCATATGGTGGTGCACGGCAGCCTGCATCTGCTGGGGTACGATCATATTGAAGATGAGGAAGCGGAAGAGATGGAGTCCCTCGAGACAGAGATAATGCTTGCTCTGGGCTATGAGGATCCGTACATTGCCGAGAAAGAGTAGTCGGTCACAGGCTGACTATCATGCCGCCGCGTAAGGAGATAGCGCGGCGGTTATTATTTAACTAACAAGAGAACCCTTAACAAACGCCATGAGCGACGACAATTCACACAGTAGCGACACGACAAACAGCAAAAAGGGATTTTTCTCCCTTATTCTGAGCCAGCTGTTCCACGGCGAACCCAAAAACCGTGATGAACTTCTGGAGCTGATCCGTGATTCCGGGCAGAACGACCTTATCGACGAAGATACGCGCGAAATGCTCGAAGGGGTAATGGACATCGCCGACCAGCGCGTTCGCGATATTATGATCCCCCGCTCGCAGATGATTACCCTGAAACGCAACCAGCCTCTGGACGAGTGCCTCGATGTGATCATCGAATCGGCACACTCGCGCTTCCCGGTCATCAGCGAGGACAAAGATCACATCGAAGGGATTTTGATGGCGAAAGATCTGCTGCCGTTTATGCGCAGCGATGCCGAAGCCTTTAGCATGGATAAAGTGTTACGTCAGGCGGTGGTTGTTCCGGAGAGTAAGCGGGTTGACCGCATGCTGAAAGAGTTCCGCTCTCAGCGTTACCACATGGCGATTGTTATCGATGAATTTGGCGGCGTGTCTGGCCTGGTGACCATTGAAGATATTCTGGAGCTTATCGTCGGCGAAATCGAAGACGAATATGACGAAGAAGAGGATATCGATTTCCGTCAGCTGAGCCGCCACACCTGGACCGTCCGCGCGCTGGCGCCAATCGAAGACTTTAACGATACCTTCGGCACGCGTTTCAGTGATGAAGAGGTGGATACCATCGGCGGTCTGGTGATGCAGGCGTTTGGCCATCTCCCGGCTCGCGGTGAGACGGTTGAAATAGACGGTTACCAGTTTAAGGTCGCCATGGCCGACAGTCGTCGTATTATTCAGGTTCATGTCAGAATGCCGGACGATGCTCCGCAACCCACAATGGAAGAATGATTTAAATGGCATTTGCCCCATTGCTTGAACGCCAGCGCGTACGTCTGCTGCTGGCGCTAATTCTCGGAGCCAGCGGAACGCTGGCTTTTTCTCCTTATGACATCTGGCCCGCGGCCCTGCTCTCTTTGATGGGGCTACAGGGGCTTACCCTGAACCGACGTCCGGTACAGGCCGCAGCCATTGGCTACGCCTGGGGCATGGGGCTATTTGGCACCGGTATAAACTGGGTATATGTCAGTATCGCCACCTTTGGCGGCATGCCTGGCCCGGTCAACGTTTTCCTGGTTGTGTTGCTGGCCGCGTATTTGTCGCTCTATACCGGCCTGTTTGCCGGGGTGCTGGCGCGCCTGTGGCCAAAGGCCAACGTATGGCGCGTGGCGATTGCGGCTCCGGTCGTCTGGCAACTGACCGAGTTCTTACGCGGCTGGGTGCTGACGGGCTTCCCATGGCTGCAGTTTGGCTACAGCCAGATCGACGGCCCGTTAAAGGGGCTGGCACCGGTGATGGGCGTTGAGGCCATCAACTTCCTGCTGATGGTAGTAAGCGGCCTGCTGGTGTTGGCGCTAGTGCAGCGCAACTGGCGCCCGCTGGCTGCCGCCGTGGTGTTATTCGCGCTCCCCTTCCCGCTACGTTTTATTCAGTGGTTTACCCCCGAGCCCGAGCGCACCATGCAGGTCTCTATGGTGCAGGGTGATATTCCCCAGGCACTGAAATGGGATGAAAACCAGCTGCTTAATACCCTCAAGATCTATCTTGAGGCCTCTGAGCCAGAGATGGGCAAATCGCAGCTGATCATCTGGCCAGAATCTGCCATCCCCGATCTGGAGATTAATCAGCAGCAGTTCCTGCGCCGGGTCGATGACCTGATGCGCGAGCATAACAGCACCCTTATTACCGGTATCGTCGATGCGCGACTGAATAAACAGAACCGCTACGACACCTATAACACCATCATCACGCTGGGCAAAGATAACGCCTACAACTACGAATCGGCCAACCGCTACAACAAGAACCATCTGGTGCCGTTTGGTGAGTTCGTGCCGCTGGAGTCAATTTTGCGGCCGCTGGCACCGTTCTTCGATCTGCCGATGTCATCATTCAGCCGTGGCCCGTACGTGCAGCCTCAGCTGAATGCGCACGGCATGTTGCTGACGCCTGCCATCTGCTACGAAATCATCCTGGGCGAACAGGTGCGGGATAATTTCCGTGCAAATACGGATTATCTGCTGACGATCTCTAACGATGCGTGGTTCGGTAAGTCTATCGGCCCGTGGCAGCACTTCCAGATGGCGCGCATGCGCTCGCTGGAGCTGGCCCGCCCGCTTCTGCGTAGCACCAACAATGGCATCACCGCTGTTATTGGCCCGCAGGGCGAGATTCAGGCGATGATCCCGCAGTTTACCCGCCAGGTGCTGACCGCCAGCGTTACGCCAACGACGGGCCTGACGCCGTATGCGCGTACCGGCAACTGGCCAGTATGGATTATCACCGCCCTGTTTGGCTTTGGTGCGGTGCTGATGAGCTTGCGTCAGCGTCGTAAGTAAGCCTGAAGGCCTCTCTCCTCACCGGGGAGAGAGGCTGTTTCCGCCTCCTTTCTCCCCTAGTCTTCGCTATTTATCTCTCTGACCGTAAACCTGCCAATTCTGGCACGGCTATTGCTTTGTTTATTCAAGCAAACGCAATCTGGCTTGATGTACAACCTGGTCGCACCACCGTAGTTCAGCGGTAGCACCGAAACGGTGCAACGAGGGATTTTTGCCTCTGAATGGTGCGGCGCGCTTCGCAAAAATAAACAATAACGCAGCAAAATCTTTACATTAAGCCAGACTAAATGTTAACAAGCTTGCATAACACTGCACTCGCATAGCGCGAGATATAACAACATCACAATGGGTATCAATGCGTCTCTGGCGCTGATAAGAAAGGAGTTGGGTATGCAATTACGTAAACTGGCCACAGCAATGCTGGTGATGGGAATGTCCGCAGGCGTGGTGCACGCTGAAGACGCTGCGCCGGCAGCGGGCAGCACGCTCGACAAGATTGCCAAAAACGGCGTTATCGTGGTCGGCCACCGTGAATCCTCTGTCCCGTTCTCATACTACGACAACACGCAAAAAGTCGTGGGTTACTCACAGGACTATTCCAACGCCATCGTTGAAGCGGTGAAGAAGAAGCTGAACAAGCCTGACCTGGCGGTGAAGCTGATTCCAATCACCTCCCAGAACCGTATTCCGCTGCTGCAGAACGGGACTTTCGACTTTGAGTGTGGGTCCACCACCAACAACCTGGAGCGCCAGAAACAAGCCGCCTTCTCTGACACTATTTTTGTCGTAGGTACACGCCTGCTGACCAAAAAAGGCGGTGAGATTAAAGACTTCGCTGCCCTGAAAGGGAAAGCGGTTGTCGTGACGTCCGGTACCACGTCCGAAGTTCTGCTGCACAAGCTGAACGACGAGAAAAAAATGGATATGCGTATCATCAGCGCCAAAGACCATGGCGACTCTTTCCGTACGCTGGAGAGCGGCCGCGCGGTGGCGTTCATGATGGATGATGCCCTGCTGGCGGGCGAACGTGCGAAGGCGAAGAAACCAGACAACTGGGAAATCGTCGGCACGGCGCAGTCGAAAGAGGCCTACGGCTGTATGCTGCGCAAAGATGACGCGGACTTTAAGAAACTGATCGATGACACCATCGCTCAGGTGCAGACGTCCGGCGAAGCGGAAAAATGGTTCGATAAATGGTTCAAGAACCCTATCCCACCAAAAAATCTGAATATGAACTTTGAACTGTCTGACGACATGAAAGCGCTGTTCAAATCACCAAACGACAAGGCTCTTAACTAATTAGAACAACAGGGGCGGGATCTCCTGCCCTCTCGATTGTCGGGAAGCATGGACAGACTATACGTTGAGTGGTCGTTCCCCACTCAGCGCGAAAAATGAGCTTCTCACCAATCTTCGAGGGTAGCGCTGCTACCCTTTTTTTTCTGGAGTTTATTATGTCAATAGACTGGAACTGGGGCATTTTTCTGCAACAAGCCCCGTTCGGCAACACCACCTATCTTGGCTGGCTGTGGAGCGGCTTTCAGGTTACCGTCGCGTTGTCGATTACGGCCTGGATCATCGCTTTCTTCGTTGGCTCCCTGTTCGGTATTTTACGCACCGTACCGAATCGCTTTCTCTCATCAATCGGCACGCTCTACGTGGAGCTGTTCCGAAATGTCCCATTAATCGTTCAGTTCTTTACCTGGTACCTGGTGGTGCCAGAACTGCTGCCGGAAGATATCGGCATGTGGTTCAAGGCGGAACTGGATCCTAACATTCAGTTCTTTGTCTCCTCGATGCTCTGTCTGGGGCTGTTTACCGCTGCGCGCGTGTGCGAGCAGGTACGCGCCGCCATTCAGTCGCTGCCCCGTGGGCAGAAAAACGCCGCGCTGGCGATGGGGCTAACGTTGCCGCAAGCGTACCGCTATGTACTGCTGCCGAATGCCTATCGGGTGATTGTTCCACCGATGACCTCGGAGATGATGAACCTGGTGAAAAACTCGGCCATCGCCTCAACCATTGGTCTGGTGGATATGGCGGCACAGGCCGGGAAACTGCTGGATTACTCCGCGCACGCCTGGGAATCTTTCACCGCGATTACGCTGGCCTATGTGCTGATTAACGCCATCATCATGTTGGTGATGAACCTGGTCGAACGTAAAGTACGCCTGCCGGGCAACCTGGGGGGCAAATAATGTACGAGTTTGACTGGAGTTCTATTGTTCCCTCCATGCCCTACCTGCTGGACGGTCTGGTCATTACCCTGAAGATTACCATCACGGCGGTGATCGTCGGGATTATCTGGGGCACTCTGCTGGCAGTCATGCGTCTGTCGAGCTTTAAGCCAGTCGCTTGGTTCGCGACCGCATACGTAAACGTGTTCCGCTCCATTCCGCTGGTGATGGTGCTGCTGTGGTTTTATCTGATCGTTCCTGGATTCTTGCAGGATGTTCTGGGGCTTTCGCCGAAGTCCGATATTCGCCTGATCTCGGCGATGGTGGCCTTCTCGATGTTTGAAGCGGCCTACTACTCCGAGATTATCCGCGCCGGGATCCAGAGTATTTCACGCGGGCAGTCCAGTGCGGCATTGGCGTTAGGGATGACCCACTGGCAGTCGATGAAACTGATCATTCTGCCGCAGGCATTTCGCGCCATGGTTCCGTTGCTGCTCACTCAGGGTATCGTTCTCTTCCAGGATACCTCGCTGGTGTATGTACTCAGTCTGGCGGACTTCTTCCGTACCGCCTCCACGATTGGTGAGCGTGACGGTACGCAGGTCGAGATGATCCTGTTTGCAGGTGCGGTCTATTTTGTCATTAGTTTAAGCGCGTCGCTGTTGGTCAGCTGGCTGAAGAAAAGGACAGTGTAATGATTTCCCTGAAAAATGTTTCTAAATGGTATGGGCACTTTCAGGTGCTGACCGACTGCTCTACGGAAGTGAAGAAAGGCGAAGTGGTGGTGGTTTGTGGTCCATCGGGTTCCGGTAAATCCACACTTATCAAAACGGTGAACGGCCTTGAACCCGTGCAGCAGGGTGAGATCACGGTCAATGGTACCGTGGTAAATAGCAAGAAAACCGATCTGGCGAAGCTGCGTTCGAAGGTGGGCATGGTGTTCCAGCACTTTGAGCTGTTCCCTCACCTGTCGATCATTGAGAACCTAACCCTGGCGCAGGTGAAAGTTCTCAAGCGCGATAAAGCGGCGGCTCGTGACAAAGGGTTGAAGCTGCTGGAGCGCGTTGGGCTTTCGGCGCATGCTGATAAATTCCCGGCGCAGCTTTCCGGCGGCCAGCAGCAGCGCGTCGCCATTGCTCGCGCCCTGTGCATGGATCCGGTCGCTATGCTGTTTGATGAACCGACCTCTGCGCTCGACCCTGAGATGATCAACGAGGTGCTGGACGTAATGGTTGAGCTGGCCAACGAAGGCATGACCATGATGGTGGTTACCCACGAGATGGGCTTTGCCCGCAAGGTGGCTAACCGCGTCATCTTTATGGATGAAGGGAAGATCGTCGAAGACTCCGCCAAAGAAGAGTTCTTTGCTAATCCACAGTCTGACCGCGCGAAAGACTTCCTCGCCAAAATTCTGCACTAAACCCAGGGTGCGCAATCGCAGGATTGCGCACCTCCTCACGCTTTTACTCTCTTGTTCTCGTCTGCTCATGGCGTAAGCGTTAGCCTTGTCACAAAACTACACTGAGAAACGGAGAGTCCTATGGCACAGCCAATAATCCTCGACTGCGATCCGGGTCATGATGACGCGATAGCGCTTGTTCTTGCCCTCGCCTCCCCCGAACTGGATGTCAAAGCGGTGACCTCTTCCGCCGGAAACCAGACCCCGGATAAAACGCTGCGCAATGTCTTGCGGATGCTCACCCTGCTACAGCGCACCGATATTCCGGTTGCCGGCGGCGCGCAAAAACCGCTGATGCGTGAGTTGATTATTGCCGACAACGTCCATGGCGAAAGTGGACTGGATGGCCCGGCGCTGCCGGAACCCAGCTTTGCGCCACAAAATTGCACCGCAGTTGAGCTGATGGCGAAGGTGCTACGTGAAAGCAGCGAGCCCGTCACCCTGGTTGCCACAGGCCCGCAGACTAACGTGGCGCTGCTGCTTAACAGCCACCCTGAATTGCATGACAGGATCGCGAAAATCGTGATTATGGGCGGCGCAATGACGCTCGGCAACTGGACGCCCAGCGCGGAATTCAACATTTTCGTCGATCCTGAAGCGGCCGAAATTGTCTTCCAGTCCGGAATTCCGGTGGTGATGGCCGGGCTTGATGTCACCCATCGGGCGCAGATTATGGCCGCCGATATCGAACGTTTTCGCAGCATTGGCAACCCCGTCGCCACCACGGTCGCCGAGCTCCTCGACTTCTTTATGGAATATCATAAAACCGAGAAATGGGGCTTTAACGGAGCGCCGTTGCACGACCCTTGTACCATCGCCTGGCTGTTGAAGCCGGAGATCTTCACTACCGTAACACGTTGGGTCGGCGTTGAGACGCAGGGCAAATATACGCAAGGCATGACCGTGGTCGATTACTACTTCCTCAGCGGCAACGCGCCGAATACTGAAGTGATGCTGGATATTGATCGTCAGGCGTTTGTCGATCTGCTGGCAGAGCGACTGGCTTTTTATCAGCAATAACCCTGCGCGGCCGGGTTAGTCAATCCGGCCCTGATTCGTCCCCGACATAATTAGCGCTTCTTAAATCAGACATTATTTGCTTTGTTTCACCATTACGACAAAGCTATAACCTCGCGAGAAGGGATCTTGCGATGTGACGATCGTCGTTATACCTCAGTGAAAGAATCAAAATGGATGTTGCTTCATGACAATGATTTTCAATGGCCTGTTCACCGGCCTGCTGTTTCTCTTATTTGGCTGTCAGTTTGCTCACGCCAGCGTTGCCAACAGCATCCCGGATCTCCACGGACAAAGTCATAACCGAAAGCAGACTTTCAGCTGGGACAGGCCTAAATATGCCCCAGCGCCTCCTCAGCGACGCCCGAACCGGATCCTTTTTCCCCACGAGACCACGTGCAGAAAAATTACTCACGTAACATTTGATACGGATAACCCACAGCTGGCGTATACGCTCTTGGGCGGGATTATTCAGCAGGCCGTCAATAAATGTCTTGGGGTTGAAGGGGTACGGCTCTTTTCACGCACGCTACAGAATGCGCTTATTGCCAGGGGATATATTACGTCGTTGATCGATATTCCACCGCAGCCGTCAGATTCTCCTGTGCTGCAGCTTATTCTGGTGTGGGACACCCCCGAGACATCGCTCTCATTTTGCAGATTCAGCGCGCCGACCCAGGGTTGAGGGAACGTCACGTCCCCTCTCACTCGTTCACAAAACGGTTACGGCTCGAAGGGGCGGCGCTGGAACTGATCGTGACCGCATTTCGGGCAGACCGGCAACACATCCGGGGTATAAACCGCCAGATGGTAGTGGCAGTTTTCGCAAACCAGATTCCCCAGCCCCACCACTTCGCCGCTGTGATAGACCCCATGATGGTTGAGATCCTGAAACACCTCGCGCCATTCGAGCTGCGTTTTATCGGTGATATCCGCCAGCTCTTGCCAGAGACTCTCTTTAATTACTCGCATAAATACGCTGTCTGCCACCTCGCCCTGGCTCTCTTCATAGCTACGGGCAAACTCTTCTAAATCGCGGCGCACAGCCCGGGTCAGCTCTTCAACCTCTGTCCGCGTTAACTCCCCCGTCTGGATTACCCTCAGACGCGCCTGCTCTACCAACGCATCGATATCGCGCTCGCCGTTACGCAGACGTTCAGTCAACGTGGCGACCAGTTCACGGTAAAATTGAGCAACCTTGTTCATCTTTTTGCCTCCTGGGTGAGTAACTGTCTCTAATAATAGACCTTATTTATTCAGCGCTTTGTCAGTTCTGCCACAGATAGCGTAAATTCATGTCCGCCGCTTTTATGCTAAAGGCTGTTTTGACGCGGGCGTTTGGGCTATGCTATGCGGATCTGGAATACCACTTACATTGGCTACATTTGTAGCTGTATTGAACACAGGACCACTGGCTGCCATGCAAGAGCAATACCGCCCGGAAGAGATAGAATCCCACGTCCAGCAACACTGGGACGAGAAGCGCACCTTTGAAGTCACCGAAGACGAGAGCAAAGAGAAGTATTACTGCCTGTCGATGCTTCCCTATCCTTCTGGTCGACTACACATGGGCCACGTGCGTAACTACACCATCGGTGATGTGATCGCCCGCTACCAACGCATGTTGGGCAAAAACGTGCTGCAGCCAATTGGTTGGGATGCGTTCGGTCTGCCGGCTGAAGGGGCGGCGGTGAAAAACAACACGGCCCCTGCGCCGTGGACCTATGACAACATCGCTTACATGAAAAACCAGCTTAAAATGCTGGGCTTTGGCTATGACTGGAGCCGCGAGCTGGCCACCTGTACCCCGGAATATTACCGTTGGGAGCAGAAGTTTTTCACCGAGCTCTACAAAAAAGGGCTGGTCTATAAAAAGACCTCTGCCGTTAACTGGTGCCCGAACGACCAGACCGTACTGGCGAACGAACAGGTTATCGATGGCTGCTGCTGGCGCTGCGACACTAAAGTTGAGCGTAAAGAGATCCCGCAGTGGTTTATTAAAATTACCGCTTACGCTGACGAGCTGCTGAACGATCTGGATAATCTGGATCATTGGCCAGATACCGTGAAGACCATGCAGCGTAACTGGATCGGTCGTTCTGAAGGGGTGGAAATCACCTTTAACGTAGAAAACTACGATCAGACCCTGACCGTTTACACCACGCGTCCGGACACCTTTATGGGTGCGACCTACCTGGCCGTAGCCGCAGGGCACCCGCTGGCGCAGAAAGCCGCCGAAAACAATCCAGAGCTGGCTGCCTTCATTGATGAATGCCGTAACACCAAAGTGGCCGAAGCCGACATGGCGACCATGGAGAAAAAAGGTGTTGCGACCGGTTTCAACGCTATCCACCCGCTGACGGGCGAAGCCGTGCCGGTCTGGGCAGCTAACTTCGTACTGATGGAGTACGGCACCGGCGCTGTGATGGCGGTTCCGGGACACGATCAGCGCGATTACGAGTTTGCTAAGAAATACGGCCTGACCATCAAGCCGGTTATCCTGGCGGCAGATGGCGCTGAGCCTGACCTGTCCGAACAGGCGCTGACCGAAAAAGGCACCCTGTTCAACTCCGGCGAATTCAGCGGTCTGAGCTTCGAAGAGGGCTTTAACGCTATCGCCGACAAGCTGGCTGCCATGGGCGTTGGCGAGCGTAAAGTGAACTACCGTCTGCGAGACTGGGGCGTTTCCCGTCAGCGTTACTGGGGTGCGCCAATCCCTATGGTGACGCTGGAAGATGGCACCGTAATGCCAACGCCAGAAGACCAGTTGCCGGTGATCCTGCCGGAAGACGTCGTCATGGACGGTATCACCAGCCCAATCAAAGCCGATCCGGAATGGGCAAAAACCACCGTGAACGGTCAGCCTGCGCTGCGTGAAACTGACACCTTCGACACCTTTATGGAGTCCTCCTGGTACTACGCGCGCTATACCTGCCCGCAGTATCAGGAAGGCATGCTGGATTCCGAAGCAGCAAACTACTGGCTGCCGGTCGATATCTACATTGGTGGTATCGAACACGCCATCATGCACCTGCTCTATTTCCGCTTCTTCCACAAATTAATGCGTGACGCAGGCCTGGTTAACTCTGACGAGCCAGCCAAACAGCTGCTGTGTCAGGGTATGGTGCTGGCAGATGCCTTCTACTACGTGGGCGCGAACGGCGAGCGTAACTGGGTTTCCCCGGTAGATGCGATTGTTGAGCGCGACGAGAAAGGCCGTATTGTTAAGGCGAAAGACGCCGCAGGTCATGAACTGGTCTATACCGGCATGAGCAAGATGTCCAAGTCGAAAAACAACGGCATCGACCCGCAGGTGATGGTTGAGCGTTACGGCGCGGATACCGTGCGTCTGTTTATGATGTTTGCTTCACCGGCAGATATGACGCTGGAGTGGCAGGAATCAGGCGTTGAAGGGGCTAACCGCTTCCTGAAACGCGTCTGGAAACTGGTTTATGAACACCTTGCACAGGGCGACGTCGCGGATCTTAAGGTTGACGCTCTGACGGAAGATCAGCAGGCACTGCGCCGTGATGTGCATAAAACGATTGCCAAAGTTACGGACGATATTGGTCGCCGTCAGACCTTCAATACCGCAATTGCGGCTATTATGGAACTGATGAACAAACTGGCGAAAGCTCCGCAGGAGGGCGAGCAGGATCGTGCCGTCATGCGCGAAGCGCTGCTGGCCGTAGTTCGTATGCTGAACCCGTTCACCCCGCACGCCAGCTTTACCCTGTGGAAAGAGCTCAACGGCGAAGGCGATATCGACAACGCGCCGTGGCCAGTTGCCGACGAGGCAGCCATGGTTGAAAACACCACGCTGGTGGTGGTGCAGGTTAACGGCAAAGTGCGTGGCAAAATCACCGTGGCAGTGGATGCTTCTGAAGAGCAGGTACGTGAACGTGCAGCTCAGGAGCCTCTGGTGGCGAAGTACCTTGACGGCGTTACCGTACGTAAAGTGATCTACGTACCCGGTAAACTGCTGAATCTGGTCGTTGGCTAAGCGCAGGAGGAAGCGTGCGACAACTGGCAACATTACTGTTATCTCTGGCGGTGCTTGTCACCGCTGGCTGTGGCTGGCACCTGCGTAATACCACCGCGGTGCCGGATCAGATGAAAACCATGATCTTCGATTCCGGGGATCCGAATGGCCCGCTTAGCCGTGCCATCCGTAACCAATTGCGCCTTAACGGCGTTGAACTGATCGAAAAAGGTTCTCTGCGTCAGGATGTGCCATCGTTCCGTGTCTTGCGCTCATCCCTGAGCCAGGATACCGCTTCCATCTTCCAGGATGGTCGTACCGCGGAATACCAGATGGTCATGCAGGTGAGCGCGGCAGTACTGATTCCGGGCCATGATATCTATCCGATCAGTACTAAAGTGTACCGTTCGTTCTTCGATAACCCGCAGGCAGCGCTGGCAAAAGATGCTGAACGCACCATTATCGTCAACGAAATGTACGACAAAGCGGCTGAACAGTTGATCCGTAAGCTGCCGAGTATCCAGGCTGCGGATAAAAAAGAGACGGCAGAAGCGACGCCCGTTACGACCACGCCTCGCGTCTCCACGACGCTGGGTAACTGATGATCAGGTTGTACCCTGAACAACTCCGCGCGCAGCTCAAAGAGGGGCTGCGCGCGGCGTATCTGTTACTCGGAAACGATCCGCTGCTGTTACAAGAGAGCCATGACGCGGTGCGTCAGATAGCCGCGACCCAGGGGTTCGACGAACACCACAGCTTTACGCTGGATAACAGCACCGACTGGCAGGAGATTTTTTCGCTTTGCCAGGCGATGAGCCTGTTCGCCACGCGACAGACGTTGACGATCCAGCTACCCGAAAACGGCCCTAACGCCGCCATCAACGAGCAACTCGCTACGTTGGTAAGCCTGCTGCACAGCGATCTGCTGCTGATAGTGCGAGGCAATAAGCTCACTAAAGCACAAGAAAATGCCGCATGGATCGCCGCGTTAGCAAACCAGTCCGTGCTGGTCACCTGCCAGACACCGGAACAGGCGCAGCTACCCAAATGGGTGGCCGCCCGCGCCCGGCAGAACAACCTTCAGCTCGACGATGCCGCCAACCAGCTGCTCTGTTACTGTTACGAAGGGAATTTGCTGGCCCTCGCCCAGGCGCTGGAGCGTCTTTCTCTGCTCTGGCCGGATGGCAAACTGACCCTGCCCCGCGTGGAGCAGGCGGTGAACGATGCCGCTCACTTTACCCCGTTTCACTGGGTAGATGCCCTGCTGGCCGCCAAAAGTAAACGTGCCCTGCACATTTTGCAGCAGCTGCGTCTTGAGGGCAGCGAGCCGGTGATCCTACTCAGAACCCTGCAGCGCGAACTGTTGCTGCTGGTTAACCTGAAACGTCAGTCGGCCCACGCGCCGCTGCGCGCGCTGTTCGATAAGCACCGCGTCTGGCAAAACCGCCGGGGGATGACCACCGAGGCGCTGAACCGCCTCAGCCCGGAGCAATTGCGCCAGGCCGTGCAACTGTTGACCCGCGCTGAACTCACGCTGAAACAGGATTACGGCCAGTCGATATGGTCAGAGCTGGAGAGCTTGTCGTTATTGCTGTGCCATAAAGCACTGGCTGATGTTTTTATCGAAGGCTGATATGAAAACGCTACAGGCGCTGTATGGCGGCACTTTCGACCCAGTTCACTATGGGCACCTGAAGCCGGTAGAGGTACTGGCAAACCTGATTGGGCTGCAGCGGGTTATCATCATGCCCAATAATGTGCCCCCTCACCGCCCTCAGCCGGAGGCGACCAGCGAACAGCGTAAAACCATGCTTGAGCTGGCGATTGCCGATAAACCCCTTTTTCGCCTCGATGAGCGCGAGCTCCGTCGGGATACTCCCTCCTGGACTGCGCAAACCTTGCAGGCATGGCGAGAAGAGCAAGGCCCGGACGCACCGCTGGCCTTTATTATTGGGCAGGATTCGTTACTCAGCTTTCCCTCCTGGTATCAGTACGACACCATCCTCAATAACAGCCATCTTATTGTCTGCCGTCGCCCGGGCTATCCTTTAACGATGAAAGAAGAGGTGCACCAGCAGTGGCTTGAAGCGCACCTGACGCCCCACGTTGACGATCTGCATACCTTGCCTGCCGGTAAAATCTATCTGGCTGAAACGCCGTGGTTTGATATCTCTGCCACCCAGATTCGTCAGCGCCTGCAGAACGGTCAATCCTGCGCAGAAATGTTACCCGAAGCGGTACTTCGTTACATTCAGCAGCAGGGTCTGTACCAGAAAACCGACAACGACGCGCTGAAAGGCTGAAAAAGCCGTCCATTCACGCTCTCGCCATTGACAGCCCCATCCAGGCTGATATCCTCCGCAGCCAGGCGATGCCAGGCATGCTTTTACAAAAACTGTTTTACAAAAATGGCGATGCAATCTCTGACCGGGGGTGGGATGATACCCGCCTCCAAACGCCCGTCCGGTGACAATTGTCCCGACGCCGCCGTCAGTTCAGGTATACTGTCTGGCTACGAATTTAATATTGCTCAATCTCACTCACCCCAGGGGGAACACTTGCAGGGTAAAGCACTCCAGGATTTTGTTATCGACAAAATTGATGACCTGAAAGGTCAGGACATCATTGCCATTGACGTTCAGGGCAAATCAAGCATCACCGACTGCATGATCATCTGCACCGGTACCTCCACGCGCCATGTCGCGTCTATTGCTGACCATGTGGTTCAGGCGTCTC
Organism: Leclercia sp. UBA5958; assembly: GCF_002430365.1. Classification (NCBI taxonomy): domain Bacteria; kingdom Pseudomonadati; phylum Pseudomonadota; class Gammaproteobacteria; order Enterobacterales; family Enterobacteriaceae; genus Leclercia; species Leclercia sp. UBA5958. The sequence continues at coordinate 383,321 of NZ_DJCE01000007.1, read as the reverse complement.
GCGCGGCAGGTATGTTACCGCTGGGCGTGGAAGGCGAAGCGACCGCTGACTGGGTCGTGGTTGACTTAGGCGATGTTATTGTCCACGTCATGCAGGAAGAGAGTCGTCGCCTGTATGAGCTGGAAAAGCTCTGGGGTTAATGCGTGAAGCTGCAGCTGGTCGCCGTTGGCACCAAAATGCCCGACTGGGTACAAACCGGTTTCACTGAATATCTGCGCCGTTTTCCTAAGGATATGCCGTTTGAACTGGTCGAAATTCCGGCGGGTAAGCGTGGCAAAAACGCGGATATCAAACGCATTCTGGATAAAGAGGGTGAGATGATGCTGGCTGCAGCAGGTAAAAACCGCATCGTCACTCTCGATATTCCGGGGAAACCCTGGGATACGCCCCAACTGGCGCACGAGCTCGAACGCTGGAAGCAGGATGGTCGCGACGTCAGCCTGTTGATTGGCGGCCCGGAGGGGTTATCCCCTGCCTGCAAAGCGGCAGCAGAACAGAGTTGGTCTCTCTCCGCGCTGACACTTCCCCACCCTCTGGTGCGGGTGCTGGTTGCCGAGAGCCTCTACCGCGCGTGGAGTATCACAACCAACCATCCTTATCACCGTGAGTAATGATTACGTTCTGGATAAATTAAGCAGCGGATGAAACTACAGAATTCTTTTCGCGACTATTCGGCTGAGTCCGCGCTGTTTGTGCGTCGGGCGCTGGTCGCCTTTTTGGGGATTTTGCTGCTTACTGGCGTGCTAATTGCCAACCTCTATAATCTGCAGGTCGTCCGTTTTACCGACTACCAGACGCGTTCTAACGAAAACCGTATCAAACTGGTTCCCATCGCGCCGAGTCGCGGCATTATCTACGATCGTAACGGCACGCCGCTGGCGCTGAACCGCACGATCTACCAAATCGAAATGATGCCTGAGAAGGTCGATAATGTTCAGCAGACGCTGGAAGCCCTGCGCAGCGTGGTGGACCTGAATGACGAAGATATCGCGACCTTTAAAAAAGAGCGCTCACGCTCACACCGCTTTACCTCCATTCCGGTGAAAACGAACCTGACCGAAGTCCAGGTTGCCCGCTTTGCTGTAAACCAGTACCGTTTCCCTGGCGTTGAGGTGAAAGGCTATAAACGCCGCTTCTACCCTTATGGCTCGGCCCTGACCCACGTTATTGGCTACGTCTCTAAAATTAACGATAAAGACGTCGAACGCCTGGATAAAGATGGCAAACTCGCTAACTACGCGGCGACCCATGATATCGGCAAGCTGGGGATTGAGCGTTACTATGAAGACGTGCTGCATGGCCAGACGGGCTATGAAGAGGTTGAAGTTAACAACCGTGGCCGCGTCATCCGCCAGTTAAAAGAGGTGCCGCCGCAGGCAGGGCATGATATCTACCTGACCCTCGATCTGAAGCTGCAGCAATATATCGAAACCCTGCTGGCTGGCAGCCGTGCGGCGGTGATTGTTACCGACCCGCGTACCGGCAGCATTCTGTCGCTGGTCTCAACGCCAAGCTATGATCCGAACCTCTTTGTGGATGGGATCTCCAGCAAGGATTACTCCGGCCTGCTGAACGACCCGAACACCCCGCTAATTAACCGCGCCACCCAGGGCGTCTACCCGCCAGCGTCCACCGTGAAGCCGTATGTGGCCGTTTCTGCCCTCAGTTCTGGGGTGATCACCCGTAACACCAGCCTCTTTGACCCCGGCTGGTGGCAGCTGCCAGGGTCTGAAAAGCGGTACCGTGACTGGAAAAAATGGGGTCACGGTCATCTGAATGTCACCAAATCGCTTGAAGAGTCTGCCGATACCTTCTTCTATCAGGTCGCTTACGACATGGGTATCGATCGGCTGTCCGAGTGGATGGGGAAATTTGGCTATGGCCACTACACCGGTATCGATCTTTCGGAAGAACGCTCCGGTAACATGCCAACCCGCGAATGGAAGCTAAAACGCTTCAAAAAACCCTGGTATCAGGGCGATACCATTCCGGTGGGTATCGGTCAGGGGTACTGGACCGCTACGCCGATCCAGATGAACAAAGCGCTGATGACGCTGATTAACGACGGGGTGGTAAAAGTGCCGCACCTGCTGATGAGCACCGTTGAAAATGGCAAGAAAGTTCCCTGGATTCAGCCGCACGAGCCGCCGGTGGGCGATATTCATTCCGGTTATTGGGAAATCGCCAAAGACGGGATGTTTGGCGTTGCGAACCGTGCGAACGGTACGGCGCATAAATACTTTGCGGGCGCACCTTATAAAATTGCGGCTAAATCCGGTACTGCGCAGGTCTTCGGCCTGAAGGCTAACGAAACCTATAACGCGCATAAAATTGCCGAACGTCTGCGTGACCACAAACTGATGATCGGCTTCGCCCCTTATGACAACCCGCAGGTTGCCGTCTCGATTATTCTGGAAAACGGCGGCGCCGGCCCGGCGGTTGGTACCATCATGCGCCAGATCCTCGATCACATCATGCTGGGTGATAACAACACCGAATTGCCAAATGAAAACCCGGCTACCGCCGCCGCGGAGGACCAATAATCGTGACGGATAATCCGAATAAAAAATCGCTGTGGGACAAAATCCATATCGATCCGGCCATGCTGCTGATTTTGCTGGCGCTGCTGGTTTATAGCGCGCTGGTTATCTGGAGCGCCAGCGGCCAGGACCTGGGTATGACGGAGCGCAAGATCGGCCAGATCACTATGGGCCTGGTGGTGATGGTGGTGATGGCGCAGATCCCGCCTCGTGTCTATGAAGGCTGGGCCCCCTATCTCTATATTTTTTGTATCATTCTGCTGGTCGCTGTCGATGCGTTTGGCGCCATTTCCAAGGGTGCACAGCGTTGGCTTGATCTGGGGATAGTGCGTTTTCAGCCCTCAGAGATTGCAAAAATTGCGGTGCCGCTGATGGTGGCGCGCTTTATCAACCGCGACGTCTGCCCCCCCTCACTGAAGAATACGGCTATCGCACTGGTGCTGATCTTCCTGCCTACCCTGCTGGTGGCGGCACAGCCTGACCTGGGAACCTCGATTCTTATCGCCCTTTCCGGTCTGTTTGTACTGTTCCTTTCCGGCCTGAGCTGGCGTCTGATTGGCATCGCGGTGGTGCTGGTGGCAGCCTTTATTCCCATCCTGTGGTTCTTCCTGATGCACGACTATCAACGTCAACGCGTCATGATGCTGCTGGATCCAGAGAGCGATCCACTGGGGGCGGGCTATCATATTATACAGTCGAAGATTGCTATTGGTTCCGGTGGCCTGCGCGGAAAGGGTTGGCTCCATGGTACCCAGTCGCAGCTGGAGTTCTTACCTGAACGTCATACCGACTTTATCTTTGCGGTACTGGCAGAAGAGCTGGGGCTGGTTGGCATCTTAATCCTGCTGGCGCTTTATCTGCTGCTTATCATGCGTGGGCTGTGGATTGCGGCGCGGGCGCAAACCACCTTTGGTCGCGTAATGGCCGGTGGCTTGATGTTGATTTTATTCGTTTATGTTTTCGTAAATATTGGTATGGTGAGCGGTATTCTGCCGGTGGTTGGCGTACCGCTGCCGCTGGTAAGTTACGGAGGGTCGGCACTGATCGTGCTGATGGCCGGGTTTGGTATCGTCATGTCGATCCATACCCACAGAAAAATGTTGTCAAAGAGCGTATAAGGGGAGCGCAATGCGCAAGCAGTGGCCTGGGATCTGCATCGCAGTAAGTTTACTGGCAGCCTGTACAAGTGACGATGGTCAGCAGCAAGCGACCGTCGCACCCGCGCAGCCAGCGGTCTGTAATGGTCCGATTGTTGAGATTAGTGGTGCCGATCCACGCTTTGAACCGCTGAGCGCTACCGCCAATCAGGATTACGAGCGTGACGGCAAAAGCTATAAAATTGTGCAGGATGCCTCGCGCTTCAGTCAGGCAGGCCTGGCTGCGATTTATGATGCGGAGCCCGGCAGTAACCTGACGGCTTCAGGCGAAGCGTTCGACCCTATGCAGCTTACTGCCGCCCATCCAACGCTGCCGATCCCGAGCTATGCCCGTATCACTAACCTGGCCAATGGCCGGATGATTGTGGTGCGCATTAACGATCGCGGCCCGTACGGTAATGATCGCGTTATTTCGCTCTCCCGCGCGGCGGCAGACCGACTGAACACCTCAAACAATACCAAAGTGCGCATCGATCCTATCATCGTGGCGCAGGATGGTTCGCTTTCAGGTCCGGGTATGGCCTGCACTACGGTCGCTAAACAGACCTACGCTCTGCCTGCTCGCCCCGATTTAAGCGGCGGAATGGGTAGCGTCTCCTCCCCGGCTGAGCCTGCGGTTCCCCAGGGTGATGTACGTGCTATCAGCAACGATACGCTGAAAAGTGAAGACAGCATGGGCGCGCCAGTCAGCAGCAGTGGCTTCCTCGGTGCGCCAACCACGCTGGCTTCTGGCGTGCTGGAAGGTAGCGAGCCGCCAGCACCGCAGCCGGTTGCAGCGCCGCAAACGGCTGCACCCGTTACGGCACCGCAAAACACAGCACCGGTCACGGCGCCAGGCGCTACCCAGGGTGCCGTTGCTGCCTCCCCTGCTGCTGCGGGTAACTTTGTCGTACAGGTTGGTGCAGTCAGCGATCAGGCTCGCGCCCAGCAGTATCAGCAGGGGCTCAGCCAGAAGTTTGGTGTACCGGGTCGTCTGGAACAAAATGGCGCCGTCTGGCGTATTCAGTTAGGCCCGTTTGCCAGCAAGAGTGAAGCCGCAGCGCTGCAACAACGTTTACAAAATGAAGCGCAACTGCAGTCCTTTATCGCTGTTGCAAAATGATTAATCGGCGGTGTCCGAATTGTCAGTTTTTGTCAGAGTGGTTAACACTCTCACGCTGAAAGTCGGATGCCTGCCTGTATAGCTTTTGCTATAGTAAGGCACTTTTTTTAATTTCATCACGGACGTCGTTGTTCTGACCATGAAGACCACTTTCTCCGCTCGTTTTGTGCAGCGCATGGCGCTCACCACGGCACTTTGCGCAGCCACACTGTCTGCCGCTCACGCCGATGACCTTAACATTAAGACCATGATCCCTGGCGTTCCGCAGATTGACGCGGAATCTTATATCCTGATCGACTACAACTCCGGCAAAGTGCTGGCGGAACAGAACGCTGACGCGCGCCGTGATCCGGCCAGCCTGACCAAAATGATGACCAGCTATGTCATCGGCCAGGCGATGAAAGCGGGTAAATTTAAAGAGACGGATCTGGTCACCATCGGTAACGATGCCTGGGCGACGGGCAACCCGGTCTTTAAAGGCTCGTCTCTGATGTTCCTGAAACCAGGCATGCAGGTTCCGGTATCCCAGCTGATTCGTGGCATTAACCTGCAATCCGGTAATGACGCCTGCGTGGCGATGGCCGATTTTGCTGCCGGTAGCCAGGATGCCTTCGTCGGTCTGATGAACAGCTATGTGAACGCGCTGGGTCTGAAGAACAGCCATTTCCAGACGGTACACGGCCTGGATGCAGAGGGGCAGTACAGCTCCGCACGGGATATGGCGCTGATTGGTCAGGCGCTGATTCGTGATGTGCCGAACGAATACTCTATCTACAAAGAGAAAGAGTTCACCTTTAACGGCATCCGCCAGATGAACCGTAACGGCCTGCTGTGGGATAACAGCCTGAAGGTAGACGGCATCAAAACCGGCCATACCGATAAAGCCGGCTATAACCTGGTTGCTTCCGCCACCGAAGGTCAGATGCGTTTGATCTCTGCCGTAATGGGCGGTCGTACTTATAAAGGTCGCGAAACTGAGAGCAAAAAACTGCTGACCTGGGGCTTCCGTTTCTTCGAAACCGTGAACCCGCTGAAAGCCGGTAAAGAGTTTGCTTCCGAGCCCGTCTGGTTTGGCAGCAACGATCGCGCCTCTTTAGGTGTGGATAAAGATCTCTATCTCACCATTCCCCGTGGCCGTATGAAAGACCTGAAAGCCAGCTATGTGCTGACTTCCAGCGAGCTGCATGCACCGTTGCAGAAAAATCAGGTTGTCGGCACCATCAATTTCCAGCTTGATGGCAAAACCATCGATCAGCGTCCGCTGGTGGTGCTGGAAGAAATTCCGGAAGGCAATTTCTTTGGCAAAATCATTGATTACATTAAATTGATGTTCCACCACTGGTTTGGTTGAAATCTGAACACTTGAAAGTGTGATTTCCGTCCCCATATACTATGTAACCTGATAACTCCCACCCGCGTGGGAGTTATTCTTTTTTTGATGCAATACCGGAGCTGACATGAAAACCAAACTTAACGAACTGCTTGAATTCCCTACCCCTTTTACTTACAAAGTAATGGGTCTGGCGAAACCTGAGTTGGTTGATCAGGTGGTGGAAGTGGTACAGCGCCATGCGCCGGGTGACTATTCTCCGTCGGTCAAACCGAGCAGCAAAGGTAACTACCACTCGGTTTCAATCACCATCACCGCGACGCACATTGAGCAAGTGGAAACCCTGTACGAAGAGCTCGGTAACATCGAAATCGTACGTATGGTGCTCTAATCCTCTCGGTTACCCGGTTTGCCGGGTAACCCGTTTTCCCCCTGTGATATACTCCCCGCTACACTTTTCCTCTCGTTTTCGGAGATGTTGTTTTGCATCAGGATAAAATTCTTGTCCGCCATCTGGGGCTACAGCCCTATGAACCAGTCTCCATTGCTATGCACGAATTCACTGATACCCGCGATGAAAACACCCTGGATGAAATATGGTTGGTTGAACATCCGCCCGTCTTCACTCAGGGCCAGGCAGGTAAAGCCGAGCATCTGCTGATGCCGGGTGACATTCCAGTGATCCAGAGCGACCGCGGCGGTCAGGTCACCTACCACGGCCCGGGCCAGCAGGTAATGTATGTGTTACTTAACCTGAAGCGCAGAAAGCTGGGCGTGCGGGAGCTGGTCACACTGCTTGAGGAGACGGTGGTTAATACACTGGCAGAATTCAATATTGAAGCCCATCCACGTGCCGATGCACCGGGCGTCTACGTGGGCGAGATGAAAATTTGCTCACTGGGTTTACGCATCCGCAAAGGCTGTTCATTTCACGGACTGGCCCTGAATATCGATATGGATCTTTCGCCTTTCCATCGAATCAATCCATGCGGTTACGCAGGGATGGAAATGACCCAAATGCGTCAGTTCAGCGATAATATAGCGATTGATAATGTTCGCCCTCGTTTAGTTAATGCTTTTTTAGCACTGCTAAACTATCCACCCCATGAATATATGGATGCTTAAAATTATTCCTTTTTGGCCCACTTATTTGTCGGGCCATCCTTATTTCCCCGCATTTTGACTTTACAATAAACACGAGTTTCTATATTTTCAAAAAGCCTGCAAAGCCCCTGCCAATAAGCGCTAAATAATAGCCTGTGCCGGCACGGCCATCCGAGTGGCAAGTCACTACCTGCGCAGCAGTCAAGCAACCGTTTGATTCCTAACAGCAAGTAACTACGGCAAAACTGTTCAATCAGAACAATAAGCATAATATTTAATTTCAACTATTATTTATATTGCGAACAAGAATGGAGCGAAAGCGTGGATTATAATAATCGTCCAGAAAAACGCCTTAGTGAGCCGAGCGGAGATGCGAAACCGCAAATTTTTCGGACTTTACGCAATATTGACCTCAACTTATTGACAATATTCGAGGCAGTATATGTCCACAAAGGAATCGTTAATGCTGCGAAAATTCTTAATCTCACGCCGTCAGCTATAAGCCAGTCTATCCAGAAGTTACGCGCCATATTTCCCGATCCGCTTTTCATTCGTAAAGGCCAGGGGGTTACGCCTACCGCGTATGCCACGCATCTGCATGAATATATTAGTCAGGGGCTTGAGTCGATCCTTGGGGCACTGGACCTGACTGGCAGCTATGACAAACAGCGTACTATTACCATCGGTACCACGCCTTCCATCGGCGCACTGTTGATGCCACAGATCTACCACGCCGTCAAAACTCACGCACCGCAACTGCTGCTGCGCAACATTCCGATTACCGATGCGGAAGCCCAGCTTGCCCAATTTCAGACCGACCTGATTATTGATGCTAATACGCTCAATGCACGCGCGCTCAGCCATACCGTGCTGTTTACCGACACCTTGTTATTGGTGTGTCGTAAGCATCACCCGGCGCTGAGCCAGCCGGCCACGATTGAAAATCTGCGCCATTACGAGCAAACGCTACTAATTACCGAAGGGCAAAGTATGAACGGCCTGCGTCAGCGGGTGAATGAGATCTTCCCGGAGCGTCCGGTGAGCTTTAGTAGTTACAATATGTTTACGATTGCCGCCCTGATCGGTAGCAGCGATTTGATTGGTATCATGCCGACGCGCATGTTCAGTCTGCTTCGCAACTGCTGGCCGCTGGAGCAGATCCCTCTGGCGCAACTCAACGCAGAAACGGCTGAGATATCGCTGTATTACAACAAGCTGAGCCTGCGCGATCCGGTACTGGAAAACGTCATCAACGTGATCCGTCAGACGTTTTGAGTCATCACACTACCCATGACGCCTGTCGCGGGTAGGTCAAATCGCACAATCCAACAACTATTTTACAAATTGGCGACCGCTCAGGCTGCTTTATCGTCCGTATCAATGATATACTGCCTGTCGTTCGTTCAAATATAGTTGATAATTGCAACATTCCCTTGAATAGAAACGCTTTCCCTCGAATTTCGCAACTGGAACACGCACGCTATGAGTAAACCCATTGTGATGGAACGCGGTGTTAAATACCGCGATGCCGATAAAATGGCCCTTATCCCGGTTAAAAACGTGGCTACGGAGCGCGAAGCGCTGTTAAGAAAACCGGAATGGATGAAAATCAAACTTCCGGCCGACTCGTCGCGTATCCAGGGAATCAAAGCGGCGATGCGTAAAAACGGCCTTCACTCCGTTTGTGAAGAGGCCTCTTGTCCTAACCTGGCCGAGTGTTTCAACCACGGTACAGCGACCTTCATGATCCTGGGTGCCATCTGTACCCGTCGTTGCCCGTTCTGTGACGTTGCCCATGGCCGCCCTGTCGCGCCGGATGCGAATGAGCCGCAGAAACTGGGGCAGACAATTGCCGACATGGCGCTGCGCTATGTGGTTATCACCTCCGTTGACCGCGACGATCTGCGTGACGGCGGTGCACAGCACTTTGCCGACTGCATTACCGCGATTCGCGAGAAAAGTCCGAACATCAAAATTGAAACGCTGGTGCCTGACTTCCGTGGCCGTATGGACCGCGCTCTGGAGATCCTGAACGCGACGCCGCCAGACGTGTTTAACCACAACCTGGAAAACGTGCCACGCCTGTATCGTCAGGTACGTCCTGGTGCAGACTACAACTGGTCTCTGAAGCTGCTGGAGCGCTTTAAAGAGGCGCATCCAGATATCCCAACGAAATCGGGTCTGATGGTGGGTCTGGGCGAAACTAACGAAGAGATTATTGAAGTGATGCGCGACCTGCGTCGTCACGGCGTGACCATGCTGACGCTGGGCCAGTATCTCCAGCCAAGCCGTCACCACCTGCCGGTTCAGCGCTACGTCAGCCCGGAAGAGTTTGATGAAATGAAAGCTGAAGCCATGGCAATGGGCTTTACCCATGCAGCCTGTGGTCCGTTTGTCCGCTCTTCTTACCACGCCGATATGCAGGCGAAAGGGGAAGAGGTGAAATAAGCGGATCACACCCGCTTACATTTCCCCCATAAAAAAACCGGCCTGAGCCGGTTTTTTTGTTTACTGCGAGCCTATTACTCTTTGTGAGAGAGCTTCTCAGCGGTGATGTCTGCATCGGCCGTTTTCTTTGCCGTTACATCATCGTCGTTCATCGCTTTTTTGAAGCCTTTAATGGCTGCACCCAGATCTCCGCCCAGCGTGCGTAACTTTTTAGTACCAAACAGCAGGACCACCAGTGCGGCTACCACCAGCAGTTTGGTAATACTAATCTCACCCATAGATACCTTCTTGACTTGAAACAGGCTGCGTAATGCGCCCTTAAAACCCGAGTTTATTAACGGTCATTTGGCGCGCTGACACAATAGCAATCTGTAACAAGGTGAATCAAGCCTTGTTGAAAAAAACGTCATAATAATTGCGGTGGCGCAAAACGGCGGTTACGTAACACCGGTAATTGTTGCCGGGCATAGGCGATACGTTGTGGGTTGATTTCAGCGATTAACAGCGCAGGTGCCTCCGCCGCAGCGGCAACGGTCACGCCCAGCGGATCGATGACACGGCTTTGCCCGATATTTTTGTTCCCACACTCGCCTGCCGCCACGACATAACAGGTCGTATCCAGCGCCCGGGCCGCCAGCAACGTCGACCAGTGATGCTCCTTCAGGGGGCCCCGGACCCAGGCCGCAGGGAGTACCAGTACCTGTGCGCCCGCTAGCGCCAGATTGATCGCCATCTCCGGGAAACGAAGATCGTAACAGGTCATCAACCCAAGCTGGATCCCCTCGATCTCGATAAGCGGCGGCACGATCGTTCCGGCATCCACCAGCCTCGACTCCTGAATACTGAACGCATCGTAGAGATGCAGCTTGGCGTACTGCTCAACGATTTTGCCGTCCCGCAATGCAACCAGCGTATTCACCGCCCTGCCCGCAGTGGAAGGCACATGCAGCGTCAAGACGGTTGTCATAGTATTGCGTGCGCTCTCAGCCAGTAGCAATGTGAGAAAACCACCGTCGAGCGGCTGAGCCGATTTCACAGAGAGATCCGGGTCGTTATCATTACGCGCTAGCAGCGCTTCGGGTAACACTAGCAGCGAGGCCCCCTGCTCCGCGGCCTGCTCCATCAGCGATACACAGGTTTCTGCATTTTTTTGCCATTCCGGCGTTACTGCAAACTGCCCTACCGCGACATACATATTTTCCCCCTGCCATAAACGGCGTTACACTCATAACCTCTACACATCAAATAGCAGGTATTGTTCGTGTTTCAACTACTTTTAGCCGTATTTATTGGCGGCGGAACGGGCAGCGTTGCGCGTTGGTTGTTAAGCATGCGCTTCAACCCACTGCATCAGATCATTCCCCTGGGCACGCTGGCCGCCAACCTGATCGGTGCGTTTATCATTGGTATGGGTCTGGCCTGGTTCAACCGCATGACGCACATTGATCCTGTCTGGAAGCTTCTGATCACCACCGGCTTTTGTGGTGGCCTGACAACCTTTTCAACGTTTTCGGCGGAAGTCGTCTTTTTGCTGCAGGAAGGCCGTGTTTCGTGGGCGTTATTGAATATCGCGTTAAACCTGCTGGGGTCGCTGATGATGACCGCGATCGCATTCTGGCTTTTTTCTGGCGCAAACGCGCAATAGAAACCGCGCGTTAATGTTGTCTTAATTTTTCTCTGGCACCCTGAGCCCAACTTGTGAGAAGGGGTGCCGGGATGAAAGAGAACATGATGTGCGCGGGGATGGTGATGCTGAGTTTGCTTATCGTCGCCAGCTTTCTGAATTTATATCTGTTTAGCTAAGCTGAAACGAAAAAAACCCGCTCAGTGAGCGGGTTTTGAAATTCTTGCTGTCTCGTCTGGATTACAGAGCGATTACGTTAGCAGCAGAAGGGCCTTTGGCACCGTTAGTGATTTCAAACTCAACGCGCTGACCTTCAGCCAGAGTTTTGAAACCATTGCTCTGGATTGCAGAGAAGTGTACGAACACGTCTTTGCTGCCATCTTCCGGAGTAATGAAACCGAATCCTTTGGACTCATTAAACCACTTAACGTTACCTTTAATCTTAGACATCAAAATTACCTTTACATGAAAAAAAGACACTAATGCTGTGTCGGGTATCAGTACATCAATTGTGAGACGTTTTGTCCAGCGGAGATTTTATAAAAAGTGACAAAAGTCGCGTTAATCTTTGCCACTTCCTTTTTATCCTTTGCGATTCAATGACTGACTGTTTTTTCACCAAAATGTAAAGTTATCTCAGTTAAAACTGGAAGCGCATCCAGGCAAAATAGACGTTACCGTTATTATACGTTCCGGGTATATAGGTCATCTGGAAGGTTGCCGGACCGTAACCCACGGAAGCCAGGGGTAGCAATACAGGTACGGGGATGTACTTCCAGTTATCACGTGCGGTGACGCCAGCGGTATAGCCCAATCCGACGTGGAAATTGTCATCTGCCAGCGGTCGCCAGGTCTTTTCCCAGCCATAACCCCCGATCGGCTCCCATTTGTTATAGGAGTCTTTAAACGCCATCAGGTAGATACCGTTCCAGTTACCTTTCTCATCCCAGCGTGACTGACCAAAGCCAGCACCCCATGGGCGCTCGTTATAGCGGTCGGTCTTATCTTTATCATAGGCAAAACGGGCATGCCAGGTGATGGCCGGTACGTAGAGGTCATAATGTTCGGGTTCATTCCATGTTTGCGCAACGTTATCCTTAAACGTTGAAAACCACCCTTTGTCGCTTCCATTTTCAGCGGATAACGCGGCGGAAGAGAGTGTAAGCTGACCAAAAATAAACAAAAAAACCAGGGCAAATTTATTAATTACTGTCACGATTCTATTACCATGCTATGTATTCAACGCTTATCTTCGCATAGCTTAATTGAATGAACCCTTAACAACATTAGCGCTACTCTTAATTATTAATCACTACTAATAAGATTTATCCTGGATAACCCTGTCCATTACGCTAATAATCCTCTACATACAGCTAAAAAAGGCTCAAAAGGTGGCAAGGCACGCTGTACGCCACTCCCACGCTGAGTCTGCTAATGACAGGCTAAAAAAATAATATGTTATCTGCATAATTATTAACTCAGCGATAATAATTATTTACCCCACTTACCAGCCGGTAAAAATATATTTCTACAATGAATAAAAGCGAGTGGAAAATAACACCTCCAACCGAACCTCGCGAATAAATATAACACCTTGCTCCGCAAAGAAATTTTTAGCTTACGATGTTTGCGCAGCACCTTGACGGCGGTGCGTAACCGACGTGAAGGTGGAGGCGTAGGCCTTACACGGACGGCTTTCGTTACCAGGCCTGCTAAATATCGCTGATCTCCCCTTTAGTAGTAGATTTATTGATTTTGGTCAGCAATATTGGGCCATTATTTCGGCACATTTTTACACCTTATGATTCTTACTACTTTTATCCATACGCTCTGGGCGTCGGGGACAGGGGAAAACATGCTTACCGTTATTGAGCTTCTTATCGGCGTGGTCGTCATTGTTGGCGTCGCGCGCTATATCATCAAAGGCTACTCAGCCACCGGCGTGTTGTTCGTGGGGGGCCTGGCCCTGCTGATCGTCAGCGCGCTGATGGGCCATCAGGTTTTACCTGCCAGTGCGGAAAGCACCGGTTACACCGCGACTGATATTGTTGAGTACATCAAAATCCTGCTGATGAGTCGCGGCGGCGACCTCGGTATGATGATCATGATGTTATGCGGTTTTGCCGCTTACATGACGCACATCGGTGCCAACGACATGGTCGTGAAGCTGGCCTCGAAACCGCTTCAATACATCAACTCTCCTTATATGTTGATGATTGCCGCCTATTTCGTGGCTTGCCTGATGTCGCTGGCAGTTTCATCGGCCACCGGTTTGGGCGTGTTACTGATGGCGACGCTGTTCCCGGTAATGGTAAACGTGGGGATCAGTCGTGGCGCCGCCGCGGCGATTTGCGCCTCCCCCGCAGCCATTATTCTCTCCCCTACTTCCGGAGATGTGGTGCTTGCAGCGAAAGCCGCAGAAATGCCGCTGATTGATTTTGCCTTTAAAACGACCCTGCCCATCTCCATTGCGGCCATTATTGGTATGGCTATCGCGCACTTCTTCTGGCAGCGCTATCTCGATAAAAAAGAGAACATCTCTCACGAAATGATGGATGTGAACGAGATCACCACCACGGCACCGTCGTTTTATGCCATCCTGCCGTTCACACCCATTGTGGGCGTCCTGATTTTCGACGGCAAATGGGGCCCACAGCTGCATATCATCACCATCCTGATTATCTGTATGTTGGTGGCCGCCGTGCTGGAATTCGTACGGGGTTTTAATATCCAGAAGGTCTTTAGCGGTCTCGACGTTGCGTGGCGCGGTATGGCCGATGCTTTTGCCAACGTAGTGATGCTGCTGGTGGCAGCCGGGGTCTTCGCCCAGGGGCTGAGCACCATAGGCTTTATTCAGAGCCTGATCTCTATCGCCACCTCGTTTGGCTCGGCAAGCATTATCCTGATGCTGGTGCTGGTGGTACTGACCATGCTGGCCGCGATGACCACTGGCTCCGGCAATGCTCCGTTTTATGCGTTTGTCGAAATGATTCCAAAACTGGCGCACTCATCGGGGATTAACCCAGCCTATCTCTCGATCCCGATGTTGCAGGCCTCCAATCTTGGCCGTACCATCTCTCCCGTCTCTGGTGTGGTGGTTGCCGTTGCCGGTATGGCAAAAATTTCGCCTTTCGAAGTGGTAAAACGCACCTCAGTTCCGGTACTGGTGGGGCTAGTGATTGTGATTGTCGCCACCGAGATTCTGGTGCCCGGCACCGCAGCAGGTTAACCTGCCGCTCAGCAAAAAGCGCCGTCTGGCGCTTTTTGTGTTTTAATTACGGCAAGTAATTATTTGCTTTCAACTATCAGGAATTGACATGTTCAGGAAGGATTTCGTTTACCGTCTCAGCGCCGCCGCCGTGGCGATGTTTGCCTGCGCCGCACAAGCTACGCCACTGAAGGCAACCCAGTACGGGGATTTTGACCGCTACGTGCTGGCATTGTCGTGGCAGTCGGGATTCTGTCAGAGCCTGCGCGACAGAAAGAGCGCCGAGCCGGACGAGTGTCGCCTGCAAAAAGAGAGCACGGACAAAACTGCGGTCCTGACGATCCATGGCCTGTGGCCGGGTCTGCCGAAGTCGGTTGCTGCGCGTGGTGTGGATGAACGCCGCTGGATGCGCTTCGGCTGCGCGACTCGCCCGATTCCTAACATGCCGGAAGCCAAAGCGGGGATGAAATGCGCCGCGGCAGAAACGGGTTTATCACTTACAGGGGCCGCAAAGCTGAGCGAGTCCATGCCGGGCGCAGGAGGGAACTCCTGCCTTGAACGGTATGAATATGCGAAGCACGGCGTCTGTTTTGGATTCGATCCTGACGCCTATTTTGGCACTATGGTGCGGATGAATCAGGAGGTCAAAAGCAGCCCTCTGGGACAGTTCCTCGCCGCCAATTATGGCAAAACCATCAGCCGCAGCGCTTTTGATGCGGCCGTGGCCCAAAGCTTTGGCAAGCCGGCGGTAAAAGCCGTAAAGCTCACCTGTAACGGCAACCCTGCCTATCTCACCGAGATGCAAATCTCGCTGCAGGCCAGCCAGATTAACGCGCCGCTTGCGGCCTCATCCTTTGCCCCACAGCCGCATCCGGGCAACTGTGGGAAAAAGTTTGTTCTCGATAAAGTAGGATATTAAGCGCTTACTTACGCGCGTCCGGGCGCACCAGATCAAAACGCTGGTCTTCGCTTATTGCAAAGTAAGCACTCGGTCCACCGGCGCGGAGCACAGGCTCCGCCCGTGCCGTCTGATAAATACCGTCCTGCAGTAGCGCTTCATCGATATGAATCCCCACCACCTCCCCCAGCACCAGCCAGGTGTCAATGGCTTCGCCATTCGCGGCGGTGAGCTGAATACATTGTGACAAGCGACATTCGAAGTTCACCGGGCTTTCAGCCACTCGTGGTACCTGTACAACCCGGCTTTCAGCCTTGGTCAGCCCGGCACGAATAAACTCATCCTCACCGCGCGGCAGGCTGGCGGATGTTTCGTTCATCGCGCTGGCCAGCGTGCGGGTCGTAAGATTCCAGACAAACTCGCCGGTCTCAACGATGTTACGCACGCTGTCCTTCCAGCCACTGCTGGCAAAGCCAATAATGGGCGGATGGTAGTTAAAGCAGTTAAAGAAGCTGTAGGGTGCCAGGTTGTGTTGCCCTGACGCATTGCGAGAGGCGATCCAGCCAATCGGACGCGGGCCAATGATGGCATTCAGCGGGTCATGCGGCAGGCCGTGCCCCTGTGAAGGTTGGTAAAAGTACATAGCGCTCTCTGAACAGTATGGAGACTGGCAGGGCGTAAATTGCGCTTCGCTCATTCCCCTGCCCCCAGGAGAATCAGCGTAACGCAATCTGTTAGATTTTACGACGTTATCACCCGGGCAGGCCGTCTTCTGTCTGCCTGAGTCGCCCCATCCGGGCGCTTAAAAACTATAATGCAAAACGGCGAAGGATCACGCGCCGGGGCCTAAAATCATACAAACGACTCAGGGAGACGGGTTATGAACAATCACCTCTGTGAATGTGCGCTTGATCACTTCAAACATGGCGCCAGAGTCAGTATTATCATCAGACGATAAACCCTCGCTGCCAGACGGCGAGGGTTTTCTTTTGGGATCTTTTCTGCGGTTGTCGCAGCATTAACGACATGGAGTAAATTATGTCACGACCAACAATCATCATTAATGAACTCGATGCTGAACGTATCGACCGCCTGTTAGAGCAGCCGGCGTTTGCTTCTCTGCCCGTTGCTGATGCCCTCAATGCCGAGCTGGATCGCGCCCAGATGTGCACGCCGCAAAATATGCCGCATGATGTGGTGACGATGAACAGCAAGGTAA
The DNA here is from genome assembly GCF_002430365.1 of Leclercia sp. UBA5958. NCBI lineage: Bacteria > Pseudomonadati > Pseudomonadota > Gammaproteobacteria > Enterobacterales > Enterobacteriaceae > Leclercia > Leclercia sp. UBA5958. Next base: position 366,691 of record NZ_DJCE01000007.1, on the reverse strand, counting down.
AGTTTCGCGATTTGACCACCGGGGAAGTGCGTGTCCGCACCCTGGTCTATCCCGCGCAGATGACCGACAGCGCGACCCAGCTTTCGGTGCTGGCTCCGGTTGGCGCAGCGCTGATTGGTTTACGCGCCGGAGATACCATCAACTGGGCATTACCTGGTGGCACATCGACGCATCTGGAGGTGCTGGAACTGCTCTGGCAACCTGAAGCAGCCGGTGAATACCTGCGTTAACCTTTCTGAATAAGCGTCCCGACGCTTTGCACAGAGGATGCCCGCGCATCCTCTTTCCGCAAAATCATACTTTCGTGCTATTGAGCGTAAATTCCCGTTAATCCAGGCTTAATTTGTTTCAGTGCCGCGGGGACGGTCATGAACGAAGGGCTTGTTATCTCACTCTTTTTCCTGGTGTTAATGGCAGTCATTATTATGGCTGTGCTTTATCTTGAACGGCACTGGTAACTAACCTCTATAAATTCCCCGCTCCCGATTGGCTTTTTTTGCCCCTCTTTTCTGCCTGAAAGATTTATTCAGACGATATTAAAAGTGCCACCCGCCTGGCAGAAACGGACATTCTCTTGTGATTGAATGGATAGTGCGTTAATAAACAGGGAGAAAGTCGCATGTATCAGACAATTATTATGCCGGTGGATGTTTTTGAAATGGAACTGAGTGATAAAGCGATTCGCCACGCCGAATTCCTGGCACAACAGGATGGCATCATTCATTTACTGCATGTCCTGCCCGGATCATCCAGCTTCGGCCTGCATCGTTTCGCCGCGGACATTCGCCGCTTCGAAGAGCACATTGAGCACGAAGCACAAACGCGCCTGAAAACCATGGTCAGCCATTTCAGCATTGACCCGTCCAGGATCAGAACGCACGTCTGTTTTGGTAATGTGCGCGATGTGGTTAATGAAGTCGCCAGCGAACTCAATGCCGATGTGGTGGTGATTGGCTCGCGCAACCCCTCAATTTCCACCCACCTGCTGGGTTCGAACGCGTCAAGCGTCATCCGCCACGCCTTTATTCCGGTGTTGGTCGTCAGGTAAAAAAAGAGGCTACCCTGGGGGTAGCCTCTTCACTTTGCAGGTGTAGTCTTACTTTTTTTTATGCCGTCCTGGTGCGAATCAGATAATCAAAGGAACTCAGTGACGCCTTCGCCCCTTCGCCGGTAGCGATGATGATCTGTTTGTACGGTACGGTGGTGCAGTCGCCCGCTGCGAACACGCCTTTCACGCTGGTTTCGCATTTCGCGTCAATGATGATTTCGCCCATGCGATTACGCTCAATGGCGCCTTCCAGCCAGTTAGTGTTTGGCAACAGCCCAATCTGCACGAAGATCCCCGACAGCTGTACGCCGTGCACATCACCGCTCACGCGGTCGCGGTATTCCAGACCTGTCACTTTACTACCGTCGCCCTTCACTTCCGTCGTCTGCGCATTCAGAACGATATCGACGTTTTTCAGGCTACGCACTTTATCCTGCAGGACCTGGTCCGCTTTCATTTCAGGGGCAAACTCCAGCAGCGTAACGTGTTCAACGATACCCGCCAGGTCGATAGCCGCTTCCACGCCGGAGTTACCGCCGCCGATCACCGCCACGCGTTTACCTTTAAACAGCGGGCCGTCGCAGTGTGGGCAATAGGTCACGCCTTTGGTGCGATAGTGATCTTCACCCGGCACGTTCATGTTGCGCCATTTGGCACCGGTTGCAATGATGATGCTGCGTGCTTTCAGCACCGCGCCGGAGGCGGTTTCAATCTGGTGTAACCCGCCTTCTACCGCTGCCGGAACCAGTTTGCTGGCGCTCTGGCTGTCAATCACGTCCACTTCGTAATCGCTAACGTGCGCCTTCAGGGCACCGGCCAGCTTCTGGCCTTCGGTTTTCGGCACAGAGATATAGTTTTCAATATCCACGGTGTCGAGCACCTGGCCGCCAAAACGCTCGCCCATCAGACCGGTACGAATACCTTTACGTGCCGAGTAGACCGCCGCCGCCGCACCTGCCGGGCCAGAGCCCACGATCAGTACGTCGTAAGCATCGCGTTTGTTCAGCTCGTCTGCTGCGCGTTTTTCCGCGCCGGTATCCACTTTCGCCACGATTTCAGCCAGCGTCATACGGCCCTGACCAAACTCTTTACCGTTCATAAAGACCGCGGGAACGCCCATTACGTTACGTTCGGTGATCTCATTCTGATACACGCCGCCGTCGATAGCCGTGTGTTTGATACGCGGATTCAGCACCGACATCAGGTTCAGCGCCTGCACAACGTCAGGGCAGTTATGGCAAGAGAGCGAGTAATAGGTTTCGAACTCGAAATCACCGTCGATATCGCGGATCTGCTCCAGCAGCGCCTGCGCCTCTTTGGACGGATGCCCACCGGTCCACAGCAACGCCAGTACCAGGGAGGTAAATTCGTGGCCCAGCGGAGAACCGGCGAAGCGCGGTCCCTGCACAGAGCCAGGGTTAGTAATCAGGAAAGAGGGCTTACGCACTGGCAGCGCGTTATCTTCCTTAAAGGTCACTTTCGGTGACAGTTCGGCAATCTCTGCCAGCAGTTCCTTGATCTCTGCCGATTTAGCGCTGTCATCCAGCGTGGCAATCAGCTCAACAGGTTTGGTCAGTTTTTCAAGGTAAGCCTTGAGCTGGGTTTTCATATTTGTGTCGAGCATTGTTCTTCCCTCTCTTAAAACGTCATCATGCAAGCCGCCTTATTTGGGCCGCCTGAATGCAACTTGCATCATGGTGCTGAAATAAATGGGCGCGGGCGCGCCCATTGATGAACGGGTAGTAAAACTTAGATTTTACCAACCAGATCTAAAGATGGAGCCAGGGTCGCTTCGCCTTCTTTCCATTTCGCCGGGCATACTTCGCCTGGGTGAGAAGCAACGTACTGAGCCGCTTTCACTTTACGCAGCAGGTCAGACGCATCACGGCCGATACCTTCAGCGGTAACTTCGATTGCCTGGATGATGCCCTGCGGGTCAACAACGAAGGTTGCACGATCTGCCAGGCCTTCGTCTTCACGCATGTTGTCGAAGTTACGGGTCAGGGCGCCAGTCGGGTCACCGATCATCGCGTATTTGATTTTCGCGATGGTTTCAGAGCTACCGTGCCATGCTTTGTGGGTGAAGTGGGTGTCAGTAGAGACAGAGTAAACATCCACGCCCAGTTTCTGCAGCTCTTCATAGTGGTCTGCAACGTCGCCCAGTTCGGTCGGGCAAACGAAAGTAAAGTCAGCCGGGTAGAAGAAGAAGACGCTCCAGCGACCTTCGGTATCTTTCTCGGTTACTTCAATGAACTCACCGTTTTTGAACGCCTGGTTTTTGAAAGGTTTAATTTTAGTGTTAATCAAAGACATCTGTACTTCCTCCGTGTTTTCGTTGAGGTGTAAGGTAACCAACTTTGCTCATCGGGGCTAATGGGTAGGCGTTATCAAATCAATCAGCCATACCTAACAACCCACATGAAACCGGTTATCAACCCTTAAACGTAAAAAGGCCGCCTTTACGGGCGGCCCTGATACCTGAAATACCCGTGGGTAACTTCAGTGCCAGCCGAAGCTGGCGATGTGTTGCGCTCTACATTACCTTTAGCAAGGTCGTAACAGCGCTATGGATTACACCATCCTGTATGATAAAGGACAATTACCCGGCACCGCACTTGTGCCTATGGTTGCGATAGGTTTTGTCGAATCAGATGCCTGGCCTCTGATATATAAGGATTTTTATGTTGAAACGTACCCTTTTACTCTCTCTCATTCCCGCTCTGGTGCAGGCTGAGGAGTTGCCCGCCCCTGTTAAAGCTATTGAAAAACAGGGTATCACCATTATCAAACCCTTCGAGGCACCCGGCGGTGTTAAGGGTTGGCTGGGCAAATATCAGGATATGGGGGTCACCATCTACCTGACCCCAGACGGCAAGCATGCTATATCCGGGTACATGTACGATGATAAAGGAACCAACCTTAGCGAAAAGGTGATTCAGAAAGAGATCTATGCGCCCGCCGGCCGCGAGCTGTGGCAGCGCATGGAGAAAGCACAATGGCTCCTGGAGGGGGATAAAGCGGCACCGCGCGTTATCTATGTCTTCGCCGATCCGTTCTGCCCTTACTGCAAACAGTTCTGGCAGCAAGCGCAGCCCTGGGTAAAGGCAGGAAAAGTACAACTTCGTACGTTGCTGGTAGGCGTCATCAAACCCGAGAGCAAAGCCACCGCTGCGGCCATTCTGGCGGCGAAAGATCCGGCCAAAGTCTGGCATGAGTATGAAAGCTCAGGCGGCAAATTGTCGTTAGATGTCCCCTCTTCCCCCTCTGCTGAACACCTTAAAACGCTGAAGCATCACGAGGCCATTATGGATGCCCTCGGAGCAAACGCCACCCCCGCCATTTATTACATGAACAGCGACAACGAATTACAACAAGTGACCGGGCTGCCCGAAAAAGAACAATTGGATATGATGATGGGTAAACAATAATGTTACCCGGTGGCGGCCATTTCTCTCCGCCACCACCCCTTTCGTGGATAATTTAATAAAAATCTTCGTCTCGAATAAATCCACAGGCATGATATATTTAGTTCACGTTCAAACGTAATTAAGCTAGTCATTGAAATGGATTGTAAATGGCTAAATTAAATCTATAGCTATCATTTATACGAAAAGCGCTATCGGCACAGCTACATCAGGAAGAAACATGGCTAACCTTTATGATCTGAAGAAATTTGACCTTAACCTGCTGGTGATATTTGAGTGCATTTATCAGCATCTGAGTATAAGCAAAGCGGCAGAAACGCTTTTTATTACCCCTTCGGCGGTCAGTCAGTCATTACAGCGGTTGCGCAATCAACTCAACGATCCGCTTTTTATTCGCTCGGGTAAAGGTATTACGCCCACGACGGTTGGCACCAATTTGCATATCCATCTGGAACAGAATCTTAACCAGCTGGAGCAGACCATTAATATCATGCACAACAGTAAGTTGAAGAAAAACTTCATCATCTACTGTCCGCAAATAATTACCACTAAAGTGATTATGGAGCCGCTAAAGCTGCTGATAGGCGAACATAATTATGAAATTGAACTGCATGACATGATGGTGACGCGTGAGTCGGCTGAAGATTTACTGGCCTACCGAAAAGCCGACCTGATCTTCTCCTTCACGCCATTACAAAACCGGTCGATTACCTGTACCGATTTCAGAGAGATACCCTTCGTTCTGTTTTGCCGAAAAGATCATCCGCGTATTGGAGAGGCCCCGGATCGCGAAAGCTTGCTGCTGGAGAAATTCACCGCCTTTTTAAGCGAGGAGCCAGGAGTTAAAAACTTCCAGTCAACCATTGCGGAAGCGCTCCCGGATCGCAATGTCGCTTTTCGTAGCGACTCCTATATGACAATACTCTCTATGGTTAGCACTTCGGATATGATTGGCATCGCCCCGGAAATTGTTTTCCAGCGATATGCCGATTTTCTTGAATTGAGAGCGATCAATGCTGATTTTGAGCTGCCGCGAATGAAAATACATATGATGTATAACCGTTCCGCATTGAACAGCAACAGCTTCTCCCATTTTATTGCGCAAATTAGCCCATAAAAATAATCGATTCTGATCGGGTATTACACCGGGATCAGAATCGCATTATTTTATCTGCGTTTCACAACGTATTTAATCGTTCTGCGGCGGCCAGAAGCGTTGACTCCTGCTTGGCAAAACAGAGCCGAATAAGCTTATGTGGGAAGGGCCCGGCACAAAATACTGAGAGCGGAATGGCGGCCACGCCCACCTCTTTTGTCAGCCACTGACAGAAACTCACATCATCGAGATCGGAGATGGCGCTATAGTCAGCGAGCAAGAAATAGGTACCCTCGCAGGGCAATAGCTTCAGGCGGCTATTGCCGAGGGCGTCAACAAAACAGTCCCGGCGCGTCCGGTAAAACGCCGGTAACTCGCGATAATGACCCGGTTCGGCGCGCAACATATCCGCCAGCGCCAACTGAGCCGGGGTATTAACCGAAAAGGTCAGGTACTGATGCACCTTGCGCAACTCGGCGGTGATGGCCGCCGGCGCCACACAGTAACCTACTTTCCAGCCGGTCATATGATAGGTTTTGCCAAAGGACGATACCGCAATGGCGCGCTGGCGCAGCTGCGGATGGCTTAACACGCTGGCATGCCCCTCTTCGGCGAAGCAGATATGCTCATAGACTTCATCGCTCAGCACGTAGATTTCATGGTCGGCGATCGCCTGCCACAGGGCGGCGAAATCGGCCTTGCGCCATACCGTGGCTGACGGATTATGCGGCGTATTCAGGATCACTAAACGTGTTTTGTCACTCAACAGGGCAGCAAAGGCCTGCCAGTCCGGGCGAAAGTGTGGCGGCTGCAGCGCAATGCGTTTCACGACCCCACCAGCCAGTTCAATCGCGGGCGCGTAGCTGTCGTAGCTCGGGTCAAAGCAGATCACCTCATCACCGGCGCGTACCAGCGCAGTAATGGCCGCATATAACGCTTCGGTCGCGCCGGCGGTAACCGTCACTTCTGTATTCGCATCTGGTGTGTAGCCGTAGAGCTCAGCCGTTTTATCGGCAATGGCTTCGCGCAGAGGCTGAACGCCGGTCATCGGCGCATATTGATTTGCGCCGGCGGCAACGTGATGCGCCAGCCGAGCCTGCAAATAGCCCGGGCCATCGAAATCCGGAAACCCCTGCGAAAGATTAATGGCGTTGTGCTGCTGAGCCAGAGCGCTCATTTGCGTGAAGATGGTGGTGCCAAGATTGGGGAGTTTGCTCTCTGGAATCAATGGTTTATCGTTCATTGTGTTATGCCTGCTTGTAATACTTATGTTGCTGCCACTATAACACGATGTTAGTCTTTAGCAATCAAGACGCTTAGACGTCTATATAAGATAACGCTTCCTGACTGACAGACAGAGGTAGAACGGACATGACAGAAAACCTGCAACTTACTCAACTGGTCGACGCCTGCCGCTGGATTGGCGCCAAAGGCTGGGCGCCTGCCACGGGTGGCAATATGTCTGTCCGTCAGGACGCGCAGTTTTGCTGGCTTAGCGAATCGGGCAAAGATAAAGGCAGCCTGACCGAACAAGACTTTCTGCAAGTAGAGATCGCGACGAACCGTGCCCCTTCCGGGCGTAAGCCGTCGGCGGAAACAGGTCTGCATACCTTAATCTACCGTCTGTTTCCTGATGCCAACGCCGTGCTACATGTCCATACGGTGAATGCCACCGTGCTGTCACGTCTCGTCAAAACGGCAGAACTGAAGATCAGCGGTTTTGAAATGCAGAAATCCCTGACCGGCCAGACCACGCATCTGGATACGCTGGCCATCGCCGTATTCGATAACGATCAGGATATTGATGCCCTCGCCTCGCGAATCGCCCACTACGCACAAGAGCGCCCTCTTAATTATGGTTTTCTTCTGCGCGGCCATGGCTTAACCTGCTGGGGACGCGACGTGGCTGAGGCCCGTCGTCACCTGGAAGGTCTTGAATTCTTATTTGAATGTGAAATGCGTTTACGCCAACTGGAGAGAGTATGATTCGCGCGATTGTGACGGATATTGAAGGAACGACCACTGATATTCGTTTTGTCCATAATGTGTTATTCCCCTACGCGCGTGAGCGGCTGACAGCGTTTGTCGCAGCCCAGCAATACGCCGAGCCGGTGAAATCCATTCTGGATAATCTACGCGATGAAATCGGCGCACCGCAGGCCAGCGCCAGCGAGCTAACGGACGCGCTGTTGCAGTTTATGGATGAAGACCGCAAATCCACTGCGTTAAAAGCGTTGCAAGGGATCATCTGGCACGACGGTTACATTAACGGTGATTTTACCGGCCACCTCTACCCCGACGTGCTGCCGTCACTGGAGAAATGGAAAGCTCAGGGTATTGATCTCTATGTCTATTCCTCAGGCTCTGTTGCTGCGCAAAAACTGTTATTTGGCTACAGCGATGAGGGTGATATTACGCATCTCTTCAGCGGCTATTTTGATACCCATGTGGGCGCTAAGCGCGACGTTCAGTCTTATCAGAACATCGCGGCGCAGATTAGCGTTGCACCGTCGCAAATCCTTTTCCTGTCCGATATACATCAGGAGCTGGACGCCGCTGAGCAGGCCGGTTTTCGCACCCTGCAACTGATTCGCGGCGATGACGACGGCGCGAGCCATCACCATCAGGTGCACCAGTTTGACGACATTAACCCGGAGCAGATCCCTTCATGAGCGCATTAACGATTTATTCTGATAAAGACGCCAGCCAGCCGCAGTGGCACAGCACCGATGCCGCCGAAATTGCCGAACAGCTCAACGCCAAAGGTGTGCGGTTTGAACGCTGGGCGGCGGATCGTGATTTAGGCCAGGATCCGGCACCGGAGGCGGTGATCAACGCCTACCAGCATGCGATCGATAAACTGGTGGCAGAGAAAGGCTATCAGAGCTGGGATGTGATCAGCCTGCGCGCCGACAACCCGCAAAAAGAGGCGCTGCGCGCGAAGTTCCTCAACGAACACACCCATGGCGAAGACGAAGTGCGTTTCTTCGTCGAGGGCGCAGGGCTGTTCTGCCTGCACATCGGGGATCAGGTGTATCAGGTGTTGTGTGAGAAAAACGATCTTATCTCGGTGCCTGCCGGCACGCCGCACTGGTTTGATATGGGTTCGGAGCCGAACTTTACCGCCATTCGTATTTTCGATAATCCCGAAGGCTGGATCGCACAGTTTACGGGCGATGCGATTGCTGACGGCTATCCACGCCTCGCATGATATCTCCCCCTCTTCCTTCCGGGGAGAGGGGGTCTAAAAGCACTACCGCTTCAGTTCCTTCGAAGACTCAGGAAAATTTCCCTTCTGCCACCTGCTGCGGCGTAACCACGCCCGTATCCAGCACCCAACCGCTTATCAAGGCTGCTGGCGTCACGTCAAACGCCGGGTTGTAAACCTGCGCATCCGCGGGGGCCCACTGGACTGCGCCAAAACTTCCCGCCACGCCCATGACTTCGCTGGCGGCGCGCTGTTCAATCGGGATCGCGTCGCCGTTTGGGCAGTGCGGATCCAGCGTCGTTTGCGGCGCGGCAACGTAAAATGGAATCCCATGAAACTTCGCCAGTACCGCCAGAGAGTAAGTGCCGATTTTATTCGCCACGTCGCCATTGGCGGCAATGCGGTCAGCCCCCACCCAGACGGCATCCACCTGCCCTTTCGCCATCAGACTGGCGGCCATTGAATCGGTGATCAGTTGGTAAGGCACCCCTAATTCACCCAGTTCCCACGCCGTCAGTCTGCCGCCCTGCAATAATGGACGGGTCTCATCCACCCAGACGTTACGTACATTGCCCTGCTGGTGCGCCAGCGCAATCACGCCCAGCGCCGTGCCTACGCCTGCCGTTGCCAACCCGCCGGTATTACAGTGGGTCAACAGGCGACTGCCCGGCTTCACAAGCTGACTGCCTGCGCGGGCAATGGCGTCGCACAGCTGTTTATCTTCGTCGATCAGGCGTAACGCTTCGGTCACCAGCGCTGGCACAAAATTCTCCTGCTGCAACGCCTGCTTCATGCGATCCAGATTATTCATCAGGTTCACCGCCGTTGGTCGCGAGGCGCGCAGCGTCTCAAGCGCCTGCGCCAGCTCGTCGCGGTTTTTACCCGCTTCGGCCAGCAGGGCCAACAGCAGGCTGGCTGACAGACCAATCAGCGGCGCGCCGCGTACGCGTAAGGCATGAATATGGCCGACCAGCGCCTCTACGCTGGAGGCATCCAGCCAGCGTTTCTCCTGCGGAAGCGCCTGTTGATCGAGAATAAATAACTGATTTTCCACCACCCGCAGGCTGGTCGTCTGTAATGTCTGCATGTCGTTAATTCTCTGTTGCGTTGTTGTATAACATTGTGTCAGGATAAAATTCAGATGTATAGACGTCTAAATGTCTTAATTACCAGAATCAGTGAGGAACAGGCAATGTCGCAATACCGTACCTTTACCGCTCAGGACGCCGTGGCGTACGCACAACAGTTTGGCGGCCTCGATAACCCGTCATCGCTGGTGGAGGCGAAAGAGGTGGGCGACGGCAATCTCAATCTGGTCTTTAAAATTTTTGATACCGAGGGCGTCAGTCGCATCATCGTGAAACAGGCGCTTCCATACGTACGCTGCGTGGGCGAATCCTGGCCATTAACCCTGGATCGCGCGCGTCTTGAGGCAGAAACCCTGGTTGCCCACTATCAACATAGCCCGCAGCACACGGTAAAGATTCACCATTACGATCCGCAACTGGCGGTGATGGTCATGGAAGATCTCTCCAGCCACCGCATCTGGCGCGGTGAATTGATAAAAAATGTGGACTACCCGCAAGCCGCACGCCAGCTTGGGGAGTACCTGGCGCATACCCTGTTCCATACCAGCGATTTCTACCTCCACCCGCACGATAAAAAAGCGCAGGTGGCGAAATTCATCAACCCGGAAATGTGCGAGATTACTGAAGATCTGTTCTTTAACGATCCGTATCAGGTGCACGAGCGCAACAACTATCCGGCTGAGCTGGAAAATGATGTTGCCGCCCTGCGTAACGATGGACAGCTAAAAATTGCCGTAGCCTCCCTGAAACACCGCTTCTTCTCGCAGGCCGAAGCGCTGCTGCATGGGGATATTCACAGCGGCTCGATTTTTGTCGCCGAAGAGAGCCTGAAGGCAATCGATGCCGAGTTTGGCTACTTTGGTCCAATCGGTTTTGACGTGGGCACCGCCATCGGCAACCTGTTGCTTAACTTCTGCGGCCTGCCGGGGCATCTGGGCATTCGCGATGCCGCCGCCGCCCGCGAACAGCGTCTGAGGGATATTCAGACACTGTGGAATACCTTCGCAGAGCGTTTCCAGGCGCTGGCAAGCGAAAAAACCCGCGATGCCGCCCTGCGTGAACCTGGCTATGCGTCGGAATTTCTGAAAAAGGTCTGGAAGGATGCCATTGGCTTCTGCGGCACCGAGCTGATTCGCCGTAGTGTCGGCCTGTCGCACGTGGCGGATATCGACACCATTCAGGATGAGGCGATGCGCCATGAATGCCTGCGCCATGCCATTCAGTTAGGTAAAGCGCTGATTGTGATTGCCGATCGCATCGACAGCGCGGAAGAGCTGGTGGCGCGGGTGCGCCAGTACAGCTGAGTTCTCCCTCTCCCTGTAGAAGAGAGGCCGGTATTTTCTCCCTCTCCCTGTGGGAGAGGGCCGGGGTGAGGGCAGCAACCCGCACTTACCCCAAATACTCAATCACCGACAGCCCACCGTTATAATCGGTGCTGTAGATAATCCCCTGCGCGTCCACAAACACATCACACGACTGGATCACCTGCGGGCGATTCGGTCGTGTATCCATCATCCTCTCAGGCGCCGCCGGAACCAGCGCCCCGGTCTCCACCGGACGATACGGATTCGAGATATCGTACGCGCGCACACCAGCGTTCTGGTAGGTGGCAAAAATCAGCGTCGAGCTAACAAAGCTACCAGGCCGGTTCTCGTGCAGGTTGTGTGGACCGAAGTGCGCCCCTTTCGCTACGTAATCTCTCTCATCCGGCTGCGGGAAGGTGGCAATACTGACCGGGTTCGACGGCTCGCGGATATCAAAAAGCCAGATGAGCTTCTCACCATCCTCCTGATTGTCGAGTACCGCTTCGTCCAACACCACCAGCAGATCCCGGTCCGGCAACGGCAGCGCCGTGTGCGTACCGCCGCCAAACGGCGGACTCCAGTTGCGATGGCTGATCAGCTTCGGCTGGGTTTTGTCTTTCACATCCAGTAGCGTCAGCCCGCCGTCGCGCCAGCTTCCGTAGGCGGTATCGCCGGCGATAATCGCGTGGTGTAGCGCATAGCGCTTACCGTCCGGCCACGTTGGCTTCTCGCCTTCAGCCTGATTCATGCCCGGCAGCCACCAGCGCCCCGCCACCTCTGGCCTGCGCGGATCCGCCAGATCGATGGTGAGAAATATGTAATCGGTAAAACCGTCGATCAGCGCCGAAACATAAGCCCAGCGTCCACCCACATACCAGATGCGGTGAATACCGATACCGTTCAGCGACAAAAAGCCAATTTCACGTGGTTTGTCAGGGGTCGAAATATCAAACACACGCAGCCCGGCGCTCCAGCCTTTGTCCTGCACGTCACTAACGGTCTCCCCCACCTGTCGGGTGTAGTAGACCTTCTCGTCTGCGAAGCGGGCATCGGCAAAGAGATCCCGGGCATTGATCACCAGCAGCAGATCGTCATGCGCCTGCAGGTGGACATTCCAGGTGCCGGGTGGTGCGGGCACATACCCGGCCGCGCGAGGATTTTTGGGATCGCGCACATCCACAATCGAAAAACCCTGCGACACCATATGTCCAATATAGGCAAAGCCACGGTGCACCATCAGCTGCACCCCGTCCGGGCGGCCGCCCTGATCGCTATGGCCAATCAGCCGCATATTGCGGCTGTATTCAGGCGTGGGAAGCGTACTCATTTATTTTTGGCTTCGAGCGTAGCAAACCACGGGGCGATGAAGTCCTGGGTCTGGCCCCAGCCTGGAATGATTTTACCAAGCGATGCCACGTTAACTGCCCCAGGCTGCGCCGTCAGCAGCGCCTGAGGGATGGCGGCCGCTTTAAAGTCATAGGTTGCTGGCGTGGTTTCCCCGGCAATCTTGTTGGCAATCAGCCGCACGTTGGTAGCACCAATCAGCTTCGGATCCACCGCCACGCTCACTTTCCACGGGCTGCCGGATTCACGCATCAATTGCAGATCCTGGTTGGAGATATCAATGCTATAGAGTTTGATCTCCGTGCGACCGTTCTCTTTCAGGGCTTTGTAGGCTCCCTGACTAAAGGCGTCCCAGGTGCCCCAGATAGCGTCGATCTGCCCTTTCGGGTATTTCGCCAGCACGGCGCCGACTTTGTTGGCGGTGTCGCCCTGCACGTCAGACGAGACCGCGCCGATAGATTCGAGCTCTTTAATGCCCGGATACTGCTTCTGTAATTCCTGGTACGCCGCCTGACGACGCTCCATCGGCGGGAAGCCAGCGACCCACAGCTTAATGATATTGGCTTTGCCGTTGAAATCTTTCGCCAGCTGGCCGAAGGAGAGATGGGTCAGGGAGGCATCATCCTGCTGCGTGACGGTCACGCCCGGGATATCGCCCTTTACGGCGGTGTCGAACACCGACACTTTTATGCCGGCATCTACCGCTTTTTTCACCAGCCCCGTGGAGTACGGGTCACGCCCCTGGGAGAGAATAATGCCGTCATATTTCTGGCTGATGGCCTGGTTAACGAAGTCCTGGAATTTGGCATCGTCACCGTTACTTAAAAAGGTGCTGACTTTGAAGCCGAGCTTTTTCCCTTCCTGAATCGCACCGGAGACAAACTGGGTGGTGTTGTCGTCCGAACCGAGATTACGGATCACCGCGATGCGGATCTGCCCGTCATGGTTAGCAATCGCCGCCGGAACCGGAGCCGGCGTGGCGGCAAAGCCGGGTAAGGCTGCAAGTAATCCCAGTGCCACCAAAGAGCGCGCCATTTTTTTCATTCTGTTATCCCGTTGTGTTGTTGTGAATTATTAGCGTTTTTGTATGTAGGTGATCGCCAGCGCCGCTGCCAGCACCAGCCCTTTTATAATGTCCATGGCGTAATAGGGGACCGAAAGCATCACCAGTCCGTTGGAGAGTACGCCGAGGATCACCGCCCCCACCAGCGTACCCAGTGCGTTGGGTTTACCCGAGCCTGCCAGTGAGAAACCGATCCACGCCGCCGCCACCGCATCCATCAAATAGCCGCCTCCGGCGTTCACCTGTGACGAGCCAATGCGCGAGGCCAGCAGAATACCCCCCAGTCCGGCCAGCAATGAGGCGATGACGTAGGCAGCGACCTTATAGCGGGTCGTACGAATTCCGGATAAACGCGCGGCTTCCGGATTGCCGCCAATGGCGTACATGCGACGGCCGTGGGTCGTGAGTGACAACGCCAGCTGCGCCACCAGGGTCACCACCAGCATGATGATCACGATCGTGGGTACCTGCCCCAGCGAGCCAAAAGCTGCCGGAATCGTCCCTTCCGCCATATCTCCGCTCGGCAGCACCATATTTTCGGTAATCGATCCGCCGTAACTGTATGTCATCGCTACCCCCTGGATCACAAACAGGCTCGCAAGGGTGGCGAGCATGTCCGGAATGCGCAGGATGACGATCAGAAAGGCGTTAAACAGCCCTACCAGCGTACAGAGCGCCAGGGTGATCAGAATCGATTCCGTGGTGCCGAAGCCATGCCAGACAAAGAGCGAAATGACCAGCGCGTTGGCAAGCGAGGCCGTCGAGCCTACCGACAAGTCAAAACCGCCCACGGTCAGGGAGATGGAGACGCCAATGGCAATCACCGTCACAATGGCGATAGATCGTAGGATATTGATAATGTTAAAGGGATCGAGGAAGTTGTCTGATGCGATACCAAATATCGCAATCAAGGCGACAACGGTCAGCAACATGCCCCATTTGTAGAGAAAATCGAATATTTGCTGACGGCCAGACGCCGCCGCATTCACTGAAAGGGCCTTGCTCACGACGCGGTTCCTCCGGTTGAATAGTAAAGTAATGTCTCTTCCCGGGCCTCGGCCCCGGCAATCTCTGCCACGATGCGCCCATCCCATAAGACGCAGATGCGGTCACAAAGCCCGACCAGCTCGGCAAATTCGCCAGAGGCGTAGATCACCCCTTTGCCTTCGCGCGCCAGGCCGTCAATCAGCTGGAAGAGATCGGTTTTGGCTTTCACGTCCACCCCTTTGGTGGGTTCGTCAAAAATGAGCACCTGCGCGTTGCCACGTAACCATTTGCCGATCGCCACCTTCTGCTGGTTGCCACCCGAGAGTCGCCGCAGCACCTGTCCTGGCCCGCGCGCTCGCACACCCACACGGGCGATCACCTCTTCCGCCCAGCGCCATGCCTGGCGATGGCCAAACAGACTCCAGCGAGAGAAGGTGTTATCGGCGCTGACCGCCAGGTTCATGCTCACCGGCTCATCGATAAAGATGCCCTCTTTGCGCCGCTCTTCCGGCACCAGCGCCAGCCCGCGCAGGACCGAATCGGCGGGATCGCGGGGGCGCCAGGCCCGGTTATTCAGTTCACCGCGGTCAACCCGGCTTTTACTGGCGCCGAACAGCGCCTTGCAGAGTTCCGTTTTGCCTGCGCCCGCGAGCCCGGCGATACCTAAAATCTCGCCTTTGCGCAGATGCAGGGAGATATCTTTTAGCAGCGCGTCATCATGCAGCCCCTCAATGCGCAGCAAGGTTTCGTCGCTGACGCGCGGGCGGGCGGGCGGGTAAATGTCGCTCAGCTCATGGCCGAGCATCTTCTCAACGATCGCTTCGACGCTCAGGGCCGCCATCGGGCCTGTCTCAATCAGCTTGCCGTCACGCAGCACGGTTAAGGTATCGCAAATCGCCTTCAGCTCATGAATGCGGTGGGAGATAAACACCACGCCGATCCCCTGCTGCTGTAAACGGCGCACCACGCTAAAGAGGCGCTCGCTTTCATGCGCATCCAGCGGAGCGGTAGGTTCATCCAGGATCAGGAAACGACAGTGATGCGAGAGGGCGCGCGCCAGCAAGATTTGCTGTTTTTCCGCCAGCGTACAGCTGTCGATAGGGCGGCGTACGTCCAGTTGAACATCCAGCTGAGCCAGCGCCGCTTCCGCCTGTTGGCGCACACTCCGCCAACGAAAGCGGTGCCCTGGCTGCGCCAGATGATCGAGCATGATATTTTCAGCAATGCTCAAGCCCGGGATCAGCGCGACATCTACCTCCTGCTGTACCAGATGAATCCCCAGCCGTTTGGCATCCAGGGGTTCGCGAATGGTCACCGCCTGGTTATTAATGCTGATTTCGCCCTCGTAATGGTCGTGGGTGCCGCAAAGCACCGCCATCAGCGTGGACTTCCCCGCACCGTTGGCGCCCGTCAGGGCATGCACAGAGCCGCCCATCAGGGTGAAATCGACACGCGACAGCGCCTGAAAGCCCGCAAAGGCCAGGCTAATGCCACGCATCTCCAGGCGACTTGAAACCATCGGCGTTAAATCCTTCTTTAATATTATGATTTATGGAATTTTTCACAGCTACGGTTGACTGACAACGACGGAAAAGGCATAAGATAAAGCAAAATATTATTAGCCATCCAGATGTCCAGACATAACATCAGGTTAGCATTTCGCAAAAAGGATAACAACATGAGTAACACCGATATTCGCGTCGTTCCGGGTCCGGCCAATTACTTCTCTCACAACGGCAGCCTGCAACGCCTGCACGACTTTTTCACTCCAGAACAGCTCTCCCGGGCGGTCTGGATTTATGGCGAACGTGCCATCGAAGGCGCACGCCCGTTCTTGCCAGAGAGTTTTAACGCTGAGGGGGCAAAGCAGATTCTGTTTAAAGGCCACTGCAGTGAGCGCGACGTTGCAGATCTTGTGAAACAGTCCGGCGACGATCGCAGCGTGGTGATTGGCATTGGCGGCGGTGCGCTGCTGGATACGGTGAAAGCCGTGGCACGACGTCTGGGTCTGCCGGTGGTTGCCATTCCCACCATCGCCGCCACCTGTGCCGCCTGGACGCCGCTCTCGGTCTGGTACAACGACGCAGGTTCCGCCCTGCACTTTGAGATTTTCGACGACGCTAACTTCCTGGTGCTGGTCGAGCCTGACATTATCCTTCATGCCCCGGCGGAGTATCTGCTGGCGGGCATCGGCGACACGCTGGCGAAATGGTACGAGGCGGTGGTGCTGGCCCCGCAGCCTGAAACCCTGCCGTTAACCGTGCGGCTGGGCATCAACGGCGCCCTGGCGATCCGCGATGTGTTACTGGAAAGCAGCGAACAGGCGCTGGCGGACCAGGCGCGCGGTGAGCAGACGCAACGTTTTCGCGATGTGGTTGATGCCATCATTGCGGGTGGCGGGATGGTGGGCGGCCTGGGCGAGCGCTATACCCGCGTCGCGGCAGCGCATGCGGTGCATAACGGGCTGACCGTGCTGCCGCAAACAGACAAATATCTGCACGGCACAAAAGTGGCTTACGGTATTCTGGTGCAGAGCGCCCTGCTCGGCCAGGATGATGTTCTGGCACAGTTGGTGGCGGCCTATCAGCGCTTCAATCCGCCTACCACGCTGCGTGAGCTGGACGTCGATATCAACGATACCGCCGCGCTGGACAAGGTGATCGCCCACACCCTGCGTCCGGTAGAGTCGATTCATTATCTGTCGGTAGCGCTAACCCCTGCGGTTCTGCGCGCGGCGTTTGAGAAGGTCGAATCCTTCCACCGATAGTTGCACAGATTGACTATAACTAATGATGGCTATCACCACTCTCGCAACGAGGTCATCATGCAGATCGATTTAACAGGTAAAAAGGCGCTGGTTACCGGCGCCAGCCGTGGATTGGGTCGTGCCATCGCACTGTCGCTGGCGCGCGCCGGCGCCGATGTGATTATCACATACGAAAAATCCGCCGAGAAAGCGCAGGCCGTGGCGGATGAGATCAAGGGGCTAGGTCGGCACAGCGAGGCAATTCAGGCCGACAGCGCCAACGCGCAGGCGATCCAGGAAGCCGTTACTCAGGCAGCACGTTCCCTTGGTGGGCTGGATATCCTGGTCAACAATGCCGGTATTGCGCGCGGCGGCCCGCTGGAATCGATGACCCTGGCGGATATCGACGCCCTGATCAACGTGAATATTCGCGGCGTGGTGATTGCCATCCAGGAAGCCCTTGTCCATATGTCTGAGGGCGGTCGCATTATCAATATCGGCAGTTGCCTGGCAAACCGCGTCGCCCAGCCGGGCATTGCCGTCTACTCAATGACCAAATCTGCGCTCAACTCCCTGACCCGCGGGCTGGCGCGCGATTTAGGGCCGCGCGGCATCACCGTGAATCTTGTCCATCCTGGCCCGACAAACAGTGATATGAACCCGGAGCATGGCGAGCAGGCCGCATCGCAGCGCCAGCTCATTGCGCTGGGTCACTATGGCCAACCGGAGGATGTCGCCGCCGCGGTCACCTTCCTGGCAAGTCCCGCCGCCGGGCAGATCTCCGGAACGGGTCTGGACGTGGATGGAGGGTTGAACGCCTGATCGCACAAGTGATGTAAGCCTCTGTCGCCCGGCAGAGGCGCTTACACCTGATAAGCACTGCTATGTGATTGCCGTAAAGCGTCGTACAACGACCACTTATTCACACGAGGAGAATATGCCCTATGGCTGTTCAACTGATTAAGGACGATGAAGGAAACGCTCAGTACGCAGTTATTCCCTATGACGAATACTTCCGTATGTGCTTACAAATGGCAGAGATCGACGATGAAACCGACGACGATCTGGAAGAAATAGAAATTGAACATGACGGTTATGATGACGTTGAACTGCCCGCAGAGGTATGCAGTATCATGACTTATCAGGATGTCAGTCTGCAGGCCGCCTGGCGTATTCTGCGCGGGTTATCCCAACAGGAGGTGGCCGACAAACTGGGCATCAGCCAGTCTGCCGTCTCACAGCTTGAATCACCTGATTCCCGCCCGCAAAAACGCACCCGCGAAAAACTGGCCGCAATTTATGGCTGCAAACAAGAGCAGATAAGCCTCTACTTTCCGAAAGAGGGTTAACAGCACTTCGCCCCGCCCTTGCCCCCGTAGCGCGCATCCTGCCGATCGCGGAAAAAGGCCTCGTAGGTCATTGGCGTCTGATCGGGATGATTGACGCGCATATGCTCGACGTAGTTGTCGTAGTCCGGGACGCCGATCATCATTTTGGCGGCCTGGCCTAAATATTTACCTGCTTTGGAGAGGGTGTCGAACATGCCATATCTCTTCTGTTAACCCCTCTCCCCGGCGGAGAGAGGGGGAGGTTCGTTTAATGCGCCCCTTTTGCCTGGGTGACGATCTCATCCAGGTTTTCAGGCATCGGCTCATACGGCGTCTCTTTTGCCGTTGGGGTATCCACCTTCAGCGCCGCCAGGGCGGTCTTCAGAGAGAACCACGCCAGAACGACCACGACCACCATAAAGAAGATGGTCAGCCCGGCATCCAGACGATTATTAAACACCAGCTGTGACAGCTGCGACTGGGTGTACTGAGCAGGAATATTACCACTGTCGATCATTGCCTGGAACTTATTGGCAATCGCCAGGAAACCGATCTTCGTATCCGGGCTGAAGGCTTTCTGCCAGCCGGCGGTCAGGGTACAAATCAGCAGCCAGGCGGTCGGCACCAGCGCGACCCAGGCGTAACGCTGACGTTTCATCTTAAACAGGACGACTGCGCAAAGCATCAGCGCCATCCCCGCCAGCATCTGGTTAGCGATACCGAACAGCGGCCACAGCGTGTTAATGCCGCCGAGCGGATCCACCACCCCCTGATGCAGGAAGTAGCCCCACGCCAGTACGCACAGCGCCGTAGCCAGCAGGTTCGCCGGCAGCGAATCGGTGCGCTTCAGGCCGGGTGAGATCACCCCCAGCAGATCCTGCAGCATAAAGCGTGCCGCACGGGTACCCGCGTCCACCGCCGTCAGAATAAACAGCGCTTCAAAGAGAATGGCGAAGTGATACCAGAACGACACATCCATCAGCCCACCCAGCGCACCATGCAGGATGTAAGCCATCCCCACCGCCAGGGTCGGTGCCCCGCCCGCGCGGGAGATGATGGACTGCTCCCCTACTTCATTAGCGATATGGGTTAAGGTTTCTGGCGTGATCGCAAAGCCCCAGCCGCTCACCACCTGCGCCGCAGAGGCTACCACGTCTGCCGTACCGGCCGGGGCCAGCACCGCAATCGGGCTATTCATCGCGAAGTAGACGCCGGGATCGATAATGCAGGCAGAGACCAGGGCCATAATCGCCACGAAGGACTCCATCAGCATCCCACCGTAGCCGATAAAGCAGGCCTGGTTCTCATTGGCCAGCATCTTCGGTGTGGTACCGGAGGCGATCAGGGCATGGAACCCCGACACCGCCCCGCAGGCGATAGTGATAAACAGGAACGGGAAGAGGTTACCCGTCCATACCGGGCCGGTGCCATCGATAAATTTGGTAAGCGCTGGCATGGTCAGGGTCGGGCGCATAATCAGAATGCCAATCGCCAGCCCAACGATGGTGCCGATTTTCAGGAAGGTCGAGAGATAATCGCGCGGCGCCAGCAGCAGCCACACCGGCAGTACCGCCGCCACGAAACCGTAGCCCACCAGCATCCAGGTCAGCTGTACGCCGGTAAAGTCAAAGTACGGTGCCCAGGTCGGGCTCTCCGCCACCCAACCGCCAGAGATAATGGCGAACACCAGGAAGAACAGACCGATGATCGACACTTCGCCAATACGTCCAGGACGCAGATAGCGAATATAGATCCCCATAAACAGCGCCAGCGGAATGGTGAAGGCGACGGTGTACGTTCCCCACGGGCTGTGGGTTAAGGCTTTTACCACTATCATTGCCAGCACCGCCAGAATGATCACCATGATCATAAAGGTGGCGATCAACGCGATCACCCCGGCGGTGGCCCCCATCTCCTCTTTAACCAGCTCTCCGAGCGAGCGTCCGTCGCGACGGGTGGAGACGAAGAGCACCATAAAATCCTGCACCGCACCGGCCAGTACCACGCCGGCGAGGATCCAGATCATGCCAGGTAAATACCCCATCTGTGCGGCCAGTACCGGCCCCACCAGCGGCCCCGCCCCGGCGATAGCGGCAAAGTGGTGACCAAACAACACTTTTTTGTCGGTTGGCACATAGTCCAGACCGTCGTTGTGCCGCACCGCAGGCGTCATGCGCGTGCTGTCCACTGAGAGCACATTGCGGGCGATAAACTTGCCATAAAAGCGATAAGCAATCAGATAGATACAGACTGAGGCAACCACAATCCACAGCGCATTTATCTGTTCACCACGGTTGAGTGCGATGTAGCCCAGCGCGAATGCTCCCACTACGGAGAGCATGGCCCAGACGAGGTATTTCCCTGAGTTGTTCATAGTTGATGTCCGTTAGCGTGAAACAGGAGGTGTTACATTTTGTTTCTAGATCACAGGGACATTTTTAACAACTTTGAAACGTAGAAATGGGGGGTAAAACCAGGTATTTACAACACATTGTTAACCCGATCACTTTCGGGTGCAGCAGCCCCCCTCACCCGTAGGATAAGGGGGCAACAATTATCCCAGCACCATGATGCTTAGCCGACAGGTGCAGCAACGCCGCCCCTGCTCGTCATAGACCACAATCTCCCAGCTCTGGCTGGTGCGCCCCAGATGTAACGGCTGGCACACGCCGCGCACCTTGCCCTGCGCCACTGCCCGGTGATGCGTGGCATTAAGCTCAGTACCCACCACGCTCTGCCCATCACGGGTCATCAGATAGCCGGCCATTGAGCCAAGCGTCTCCGCCAGCGCAGCCGATGCCCCGCCGTGCAGCAAACCAAAGGGTTGATGGGTGCGGGTATCTACCGGCATTTCAGCTTCCAGCGTCTCATCACCGATGCGGGTATAGAGGATGCCGAGGTGGGCCACCATCGTGTTCTGGCTGGTGGCATTCAGCGCGTCGAGTGATAAGTGACGTTTCCAGATCATTCAGGCCCCCAGGGTTGAACCGCCATCCACCACAATATCCTGCAGGGTGATATGGCTGGCGGCATCGGAGGCCAGGAATAATACGGTGCTGGCAATCTCCTGCGGACGGGCGATTTTGCCCAGCGGAATACCCAGCTTAAACTGCTCGCCAAAGCCGCGGATGCGCTGCTGCTCGGCATCATCGCTCACCCAAAGGGTGCGCTGCATATCGGTGTCCGTTGACCCCGGTGAGACCAGATTACACCGCACGCCGCTGCTCGCCAGCTCCAGCCCGACGGTCAGCGCCAGGCTTTTTAACGCCGCTTTCGAGGCGCCATAGGCGCTCATGCCGATACGGGGGGTATGTGCCGCATCCGAAGCCACGGTGACTATCGCCCCACCCTGCTGACGACGAAACTGGCCCATCGTCTGCTGAAACAGGTTAAACGCACCACCGACGTTCACCGCGAACGTCTCTTGCCACGCCTCTTGCGTGAGGGCATCGGTGGCCCCCATGCGCAGAATACCGGCCGCGTTGACCAGCACATCAAGGCGGTCCTGAGCGGCAAGGAGGGGAGCACAGATCGTGCTCACCTGGGCGGCATCCGCCACGTTCAGCACTTCAGTGGCAAAGGGGTAATCCTGCGCCGGAAACGCCAGGTCAAAGCCGGTTACGTTCGCCCCCGCCTCAACGAAGGCCAGCGCCGTCGCATAGCCAATCCCCTTACCCGCCCCCGTCACCCAGACGGTTTTGCCGGTAAAATCAAATCCGGCCATCACTTCACCTCGCGAGAGAGCAGCGC
The DNA here is from genome assembly GCF_002430365.1 of Leclercia sp. UBA5958. Classification (NCBI taxonomy): domain Bacteria; kingdom Pseudomonadati; phylum Pseudomonadota; class Gammaproteobacteria; order Enterobacterales; family Enterobacteriaceae; genus Leclercia; species Leclercia sp. UBA5958. The sequence goes on along the minus strand of NZ_DJCE01000007.1, from coordinate 344,304 downwards.
CCACCAGGCATCGAGGGTCGGATTTTTCGCCAGCATCACGAAGTCGATATCACTGTGTACTTTGCGCCAGCGGGCAGCCAGCGCCATCATGCGTACGGAATCGAGGCCGTAATCGATCAGGTTTTCGTCATCCATCGGCTCGTCGGATTCGTCCAGCAGCGGCAGGATCACTTCGCGCAGCGCTGCCTTTGATGCCGGAATAGAGGGCAGCAGTTCATCGGTCATCACCACGCGACCGGAGCGACCCGCCACGTACTTCAGGGACATCAGGTGCTCGTCACGGGTAAAGTCAGCCAGCGCATCGGCGACGAAGAAAGGCTTAATGTCTCGCATGAAAGCGTCGGTGGCGGTGGTCATGCAGCCGATGTGCGCATAGACACCGGTAATGATCAGTTGGTTACGGCCGGTATCTTTCAACATCTGCTCCAGCGGGGAGCGATGGAAGGCGCTGTAACGCCACTTGACCAGCACGGTATCCGCTTCATCCGGCGTCAACCCGGCCACAATGCGCTGTTGCTCCGGGGAGCGGGTCAGCCCCGGCCCCCACATATCGTTCAGCAGGGCGCGGTCTTCATCGCTCTGCTCTTTCGGCTGGGCGGTGTAATAGACCGGGATGTTGTGAGCTTTGCAGAAGTCACGAAGGCGAGCAATATTTGCCACGACCTGCTGCATCATCGCGCTGTTTTCGCCCCAGAAATTGAGGAAATACTCCTGCATATCATGGATCAGCAGCGCGGCGCGCTCGGGTTCAAACGCCCAGTTCACTTTGTTATCAGGCAGATCTGCCACGGTCGGCAGCGCGTAAGCGGTTAATTTTGGAATGGCCATCTTCTGTTCCTCAGCCCTGGGCGCGTTCAGCCAGCCACAGGCGCAACTGTTTCTTGTCTACTTTTCCCACCGGCGTCAGCGGCAGCGCATCCACGCTTTCGACGCGATCCGGCAGCTTAAATTCGGCGACGCCCTGCTCACGCAGGAAGCGGCGAACCTCTACGGCACGCAGGGGCTGTTTCACCACCAGATACGCGCAGCTCTTCTCGCCCAGCAGGCTATCTTCCATGCTGACCAGTGCCGCATGGATCACCGCCTCGTGGCGTAACAGCAGGTTCTCAATCTCTTCTGCGGCAATCTTTTCGCCGCCGCGGTTGATCTGATCTTTCTCACGCCCCTGAACGGTGATATAGCCCTGCTCGTCGATTGCGATCAGGTCGCCGGAACAGTAAAAACCGTTGCCATCGAAGGCGCTGGCGTTGTGTTCCGGGCTTTTGTAATAGCCACGGAAGGTATAGGGCCCGCGGGTCATCAGGCGCCCCACTTCCCCACGCGGCAGCGGGTTGCCGTTTTCATCGGCCACCCAGACTTCGTCGTCCGGACACATTGGGCGGCCCTGGGTATTCATGATCTTCTCCGGCGCGTCGTCGAGCGCGGTGTAATTCACCAGCCCTTCCGCCATGCCAAATACCTGCTGCAGCTGGCAGCCGATCTCAGCAGGAATACGTGCCGCCAGGGTCGCAGAGAGCCGTGCGCCGCCTACCTGCAACAGCGTGAGAGAGGCCAGCTGGCTTTTATCTGCCCCATCGGCAATGGCCTGTAACCACAGGCTAACCGCCGGCGGCACCAGCGAGGCCATGTTCAGCTGATGCTGAGCAATCAGCGGGAAGCAGTGGGTGGCGCTGGGATCGTGCGCCAGCGCGACACAACCGCCCGCCATAAACACCCCCAGCGAACCCGGCGAGCTCATCGCAAAGTTATGGGCGGCAGGCAGCGCGTTCAGATAGCGTGTGTCGGCAGTGATGGCGCAAATCTCGTTGCTGCGCAGAATGCTGTAGTAGTAGTCGTTATGGGTGCGGGGGATCAGCTTCGGCGTACCGGTACTGCCGCCCGATAGCTGGAAGAAAGCCACCTCATCGGCCGGGGTCGGCGAGGCGATAAAGTGAGGATCCTGGCGGGCCATCGCCGTCTCCAGCGCGTGTTCACCGTTATCACCGCGCAGCATGACCACGCGCACCGAACGGTGCTCATCGACGAAGGTGTTAAGGAAATCATCGCCGGCAAACAGGGCATGCCCGCGATCGGCAATCAGCACCACCGGTTCGATCTGGCTGGCGTAGGCATTAAGCTCGCTGCGCTGATGGCTGAAAAGCGCATTAACCGGCGCCACGCCCAACTGCAGCAGCGCGAAGAAAGTGATGTAGAACTCGGCCACGTTGCCCAGTTGTACCAGCGCTGTCTCACCGCGCTTGATGCCCTGCGCCTGTAGCGAAGCGGCCAGATTGTTCACCGCCTGGTGGAACTGGCGATAGCTGTACTGGCGGTCACCGTCGATGATGGCCGTCGCGTCGCTGCTGGCGTGGCGGGTCAGAATGTCAGTCAGCGGCAGATCCTGCCAGTAACCTTTTTCGCGATAGCGCCGGGCAAAATCCTCAGGCCAACGGGTAAAGGGAATGGTCATGATTGTTCCTTAGTGCAAACCAAAAACGTTCAGCATGGTGGAGAGTTTGACGCCGGTTTCGCGCCATTCGCCGACCGGAGAGGAAGCCGGCACAATGCCCGCGCCGGCGAACAGTCGCACGGTGTTCGCCTGCAGGCGTGCGCAGCGGATAGTGACCACCCACTCGCCGTTGCCTTCGCTGTCGCACCAGCCAACAATGCCGCCAAAGAGCTCGCGGTCGAAGGGCTCCAGTTCGGCAATCAGGGCCTTCGCGGCCAGATGCGGGAAGCCACTCAGCGCCGGCGTCGGGTGCAGTAAACAGGCCAGCGTCAGGGCGTTTTCATCGGCACGCGCCTCGCCCTCTACCGGCGTTGCCAGGTGCCACAACGTCGGGGTGGTGATCAATTGCGGCGAGGCGGGCATGGTCAGCTGATGGCTACGGGTTTCCAGCACGCTTTTCATCGCCTGGGTCACCAGGTCGTGCTCGTGACGGTCTTTCTGAGAGGCCAGCAGCTTGTTACCCGCTTCGCGGTCGAGCATGTCATCGGGCTGACGACGCGCCGATCCCGCCAGCGGCAGGGAGCTGAAGTGGCAGCCCTCTTTGCGCAGTAACAGTTCTGGGCTGGCACCCAATAGTACGCCGCCATCTTCCAGGGGGACGTGGAAGTTAAAGCTCGCCGGGTTCTGCGCAATCAGACGCTCCAGCAGCGCGCCGCTGTCGATCTGCTCCTCGGTGACGATATCAATCAGTCGCGACAGCACCACCTTGTTGACGCGAGGCGTCGCGGTCAGCGCGGCGGCACGGGCAACCATCTCTTCGAACACCGGCTGGCCGGGGATCTCGCTGCGCTGGGCGACGGTCAGCGTCTGCGTTGGGCTGGCATAGCGCGCAGCCTGCTGACGTGCCGGACGGGCAAAGCTCTGCCAGCGTTGCGGAATAAACAGTGAAGAGGGTTTACGGGTATCAAAGGGGATCGCGCCTACCATGATGGGGTTCGCGATGCCGCTGGCTTTCGCCTGCGCAAAGGCCTGCGCCAGTTTTTGCTGGAAAGCGCTCGAGAGATGTTCGCCATTTTCAGCGGGTTCGTTGAAGCGGGCAAAACAGCCGGACGTGGTAAAGCTGCGATAAGGCGACATAAAGAAGAAACTGTCTGATTGCAGCGTGGCCGGGTTCTGTTGGACTTCCTCGGCCAATGACGTATCCATATCATCCTCCTGAAATGATAAAAGCAGTAAGAATTATTATCATTTATATTTTGGTGGCTAACCTAATCGCTCATCGCAAGGGTGTCAACCGCAGACAGCGCATCTTGTGCGACTATCGCTTGCATCCCCGTGACGCTTTCATGAAAATGAGAAGCATTAACCTCAGCAAATACAGGATGCCGCTTTGTGAAATTCCCCGCCGTTTGCCGTCATGCCCTGCTCCTGGGCGCCATTTTCGTTTTAGGAGTAACCTCAGCCACCGCCGCCGACTGGCCCCGTCAGGTGACCGACAGCCACGGCACGCACACCCTTGAAAGCAAACCCACGCGCATCGTCTCGACCAGCGTGACCCTTACCGGCTCTCTGCTGGCAATCGACGCGCCGGTGGTGGCCAGCGGGGCGACCACGCCGAACAACCGCGTGGCAGACGACCAGGGCTTTTTGCGCCAGTGGGGTGACATTGCCAAACAGCGCAAACTCTCGCGTCTCTATATTGGTGAGGCGAGCGCCGAAGCGGTGGCTGCCCAGATGCCCGATCTGATTCTGATCAGCGCCACCGGCGGCGACTCGGCCCTGGCCCTTTACGATCAGCTGTCGGCCATCGCGCCCACGCTTGTGATCAATTACGACGATAAAAGCTGGCAGACGCTGCTGACGCAGTTGGGCACGATCACCGGTCAGGAAAAGCAGGCTGCGGAGCGTATCCATGAGTTCGATAAACAGCTGGCCCAGGTTAAGCAGCAGATGAAACTGCCACCGCAGCCGGTAAATGCGCTGGTCTACACTGCGGCAGCCCACAGCGCGAACCTCTGGACTGCCGATTCTGCGCAGGGGCAACTGTTGCAACAGCTGGGCTTTAGCCTGGCCACGCTGCCCGCCGGGCTATCCACCTCCCAAAGCCAGGGTAAACGCCATGACATTATTCAACTGGGTGGTGAAAATCTGGCGACGGGTCTGAACGGCGAAGGGCTGTTCCTGTTCGCCGGGGATCAAAAAGACGTCGACGCGATTTATGCCAACCCGCTACTGGCCCACCTGCCCGCGGTGCAGAACAAACGCGTCTGGGCGCTGGGAACCGAGACCTTCCGCCTGGATTACTACAGTGCGATGCGGGTGTTAACCCGATTGCAGTCGCTGTTTCATTAAACCTGAGAGGCGGCCGGTTCGTTTCTGAACCGCCGCAGCTTCACCAGTCCTACCAGTAAAATCGCCCCCACTATCGCCAGCACACATCCACTGCTGCTGGCTGAGGCCACCGGCGTCATGATTGCGCCCAGGCCGCCCAGAATAGCCGCGCCGATGGCATCGCCGGTCACGTTCTGCGCCGTCCACAGGCCGTTAATCCGTCCGAGCATATTTTCCGGCGTCTGGGTCTGAATCAGCGTGTATTGCAGCAAAGAGCTCACCGCACTCAGCCAGCCAAACAGCGCCAGGCAGACCACACCTAGCGCCCAGACAGGCATCAGGCTAAAGAGCGCGATGGCAATAAAAGACACGAAAGTCGCCACCAGCATGATTAACCCCGGGCGCGCACTCTGGGCCAGGTTGCCGCTGGTGAGCGCGCCGATCGCCGCGCCGAGGGGGATCGCCGCATAAAGCAGGCCAATCTGCGAGGCACTCATCTGCCACTCACCCGCCAGCGCCGGATAGAGCACGCGCACTGCGCTGGCCATGGTCAGCAGCCCGCCCAGCAGGGCAATGCCGCCAATCAGCGGATTGGTAAAGAGGAAGCGAATCGCCGCCAGCAGGGATTTCAGCGGATGCTCACGCTGCTGAGGGGGCGGCGGGAGCAGCGGCAAACGCAGTAAGGTCAGCGTAGTGATAAAGGTGCCTGCCGCCGCCAGGCCGTAGTTCCAGGCCACGTTACCGGTAGCCAGCAACAAGCCGCCCACCATCGGCGAAATCACGGAGCCCAGACGCACGGTGAGCATGGTGATCGCCCCCGCCTGCATCAGGTTTTCACGCCCCACCAGCGCTGGCGTTGCTGCCAGCAGCGCCGTCACCCCTAAAGAGGCAAAGAAGCCGTCCCAGAGTCCGAGCGCATAGATGGCAATCAACGACGGCTCCGGCAGCAGCGCGTTCAGACACAGCCCGACGAAGCCGACGCCGCAGGTTCCCCGCGCCAGCAGAATCAGTTTTTTTCGCTCAAAGCGGTCGGCCAGTACGCCGCCCACCATCAGGCCGATAAACATCGCCCCGCCGGTCAGCGTCACCGAGAGCCCTACCAGCCAGCTGGAGTGCGTCATGGCCTGGATCTGTACCGGCACGGCAACGCCCAGCAGGCCAAGGGACAAAATAGAGATAAAGCGGGCGATAAAGACGGCGCGATACGCCGGGTGAGTCTTCAGCAGGCTGAGGTTGAGCAGCCAGGATTTTTGGGTCATTACAACGCCTTAATGGTTTCTTTTTTTACCAATTCCATGGCCGCACATGCTAACATAGCCAAATAAGATAGATAACGATAATTACTATCATTATCAAGTCATGGACGTTGCTATGTCGTTTTCACCTTCTACCGGGCGTGCCCTTGCCGTGCCCGGTTTGTTGCTCCTGTTAATTCTTGCCGCTGCACTCAGTCTGCTGGTTGGCGCAAAACCTCTGCCCGCCGCCGTGATTGTCGATGCCCTGTCCGGCACCTGTCAAAGCGCGGACTGCACTATTGTGCTGGATGCCCGCCTGCCCCGTACCCTTGCTGGCCTGCTGGCCGGTGCGGCGCTGGGGCTGGCCGGTGCCCTCATGCAGACCCTGACCCGTAATCCGCTGGCCGACCCCGGCATCCTGGGGGTGAATTCCGGGGCCAGTTTTGCCATCGTGCTGGGCGCCGCGCTGTTTGGATTCTCCTCCCCCGTAGAACAACTGATGATGGCCTTTTGCGGCGCGCTGGCGGCCTCGTTGCTGGTGGCCTTTACCGGCAGTCAGGGGGGCGGGCAGCTCAGCCCGGTGCGCTTAACCCTGGCGGGGGTGGCGCTGGGCGCCGTGCTGGAAGGCTTATCCAACGGCATCGCCCTGCTCAATCCGGACGTGTGGGATCAGCTGCGTTTCTGGCAGGCGGGCTCGCTGGACATCCGCACGCTGCAGACGCTTAAAGTGGTGACGTTACCGGTGGTCATCGCCGCCGTGGTGGCACTGATGTTAAGCCGGGCCCTGAACAGTCTTAGCCTGGGCGCAGACACGGCCACCGCGCTGGGCAGCCGGGTGGCACGCACTCAGCTTATTGGCCTGCTGGCCATCACCGTCCTGTGCGGCAGCGCGACGGCGGTCGTTGGCCCCATTGCCTTTATTGGCCTGATGATGCCGCACATGGCGCGCTGGCTGGTGGGGGCCGATCACCGTTGGTCGTTGCCGGTCACCCTGCTTGCCACCCCTGCCCTGCTGCTGTATGCCGACGTTATTGGCCGTCTGCTGGTGCCGGGCGAGCTGCGGGTCTCGGTGGTCAGCGCCTTTATCGGCGCGCCGGTGCTTATTTTCCTGGTACGACGTAAACGCGGAGGTGGCCTGTGAATGCCCCGTCGCCACGTTTACTGCTGAGCTGTTTTCTGCTGGTCGCCGCCAGTCTGCTGGTGGCCCTCTGGAGCCTGTGCAGCGGCGCCGTTACCCTCGATATACATCAGGTCATCGATGCCCTGTTTGGCAGCGCGCCGCGCAACGTCACCCTGGTGGTCACCGAGTGGCGCCTGCCGCGCGTGATGATGGCGATACTGGTGGGCGCAGCCCTTGGCGTCAGCGGCGCCATATTCCAGTCGTTACTGCGTAACCCATTAGGCAGCCCGGATGTGATGGGCTTCAACACCGGGGCCTGGAGCGGCGTGCTGGTGGCCATGGTACTCTTTGGTCAGCATCTGACGGCGATAGCCCTGGCGGCGATGCTGGGCGGGATCCTGACCTCGCTGGTGGTCTGGACCCTGGCATGGCGTAACGGGATCGAAACCTTCCGTCTTATTATTATCGGCATTGGCGTTCGGGCTATGCTGATGGCTTTCAATACCTGGCTTTTGCTGCGTGCTTCGCTGGAAACCTCCCTCTCCGCCGGGCTGTGGAACGCGGGTTCGCTAAATGGCCTGACGTGGGCGAAAACCTTGCCAGCCACCCCCATTATCGGCCTGATGCTGCTGTGTGCCTGGCTGCTGGTGAAGCGTATGCGATTGCTGGAGATGGGCGATGACAGCGCCTGTGCCCTGGGCGTGGGCGTGGAGCGTTCGCGCTTAATGCTGATGCTGGTGGCGGTGGTGCTGACCGCGGCCGCCACCGCCATCGCCGGGCCGATTTCATTTATTGCGCTGGTCGCACCGCATATTGCCCGCCGTCTGAGCGGCACCGCGCGCTGGGGCTTAACCCAGGCCGCGCTTTGCGGTTCGCTGTTGCTTCTGGCAGCCGATCTCTGTGCCCAGCAGCTGTTTATGCCTTATCAACTTCCGGTCGGGGTAGTTACCGTCAGTCTTGGCGGTATCTATCTCATCGTCTTGCTTGTTCAGGAGTCACGCAAGAAATGAGCACAATACCCACCCGCTTGCGCGGCGAAAATCTTACCCTTGGCTATGGCAAAAAAACCGTGGCGCAGGATCTGAATGTCTCCATTCCCGACGGGCACTTTACGGCGATTATCGGCCCCAACGGCTGCGGGAAATCGACCCTGCTGCGCACCCTGAGCCGCCTGATGACGCCGCTGGCCGGGAACGTGTATCTCGACGGCGAGCAGATCCAGCGCTACGCCAGCAAAGAGGTGGCTCGCCGTATTGGTCTGCTGGCGCAGAACGCCACCACCCCGGGAGATATCACCGTACAGGAGCTGGTGGCGCGCGGCCGTTACCCGCATCAGCCGCTGTTTACCCGCTGGCGTAAAGAGGATGAGGCCGCGGTAACCCGCGCAATGCAGGCCACGGGCATCACCGATCTGGCCGCTCAAAGCGTGGATACCCTTTCTGGTGGACAACGACAGCGGGCGTGGATCGCCATGGTGCTGGCGCAAGAGACCGCCATCATGCTGCTGGACGAACCGACCACCTGGCTCGATATCAGCCATCAAATTGATCTGCTGGAGCTGCTGAGTGAGCTGAACCGCACTCAGGGCTATACGCTGGCGGCGGTATTACACGATCTTAATCAGGCCTGCCGCTATGCCACCCACCTGATTGCCCTGCGCGACGGGAAGATCGTGGCGGAAGGCGCACCGAAAGCGATCGTGACGCCGGATCTGATCGAACAGATCTACGGCATGCGCTGCATGATTATTGACGATCCGGTGGCCGGGACGCCGCTGGTGGTTCCATTAGGAAAAGGGGCGGCTTAGGCCGTCCGTTTTCGTACTCACCCGCCCTATCTTTCAGATTTAACTGCTTTTTAAGAATTACGCCCCTTTATCTGCCCGGCAAAAACATTAACATTCCTGACCTGACTGCTTCTTTTTCAATCACAGCATGGAATGCTTATGATGCCTCGTGCGCTACAAGGGATATGTGCGGCGTTTGCCTGCCTTACGCTCGGCCAGCCGCTCTTTGCCGCTGAGCCTGACAATCAGTTTATCATTCAGCAACAGCGTCAGAAGGCGCTTGAACAACAGCTTACCCCACCCACCCCAGACGTGCGCCTCTCCGGTAGCGACGATCGTTCCAGCCAGCTTATCTTTCCAACGGAAACCCCCTGCTTCCTCATTGCGCGCGTCACGCTCAGCGGGCAAGAGGCCCTGCCCCACTGGCTGCCGCTGCAGCGCATTGCGAATCAGGCGCAAGGGAAGTGCCTCGGCGGTAAAGGGGTGAACATGTTGATGAGCGCCCTACAAAATCGGCTGGTTGCTCACGGCTGGATCACCACCCGAGTGCTGGCGCCTGCTCAGGATTTACGTCAGGGTACACTGGCGCTCAGGGTAGTGCCTGGAGATATCCGTCACGTCAGCCTGACGCCGGAAAGTAGCACTTATATCCAGCTTTACAGCGCCTTCCCTGCCCGTGAGGGCAACCTGCTGGATCTGCGCGATATCGAGCAGGGGCTGGAGAATTTACAGCGGCTGCCCACGGTGGAAGCCAGCATGGAGATTTTGCCCGGTAATAAGCCTGGTGAGAGCGACATCCTCATTACGCGCCACCAGCAGAAGCCGTGGCGCGTGGGACTGTCGCTGGATGACTCGGGCAGCAACGCCACCGGGCGCTATCAGGCTGGTATCACGTTGTCGCTGGATAATCCGTTTTCCTTAAGCGACCTGATGTACCTCTCGGCCAGCCACGATCTGAACGGCAAAGATGGCAAAGGCACCACAAACTACACGGCCCACTATTCGGTGCCCTTTGGCTACTGGCTGGCGGGCGTCACCGCCAGCGATTACGACTATTACCAGACCAGCCCCGGCCTCAACGGAGATTACCGCTACAGCGGAAAGAGCAAAAATCTCGATCTACAGCTCAGCCGGGTACTGCACCGCAGCGGCAGCCAGAAAACCACGTTCAGCTATCATGTCTCAGCGCGGGAAAGTCGCAACTTTATCGATGACACCGAAATTGATGTCCAGCGCCGTCAAACCGCCGCGTGGAAGGCCGGATTACAGCATCGCCACTATATCGGCCCCGTGACGCTGGATGCAGGCATCAGCTATCAGCGCGGTACCCGCTGGTTTGGCGCGCAGCGCGCACCGGAAGAGTATCCCGGCTATGCCACCGCACTCAGCAAAATCTTGCAAATAAACGCCGGGCTGGATCTGCCCTTTGCACTCGGCTCACAAAACTTTCGCTACAACCTGCAGTACCTGCGCCAGATGAGTAACACCCCGCTTACGCCGCAGGATCAGTTTGCTATCGGCAACCGCTGGTCGGTACGCGGATTCGATGGTGAGCTCACGCTCAATGCCAGCGAAGGATGGTATGTGCGTAACGATCTTGCCTGGCGTACGCCACTGTCCGCACAGGAGCTCTATCTCGGTGTGGATTACGGCGAGGTTAGCGGCGTCGGCTCAGAGTATCTGCTGGGTCATCACCTGGCGGGCGGCGTGGTTGGCCTGCGCGGCAGCGCACTCCGGGTCAACTATGACCTCTTCGCCGGCACACCCCTTTCGAAGCCAGACGGCTTCTCCTCAAGCCACGCCACCTTCGGCTTTAACCTCAACTGGGACTGGTGATCGCTTTCGCGCTTAAAGGAATAGACCATGAATAAGAATCTGTATCGCATTGTTTTCAACCAGGCGCGTGGAATGCTCATGGTGGTGCCGGAGATCGCCCGGGCGATCGGCACCCGGGCGTCCGGTACGGGTCATACGCTGAGCCGCCTGATCGGTAAAGTGAGTGCGTTAAGCTTCAGCCTGTGGCTGGCGCTGGGTGCGGTGCAGACCGTGCAGGCCGATATTATCGCCAACGGCGCAGCGGCTAAAAACCAGCGGCCGACCATCATCAGCAGCGCGAATGGTACCCCGCAGGTCAATATCCAGACGCCGTCCAACGCCGGTGTCTCTCGCAACAGCTTCTCCCGTTTCGATGTGGACAAGAAAGGGGTGATCCTGAATAACGCTGCCCGTAATACGCAAAGTGAGCTGGCCGGCATGGTAGCCGCCAACCCCTGGCTGGCGCGGGGGGAAGCGAAGGTCATCCTTAACGAGGTCAGTTCTCGCGACCCCAGCAAACTCAACGGCATCATCGAAGTGGCGGGTAAAAAAGCACAGGTAGTGATCGCTAACCCGGCAGGGATTACCTGCGATGGCTGCGGGTTTATCAACGCCAACCGCACCACTCTGACCACCGGCCAGGTACAGATGAACGACGGGAAAATCAGCGGCTATGACGTGCAGCGCGGCGAGATTGTCATCGAGGGGCGCGGGATGGACAGCACCCGCGCCGACAGCACTGACCTGATTGCCCGCGCGGTAAAAGTGAATGCCGGTCTCTGGGCAAAAGAGCTGAAGGTGAGCACCGGACGCAATATCGTGGATGCCGCGCATCAGGCCGTGACCGCGAAAAACGGGGATGAGAGCACGCGGCCACAATTTACGCTCGACGTGGCGCAGCTTGGCGGTATGTACGCCAGTAAAATTCATCTGCGCGGAACCGAGCGCGGCCTTGGCGTGCGTAACGCCGGCGTGATTGGCGCCTCGGCGGGCGATGTGGTAGTGAATGCGGACGGTACCCTCACCAACAGCGGTCAGATTCAGGCGCAGGAGACCATCCACCTCTCCTCCCGCAGCGGCATCCAGAGCAGCGGCGTGCTGGCAGCCGGGATAAAACCCGACGGTAGCGCAAACGCAACGGGCAACCTGACGCTCACCAGCGAAGGTACACTGAAGGTGAGCGGGCAAAATCAGGCCGCCGGAAAGATATCGGCCCGCGGAGCAGACCTCAATTTTAGCGCCAGTCAGAGCCGCGCTGGGCAGATCGAACTGACGGCAACTCAGGGTAACATCCGCACGGCACAAGCCAGCACGGAAGCCCGGACAGTGACGGTGCGCACGGGGGGGAAACTGGATAATGACGGCGGTAACATTACCGCCGACACGCTGGACATCACCGCCCGCCAGCTGTCGAACCGCGAAGGCGTGCTGCAACAACGTGGTGAGGCGGCCCTGACGCTGGCCCATCAGGACGGGATTGATAACCGCGGTGGGATCATCGCCAACGCCGGAGAAAAACTGACCCTTACCGGCGCCTCGCTCGACAACCAGCAAGGTCGCATCCAGGCCAACGCGCTCGCTATCGATACTGCGACCCGCAGCATCAATAACCAGCAGGGCATTCTCACCGCCAGCCGGGAGATGATGCTACACAGCGGGGGGTTGAACAACGATGCCGGTTTAGTTCAGGCGGGCAGCGCCCTGAATATCGATCTGCATGGCGGCGCGCTAAGCAATCGCGACAGCGGCGAAAACGGCGGCCTGCTGAGCTTCGGGACCTTCACCCTCAGCGGCGGCACGCTGGACAACCGCAGCGGATACATGGCCTCCGCCAGCGACAGCCTGATTAACGGCCTCGCCCTGGACAACACCCACGGCACGCTTTACAGCGAATCACATCTCAGCCTGACAACGGACGCGCTGGTCAACCGCCAGGGGCTGATCCAGGCGGGCAACAACCTGACGCTGGAGACCCGTGGCCAGACTCTGACTAACAATCAAGGGCGGATTAGCGCCGGGCAGAATCTGGTGCTGCAAAGCGGTGCGCTCAATAACCAGAGCGGGCACATTGTGGCGGGCGACGCAATGACTCTAACCACACAGGCCAGTCCGCTGAATAATCAGCAGGGAATACTGGCCGCGGGCGGGGAGATGCGGCTAGAGAGCAGCGAGCTGGGTAACCAGAGCGGACAGATCCAGTCCGCCGGGGATATGACGCTTGCCGTCGGGACACAGCTGGATAACAGCGCCGGGCTGATCCGCAGCGGCAAAACCACCACGCTGAGCGCCCAGAGCCTGCTTAACCGCAATACTGCCCGCGAGAACAGGGGCATCGAGGGCGATGCGGTCATCCTTAACGCACCGGTGCTCGACAATAGCGACGGCGCAATACGCAGTAATGACACCCTGATCGTCAACACGCTCACTCTACTGGATAATACCCGCGGCCTGCTCTCGTCCGCCGGGGAGCTGGATGTCAGGGGCGGAAAAACGCTCGCCCTCACCAACACCGACGGCACGCTGATTGCAGGCCGCGAACTGAAGGTCAATGCCGCTTCTGCCAGCGGCGATGGCAAACTGCTCTCGCAGGATGCGCTGCAACTTAATCTGCAAAAAGCCTTTGTGAACACCGGGGAGATCATCGCCAACGGCAATGTCACCTTTACCCTGGCGAAGGGGCTGACCAACGAAAATCTGATCAAAGCCGGAAAAGCCCTGACGATAACGGCGAAAAATCTCACCAACAAGGTGAACGCCGGGATCAGCGCCGGGGAAAACCATCTGCTCATTGAAGGCACACTGACCAACCGCGGCCTGCTGGACGGCGGCCTGACGCACCTCACCGCCGCTACCCTCAATAACTACGGCACTGGCCGTATCTACGGCGACCATCTCGCGCTGGCCGCCGCAATCATCAATAACGAGGCCAAAAAAGGGGTGGCACCGGTCATTGCCGCCCGTGAATGGCTTGATATCGCCGCCGGGACGATTAATAACAAGGGTCACGCCCTGATCTACAGTGCCGGGGATATGGCTATGGGCGGCAACCTTAATGCGCAATATGAAGCGCAGGGGCAGGCGCAGACGCTAAACAACACCGGGGCGACAATAGAAGCGGCGGGGAATATGTTCCTTGGCGTCGCCACCATCAATAACACTAACGCCGGAATGAAAACCAAAGTAGTCGTCGTCGAAAACTCCGACCACCACGAAGTCGCGCTGAAAGGCTCAACAAACCGCTTCGACCGGGCGGATGTCTTTATCGGCGATAAGGATAAGTGGGATGTACATCAGGCGACAATGCCGGACGGCACCAAAGGGCGTGAGTTTTATGAGTATAAGTACAAACGGGAGGTGAAAGAGACCCAGGTCACCGAAACCGATCCCGGCAAGATTATCGCGGGCGGTAACATCCACTTTAATAGCCGTCAGGTCAATAACCAGGACAGCCAGATTGTGGCAGGCGGTCTGCTGGGCGGCATCATCGGAGAACTGAATAATCTGGCGACCACGGGGGTACGGATAACCACTGATATTGGTACCCAGATCCGCTGGTATGCCAAAAAGAAAAAACGCAGATTTGGCGGCACCAAAACCTCACAGGGCAAAAAATATAGCGATTACGCACCCGCCCCAGTCACCCAAACCATCGACCTCAAACAGATGGCCTGGCAGAGCCATACCCAGAACAGCGGGAGCGGCGCTACGATTGCCAGCCGCAACACCGAGGGTATGACCACCGGGACCGCGCGCGCCGGTACGACATCACCCGCCCTGCCCGGCCAGATCATGGAGATCGGCGGCGGTGAGAACAGCGTTATTCGCATCACGCCCCCGGATCTACGTCTGCCAGACAACAGCCTGTTCCGGCTGCACCTGAACACAGATGTCCCTTATCTGATTGAGACCGATCCGCGCTTCACGGACCGGAGAACCTGGCTCGGCAGCGACTATATGCAGCGGCAGTTCAAACTCGACGGTAATAACATGCTCAAACGGCTGGGCGACGGGTTTTATGAGCAGCGTCTGATCCGCGAGCAGATTATTCAGCTTACCGGCAACCGCTATCTGCAGGGTTTCAGTAACGATGAAGAGCAGTTCCGGGTGCTGATGGACGCTGGCGTGGCATTTGGTCATCAATACCACCTGGTACCGGGCGTGGCGCTCACCGCAGAACAGATGGCTCATCTGACCAGCGACATCGTCTGGCTGGTGCAGCAGGAGATCCCTCTGAAAGACGGCACCACGCAGCGGGTGTTGGTGCCACAAGTGTATGCGAAGGTAAAACCCGGCGACCTTGATGCCAGCGGCGCCCTGCTGACCGGTAACGAAATTGTGCTGGATCTGAAACAGGATCTCACCAACAGCGGGCGCATTAGCGGCCGGGATGTTACGCAGATAACCGCAGAGAGCCTGACCAACACCGGGTTTATCGGCGGGCGAAACGTCGCTCTGGAAGCACGCACGGATATCAATAACCTGGGCGGTACCCTACAGGGTAACGACAGCCTGAGCCTGATGGCCGGGCGTGACATTAACAGCGTCACGACCACTCAGGGCGATGCGGCCAACCGCTGGGTCGACCGCCCGGCCGCTATTTTTGTGCAGAGTGACAGCGGCGACCTGAGCTTACAGGCGTTGAATAATATTACCCTCACCGGCAGCCAGGTGAGCAACGCCGGGGCCGACAGCCGCACGCGAATTGCCGCAGGCAACGATCTGACCCTCGACACGGTGAGCACGGCACGCACCGAGTATGGCAACTGGGGCAAAGGCAACAGCCGTCTGCTGGAGCAGTCCTCAGATGTAGGTAGCCAGATTAACGGCGGCGGCGATGTCGTATTGCAGTCCGGGCACGACCTTAATGCCCGGGCCGCCAGCGTGACGGCGAGGGATGATCTTATCGTTGCGGCGGGAAACAACGTGACGCTGACCAGCGGAGAATCGTCTTCTCATCTCGAGGAGCACAGCCGTCAGAGCACCAGCGGGATGCTGTCGAAGAAAACCACCGTTACCCATGACGAAATTTGGCAGACCACCGCGCAGGGCAGCCTGTTAAGCGGCGACAACGTGACGGTGCAGGCGGGTAACGACCTGCTGATCCACGGCTCATCGGTTGCTGGCGAGGGAGATATCGCCCTGCAGGCGGGCCACGACGTCACCATTGAAGCCGCAACCCATACCCGCGCCGATTATCACATGGAGAAGACCAGGAAATCGGGCGTCTTCGGCAGCGGTTCGGGCGTGGGCGTTACCGTGGGTTCCCAGTCAACGAAAACCACCCGTCAGGGTACGGAAACCACCCAGAGCGATGCCCGCAGCCTGGTGGGCACCTCCGGCGGCAACGTGATTATCCGCGCCGGGGAGCAGGTGACGCTAAGCGCCGCCGATGTCGTTGCGGGCCGCGCCGAAGGCGATACTACCCGCGCAACGGGTCATATCGATATTACCGGTCGCGACATTGCAGTGCTGCCTGGCCGCGACACCCTCAAGGAGTCGATGAAACAGGAGACCCGCAGCAGCGGCCTCACCGTCAGCGTGAAGGCCCCGTTCGAGGATTCGGTGCGCAACGTGCGCGATGCGCTGTCCAGCAAAGGGGGTAACAGCACCGTCGACCGCGTGAAGGCTCTCGCCGCAGAAGGCGCGGCGCTGGGCCTCGACGGGCCGGGCAATATGGTGACGACCTCGTTCGGCAGCAGTAAATCCACTCAGGAGTCGCACTACGAGGGTGAGTTCAGCAGCGGCAGCAAGCTGAACGCGGCGGGCAATATCCAGATGAACGCCACGGGCAACGATCTGGTGATTTCAGGCAGCCAGCTCCAGGCAGGGGAATCGGTCATTCTGGATGCCCACCGCGATATCCGTATCACGACCTCGACCGATCGCGAAGCGTACAACACCCGCAATAGCCAGAGCGGGTGGATGGTTACCGATGACATCAGCATGGGCAGCACGGTGCGTGCTACCGGCGGTGGCGGCCAGCATGGCAACCGGATATTGCCTGGCGGCATGAGCCAGTCTGAGGGTAAAACCAGCGGTGCGAGCACCACGCAGAACGCCTCGCTGATTGAGGGCCGTGATATCTACCTTAACAGCCGCGAAGGGAGTATCGACGTGAGCGGCAGCCGCCTCAGCGCCACGGACGATCTGATGCTTTCGGCCACCCTGGGCGATGTACGGATCACCGCCGGGCAGGATACCGCCCGCCACGATGCCAGCGGCAGCAGTAAAACCGTCGGCACACTGGGTAGCGATGGCTACGGTGGCACCGTGGGCTATGGCCGGGACAGTTACCGCACCCATGAGGCGAGCAGCCTCGAGAGCGGCCTGCGCAGCCAACTCAACAGCACCGAGGGTAATGTCATCGTTCAGGCCGGAAAAGATATCGCCCTATCCGGTACGGACGTGGCGGCCGGCAAATCAGCCACCCTCACCGGCGAGAATGTCCTGCTGGACGTGAGTCGCGATACCCGCGACGGCGCATCCCGCAGCAGCCAGACGCAGTACGGCGTCACCGCCTCCGCGGGCGGCTGGGCGGTGGATGCGGCGAAAAGCGCCGAGAACGCCGCCCGCAGCGCGGAGAACGGCGATGACCCACGCCTGACGGCCATTCGCGCCGGACAGGCGGGCGCCACTGCCGTCCAGGGTGCCATGACGGACAGCTCGGTGGTGAAAGCGAAGGTCTCTCTCACCGCCGGCTCCTCCTCGCAGCAGAGCGAGTATCACAGCGCCGATACGCAGGGCACCACCCTGCGGGCCGGTGAAGAGGTCAACATCCGCGCCCGCAACGATATCGTCGGCGAAGGGGTGCAGATCGACGGCCGCCGCGTCACCCTGGACGCCGGTCGCGATTTTCTGATGACTGCCTCTCAGGACACCCTCACCCGGTCGAGCCGCAGCCAGGGGAACCAGGTAGGTATTGGCGTCGGTTTCAGCCTGATTGGCGGCCAGAACGGCTTCAGCATTGAGCTCGGGGCCTCGCAGCAGAGCGGCCGCGAGAATGGCAGTTCTGCCTTCAACAGCAACAGCCTTATCCGCGCCGACGAGCTGCTGAGCGTGACCAGCGGGCGCGACACCACCCTGCGCGGCGCGGAGCTTTCCGGCAACCGCGTGGAGATAAACACCGGTCGCGACCTGACGGTCAGCAGCGTGCAGGACAGCGTTACCCTGGACAGCAAAAACAGCGCCTCCGGGGTCGGGCTCAGTCTGTGCATTCCGCCCATCTGCTATGGCGCCTCGACGGCCAGCGTCAGCCTGTCCGGCGAGAACATCACCCACGAAGGCCAGAGCGTGGCAAACCAGAGCGCCATCCGCGCGGGCAGCGGCGGCTTTGATATCACCACCGGCAACCACACCCAGCTGGACGGGGCCGTGATCAGCTCCACCGCCGCCGATAAAAACCGGCTCGATACCGGCACCCTCGGCTGGCGTGATCTCGAAAACAGAAGCACCACTTCCGGTGACAGCTACAGCGTGGCCCTCTCGGGCAGCGGTAAGCTGTTCGGCGGCAACGACGGCATGCAGCTCAACGTAGCCCCGGCTATCGGTACGGGGCATGCGGGCGGCGAAGACAGCGGCACCACCCGCTCCGCCATCAGCGACGGGGAGATTACCCTGCGCAACCCGGAAGGCCAGACGCAGGACATCGCCGGGCTCAGCCGGGATACGGAGAACACGCACGACGGCGTGGATATCCGCGGGGATATTCAGCAGGTGAAGGATGACCTCGCGGTACAGAGCGAAGCCGCAGCCCTGGGTACCACGGTGCTGGATGCCTACAGCAAATACGCCCAGAAGCAGGCGGCAGAGTCCAATGCCGCACTGGAAGCGAAGCTGGCATCGGAAGGGAAGCTTGATGGCCTGACTGCCGCCCAGCGGGAGGCGGTTATCCGCAGCCAGCCGGAGTACAACAGCACCGACTACGGTCCGGGGAGCGCCTTCTGGACGAAGGGCAGTGCGGCGGCAGGTCTGCTGGCCGGCGCGCTCGGCGGCAACATGCAGGCCGGGGCCGCGGCGGGAGCGGCTCCCCTGCTCGCCTCACTGGTGAAAAACGTTGAAAACGATGCCGCCCGCGCAGCACTGCACGGCATCGTGGCGGCCGCCCTCACCCAGCTTGCAGGCGGCAGCGGCGCTGACGGCATGAAGGCCGGGGCCACAGGGGCAGTGACGGCTTCCCTGCTCTCCGAACGGCTGGTCAGCGCGCTGTACGGCAAGGACGTCAGCCAGCTGACCGCGGATGAGAAAAGCCTGGTAAGTAACCTTGTCACCCTCGCCGGAGCCGGTGTAGGGTATGCTGCGGGCGGCGGGGATGTGTCGCTGGCTGCCGTGGGAGCGAACACAGCACGGGTGGAGGTTGAGAATAACTCGATGGCCGGGGATAAGGGCCGCGAGTCACTGAAAGAAAGCAAGGAATGGTGGAAAGAACAGATCAGGGAACAACTGGGTGAGAACACCGTCTCCCAGATTGCAAATGGTCTGGTCAATGCCGCTGCTGAAACCGGCGACTTCGCGATGCTGAGCGGTGATACGGCGTTTGATATAGTGGCAGCGTTAACAACCTGTGCAACAGAGGGGAGCTACTGTAGTCAGGCGCAAAGTGATATCGCTAAAAAAGATGCGGCGGCAGCGAAAGTGTTGAATAGCATCGTAAATGGCGATGCGTGGGAAGGTATTAAAACTACCGTTGTGAAGGCCTGGAATGGTGACCAGAAAGCGCTGGAGAATGTTGCAGGGACAATATCAGGGGCTTTAGCACAGGCGAAGACCCTGCCGGGAGGGAAATCGACTGCTACAACTCCAGCAGGGAAAGGAACCACCGCCAAACTATCATATGTAGAAGAGCCTCCATTTAATCCTTCAGGAACAGCAGGTGCAGCACAGCCGTGGTCAATCAAAGGGCGAATCAATTATGTGCAACTACCGAATGAAGGAAAGATCCGTTATGTGCCACCCGAAGGCTACTCTGCATCGCAGCCTTTACCGAGAGGGCCGAATAATGGATATATTGATAGATTTGGTAATGAGTGGGTAAAAGGTCCGTCTCGTACAGCAGGGCAAGCGTTTGAATGGGATGTACAGTTATCTCGAACAGGTAAAGCGCAATTGGGTTGGGCAACAAGGGATGGTTCTCACTTGAATATTTCTCTCGATGGCAGAATTACTCATAAGTGATATATATATGAAAATTGATTTTTACCAAGAAGTTGAGGTTGTTCCTGAAGCAAAGCACAAGAAATATGTTGGTTGTAAAGGCGTTGTTCTTGGCATCAGTGAAGAGAATGAGATTATTTATGGGTACTCTGTAATCTTACATGGGAAAGAGACTACGGTTTATTTTGAGAAAGATGATCTGGAACCTACGGGTATAGTTTTTAAAAGAGAAGACTTTTACTAACCCCAAAAGATCCCGGCCATTAGCCGGGATAATGTTATCAGCCGTTAGGCTCACCCTAAATGCCCGTCCCCACGCTTATACACCGGCAGATCGCCGGTGTATAAGCGCTCCCGGAAACGCTCCGATCCACTGCCCCATCTTCTTCCGGTTGACGGGCGCAACGCTTAAGCCCTTCGGCGCAGCCGTACAGCTCATGGGTGTTCCGGGCGGTGATAACGATACAGTCGGGCATTACCCGGTTATTAATGGGCATCCCCTGATAAATCCTACCTGCGCTATCCATTCGCCACGCAAAAAGATAGCGTTACGCTCGCACCAGGCTATAGCCCATATAACCAGTCACCCTGAATAAAAATCTGCCATAAACCATGCCGCTTTAGTCCACCCGCTAATACTGTCACCCCTCGTTTATACTACAGAGCATTTTTAACCAGCAGAGCGTAACATTGCCCTCTCCTTCAGCGGCAGCGACCTGCTGCCCCGCTGTTACCTTCCCGCCTCGAAAGACAAAATATCATCATCACACTCAAAGCCCGCCCACCTATTCAAAGCAGCCCTCGCCTTCGTTTATCACATCAACTGGCAATAACACCCATTACAGCATCAGGCTAAATAGATTCTGAATTTAGCATCTAATTTACTGAAATAAATACAATTATGGGCTTTACCCCTTCAAAATAGCGTCGCCCTTCAGGCAAAGTTTTCTGCCTCGAAAAGGTAAACTTCATATTACTACGCCGCATTCACGGGCGTGTTTCACAGTAAAAATAAGGATGTTAATCAATGAAAAAATTGTCTTTGGCGCTGCTGGTAGCAAGTACCCTGATGAGCGGCACTGCGCTGGCAAATAACCATACTGTCTCGATTGGTTATGCACAAAGTGACTTTGAAAATCTGGGTGATATCCGTGGCGTGAACGTTCAGTATCGCTATGAATGGGACTCCCCTTTTAGCGTGATGGGCTCTTTCACCTATCTGACCGGGGACAACAGTGATAGCGAGTACGAAGCTGGCGAGACATGGTCATATAAAGACGATATCAAATATTATTCGCTGCTGGCTGGGCCAGTCTATCGTATTAACGATTACGTATCTGTTTATGCGCTGGGTGGCGTTTCTTATATCAAATGGGATGGAGAAACCCGATGGGATTATGACTGGGGCTATTCAGAGCGGGATAAAACCTCAGAAAATTCAACCCAGTTCGCCTGGGGCGCTGGCGTACAATTTAACCCAACGGATGATTTTTCTATCGGCATCGGCTACGAAGGTACCACAGCAAAATATTACGAATCTTACTCCGTTAATGGCTTTAACCTCACTGTCGGCTACCGCTTCTAATATCCTCCCACCCAGCTGAAAAAAAATCCCGGCACAGGCCGGGATAGTCATGCTAAAGGGAGTCATTATCCCAGAATTCTCTGTAATACCGGTCCAATGGTCTCAAACGCTTGCGGCGAAATAATATCGACGTGAGCGCAATCCTGACGGTATACCTCCAGTTCTCCCACCCAGGGTGCCCATGCCTGATGCGGATCCTGCGTGCGCGTGCGCTCGGCGACAAACAGCGTCGCTTTGCCGTCAAACTTCGCGCTGTGAGCGGTAGTTAGCAGGCGCACGGCATCAGCGTAGTTGCCCTCTATCGCTTCAAACAGTTTGCCAGGCGCCTGCCCCTGCTGGGCGGCGATAAAGGCGTCGCGCTCGCGGGCAATCTCGGCCAGCACTTCGGGATCAAGTCCGTTTGCCTCTTTTTCTGCCCAGTTTTGCGTCTCTGGCGGCCAGGTATCCAGCAATCCGAGGAAAGCGACCTCTTCGCCCTGCTGACGCAGACGTGCGGCGATACCTTGCGCCAGCGTACCGCCGAGTGAGTAACCGAACAAATAGTAGGGCCCGTGCGGTTGTTGGGCTTGTAGTGTCGCCAGATGATGGTCGATCACCGCATCCAGATTGTCACCCTGCTGCATCGGTCCCTCGGGCCGCGGCGACTGGATCCCCATTATCGACCAACGCGGGCTCAGATAGCGCGCCAGCACGCTGAACTGCCAGGCAAAACCCGAAGCCGGATGGAAGCAGAACAGCGTAGGCCCCTCGCTTTTACGCAGAGGCAGCAGGGTTTCGTACCCCATACGTTGCGCTTCATCATCGTTCCACGACGCCAGCAGCGTGCTGAGCGCCCCCACCGTTGAGGCTACCATCACCTGTCCTGGGGTTACCTTGCGGGCAAACGTATTGCTAAGCTGTGCCGCCAGACGCATCGCCAGTAGCGAGTGGCCACCCAGGGCAAAGAAATCGGCCTCAATGTCATTCACTTCGCAACCCAACAGCGTTGAGAAGGCCTGAGCAACAGCGATTTCAGTGTCGGATCCCGGTGCGCGACCGCTGGTTTTGTTGGACACGGCAGGCAACGGCAGCGCCTTGCGGTCAAGCTTGCCATTGGCAGACAGCGGCAACTCACTGATTTGCAGCAGTACCACCGGCACCATGTGGGCGGGTAACTGCGCTTTCAGCCTCTCGCGTAGCGCGTCGCGATCCAGCGGCAGGCCGGACTCAGATACGACATATCCCACCAGCTGACGCGCATCTCCGCCCGTCGCCACCGCCTGGTTGAAGACGCAGGCATGGGCCACGGCCTGCGCCACGTCCGGCAGGCTCAGCATCGCCCGGTCAATTTCACCCAGCTCAATGCGTTGACCGCGTATTTTAAGCTGATCGTCACTGCGCCCTAAATACTCCACCGCGCCGTTATCCAGCCAGCGCGCCACGTCGCCGGTGCGAT
Source organism: Leclercia sp. UBA5958 (assembly GCF_002430365.1). Classification (NCBI taxonomy): domain Bacteria; kingdom Pseudomonadati; phylum Pseudomonadota; class Gammaproteobacteria; order Enterobacterales; family Enterobacteriaceae; genus Leclercia; species Leclercia sp. UBA5958. The sequence continues at coordinate 321,419 of NZ_DJCE01000007.1, read as the reverse complement.
ACATCCGTTCGCCGGGGGCAAAGGGATCGGCAATAAAGCGGCTGGCCGTCAGATCCGGACGGCCCAGATAGCCCTGAGCCAGCTGGATACCGGTGAGATAGAGATCGCCCGCGACGCCAAACGGCACCGGACGCATCATGGCATCCAGAATACGCAGGCCGGTGTTCCACGTCGGGAAACCAATCGGCACGCTGTTGCCCTGCACGGCTTCCAGTTCCGGCCCAAACGCCGGATACCAGCTGACATCTACCGCCGCCTCGGTCGGGCCATACAGATTATGCAGCGGCACGCGCGTAAGCTGCTCCCACTCACGGCAAAGCTCGGTCGGCAGCGCTTCACCGCTACAGAACACCTGCTTCAGGCTGCGGGTACAAGCCACGTTTTCCGGGGTCAGGGTCGCCACAAAGGCGGCCAGCATGGAAGGCACGAAATGGGTCGTCGTGATGCCGTACCGGGCAAAGAACTGCTGCATAGCCAGCGGATCGCGATGGGCCTCCGGCTCGGCCATCACCAGCTTCGCCCCGGCGATAAATGGCCACCAGAACTCCCATACCGACACATCAAAGCTGCACGGGGTTTTCTGCGCGACGACGTCTGTAGCAGTCAGCGGGTAGTGATCCTGCATCCATAACAGGCGGTTAACGATGGCGGTCTGACCCACCATCACCCCTTTCGGCCGTCCTGTTGAGCCCGAGGTGAAGATGATGTAGGCAGTTTGCTGCGGCGCGCACAGGTTCAACGGTTCGCTGCCCGCGGCAGGTAATAGTGTGTTGTAACTAAAAGTCGGTATCGCCAGCTGGCTGAAGCGCGCGCGCTGGTCGTCGGTCGTGATCAGCAACGAAGGCTGCGCGTCCTCGAGCATCATGTGCAGGCGATCGTCCGGATAACCAGTATCCAGCGGTAGCCAGGCGGCCCCCGCCTCCACGATGGCATGTAACGCCAGGGTCAGGAATACCGAGCGAGGTAACGCCACCGCGACGCTGTCGCCTGGCTGTACGCCCCGTTCGCGCAACAGCGTGGCAAGGGCAACCACCTGCTCGCGCATCTGACGGTAGCTTAGTTCGTGCTGCGCATCGGCGAGCGCCGGGGCATCGGGCGTGCGGGCAGCCTGCTCTGCCACCAGCGTGCTCAGGGTGGTGGCGGGTAGCGCCACCGCGGTATCGTTGATCTGCGCCAGCTGCTGATACTCAGCGGGCGAAACGGTCTCTACCGCGCCACAGGTCAGCGCCGGGTTTTCAGCGAACTGAGCCAGCAGGGCATGCAGACGCTCTACGTGCCGGCTCAGCGTCGCTTCGTCGTAACGCTGCTGGTTAGCGAGGATCTCAATGGTCAATCCGCCCTGCTCATCCGGAAACAGCGCCATCTCCAGATCGTTTACCGGGCCCGTCGCCAGGGTGTGAGTCGTGGCCGTTACGCCGTTCAGGTCGAGCTGATAGTCAAAGACTTTAACGTTGAAGACCGGACCGAAGAGCGCTTCGTCACTGGCGGTACGCCCGCTGTCACGAACGATCTGCTCAGCATCGTAACGCTGATGACGACGCATTTTTTTCAGCTGTCCGGCTAAGCGCTGCGCCAGTGCGGGCAGCGTCTCCGCAGGCTGAAGGGTGACCGCCAGCGGCAGCACGTTCAGCACCGGGCCGGTGGCGGTAAGTGCCGCTGAGCCCATACGACGCATAAAAATAAACCCGGCGGCATACTCCATCCGTCCGGTCAGACGTCCCAGCCATAAGGCCACCAGCGCCAGCGCAAGATCGGTACGCTGCACCTGCCCGGCGTTTGCCAACTTACTGAAGGCGCGGGCATCAGCGCTTAGCTTCATGCGCAGAATATCGGTGGTCGCGGCCCGGCCTGGCAGCGGCGTAGCGGAAAGCGACACCGGCGGCGGTAGCTGTTTACGCTGCTCAGCCCAGAAAGCACCATCGCGGGCGTACGCATCGCTCTCCCGATAGCGTTGATACTCCTCCACCACCTCCGCAAAAGGGGTAAAGGGCGATGCGGGGGTCTCGTCTCCCCTCGACCAGGCACGATAAATGGCGACGATTTGCCGGGTAATGGCCGGGAAGCTAAAGCCATCCACCACCAGATGGTGATAGCGCTGATACCAGTACCAGCGGTTGTCCTCTACCTGAATCAGCTGATGGCAGGCCAACGGCTGGCCGCTATCCACTCGCAGGTTTTGGTGTAAATCTGCCTGCATCTGCGCCATGGCGGCGGCATGCGGATCGGCTTCATTGCGGCAGTCAACAATAGGGGGTTCAGCTAGCGGCAGGGTCTCATCCACCCACTGCCACACCTCGCCGTTATCCTCCGCAAAACGGGTGCGCAGGGTATCGGCCTGCATCATGCCCGCGACGATGGCTTTTGCCAGCAGCGGCGCGCTGATTTCACCCTCAAGTTCTACGTAGTGCGCCACGCTCCAGGCATTGGGCAAGGGAGAGAGCTGCTCTGCCATCCAGATACCCGGCTGAGCCGCGACAAGGGGAAGACGCGTGCTCATGCCTGCTCCTCAGCGAAATGGGCGGGGGTCAGGGTGCGCCAGTTTGCCGCCAGCCACTGCTGACAGGCCTCGCTGGATTGCGGCTCGCTCACCACCTGCCACCCCGCAGGCAACGCGCACTGCTGCGGCCAGAGGCTGAACTGCTGCTGTGCGTTTTGCAAAAGGATGAACTGACCCTGCGGATTGTCGAAGGGATTAGTAAATTCCATACCAGACTCCGTTATTGAATAAGCGGCTGCCAGAGCGTTATCAGCCCCTGCGTCAGCCCTCCGCGCCAGCAAAGTGCATCATGTCCGCCGTCAACCTGACGCCAGAAAACCGGCAACTGCGTGCGTTGTAGCTCGGCATAAAGTGCCTGTCCGGCACGCAGGATCAGCGGCTCGCGGATCCCCGCTTCAATGACGATGCGCAATCCCTGCGGCGTGATTTCATGGTTTTTTAGTTGGGTAATCAATTGCCCGTCCTGCTGAGCGCCGCGATGGGGCCACCAGAACGACCCCGACTGGCTGAGCACGCAGCCAAAGCGTTCAGGCCAGTTAAGTCCGGCATAGAGCGCGGAGAGGCCGCCAAAACTCTGCCCGGCCACCACCGTGCGGTCGGCCCGGTCGCTGAAGGGGGCGATGTCCTGCACTTGCGGCAGTAATTCGTCCTGCACTGCCAGCCAGAAATCGGGGTTGCAGGGCAGCTCGCGGCTGCGATGGGCGGTATCGATCACATCGATTAACAGATAAACCGCCGGCGGCAGTTTTCCCGCCTGAGTCAGGGCCGTGAGCGGCGACCAGACGGGCATACTCTCGGCCCAGAACTGCCCGTCCAGCAGCACTGCCAGAGGGCGTTCTGCGGGGGCGTCATCGCCGGTGGTGAATATCCAGACCCGACGGCTATTGCCCAGCCTGTCGCTTTGCCAGGTGATGCAGCGTGGTTGCGCATGGCTACACGTCGTCATCTCCCAGCCCGGCTGCACCGGCGCACCGGGCATCTCCAGCGCCGAGACGGGATGCCCACGTCCACCGCGCCAGCTCCAGGCGTTGAGCGGATCGGCAATGGCCTGCGGTAGCAGCTTACGCCACCCTTCACGCAGGGCCATACGATCCGGCGGATCGGCGGCAAACACGGTATCGGCAAAATCGTTGTCATTCACGGAGGGGATAAAGCAATAGCTGCCGCGCCAGTGCGGGCTGAAGGTGCCCTGCCACTGCCAGACATCGGTGCCAGGCAGGCGCGTCAGAGATTGTGGGCGGGCATTGTGGTGATGGTCGGTGACGCCGGTGATATAGAGCCAGACTCGCTTTAACCGCGACGTCTGCTCGGTGCCGGCCGGATCGCGCCAGTAAAACGTGACCCGATAGTGATCCCCTTCCTGCACCTTCTGCGGGCCATTTACCGCCCGCCACCAGGCGTCGCTTCCTGTCTCCAGCGTTGTCACTGAATTAACCCCATGTTTACAGGCCTGTTTTTGATCAACGATAATTTATATCGATAATATTATTGATAACTATTTGCATTTGCAATAGCGTATGGTCGCGCTGTGGGAAGCGTGACCATTTATTAACCATGCCTGGCGTTGTGTACTGATCAGGAACGAGCAGTTTACACAGCCTTGCGGGCGACATCCTGCCGCCTCCCTGCCCTTTCGGGAACGGAGCCAGGGGAACGCGGCAACGAAAAGCAGGACACACAATGAACAACAAGATTCACTCACTGGCCGTACTGGTCAACCTGGGGATTTTCGGCACGGCCCTGCCCGCTATGGCCGCTGAGACGCCCGCGCATGAAGACACCATGGTTATCACCGCCGCCGAGCAGAACCTGCAGGCACCGGGGGTGTCGAAGATTACCGCCGATCAGATCCGCAAAAATCCTCCTGCACGCGATGTGGCAGAGATCATCCGCACCATGCCTGGCGTCAACCTGACCGGTAACTCCACCAGCGGCCAGCGCGGTAACAATCGCCAGATCGATATTCGTGGTATGGGGCCAGAGAACACCCTGATTCTGATTGATGGCAAACCGGTGACCAGCCGCAACTCTATCCGTCTGGGCTGGCGCGGCGAGCGTGATACGCGTGGTGATACCGGCTGGGTACCGCCAGAGATGATTGAGAGCATTGAAGTTATTCGTGGTCCTGCGGCTGCGCGTTACGGCAACGGCGCGGCGGGCGGCGTGGTGAACATTATCACCAAAAAATTCGACGACCAGTGGCACGGCTCCTGGAACACCTATCTCAACGCGCCAGAGCACAAAGAAGAGGGTTCAACCAAACGCACCAACTTCAGCCTGAGCGGGCCGCTGGGGGGCGATTTCAGCTTCCGCATGTATGGCAATCTGGATAAAACCCAGGCCGATGCGTGGGACATCAACGACGGTCATCAGTCTGAACGTACCGGCGCCTACGCCGACACCCTGCCAGCAGGCCGTGAAGGGGTCGAGAACAAAGACATTAACGGCGTGGTTCGCTGGGACTTCGCGCCAATGCAGTCGCTGGAGTTCGAAGCGGGCTACAGCCGTCAGAACAACCTCTACGCCGGTGATACGCAAAACACCAATAACGACAATGCGAAAGAGGGTCTGGTTAAGAAAAATTACGGTAAAGAGACGAACCGTATTTATCGCCAGAACTTTGCCGTCACCTGGAACGGTGGCTGGGATAACGGCGTTACCACCAGCAACTGGGCGCAATACGAGCACACCCGTAACTCCCGTCTGGGCGAAGGGCTGGCAGGCGGCCTGGAAGGGTTGTTTAACAGCAATCAGTTCACCGATACTGACCTGGCAGACGTCATGCTGCACAGCGAAGTGAATATTCCGATCGATTTCCTGGTCAATCAGAACCTGACTCTGGGCACCGAGTGGAACCAGCAGCGGATGAAGGACTCCACCTCGAACACGCAACCCCTGCAAGGCGGCGCGATCCCGGGCATGAGCGACGATCGCAGCCCGTATTCGCAGGCCGAAATCTTCTCTGTCTTTGCAGAGAACAACATGGAGCTGACCGACAGCACCATGCTGACCCCGGCGCTGCGTTTCGATCACCACACCATTGTGGGTAACAACTGGAGCCCCTCCCTGAACCTGTCGCAAGGTCTGGGGGATGACTTTACCCTGAAAATGGGTATTGCCCGTGCCTATAAAGCCCCGAGCCTGTATCAGACCAACCCGAACTACCTGCTGTACAGTAAAGGCCAGGGTTGCTACGCAAGCTCCGACGGCGTGGGCTGCTACATGATGGGCAATGACGACCTGAAGGCCGAAACCAGCATTAACAAAGAGATTGGGCTGGAGTGGAAACACGATGGCTGGCTGGCCGGCGTGACCTGGTTCCGTAACGACTATCGCGACAAGATCGAAGCGGGTTACGCGCCAATCGGTCATACCTCAACCAGCAAGGTCTCTACCGATATCTATCAGTGGGAGAACGTCCCGAAAGCCGTGGTAGAAGGTCTGGAAGGTTCGCTCAATATCCCGGTTAGCGATACGGTAAACTGGTCCAATAACCTCACCTATATGCTGCAAAGTAAAAACAAAGAGACCGGTGACCGACTGTCGATCATCCCTGAGTACACGCTGAACTCGACCCTGAGCTGGCAGGTACATCAGGATGTGTCGCTGCAGTCGACCTTCACCTGGTACGGCAAGCAGCAGCCGAAGAAATACAACTACAAAGGCGAACCGGCAACCGGCTCTGAGAAAGACGAAGTGAGCCCATATAGCATTGTTGGCCTGAGCGCGACCTGGGATGTCACCAAAAACGTGAGTTTGACCGGCGGCGTGGATAACCTGTTTGATAAACGCGTGTGGCGTGCAGGTAATGCGCAAACCACGGGTAATGACCAGACCGGCGCCTATATGTACGGCGCAGGGGCTTATACGTTTAACGAACCGGGACGCACCTGGTACATGAGCGTGAATACGCACTTCTAAGTCAACCTGATAACGGCAACCTGGATGGGTTGCCGTTTTATCGCCTCCCGTGCGATAACATGGGTTTTAAACCCGTGCGAGATCCCGGACGCCATGTATTACACCACATCCACTTTTCAGCTCGCCGGCACCACCGTCCACACTGTGACCTTCGATCCCGCCACCTTTACGGAGGACGATCTCCTCTGGCTCCCCCATCATACGCAGCTGGCTAACGCCGGGCGCAAGCGCAAAACAGAGCACCTTGCCGGGCGGATCGCCGCGGTCTCGGCTCTCTCATCGCGGGGGGTATCGACCGTGCCGGGCGTAGGTGAAAACGGCGAACCGCTCTGGCCGACGGGCCTGAATGGCAGCATCAGCCACAGCGGCCATATCGCGATGGCTATCGTCAGCGAAAATTCGTTAGTGGGGATTGATTATGAAGCGATCCTCGACGAAAAAGAGGCTTTCGACATTAAAGAGGGCATTGTTAACGACGTGGAAAGTAGCCTGCTGCTCAACAGCGGTTTGCCCTTTCCTCTCGCCTTAACGCTGGCCTTTAGCGCCAAGGAGAGCCTGTTTAAGGCACTCTTTCCCAGAGTGAAGGCGTATATGGGTTTTGAAACCACCCGCGTCAGCGCCATTACCGACCATAGTCTGCAACTTACGCTGTGCCAGCCGCTGGGGGGATTCCAGGAAAACCATGCTTTTACTCTGTTCTGGCGCCGCTTCAATCACGCGCTAGTCACGCTCATCGACTGAGCCCTTCGCCTTCAGGTGGCGCTTATCTTTCAGAACCGCAATAGCCCGGGCTGATACGATTAACGCTCGAGCGCAGCGATAATGTCGGCCTCTATGTTTTCCGGTTTGGTGAACGGGGCATAACGCTTGAGGGGTTTGCCGTCCCGACCAATCAGGAACTTGGTAAAGTTCCACTTTATCCGCCCGCCCAGCACGCCGGGCAACGCCTCTTTCAGGTAGCGAAACAGCGGGTGCGCGGCGGCGCCGTTAACTTCCACTTTCTCGAACATTGGAAAGCTCACACCGTAGTTGATGTGACAGGTCTGCTCAATATCATCGGCTCCGCCGGGCTCCTGCTTGCCAAACTGGTTGCAGGGAAAACCAAGCACCACCAGCCCCTGGGCCGCATACTTTTGGTAGAGCGCTTCAAGGCCGGCATACTGAGGCGTGAAACCACAATGGCTGGCGGTATTCACTACCAGAATCACTTTGCCAGCATAGTCGGCCATCGGGATGGGCTCGCCACGCAGTGTACTGGCAGAAAAAGGGTAAAAGTTGGTCATATTGCGGTCCTCAGCGCTCACTCCGTTCGTCAGCATATTGCTGTTATGGCTTATCGCGTATGTCATAGCCCAGATTCGGCGGTGTTGTTCGGTGGGTCGTTTTGCCGGGTAGGCTATGTGCGGGTCATAGTTGCAGAGATGCGGAATAATAACAATGAAGCCTTTGGGATCTGGGCGCTTATGCTGGCCCAGGCTCGCAGAATGTCAGATTGGTGACGCGCGAAAAGCGAGGCTCCCCGAAAATGAACTGAGACAGCCCTGCTTTATCTCACGCGCAATATCTGACTGACTTACAGGCCGAGGTCAGAGAGGCTCGGGTGATCGTCAGGGCGACGGCCCAGCGGCCAGAAGAACTTACGCTCGCTCTCTTTGATAGGCATGTCATTGATACATGCGAAGCGACGTTTCATCAGGCCATCAGCCTCGAACTCCCAGTTCTCGTTGCCATAGGAGCGGAACCAGTTGCCTGAGTCATCACGCCATTCGTAAGCATAACGCACGGCAATACGGTTCCCGCCAAACGCCCACAGCTCTTTAATCAGGCGGTATTCGAGCTCTTTTTTCCACTTACGGGCGAGGAAACCTTCCGCCTCTTCGCGGTTATTGGCGAATTCGGCACGGTTACGCCATTTGGTATCCAGCGAGTAAGCCAGCGCGACTTTGGCCGCATCGCGCGTGTTCCAGCCATCTTCAGCCAGACGGACTTTCTCAATGGCGGTTTCCAGCGTAAATGGCGGAAGCGGCGGACGGACTTGTGTATCGGTCATGGTAATATTCCTGTTAACTTGATTTAAAGGTAATAAAAGATTCGTTGCTCAGGCCCCGGCTGAGAGCCGTTCCAGTAAAACTTTTGCCATTTCCCGTGCGTCGTCAGCGGCGTTCCGGTCACCCATTACGTAGGTCATGGTGATAGCCCCCTCGATCAGAAGCAGCAGTTGTCTGGCCAGCGCAACAGCGTGCTCAGGGTTCAACTGCTCGCTGAGTTCGAGCGCGTAATCCAGCAATTTTTGCTTATGCATTTTCGCTATCTGGCGGACGGGATCCTCCGGGTCCCCCACTTCTCCGGCCGTGTTGATAAAGGCACATCCCCGGAACCCCTCGGACTCAAACCAGCTTTTCAGAACGGTGAACATATTCAGAATGCGGTCCCTGGGCGTTTCGCCTTTATCAGACTCGGTTCTGAACCACTGCATCCACCGTTCGTCACGCTCGTTTAACGCGGCTGATGCCACGTCCTCCTTGTTCGCGAAATGGCGATAAATACTTTTCCTGGCGACGCCCGAGGTCTTCACCAGAAGGTCCATGCCCATGGCGTGGACCCCGTTCTGATAGATAAGTTGCTCAGCGGTCGTGAGGATTTTTTCTCGTGTATCAGTTGGCTTCTTGTTCATGCCTTAAAGGTAGAACGATCGTTCTACCTGGTCAAGCATTTGTTGTTATTTCTTTTTTCAGAAGGGATAAATCACGAAGGGGAACCCACGTAACCAGTTGAATAAGAAGTTATTTTATACTCACGTTGTAACGGGGGTTCGCTTGAACAGATACGGATTCAGAAATAAATCGGGCGTGGAGGAAGAAATTTGAGGCTGGGTCAGATGGCAATAAACGTAAAAATGCGGGGATAGTGCTGCGCGCCGATCAACGCAGTTTGTTGGATTGAGTGCGAGATATGCCTGGCAGACCCAGGCTCTCTTTAACCGCCCGACGCATTTGTACTCTGTCGAGAATGATACTGGTCCGCTCGCCAGGTATGGTCAGCCTGAACTCACCATTTAATGGCATCGGGGATATCAGATACCATCGTCCATTAAAGATAATCCAGTTCACTTCATACCCAATCAATACGCGAAAAGCTTTGCCGCCCGGAGCGCCGGGCACCGTATGTTTTTAACTGTTAGTTCACGCCGCACTTTTACAGGTGCGGCCTGAACGACTATGAACTTTTCCTGTTTCGAAACGCGGCCACTTTCATGCGATTACCGCAGGTGGCCATACTGCACCAGCGACGGCGGTGCGATTTACTCAAATCGTGAAAAAGTAAAACACAGTTATGCGCCTCACACTGGCGTACATATTCGAATTTTTCATCTGTGACGAGTTTTACCAGGGCGTCGGCGATGGGCCAGAGCAGGCTGGCAGGACTCTCAACGCCGCAATGTACATCGACACGATAGCGCTGTGTATCCTGCGCCCATTTTAGCCTGACCTCAGGCCGCCCTTTTTCAAGAATCCGGTTGATGACCGTCAGCTCTGCCTCACGGGACTGCATCGCGGCATGCACGACGGCTCTGGCAGCTTCACGGAGCTGGCGAGCCTCCGTCAATAATTCAGGCGGAGCCTCCGTCCCTTCAGGCACCAGGCCCACCCTCTCCAGCCAGTCAATAACGCTGAGCGCATCCTCAAAGCAATCGTGTCGCTCGTCACCCATCCCATATTCACTGTTGATGAAATCCAGCGCGAGGTTATCAGCCAGGAAGAGCGGCGGAGAAGAAAGCTTTTCGATGTTCATAGGCACCTGTAACCCATTAAATAATTTTGACAGGTTACCAAAAATATGTGTAACCTTCAATTAAGCACTTTAACGGTTACAAGGGGTTTACTATGACGTCTCCATATTCAGGATCTTCATCCGCCGATAACGCATCTACCGCGCAGGTTCATTACCGCTATCAACAGGCGGGTAAGGTTAACGTGTTTTACCGTGAGGCAGGCGATCCGGCGTCGCCTGTTCTGCTGCTGCTGCACGGTTTTGCAGGCTCATCATTTATGTTCCGCGACCTTATTGCCCAACTGGCCGATCGTTACCGTCTGATAGCCCCAGATTTACCGGCCTTTGGTTTTACCGAGGCGCCAGCGCGCGGCGACTACGCGTATACCTTTGACCAGCTGGCTGAAACCATTGACCAGTTCACTGAAGCGCTCGGCATCGACGCCTATGCTCTGATGGTTCACGACTATGGCGCCCCCGTCGGGTGGCGTCTTGCCCTCGCGCATCCACAGCGGGTTACCGCCATCATTTCCCAGAATGGCAACGCTTACGAAGAGGGGCTGGGCGAGGCCTGGGCACCTATTCAACGATACTGGCGCGACCCGACTCCCGAGAACCGCAGCGCGCTGCGTGAATTTCCGACGCCCGCCTCAATCAAATGGCAGTATCTGGAAGGGGTAAGCGATCCGAGTCTGGTCTCTCCGGATGGCTACTCGCTGGAAGGAATGCAGGTATTACGGCCGGGCAATGCGGAGATCCAGCTCGATTTATTACTGGATTACGCTTCGAATGTACGGATGTATCCGCAGTTTCAGCAGTATTTCAGGGACTACCAGCCCCCGCTGCTGGCGGTATGGGGTAAACATGATCCGTTCTTTATGGCCGCAGGTGCCGAAGCCTGGAAGCGTGATATCCCGAACGCGCAGATAAATTTCTATGATACCGGCCACTTCGCGCTTGAGACCCATGCGAATGAGATAGGGGCTGACATTCGCGACTTCCTCGACAGGCATCTCGTTCAGTAATCTTCACGCCCCTCACCGGCGCGAATAACCGGCGGAGGGAAAAGTACAGCCTCAGACGAAAGGCGTCGGTACAGGCATTTGTGCCGACGTGACCAGGCTGCATCTTACCAACGCTTTAACGTACCGCGATTCAGAAGCGGGTCAGCATCGTTCCATAAAGGATTATTTCATATGTCATTGACTACAGGTGTACATCACATTGGTCTGGCGGTATCAAAGCTTGAAGAGAGCGCCGGGTTCTTCACTAAACTGCTGGGCTGGGAAGAGGTAAAAAGGCGCGAGGATTATCCGGCCATCTTTGTCAGGGACGGAGCAATAATGATTACGCTCTGGAAAACGCAGACCGAAGAGCCCGTTAACTTTGACCGTAAAAAGAATGTCGGTCTCCACCACCTGGCGCTACGGGTTAAAACTAAAGCGGCGCTGTTTGAGATCCTTGAGGTGCTCAAGGCGAACAATATTGAGATTGAATTTGAACCGGCATTAATCAGAGAAGGGCCGTCTATGCACATGATGTGCTACGACCCGAGCGGAATACGCATTGAATTTCATTATTCAGAGTGAAGGAAGATACGACGCATTGAGTTGAGAAAAAGCCAGGTTGAAATATTCATATTACTGGTAAAGAAATCAGTTTAAGCGCGGCTGCGGCGGTATTTATTGATGACCGCTTCGAGCGAATACGGACTTTCAAAGAGGATGACTGTAATATTATTTAGGAAAAGCTACAGCTAACAGGTTTGTTCATTACACGGAAAACGTTCATGCGCGAAGATTTTAATGATTATCTTGCGTTCCTTGCTGTCGCGCAGGAACGGAGTTTTACCAGAGCTGCTGCCCGGCTGAATATTTCTCAGTCCACTTTGTCTCACATTATACGACGTCTTGAAGAAAGACTCGGAATGCGGTTACTGATGCGTACAACACGTAAAGTGGCACCCACCGATATCGGTGAAAAACTAATGGCCGCGCTTGAACCGCGCCTCAACGCCATAGAAACAGATATCTCTGACCTGCTTCGTTTTCGCGACACACCTGCGGGAACGGTAAGGCTCACGGTTTCAGATCACATGCTGCATGAGTACATCTGGCCGGCTCTGGCCCCAATCCTTAAACATTATCCTGATATTCAGGTCGAACTGTCTCAGCAAAACGGCTTTATCGATATTGTTGAGGGGCGCTTTGATGCGGGAGTTCGGTTAGGCGATGATGTGGTCAAGGATATGATAGCTGTCAGGATTGGGGCTGACTGGCGGCCTGCCGTAATTGGATCTCCGGACTACCTTGCCAGGGCCGGTAAACCTTCACACCCTTCAGAACTGGCTGGTCATAACTGCATCAATGTCAGACACTCCGGTGCCGGACAGCTGTACGCATGGGAGTTTGAAAAAGGGGATGAGAAACTGAACATGAAAGTTCAGGGTCAGCTGATATACAGCAGTGTTTATCCGATGCTCACGTCCGTTGAAGCTGGATATGGACTGGCATATGTTCCGGATAATCTGGCTGAACCCGGGATAAAGCAGGGGAAGTGGGAGAGAGTGCTTGAGGACTGGAGCCCTGTTTTCAAGGGCTATCATCTTTATTATCCCAGCCGGCGACAGATGTCGCCGGCACTGAAAGTTATTATTGATGCCTTACGCATCCCTTCGGCGGGTTAGGCGGCCTGTCTGGCAATTATTTTTCTGCCAGTGAGCGACGCCCGGGCATGACGGCAATAATGGCTGAGGCTACCAGCAGGGCGGTTGCGAGCATGAAGGTGCTGACCCAGCCCCGGTGATCAAATAATTCGCCCCCAGTGAATGCGCCCATTGTAATGGCGAACTGAATCAGGGCGACCATCAGGGCACCGCCAGCCTCCAGTTCATCCGGAATAATCCGGGTCATCCAGGTATTCCATACGACAGGAATGGGAGTCACAAGTATGCCCCATACCAGAAGCAATGCTCCTGTGGCGGCGGGTATGTGTCCCAGTCCTGTGAGCAGACCTGCGACGATCGCCAGGCCCGCCGGTAAACCGGTGAGGGCTGGCAGCAGATTATCCCTGACAAAAAAACCTGAAATCAGCGTTCCCGTCAGCCCTGCAACGCCTACGCCCAACAGGAACAGGGAAATCATGTTGATGCCCAGTCCAGTGACGCTTTCGAGGAAAGGACGCAGGTAAGTGGACAGCGAGAACTGTCCCATGAAGGCAAGCGTTACGGCAATCATGCCCAGGGCGAATGTCCGGCTGCGTAACAGGGATGCTATCTGTCTTATGCCGGTATCACGTTGCGGCGGCAGTTTCGGTATGACGACCATCTGCCATATCAGGCAGATCACACCCGCAGGTACCACGGTAAAGAATGCACCCCGCCAGCCGATGAGGCTGCCCAGAAAGCTTCCCAGCGGTGGCGCCACCACGAACGCCAGTGCGGTCCCGCCCTGCAGAATGGCGATAGCTTTAGGGACACTCACGGGACGCACAATCCGTACCAGAATGGCCGTAGAAAGCGACCAGAATCCCCCAATGGATATACCAATCAACGCACGCCCGAACATAAACATGCCGTAGCCGTGAGCAGACGTGACGATGACCCCGGACATCACCATCACAAGGGTATAGAAAATCACTGCTGTACGCCGGTCGAAGCGGGCAAGCAATGTGTTACCAAACAGGCTTGTAATCACCGCAAATAGCCCGGAAAAGGCAATGGCCTGACCCGCCTGGCCTTCCGTGACCGACAGATCATTTGCAATCGGTGTCAGCAGACTGACCGGCATAAATTCTGATGAAACGAGGACGAAGCACAGCAGAGCCATGCTGATGACTGCACTCCAGGCAGACGTCATTTCGGGCGCACTGAAGCCGCCCGCATTAAGCGGTTTATTCATAAATAATTTCTAATGATGATGGTGAACAATTACCACAGGCTTACAGCCTGCAGTCAGATAAAAAAGCAGGATGTTGGCGGAGCAGCGATATCAGTCTGCCCCGCCAGAACAAAGGTTTAAAAACGTATCAGCGTCGTAATTAGCGTGAGGGTGACTCTACCTGCCCCTGGACTATCAGTGCCTGAACGGACTCATGGATTGCTTCCAGGCTGCTGTAACGGGGCTGGTAACCCAGCCTGACGCGGGCTTTCTCAATGGAATGTGAAGAACTTCGCACCACATGCCCTCTGGAGTTTTCAGCAAACTCAGGTTCAAGCCCGGCAAGCCATTCGTGAAAAGGCTGGAACTTCAGGGACGGCTCCCTGCCAAACCAGCGGAAAACAGCTTCAGCGTAACCCCTGAGCGTGATGGCCTGGCCGGATACCGCATTGAAAATTTCACCTACTGAAGCAGAACGGTTTTCAATGGCCTTAATGATAAGCTGTGCGACATCAACTGCATGAACATGATGTACCGTTTCACTTCCGAGATTAGGCAGTGCCAGCGTTTCACCACGGGCAATACGCGAATATACTTCAGGATTCGAATTCCCCTGAGGCGTAGTTGGTACCCATCCTTCACCGACAATATGTCCCGGACGGAAACAAGTAGCCGGGAAGCCAGACAGCCGCGCCTCACGCATCAGCCAGGCTTCGCTTTCCGCTTTACCCTGTCCGTAAGCATCAATCGGGCTGACAGGATCTGTCTCCAGAGAGGGGACTGACACATAACGACCGTAAACCCAGATTGAACTGCAGAAAAGATAATGCTCAATCCTGCCGCGAAGCGCTTCAACAATCTGCTGCGTACTGTCGAGATCAAATGCAATCATGTCGATGACAATATCGGCCTGAAGCTCAGCAATACGTTGACCAAAGGTTCCTTTCTTTTCTTCTTCCAGCCGGTCAATAACAACATTTTCGATGAGAGACCATGCGTAATGAGGGCGATAAGGCTTTGCTGCACCCCGGCTGACATTTACCACCTGGTGACCCAATTCAACCAGCATTGGAACAAGATAAGAGCCTACGTGACCACTGCCACCAATAACAACGATACGAGACATAGCTTTCTCCTTAATGTATTTCCGCAACGGCTTCTGAAGCTATCCCTGCCGGGAAGAGCTCAGTTAGAAAGGCTTAGCCTGAATGCTTGTATCAATAAGAGAGGTATTGTAGTGCGCACTATCATGTTTGACTTTAACCCAATTCAGAATGCTTTTATGGCGAAATAGCAATAATCATTAGAAATTGATTTGCAGAAGCATAAATACCAGAGCTGTTATGAAATTATCCTGAAAGCGTTCAATGTCCGCTTATGGCATGAAGCGGACGAATTGGCTGGACTGCAGGTTCGTTTTGAGCCAGTAGCGGACACTGAGTAATCCTTTCCTATGCCAACGTTTTATGTTTTCTTTTACGTAAGCAACGGACCAAGGACATCCCCGTGAAAATCTACTGGACCCTTAAAAGTATTAGCGAACTAAAAGACTTACCTTATAAGGAGCGCGTAAGACGGTGGCGGAGCGCGTATAAATCGGCCTTTCGGCACTGGCAAACCTGGGGCGGCCTCGCCCTCTGCGGGGCCTTCGGCGGCGCAGGAGCGTACTTTGGCGGCATGGCTGGCACCGTAGTATTTGCTGGGCTGGGCGGTTTTATTTACGGCCAGATCGTGACACAGGTTGTCCTGAAACATTATCGGCACCGGCTACAGGGCGAAGCCAACTGACGGGTAAGGTCTGGAAGGCTTCCAGACTCGGCCCTCAATGCGTCAAACGCCTGCCCCACGACCTGCCTACGGTGAATAATATAATACAGTGCCAGGAACGTCCGCGCCTGGCACGAAACTGACCACCTGAAGCGTCGTGCAGTCTGCCTCGAGCAAGGCGCGGACGTTATTTCCAGAAAGGGTTTTATATAACGGCGTTAAAAACTGAAGAGTTGAACTTATCCGGTTATGAAATATGAATTAGAGGCCGAATATCGCCTCAATTTCTATCGAGAGGTCAGGTGAAAAGAGGCGGCTGACTTCTACGAGCGAGCTCGCTGGCAAGTGATCACCATAATTTCGGTACAACACTCTGCGTAGTTCGTCGATCTCCGTAAAAGAGGTAATAAATATCGTCACTTTGATCAGGGCTGAAAAATCAGCACCTTCCAGAGTAATGATTTTTCTCATTTGACTGAATATCTCTTCAGCCTGTTCAGCCATGCCTTTCTGTTGAGCGGCGGTGCCAAATGCGGTCAATCCTGAAATGTAGAGCGTATTGCCATGTTTTACGGAATGAACATAAGGAGCCTTTACTTCACCTAACTCAGGATAATTCTTGCGTAACAGGTTGTTCATACTGAGATCCTTCTGGAAGTGAGCAAACAACGACCTTACCATCTTCCTTAAAATGCTCCACCCTGATTTTTGATGATTAAACGCGCAACGTCCATTTGTTGCATCACGCGAACAGGCTATCTGAGCTTGAGGTTCGCCCTGAGCGAATAGCGACCAATATCAAAAATGCCTAAGGATAAGGCGATGATGAATATGCCCTTTAACGCATAAGCATACACCGCGAAAACCTATCACAGCTCATACAAGCCACCCCTGCAGGTGGCTTCGTCGTTAATGGGCATTCAGAGAAGGATTATTCAGCAAAGCAGCGAGCTGCATGCTCTTCAACAAAGGTCGTAACGGTTTCCGGTGCCTCCAGCGGCGGGAAGTGGTTGACCCCCTTCAGCACCTTTAGCTCTGCCCCACCGCCCAGCAGTTGCTGCAGCGCGGTGGCAAAAGGAAGCGGATTAGGCGCATCGTTTTCACCCTGCAGGATGAGTGCCGGTGCGGTAATAGCGCAATAGCGATCGGCCATTTCATGGTTCAGGAATGCAGCGGCATTCGCCTGCAGCGCATGCGTCGCCCATTTTGCGGCCTCGGCACCCACGCTTTCCGGGACGCCAAAGGGTTGATAAAAGGCCACCGCACCGGAAGGCGTGGCAACCGCTTCGCTAACCCCCTCCACGGTCATACCCGCGTCGCGCATCTGCTTGCCGTCTACGTAGCAGGCGGTATAGACCAGTCCGGCCACCCGCTGCGGAGAGTTCGCTGCAAAGGTGGAGATGATATTGCAGCCGATCGAATGAGAAACCAGTACCACAGGCCCGTTGATGCCAGCCGCATCAATCACCGCTTTTAAATCCTCTGCGTGACGCGGAATGCTGTATGCCTCTGCCTGCAGGGGTTTAGCGGAACGGCCATAGCCGCGGCTGTCATAAGAGACCGTGCGGAATGTCCTGGACAACACGTCGGTCTGTGCCTGCCAGATATCGCTGATGCCAAAATAGCCGGAAACAAAAACGATCGGCAGGCCCTGCCCCTTCGCTTCGTAGTAAATTTCGATGCCGTCATCGATGAGTGCGTATGCCATAGTATTACCTCGGATGTTAACAGTCCGAACAGTATAAAAAACGCCCCGCAACGGCGTGAGAGGCCAGGAAGTCAAAATGCGATGATATCGGGCCAACCTCGTTTCCACAGGAGACAGGCCGGTCGCCAACGGGAAAGGGATAATGCTCTGAGCGCGATGGCATCGCTTTTTGACCCTTTTTCATCGAAGAATGACCTGCGCGCGCCTCACCCCTCTTCCGCAGCTTTTTTATACTGCGCTCTCCATGCACAGACCGCATCGCTGCGGTGTACCTGACGGAGTAAAAAATGCAGCTGACTCAAATACGAAACGCCACACTGAAGCTTGACTATGCCGGGGTTCGCTTCCTGATCGACCCGATGCTCGCGGATAAAGAGGCCTGGCCCGGCTTTCCCGGAACGGCGCGTTCTCACCTGCGTAACCCTCTGGTGGCGCTGCCGGTTTCCGTTGACACCTTGCTGGACGTAGATGTGATTATCGTGACGCATACGCATCAGGATCACTGGGACGAAGCGGCTCAGCAGCTCATCCCCAAAGACAAGGTGATTTACACCCAGAATGAAAGCGATGCGTCACTTATCCGCTCTCAGGGCTTTACCGCAGTCAGCGTGCTGGCTGACACCAACGTCATTGCCGGCATTAACGTCGTGAAAACCGATGGACAGCACGGCAGCGATGAAGCCTATGCCATTCCTGAAGTGGCCGAACGCCTGGGCGATGCGTGCGGGCTGGTCTTTTCCGCCGAGGGTGAAAAGACGCTCTATATTGCCGGCGACACCATCTGGGTACCGCCGTACGTGAGCAGCCTGAAGAAATACGCGCCGGACGTCGTCGTCCTCAATATCGGATGTGCGACGGTCGACGGGATTGGCGCCATTATTATGGGTAAAGAGGATGCCCTGCGCACGCTGGAGATTCTGCCGGCAGCGACCCTGGTGGCCTCACATATGGAAGCCGTAAACCATTGCCTGCTCAGCCGCGCTGAGTTGCGTGCATACACCGCAGAAAACGGTCTGCAACAAAAGGTGCGGGTGCCTGAAGACGGCGAGACGCTCAGTCTCTGACGCACAGCCTGTCTGCAGGCGGCTAAAATCTGATTGCCGCCTGCCGGCAAAACGTCGGCTATACCCGATTTAATCAGTAAAAGGTCTCTATTATGTCCGCTCTGCACGTTGCCGTTATTGCCACGCCGGGTTTTAGCCCGTTTCACTTCTCCGTTCCGTCCATGGTCTTTGATAAGGCCATGCCGGAGCCGGGGCTATTCGACGTGACGATCTGTGCTGAGCAGCCTGGCACAGTGGGATCTGATATCGGGATTTCCATTAACGTGGAGCATGGCGCTGAGCAACTCGAGATTGCAGACATTATTATCGTCCCCTTCTGGGAGCATCCCGGGGTGCGTCCCTCCCCTGCCCTGCTTGATGCCCTGCGAGCTGCCTGGCAACGCGGGGCTGAGGTGGTGGGACTCTGCCTTGGGGCTTACGTACTCGCCTATGCCGGACTATTGGATAACCGCCGGGCCTCGACGCACTGGGAGTTTGAGCAGGATTTTGCCGGGCGCTTTCCGCAGGTCAGGCTGGACGGTAATGCGCTCTATACCAGCGATGAGCGCCTGATCACCTCTGCGGGTACGGCCGCAGGCATAGACTGCTGCCTGAATATCGTGCGGGAACATTACGGCTCTGCACTTGCGAACCGCGTGGCCCGGCGAATGGTCATTCCTCCGTACCGTGAAGGGGGACAGGCGCAGTTTATTGAGCACGTGGTGCCGGAGACGACGCGTGACGAGCAGATTAATGACCTTATTAACTACCTGCGCCGCAACCTGGACAAGCGCCACGATATTGACTCTCTGGCCGGTTTTTCCGGCATGAGCCGGCGCACGCTGACGCGCCATTTTGTGAAGGCAACCGGTATGACCGTCAAAGACTGGCTCAGCGCCCAGCGTCTGCAGCGAAGCCAGGAGCTGCTCGAAACCACGGATCACAGCATTGACGTGGTTTCGTCCCTGGTGGGATACCAGTCCCCGGTCTCTTTTCGCCAGAGTTTCAAGGCGCGCTTTAATGTCAGCCCCAGCGAATGGCGGCGCACCTTCAGGGGACCGGGCCTGTTTTAAAGAGCTTGCCCACGCAGGATCGTTGGCATTTTCTGAGACAGTCAGCCCGGCTCAACGAATGAGGGCCAGCTACTTAATCCGCTGACCGGTCTCATCAATAACTTTTTCGCCATCCTCTTTCGTGAAAGCGCCCTTCTGACCTTCAGGCAGGATCTCCAGCACCACTTCTGAAGGCCGGCAAAGCCTTGTCCCAAGCGGCGTGACCACCACTGGTCGATTGATCAGGATGGGATGCTGAAGCATAAAATCAAGCAACTGCGCATCAGAAAATATCTCTTCTGCAAGACCCAGTTGCGCATAAGGTTCAACGTTCTGACGCAGCAACGCCCGCACCGGGATCCCCATATCTTGGATCAGCTGCACAAGCTCATCGCGGGTGGGGGGCGTATCGAGATAATAGATAATGTTCGGTTCGTTCCCGCTGTTACGGATCATCTCCAGCGTGTTACGGGAGGTGCCACAGGCCGGGTTGTGATAGATGGTGATGTTGCTCATATCAGTATCTCATTACAAAGTGACAGAGAGCCGCCACGCCAGCGCGGCCAGAGTGACAAAGAGCACGGGCAGGGTCATGATAATGCCGGTGCGGAAGTAATATCCCCAGGTGATGGTCACGTTTTTCTGTGCCAGCACATGCAGCCATAGCAGCGTGGCCAGGCTACCTATCGGGGTGATTTTCGGGCCTAAATCACAGCCAATGACGTTGGCGTAAATCATCGCCTCTTTAATGACGCCGGTTGCAGTACTCCCGTCAATAGAGAGGGCGCCAATCAGCACCGTCGGCATGTTGTTCATCACCGACGAGAGGAAGGCGGTCAGGAAGCCGGTGCCGAACGTGGCTGCCCATAACCCCTTATCCGCCAGCAGATTCAGCACGCCCGAGAGCGACTCTGTGAGTCCGGCATTGCGCAGGCCATAAACCACCAGGTACATGCCGAGCGAGAAGATCACGATTTGCCATGGCGCTCCGCGCAGCACCTTTCCTGTATTGATGGCATGGCCTCGCTTCGCCACCACCAGCAGCACAGCCGCGCCAGCCGCGGCTATTGCGCTGACCGGGATCCCCTGCGGCTCCAGAACAAAGAACCCAATCAACAAGAGCAGCAGCACAATCCAGCCCGCCCTGAAGGTCGCCGGATCCTTTATCGCGCTGGCAGGCGTTTTCAGAAGCGAGACGTCATAGGTCGCCGGGATATCGCGGCGGAAGAAAAGATGCAGCATGACCAGCGTGGCCGCAATGGCCGCCAGGTTTACGGGGACCATGACCGAGGCGTACTGTGTAAAGCCCAGGTTGAAGAAATCCGCTGAGACGATATTTACCAGGTTGGAGACGATCAGCGGCAAACTGGCGGTATCGGCGATAAACCCTGCCGCCATGACAAAGGCCAGCGTCGTCCCTTGGCTGAACCCCAGTGCGAGCAGCATCGCAATCACGATTGGCGTCAATATCAGCGCTGCGCCGTCGTTGGCAAACAGCGCAGCCACCGCAGCGCCAAGCAAAACTATCCAGGTAAAGAGCAGGCGACCCCGTCCGTTCCCCCAGCGTGAAACATGCAGCGCGGCCCATTCAAAGAAACCGGACTCATCAAGCAAAAGGCTAATGATGATCACCGCAATAAAAGCGGCCGTGGCATTCCAGACGATGTCCCAGACGACGGGAATATCCTCGACATGAATAACTCCCGTAACCAACGCCAGCCCGGCTCCGATGCTTGCGCTCCAGCCGATGCTAAGCCCCCTGGGCTGCCAGATGACCAGAACCAGCGTCAGGATAAAGATACTCCCTGCCAGAAACATTTCAGGCTCCTTATATATGATTATACGTATATGACTACACTACTCAGCAGGAGGTACAGGCGGATTTTTTTAACCATTCACCCACCTCTTCGCGCAGGCACTGCCATGACAGCGTTATTGTTTCACTGGCCCATGCCGGCATGTGGGGAGAAAGACGATAGTGGATCCATTTGCCTTCCCGACGATCGAGCACCAGCCCTGCTTCACGCAGGATAGCCATATGCCGGGAAATTTTGGGCTGTGACTCCGAGGTAGCCGCGCAAATATCGCAGACGCACAGCTCACCCGAATGCCGGAGAAGCATGACAATGGCAAGACGGGTCTCATCCGCCAGGATTTTAAAAAGCTGCACAGGTTGTAGCATTTTTTGCTCCGTTCCCTTTATCTTTCATATATGGTAAATCATATGTGTATTTTTTGAAATCATCATCTCCCGGAGTAAACAATGGAACAGTTTCCTGCCCTGAACGCTGAATGCTTTGACCAAAAGATTGCTGAACGCCTGCAGCTTCAGGAGCCGCCACGTATTCTGATTTTGTACGGCTCGGTAAGGGAGCGTTCGTACAGCCGTTTCGCAGCGGAAGAAGCGGGTCGCCTGCTGACGGCGATGGGCGCAGAGGTGAGACTGTTTAACCCTTCCGGTTTACCCCTGCCGGATGACGCCCCGGATACGCACCCAAAAGTGGCCGAACTGCGCGGGCTGGTCAGATGGTGTGACGGCATGGTGTGGAGTTCCCCGGAGCGGCATGGGGCCATGAGCGCGGTGATGAAAGCCCAGATTGACTGGATACCCTTAAGCGAAGGCGCCCTTCGCCCCTCCCAGGGGAAAACTCTGGCGGTGATGCAGGTCTGCGGCGGCTCGCAATCTTTCAATGCCGTGAACCAGATGCGTATTCTGGGCCGCTGGATGCGGATGTTCACCATTCCCAACCAGTCCTCAGTCGCCAAAGCCTGGCAGGAATTTGATGAAAATGGACGAATGCGACCCTCTTCCTGGTACGACCGTATTGTCGATGTGGCCGAAGAGTTATTTAAAATCACGCTGCTGCTGAAGGGGCAAACAGATTATCTCGCCGATCGTTATAGCGAACGAAAAGAGAGCCACCAGGCGCTCTCCGTCCGCGTTAATCAGGAAAAAATTTAACGTTTATCTCTTCGATAAGAGAGACTGCGTAGAGTTGGCAACGTCCGCTTCTGGCCAAAGCGGACAACAGATCTGCACTACGCAAGCTGTTGTCTTTTCGCCCATAACGTCTGATTTTTAGTCTTTCATTAAACGCATGAACAAACCTCATCAAGGAAAAGGGACTACGCTTTTTTAAGAGCGTTCAATTACCTGACTGGAGGATAGAGATGGAACATGAAACGACTCGTGCTGTTACCCGCGGTATCAACCATATCGGATTAACCGTGCCCGATCTGCAACAGGCAACGGAATTTCTGCAGAAGGCGCTGGATGCAAAATATGTTTATGACGGCCTGACGGACAAGGACACACCGCTGAAAGGGGCTGATGCCGAGAAACAACTGGGCTTAACCTCTGGCTCAATGATGATCAAGCAACGGCTACTGCGCATTGGTAATGGGCCAAACCTGGAACTTTTTGAAATTATCAGTGAAGATCAAACGAAGCCGGTAAGAGTGCAGGATTTTGGCTGGAACCATATTTCTTTATACGTAGACGATATCAATTACGCCATTGAAAGAGTGAAGGCTGCGGGAGGCAAGTTTCTTTCAGAGCCCCACGGGAACTCGCGTCATGAAGACACTGAAAATAATGCCGGCGTATACTTTTATACCCCCTGGGGAAGTCTTGTCGAGTTGCAATCGATACCCAATGGCTATTACTACCCTGACGATAGCGAAGCGAAAATTTGGGTACCGGAACCGTAATCAAAGGGTTAGGTGGCGGGCAACGCGCTCAGCGTAAGCAATTAGCGTAGAGCCGCTCCTTTAAGGATTCAGTGCCGATGCTACGGCGCAGAATAAAGGTTAACGCATGCGCAAGATTGAAGCTGAATGATTTATCCCGTCGCCAGATGTCCCGCTTAATTTCCGTCCCATTCGCAAAGCGCCTCAGAATTTTTTCTGGGGCCAAAAAACGATTTCCGCTTTGTATATCGCCAGAAAGATCCGATCATTGCTGCATCACGAGCTGAAAATAAAGAAAGGAAGCGCTTTATGAAACTGAATTTATACTGGGCAGTACCGCTGGCCATCCTGTTTATCGGGCCAATATTTTCATTGCAGTTCCCCAGCACCCCAGAGCTAACCTCGCCGCGCTTCTTGTTCCTGTATGGCTCTATGCTACTGGCTGCCTGTGCCCTTATCGTATTTTCACTGAATGGTCGTCTCCCCTTGCCGGTGTGGACAACGAGTCTGGTCATGCTGATCGTTTTAATCGGGTCGCCGATGGTTAAAATGCTATTTGAAAATTAATACCCCCGAGGGTGAAGTTAAGCAGCGCAACGATAATCCTGTGGGTGCGCTGATTGAATTCTAATTCACAAAGAGAACAACAGAATGAAGATGGATGCGTTTGCTTTTGGTACAACGAACTGGGATGACGTCGAAAGAACAGAGCATCCAGGAGAGACTGGCACCGCCTACTGGCGCACCCAATTCTTTGGTAACGCGCTTAATCAAATCCGTGTGCGGATGGTTGAATATACGCCGGGCTACCTTGCGGACCATTGGTGTAAGAAAGGCCATATCCTGTTCTGCATGGAAGGCGAGTTAGAAACAGTGCTCGATGATGGGCGGAAATTCATCCTGAAGCCAGGCATGAGCTATCAGGTTGGCGATAATGCAGAGCAACATCAGTCGAAAACGAGTACGGGTGCAAAACTGTTTATTGTTGACTGACTCTCTTGCAACCCAGCCCTGTAAACCACGACTTATTGCCGAGAGCGATGGGAGTTCAGCATGACGGTACTGGCGTGGCAGGAATACGTACGACGCCAGAGGAAGCGCGAAATCAGCCTGCTGAAAGGCCATGACAATACCAGTAACGAGCAAGATAACCGAAAAACATTAACAAGTTATGAATTTTGTAATGTAGAGTAAGTTGCTCACATTATATACAGGGGTAATCCTTCTGTCGGGTTAGTATGACATTCCGGTTACCTGTATAAATGTTTATGAAACTTATAAGTATTAAATTAGTTATTCTTTTAGTCGTTGCGATTATTTCCGGTTGCAGTGAGAAAAGAGTTCATAAAGTAAAAAATAATGACGGCAAATCTCTTGTCAAATCTAACAGTCATTATTCTCCGGACTTAATTCCTGTCGTGGCTGCGCTGCACGATCAGCTGAACACCTGGCGTACGGCTCCCTATCAGTGGGGAGGGACTGATATTGATGGTGTCGATTGTTCTGGGTTTGTATGGAGAACCCTTAAAGACAGATTTAACCTTCCTATGAAACGTGTTACCACTCATGATCTTATTCATATGGGGGTAAAGGTTGATAAAAAAAATCTTCGTGCGGGAGATCTTGTTTTCTTCAAAATTAAAAATGGCTTCCATGTTGGTTTTTATGATACCAACAATAAGTTTATTCACGCGTCAGTCAGTAAGGGTGTCACCCGTTCGTCTTTAAGGAATGTATACTGGAAGAGAATGTATATTGGCGCTCGTCGATTGCCGAATAACATCAGCGAAGTTATTACGATGAATCATAAATTACCAAAATATGCACATGACAACTCTCTCTAATCAGACAATTATTCATAATTAGTGTATATATTGCTTTAATATCTTTTATCATCCCTGCAGATCCGAAAAAAAAGTAAAGTCGGCTCTAACCCAAACTGGAGAACCTTAGCCACTTCGAGCTGAAGAACTGGATAAATTCAGCCAATGATTTGTACGCCCGTACCCAAGAGACTACTGAGATATTATGCAATCAAGTGTTTACGCATTCCGTTGCAGAGGCCAGGCAGGCTTAGATGATCGATTTCTTCCGGGAGTTTGTAACCTGTATTAAATTACGGATGCCTCACAGATGAGAGGCTTGCCGGGCTGAAGCCAACTGGGAAAACACTGGCCTTAATAAGTTATATCATTTGTGATTTCACTTCGTATGTTAGCCAGGTGAGTAATTTTAAACATATACACTATTGCATGTAGGAACAGGGTTTTCTGCAACAGGCCGATGGGCAAGATGAGGGCAACAACTGACGACATAATTCAGACACCCGGAATAATCAGGATGCTAAAAAAGAGGGCAAAGTTAGCAATATAACGTACTCAATCTTGTGTTATCAGAATAAAATGTAGGCCTCACCTTCCTTCGATGACGATAACAATGCTATTTATCAGAATCCATGATTCACTCGATTGATCTCCTTACAACCACCTGAAACTTAGAAAGCGCATTAGTTGTTTTTAACACAGATGAAAACAGGCGAGTGTCCATTACCAACGATTATCAAATCATTAACCCTTTCCAGCGTGAAAAAATGGGTTTTATCAGGACCGAGGTCTATGATTTTTTCCTGAAAAAAAGACTCATCCATACTGTCCCCTGCGTATTTTGAAAGCCTGAAATTATTCAGTTTAAGCACTTTCTCGCTATCAATCTCATAGTCAAATTCAACAAACCTCAATACGGCTTGAACATTCCTATTTGTTGTCACACTTCCACTCATTTGCATTCGCCCAGTAAAATCTGGTTTCAAAGTTAGTACAGAAGTCACTGTCATATTAGTATTAAGCTCATTTCTTGCAACTGTGAAATGGGCAACGCATTTAATGTCAAAAAAGTGCCTTGTGTACAGGCTGAAATATAAAAAATGACCAAGCATAACCAAAAAAAACAACAATATTGATAAGGACATGAATTTATACTGGCGCATTGTATTGCATCTCATAAAAGCTTTTGCAGGATGGAACTTTATTTTTGATGCCAGGTGTTTTAAAGCACTGTGCAAAAAAAACTCTACCCGTATCTCCCAACAACACAGCATCTGATAAATTCATAAAAACAGTAGACTCTCTTTCACAGGATATTCCGTGCCTTTTAATTAAGTCGTCGACAATGTTTTTTGTAGCTGACTTGAAATTACTGGGCATTTCATTTAGTGAGAATATTCTACACATTTTTACTTTACCGATACTGGTCGCTTGCCTTTTATAAATGAGGTTAGCTTCCCTTGATGAATTTTGTACAATGAAAGGGAAAACAAGGATGGCTAAAAACGTAAGGCAAAGAAAGACTATTGTAACCATAGAAACTATTTTATTCCCTTTTTGAACCGGATTCTCTGCTTCGCTCGATTTTTCAGATCTGCTACATAAGCTGTCCTGCGAGTAAGAAATTTTAAGATCCAATGAAAGCATGAACCCTAAGCGGGGAACAGTCGCTATTGTATTCGGATCAAGCCCCAGTGTGCTGAACGTTTTTCGTAAATCCGAAATATATTTGTTCAGACTGTTGTTTGAGGATTGCAGGCCATAAGCATCCCAGACATGCTCCAGTATCTCATTGCGTGAACATACTTCACCATGATGTTCAATCAGGTAAGTAAGCAGTCGCCCCATAGTCAGGCTAATGGTAATCGCAACTTCATCGCTATCCTCTATAAAAAAAGCTGAATCTTCTGATCTGAAAGAAACACCACCATCAAAAATGTAAATCATAAATTCACCATAACTAACGTTGTAGCTTTAAACGTAGTATACGTGAATGAATGACACGCACCACTCGCAGACATAAATGCTAATAAGTAATTATAAATTAGAATAATATCCTATATCTCATAAATTCCTCGATATATATATTTATTTGATCGTTCAGCACTTAAGATTTCTACAGTTCGTAACACAGGTGATTCGTTACTTTTTATTTCTTCGAGGAGGGGTAAGTGAAGTTGACTGGTATGAAAAATTTCATGGGGATCGATTTCTCTGGATTAATAAAGTGTAGCGAGATAGAAGCGGCTATATCTGGTTACGGATTTACTGAGGTTGCAGCCATCAGGATTTTTATTTGCATTTCGCCACCTACGCTGGATTCAGCAGGCCTGAGATATGTTGCCATGAAGGTTGAGGAGTGTTTACAAAAACATGATGATGGTTCTGCCTATTTTTACCGGCTTCATGAGCTAAACGACAAATTATCTTTCATTAAATAAGGAGGACGTAAAACACACTACCAATTATAAGCACTAAAAGCATGGATGAATCGTTTCTTCTAAATGGAATTGATTTTATTCGTTACACCTAATCTGATTTATAAGATGTCATAATTACTTATGGCTGAACTATTTATTTATATTTAAAAAACAAAGGACTCAATATGAAAAAAGCAGTTATGGCTTCATTCGTTACTTTAATTATGGGCAGTATGAATCCAGCTTTTGCGGCACCCGTTTCTGTTGATGGTGGTCAGGTTAATTTTGTAGGCTCGATTGTCGCAGCCCCCTGCGCGGTAGATACAACCAGCGACGGGCAAACTGTTACGCTTGGTCAGGTTCCGACCAATCGTCTTTCATCCAAAGGTGATAGTTCATCTTCAGTGCCTTTCAGTATTAAGCTTGTAGGTTGCGATTTAGGTGCAGACGCTATTCCTGAAACTCCTGACGCTCGTGCAGCCTATACCAGTGCCTCTATCACTTTCATTGGTGCAACAGCCGGTGACAGTCAGACGCTTGCTGTTAAGTCTGCGGCAACCGGTGCCGGTGACACTACTTCAGCTGCACAGAATGTAGGTATTCAAATTTTGCAAAATAATGAGCCGTTGAACGTGGATGGCTCTGCTGCATCAGAGTCGCAAACAATTATTGCAGGTGCAAACGAAATCCCATTCAGCGCTAAATATGTCGCAACTGCCGATGGTGTAGTAGCGGGCTCAGCTAATGCAACTGTGAACTTCCGTGTTAATTACGAATAATTGATTTGTCAGCCCACCGTTGATGCGGTGGGCATTTTACAGATATACTTTTTCAAGAAGGGTAGTTAAATAATGACTTTCAAAATATCAGGCAATTTTTGGTTCTCGCTAATATTATTAACTGCTAGCGTAACCACCTCTGTCGCACAGGCCGGAGGAATAATGCTTGGCGGCACTCGCCTTATCTATCCTGCAAATCAGAAGCAGGTCAGTATGCAGGTACGTAACACTTCAGACGCGTCCAGTTTTTTAGTTCAGTCCTGGATCGAAGAAGCTAATGGGACCAAAAGTCAGGATTTTGTCGTTACTCCTCCTATGTATGTCAGTGGGCCGGGTAAGGAGAATGTTTTGCGGGTAATGTATGTCGGGCAAGCCGTAAACCCTGAAAAAGAGACACTGTACTATCTTAATACTAAAGCCATTCCATCACTTGATAAGAATAAATTAGACGGCAAAAACGTGCTGATGGTTGCCGCAGTAACCAGAATTAAACTTTTTGTTCGTCCCCAGGGGCTTAAACCTTCTGTTATCGATGCTCCATCTTTTCTCCAGGTAACCAGACAGGGAGATAAGGTAAAGGTTCATAACCCTACCCCATACCACATTACGCTGGCTCAGATCCGAATCGGAGGGAGCAATATCCCTGACATTATGATTAATCCTCAGGATAATGCCGAATTCCCTTATCGTGCTAATACAGGTAATGAATTTAAATTCAGGACAATCGATGATTACGGAGCACTTACTCCTGTTAGGAGTGTTACGTTTTAATAATTATAACTCCGTGATTTAGAGTAAGATAAAATGAAAAAAACGGCTAATTACGATGGGATGCTTAGCCACTTCCATAATTCAAGCTTTTCATTTCAGGCTAAAATAAGCGTTATTTTATGTATTTTTTATTCTACTGGCGCTTATTCGGGGCTTTATTTTGCGCCTGAGCTTATTGCGGATAACCCGGATATGGTTGCAGATCTTTCGCGTTTTGAAAAGGCTGGGGTTCAACTTCCGGGAAATTATCAGGTTGATATCTTCCTGAACGGTAAGGAGATGATGAACCGTGAACTCCGATTTATCTCAGCTGAAGATACCAAAGCGGAGCAACTTTCTTCAGAAGAAGCAAAAATGACGGTCCGTGATGGAACAGGATTGATTGCTTGCCTGAATCGTCAATTACTTGATGAACTGGGCGTAAATTTAAGATTACTTTCTGATGCTCAGGATACACAGTGCTTATCTCCCGGTGTTTTTATTCCTGAAGCTTTTACCCGTTTCGATTTCGAACATATGCGACTTGACGTGAGTATTCCTCAGGCTGCGATGAAGAGTAGTGCACGAGGCTACATTCCACCTGACCGCTGGGATGAAGGAATTAATGCAGCTCGGCTGAATTATGTTTTCAACGGAAACAATGTTCGTGGTAACAACGGTAATCGTAGTAGCCACTATCTTGGGTTGAATAGCGGCCTGAATCTTGGACCATGGCGATTGCGTGACGAACGGACCTGGAATGAGAATTCCGGTAGTTCATATCGTTATCGTCAGTGGCAGCATCACCGTACTTTTATTGGTCGTGCAATTATTCCGTTACGCAGTGAATTTACTGCGGGGGACAGCATGACGAAAGGAGAACTTTTTGATTCTGTAGGTTACAGAGGAATTCAGATTTCTACCGATGATCATATGTATCCGGACAGTCAGCGCAGCTTTGCTCCAGTGATCAGGGGCACTGCACTCACTAACGCCAGAGTCAATGTGCGTCAGAATGGGTACACTGTATATCAGACGTATGTCGCGCCTGGAGCCTTCGAAATTAATGACCTTTTTGCTATGGGTTCAAGCGGAGATCTTGAAGTTACTGTAACTGAAGCGGACGGCACTGAACGCATATCTATCGTTCCTTATTCGACGTTACCCCTTCTGCAGCGTGAGGGTCGCGTTAAATACAGCCTGACCGCAGGAACATTCCGCTCATCCGGTAAAAATTACGAAGAACCGAAATTTGCTGAGGGAACATTGATATGGGGTCTTCCCTTCGGCTTAACCAGCTATGGAGGAACACAGTACTCTGAAAATTATTTTTCAGGGCTGTTGGGGGCAGGCATGAATCTTGGTTCATTAGGTGCTTTTTCAGCTGATGTTTCTCATGCTGACAGTACCTTAACTGATGGTAGCCGTCATAAAGGGCAATCCCTTCGTTTTCTGTATGCCCGTACACTTAATAATCTGGGCACCACTTTTCAGCTTACCGGTTACCGTTATTCCACAAGCGGCTACCGCACCCTGAACGAGAGTGCGCTGAAAAGGATGAGTGGATGGCTTCATCAATCCGATGAAACAGGAATTGATGGAAGACCACTTAAAAATGGACAGTCAGGATATTATGACCTCAATGATCGCAGAAGAGCGAAAATTCAGGCAAGTGTTTCCCAGCGGGTAGGTGATACCAGCTCTTTTTATTTTTCTGGTAATCGTGAAACCTACTGGAACACACCAGGCGCCACTGATTCATTGCAGGCTGGATTTACAAGTTCTGTTGGTATTGTAAATTACAGTATTACACTCAGCCGCTATTCCGGTCGGGCAACGTCAGAGAATTCTGCTTTCCTCACTCTGTCTGCTCCGCTCAGTTCGTTATTCCCCGGCAGCAAAAAAAATCTTTATGCAACCTATAGTGCAGGGAGAAATGGTAACGGAGATATCTCACATCAGGCTGGCCTGAGCGGTACATTACTTGATGGGGACAACTTGAACTGGAATGTGTCTCAGGCTTATAAGCCCGCTGAAGGCAATAGCGGAAATGCCGGAGCCAGTTATCGTGGAACTTACGGCAGCACAAGTCTGGGTTATAGCTACAGCCAAAACTACCAGCAGGTAAATTACGGCATGTCAGGAGGAGCACTGTTGCATGATGAAGGATTGACTATCGGGCAGCAGATGGGCGATACGAGCATACTTGTTGCTGCACCCGGAATCGCATCTGTGGCGCTTGAGAACGAAAGCGGCGTACACACTGACTGGAGAGGTTACGCGATCAAACCGTATGCCTCCGTATATCGTGAAAATCGCGTTGCTCTCGATAGTACCTCGCTGGACGATATGACTGATATTGATAATGCCGTTACACACGTCGTACCTACCCGTGGTGCAGTGGTTAAGACCTATTTTAAAGGGCACTACGGCAACCGTGTATTAATGACACTTACTCACAAAGGCAAACCGCTACCTTTTGGTTCGGTTGTCACGTTTGATGAGCGAAGCGGCATTGTTGGTGATGATGGTCAGGTTTATCTTTCTGGCCTCCAGGAAACCGGCTCCGTATACGCTGAATGGGGTGATAGCAAGCACTGTAGCGCGCAATATCGTTTGCCTCCGGTTCATGATAAAAATCCGATTATAAGAATTAACAGTAATTGCATCTGACCTATAATATTTAATGAGGCCTTTAATATGCGTAGAAATACCTTGTGCAAACAAAACAATTTTTCATTGATTATTTTGCGTGCATTGCTTTTCCTGCTGGCAGGAAAGTCATCACTTATTTACGCTGCTGCAGATACAGCCACTATCACAATTACAGGGAAGGTTCTGGCTAATACCTGCACTATTGATAGCGGTTCAGCAAACCAGAGTATTACATTACCGGATATAACTGCACGCGAACTTCGTGGCAAAGGAACTACAGCCGGAGAAAAATTGGTCAGGATCACTCTCACAGACTGTGAAACCGTTAACCGTGTGGTGGTCAAGGCTTTCGGCCAGGAGGATGTTGATGATCCTGTTGCGTTTAAAAATGCACTTGCTGACGGTTCCAGAGGCGTGGGTATTTACTTCTATCAGACCGACGGGATTACGAAATTCAGGCCTGATGGTAGTATTCAACAGACCAGCGCTCTGCTGCCATTGCCAGTTAATGTCCTGGACTACAAAGTCTCTTACGTGGCTACAAAAGAAACAGTCGAAGCGGGGGGGTTCAGGAGCGTGGTAAGTATGACTTTTGATTATCAATAAGCTAATCATACGGGGAGCTGTTGTTATAAATCTTTTATCAACTCTTCATCCGAATTTTTAAGTACTAAAAGATATTAACGCTATGTCTTTGCCTGCTTACAAAGCCGATTAAAATAAATATTGCTACAGTCGTCATATTTTTTATTCATATTTTTTTCAGGTACCTCATGAAATATATATATTACATTTTACTTATCATTTACCATTCATCAGCTGCGGCAGTCACTGCTTCATGCGGAGGGTATACGTTGGACACTCGCGGTTTTCCAAATATAATGTTAGAAGATGCTCCCTCTGTCACACTGGCGCAACTACGCGCCAGTCCTTATACTTTAAAAGCTTATATCAATTCACAGCTGCTTCCCATTGAGTGTCAGTTCTGGGTTAATGATGCCGTTACGATCAATAATAAAGCAGTTAACCTGATCGCAACTCCAGCGGGCTATCAAACTGTCGGAACTACGTATTTTCTGAATTTAAACGAAGGGGGCTTGTTTGGAACACTTAGATTCGAAGATTGTCCGGTAGACAGCCCTCAATATTCAATGAAGGTTGAAGTTGTGAATAAAAATAACCTGATAGTAAGATCGGCCAGTAGCCAGGGCTCTGCTCACTCACAAATATCTGCAACATGGGAATTACCGTCCACGGTTGATCTTGGCGCTGCTTTTGCAGGAGACTCACTGAGCCGTAATTTAGCCGGTCCTGTTGGCGGCTCTGGCCGACTTGACATTACCCGCCCATCTGGACAGGGTGCGCATATACGCCTGGGCCTTAATGGTTTTCCAGTGGACACCAATACCGTATCAGTTCCGGAAGGTGCCTCCTGGTCTGCCCATATGCACACCTCAAGAGACACACCTCCTGGGGAATACAAAGCAACCGTAACTGCAACTCTTCAGTGTGGCTGACACTGTCTATTTTCAAAACAGGCGCAGACACAATCGTTGTTACTGATGGAGGAGGCCGAAATGGAAGATAATATTCTGCATGATCCCTATGCCTGCCAGATCGCTGATGAGATAATGAGTCTGCTAAACCTCTGTTACAGGTTGCAGAGCGGGAATAACTGTGGGGAAAAGCCTGAATCAGGTCAGGGTATGACTGATCGCCCTGAATTTACTGAGCGCGTTGTGATTGCTTGTGGTTATGCCCGCCGGTTAGGTCAATTGCTGCCCATAATGCGTAGCCTGAGCTCAGTCGGCAGAGAGATGGAACGCCGGGGTGAAATCACCCTCAAGACGGGAGAAAGCTATGCTTATAAAGCACTGGCTTTACTTATCAGCATCTATGATCTGAGTCTGCAGAATCATGATGATGCTGTACAGGAGGACCTGACGTAGCACGGAACGCAGACTGCGTTACTGTCCTTTACTTCATAATGTATGCGTTCTTTACCTTCATAAGCTTTAATCCCGCATAAGTAACAATCCTGATTAACTGTTGCCTTTTGTGGATGAGCCCTTATCTTTCTCACCGGAGATCCGAAAACACATGGAGTCAGATCTGTACTAACCCCTCTCTGGAAATGGTAAGGAGATCCGGGAGGAAGAATATGAAATTAAAAGATGACAGGGATATGAAGTTCCGCCGTGAGCGAAAACCAGACCTTTGTTCGTAAAAATGGGTGAATAACGTGAAGGCACCTTAAGCCCCCCTGCCATAGAAAGAGGTATTACCAGCTCAGGTAATTTTAAGCCCAAACAGCCGATACATGGCGACCTTGCCTGAATCGGTTAGATTCACTTCACGATATCCCGGTGTACGCGTTATCCACTCTTTTTCAAGAAAAAGCGTAAGCAGTGCCGAGCCAGCATTACCGCCGAGGTGGGAACGTCTTTCACTCCAGTCCAGACAGGGGCAACAGTGCTTGCGGCGCGAGCGTGAATTCAGTACGACGCCCATTTTCTCAAAATGTATTTTGCCGGCTGACGTCAGTGCCGAGCCGTCGGCTTCCAGCCATTTTTCCCGCAGCATACACTCATAAATGTTGACAGCAAGCTCGCCTGCCAGATGGTCATAGCAGGTGCGTGCATAACGAAGAGAGTGCGGTGTACTACAGGCAGGAGCCTTACGAGTACGCATGGACACACCCATCAGGTTTTCCAGCAGTCCGGCGATATGATGTCCCGCAAGGCTGTAATAGCGATGACGCCCCTGCGTCAGGCAAATAACCAGACCGTTGGTAAGAAGCCGGTTTAGGTGCCCGCTGGTTGTCGAGGCTGCTATATCAGCCACTACGCTAAGTTCGGTGGCTGTCCATGCGCGCCCGTCCATCAGGGCGCACAGGATGCTGACCCTGGACGGGTCAGACAACGCAGAAGCCACCATTGCCATGGATGTTTCAAGGACATCATCTGGCTCACTGTCGCGCTTTGTTTTAACGATGTTCATTCAGAAGGTATTGCCCATTTTTGGGTTACTTCGGCTGCCCTGGCATCATCATCCGTAATGAGGATGAGCCGGTTACTATGGTCACTGTACTGTACCAGAATATTGATCCCGTTCCGGGCAATTTTATTCGCTATTTCTCCCAGCTCTCCGGGCCGTTCCTGAGGTAACTTTCTTACCAGAGGACGACACAGGTTGCGGACTTCAAAACCGGCTTCAGTCAGCACTCTGCGGGCTTTTTCACCGTCTTCAACCAGGAAATGTGCGTGCCCGCCTTCTGCTCCTGTAAATACGCCACCGCCTTCAAGTCCCACTCCGTTTTCGCCCAATACCCTCCCCAGTGAACCAAGGGAACCCGGGCTATTTTTGAGAATAACGTGAATGTCATACATGCTGATTTGTTCCCTTATCTGAAGAGTAATCACGGAGTACGCTGGCTACCCGTATTCTGTAGAATGAAAAAATCGACTGCTTCCCTTCTGTCTGAGCAGCCTGATGCATCACATTTCGCTTCCATCCCGCTACAGATTCCTCATCTTCCCACCACGACAGCGAAAGAATTTTTCCGGGTGTAGCCAGGCTCTGGAAACGCTCAATTGAAATAAAGCCGGGCGTGTCGGATAAGAGAGGCTTCAGCTCTGAAGCGAGCTGAAGATATCTTTCCTGCGCTTCTGGCAGGGCATCTGCCTCAAAAAGTACTGCAATCATGTTTCGCTCCATCGTCAAATTTCGGACAGATTAATGATGACGGAGGCATGTTGCTTCGGTGGGCGCCGAAATATGCCAGTGCGTTAGCGAAGCTTTGATCATGATAAAGCAAAGTACATTGCAAGGCCTGCGCGCCCTGAAAAGGAAACATTCGCGGAATCAGAAGGGGCCACACGATATGGCCTAAATGGCCCTGAAGGTCCGCTCTGAGCAAAAGCGGACGTTAACATTTATCAAAGAACGCAAACGTGCATATCGGCATCGTGGCGACTCAACTCTCTTTGTTCCCAAGAACTATGAGAAATCCCAATTAAGAACGATAGCGTTGCAGTGTTTACACGAGAATTTATAAACCCCCTGATCTCCTCCGGGTTGATACCCGCTCATAAAGGTATCCCAGTCATTCCGGCTTTGGTCGTATCTTTCCATCCAGATTTGGATAGTTTTTTCATCTGCTTTGATTATATCCTGAGCAGTAGCATCGCCATGATATTCACACGCATCATTACAATGCGTAGCCCACTCCTGATCTTGCCAGGTAAAGATGCCCGGTGTGCGGCAAGTAATTTCACTCGAGACGTTCTCATCGACACATTCAGGATCTATTTCATTAAAAAAATCGACTAAGCCGGATTGAACAGCCTCACCAGTTTGAATGCAATCCGGACAAAGGCTGGCATCATTATCCGCCGTGGAATATTGGGGGCCGTTATATTTAGCATTGCTAATTTTTTTACAGCAATCACAAGTAAATGACTCATCGGCAAATACTGTCGATAAGTAGTCGTCACTCATATAATTAAATCGGGACATATCTCATCCTTAATTTACCCATGCACTTATTGGCACAATAACACAGGGAAAGCGTTATACCTACGGACACGAAGGTGTCGTATACCCTCCCTGATAAGTGCTATAGGCAAGTCGATTACCTGGCGTTTCTGGACGCCCCGCCTATTCAAAATGACCGGTTTCTGGGACAGATACGCAAACAAAGCCTTAACGCAATGATTCACCTTTCGACAGTTGGGGTAAATAAACTTCCGCTTCTGGCGCAAAGCGAGCCAGGTTGTGAGCCAACGTCCGCTGTGAGCAAAAAGCGGATACTACATTCGCAAGCGATCCCCCCAAATGCCCCATGCAGACTTAACAGATCTCATCCTCGTCCCGAAAAAGCGTTTCGGCCATAAAGTCGATGAACACGCGTATTTTAGGTGAGAGAAACTTGCTTGAGGGCCATAACAATCTGAACGTACCCTGATGCGCGATATGCTGATCAAGGACGAGCTGAAGTTGGCCTGTCGCCAGAGAGGGCCGTATCATGAAATCCGGCAGGCAGGCTATGCCCAGCCCTGCCAGGGCAACATCCATCAGTGCGGCCGAGGTGTTGCATATCATCGTTACTGGTGGGCTTACGACCGGTGTATCAGAGGATGTTTTCAGCGGCCAGGGTTCAAGCCTGCCCGTACTGGGAAATCTGTGGTGCAGGCAGGCATGCTGGACCAGATCGTTAGGGGTTTCGGGTACCCCGAACGCTTCCAGATAGCCCGGTGAAGCAACCAGCTTTAGTTGATAGTTGCCCAGCGTGCGTGACATAAGGCGTGAATCAGCCGGTTCACCGGTACGCATCACTACATCGAATCCCTCTTCAATCACATCTACCATGCGATCCGAAAAATCCACATCCAGCTCGACCTCGGGATAACGATGCATGAAGGCGGTTATGGCAGGCATCACCAGCATACCAACAAGAGGCATACTGATACGCAAGCGCCCGCGGGGTTGTAGTCTGGTTTCAGAAAGCTCCAGCTCGGCGGCTTCCACTTCGCTCAGAATGCGGCGGCATCGTTCAAGGAACAGACTGCCCTCAGCGGTGAGCCTTATGCTTCGCGTGCTGCGGTGAAACAGGCGGACGCCCAACCGCTCTTCCAGCCGGGAGACGCTTTTGCCTACCGTTGATGAAGAAACGCCAAGGTTACGCCCGGCCCCGGAGAAGCTCAACGCTTCTGCTGCCTGCACAAAAAAAGTGATACCACTCAGTGATTCCATCATTAACAACACTTAAGAATATTTGTCCGATATGTTTTGAACATTAGCATTATTGTCCTGAATAAGTAACACCCGCATTATGGCTGCTACCCACTTCCTCTGGCGGCCCCGGTTAACAAAGACGGGGCTCCGCCGCGCAGCAAGGCACAACTATGACTGATTCAACTCTCACTCAGCGTCAAAATGCTGAACATGATCGGCTCCCCATTGCCGCGCTTTTGGCGCTCGCCCTCGCAGGGTTCATTACCATTGTGACAGAAGCTCTCCCTGTGGGATTGTTGCCGCAGATTAGCGCTGGCATGAATATTTCGGGCGCGCTGGCCGGACAGTTCGTTACGCTTTACGCTGTCGGATCGCTGGTGGCTGCTATCCCTCTAATTACCGCCACGCAGGGCATGCGTCGCCGCCCGTTATTACTGCTCGCGCTGGCAGGATTTGTTGTCGCAAATACCGTCACAGCGTTCTCTGTTAATTATGTCATTACGATGGCGGCGAGGTTCCTGGCCGGCGTTTCAGCCGGGCTCGTTTGGGCATTGCTGGCTGGCTATGCCGCACGTATGGTGCCAGACGAAAAGAAAGGCCGGGCTATTGCCATAGCGATGGTCGGCACTCCACTTGCTCTGTCGCTTGGCGTGCCTGCCGGCACTCTTCTTGGCAGCCTGATCGGGTGGCGCATGTGCTTCGGTATCATGAGCGTGATGGCGGTGGGGTTGATGGTATGGGTGCGTATCCGGGTGCCTGATTTTGCGGGGCTGGCTGCGGGTAAACGCCTGCCGCTGGGACAGATTTTGACGCTTGCAGGCGTCCGCCCGGTGTTATTTGTGGTACTGACGTTCGTCCTGGCGCACAACATCTTTTATACCTACATTGCGCCGTTTCTGGCATCCATGGGCATGGCTGAACGAACTGACCTGATATTGCTGGTTTTTGGTGTCGCGTCGTTACTTGGTATTTGGGTTATCGGCGTATTCGTTGACCGATATCTGCGCCTGCTGACGCTGATCAGTACGGTACTGTTCGCCCTGTCTGCGTTTGTACTGGGAGTGATGAATGATATGCCGGCTGCGGTTTATATGGCAGTTGCCGTCTGGGGCTTATCCTTTGGTGGCGCTGCAACCTTATTCCAGACCGCCATTGCCAGAAACGCGGGTGACTCCGCTGACGTGGCACAATCCATGCTGGTCACAGCCTGGAATCTGGCGATTGCCGGCGGCGGTATTGTCGGGGGTATATTGCTTGATTCCTTAGGGTCTACCGCTTTCTCACCTGCGGTCGTTTTACTGCTGCTCTCAGCACTGGCGGTGATCTGGGCTACCAGGCTGCACGGTTTTCCGACAGAGTCGGTATAAAGGCACGCCCTGCGTCAAAATGGCATTTTCGCTTCCCCCTGCAGGACCCGCAGGGGGAACTGAAATCGGGTAAAAGCGAGAGACAGACACCTGGTTTTATGGCTTAAGGGGCAC
This sequence comes from Leclercia sp. UBA5958, assembly GCF_002430365.1. Taxonomy (NCBI): domain Bacteria; kingdom Pseudomonadati; phylum Pseudomonadota; class Gammaproteobacteria; order Enterobacterales; family Enterobacteriaceae; genus Leclercia; species Leclercia sp. UBA5958. Next base: position 282,448 of record NZ_DJCE01000007.1, on the reverse strand, counting down.
GCCACGTAGAGAATCTATTTATTAGGCTCCTCAACAAAGCGGCGTTGTCACATCCCTCTATTCGTTTTTACTGGTGTCACCCACTCAGGCGGACCGGCTAACCAACTTCAGGTAGGCTTTAACACTTTCACTGGTTTCTTGCTCACGACTGATAAGCACCAGATTAGCGGTTAAATTGGGTTCAATCAGACGACGATAAACCAGGCCCGGAATATGCACCTGCTGCAAAGGCGCTGGAATGAATGCCAGCCCCAAACCGGTAGCAGCCATAGCAAGTATGCTCAGCGTGCTACCCGATCGATAAGCAATGTGACAATCTTCCCCAAGCCGCTGGGTGAGAGTGATAAAAAGATGCTCATGTGCGTCGTGAGCGTCATAAATAATGAGGGGTTGCCCGGCAAGCATGTCTATCGTTAGGCATTCATACTGAGTAAGCGGATGATCCTCAGTAAGTGCAACCCGTATTTCCCAGTCGCCAATACGTCTGACAGCCAGATCTGATGCCGTAATTTTGCTGTGCACGGGCGTATACCCTATGTCCAGTTGCCCGGCTAAAATGGCCTCAACCTGTTCTTGCGGACCGACCTCATGGATCATCAGTTCTGCATCAGGAAAGCATTGATGAAACAGACGTAGATCGGCTATCAGTTTGCCACTGAAGATGGCATTTCCGGCAAATCCCACCCGTACCCGGCCCGTCTCCCCCCGAATCGCGCGTTCCACGGTAAGCCTGGCACGCTCGGTCTGCTCAACTATCCGCTTTGCTTCAGCCTGCATTAACAGCCCCGCTTCTGTAAGCACAACCCGACGGCTGGTACGGACGAAGAGGGCCCCTCCCAGTTCGGCCTCAAGCGCCTTGATTTGCATACTCAGGGCGGGCTGAACAATGTTAAGCCTCTTCGCGGCACGACCAAAATGGCCCTCTTCCGCGACGGCTAAAAAGTAACGCAGATGACGTAAATCCATTGCTGCACCTATCAATAATTAAAAATGATTGATTAGTAAAATCAATATATTTCATTTTATCTTTTATGTTGGGCAAACTGAATCCTGTCAACGTACCGGAGCAAACGCAATGAACAATCAACTGCAAGACCGTCAACAACTTAACGATTTAGTGAATGGCTGGATGCACAGAGATCTTGGCGAATGGGCACAATTACGAAACCTTTTCCATCCTGATGGCACCATTGAAATCACCTGGTTTGAAGGGCTGGCGAGTGATTTTGTAGAGGGTTCAATGCGGATGGGGGCGTCGGATTTGCGGACTAAGCACCTGATCGCCTCCCCCGCTGTGACATTTAATGACGCAGGTAATAAAGCCATTCTGGAAACCAATGCAATCATAATTGCTGAAAACGTGAAGTTGAATATTGGCTGTGAATGCCACAATCGCTTTTATGATTTGGCAGAAAAAAGAGAGGGGGTCTGGAAACTCTTTCGCCGTCAGAGTATTTACGACATCGGCACATTTACCTTCCCGTTAGGTCCTGTCGAAATTGATCGGAATATTGCCCTGAAATATCCACGAGAATATGCAGCGCTGGCTTACTTACTGGAGTGCAGCGGGTTTCCACTCGGGCGCGTATTTGCCACCCGGGGCAGCGAACTTGAAACAGCAATGAAAGCCGAAGGTCAGCGCTGGCTAACAGCCTGATGGAGAAGAGTTCATTTTGTGCCGTAGCGGAATGGATAAAATTTTGTCCAGTTGTAACTTATCCTCGCTAATGTCAATTCTCCGGCGACATCGCCGTAATCATTATTCTGACGTTCTAAGAAAAACTGACGCACCGCAGCAGGTAAATAAGCAGCGTGGTAGCGCAGAATCGTGCTGTGCCAGAACGGAGCGGGTAATGGCGTGTTGCTGTGGCGCATCAGTAACTCCTCTTTCCAGCGAGACGCCAGAATCTCTTCGCATAACGACTGGCGCATCGTTACCGCCGCTTCCTCTGGGATCCCAGCCAGTAACAACTGGCTGGGTAATACGACTAAGCGAAGGTGTCTGATAACAATTTTTTTCGAATCGTATCCCGTCCAGATAGTCGTCAATTGCCGAACTTTATCAGGCAATGGCTCGTTGACCTGATACAGCGGCAGAGTCAGAGGTAAGAAAGTGAAATGAAAACTCTCTGTCGGCAGAATATCGGCGAGGGGATCGTTACTTATAACGGCGTTTAATTCATTAACCAGGCGTGACACAGGTGATGGCATAGCGGGTTTTATGCCCGTTGCCAGAGCAAGTTTTACCGGGTCGTAGTAGCTATCTTCTCTGATCTCCCCGATCCCAGCATTTTCCTTCCATATCGCTAACGTGTTTAAATTTGTTGAACGATAAATGTCTGGCAGACGTAATGATTTCATGAGTGACCCAATGCCGCAGAGATGAAAAGACCATAAGGTGCGATTTCCCCCCGTACGTCAACCCAAAAGATGGTCGTAGTGATCCCTGGCTTAATCGCGTTAGTCTGCCACTACCTAAAAGGCCACAGGGAATAAACGCGGTATGGAAATTATTTTAATGCGTCATGGAAAGCCTGCTTATGAAGGCTCCCCAAAGGTAACGAGTCATGAAATGGCAAACTGGATAACGGAATATGATCTCTCTGACACAGGAGATAATATGCCGCCTGAATCCAGTAAACGCTTAGCCTCCAGCGCATCACAAATCATAAGTAGCCCGCTTCCCAGAACGCTTTCTTCCCTCAGAGCATTAGGGTGTGAACCGGATGTCGTCGATAAGGCCTTCAGGGAGGCTGACCTGCCGGTATTCGCCTTTCCCGGCATCAGATTATCCCCATCCCTCTGGGCTGCTCTCTTCCGCGTCATGTGGATCTGCGGCTTTTCCCGTAAAGTGGAGTCGATGAGAATAGCAAAGCGACGCGCTAAACACGCTGCGAATATTCTCGTCAGGTGTGCAAAAATATCCGACGGGCCTGTGCTGCTCATGGGGCATGGCGTGATGAATCGACTCATTGCAAGAGAACTGAGGTCGTTGGGTTTGAAGGAGCATCGTTGTCAGGGGAACGGTTACTGGAACGCAAGGCGTTACAGATTTCATTAATTAAATCTCTATCTCCCGCAACCGAGGGCAGCAGGAAAATTTGGGTCACTGTTATCAGAATAAAACATAAAAAAAACCGCCATCCTTAGTCAGCAAAATAGAGAAGGTGACTGATTTTTCAGTACCGTCTGTATCGACAGTTAATGCGCCTATTATTTTGTTCCTGTGTCAGCATACCTGGTTGCGTTGACGCGAAGCGAATAGGTATGCAAATCCCTGCGTGATAAGCCCTGTAAAAATGGCGCACCGGGCCCTTTTCAGGCCAGCTCAATCTCCAGCGTGCGTCATTTCCTGCCACCCTCCGACCAGGAATATAGCTTAATCTGCTATCCCTCCTCGCCTGTCCACTATACTGACCATTGCAGTTGTCGATTTTGCAGGATAAGACGCACGATTCAGTCTCTGACATCAACCCTATCCATGACCATCAGGAGAGCAACATGCAAAAGTGTAAGACCTTGAAAGGACTGCTGATTGCATCATCAGTCGCCGCAATGTTCAGCACTGTCGGTGTGCATGCCCAGGCGACGAGCGCCGCGCAGAGTGACGCCTCAGCCCAGACCAGCTCGACCGGATCGATGGCTAAGCTCAGTTCCGGCGATGAAAAAGCGCTGAAAGACATGGCGCAGGCCAATATCAACGAAGTTGCCGCCGCCAAAATCGCGCTGGACAAAGCCCAGAGCAGTGAGGTAAAAGCCTTTGCGCAGAAGATGGTCGATGACCACGGCAATGCCCTGACCAAAGTGCAGACGGTCGCTAAGCAAAAGGACGTAACGCTGCCGACCGAGCCGGACGCTCAGCATAAGGCGATGGCCGACAAGCTGGAAAAAGAGAGCGGTGACGCATTCGATAAGATGTATATGGAAAACGCCGGTACCAAAGACCATAAAATGGTGCTGTCTAAACTGCAGAGCGATGCCAAAAATATCAAGGATCCGGATGTGAAGGCTCTGGCCGACGAGCACACCCCGGTCGTTGAGATGCACCTGAAGGCTGCCGAGCAGATGAAGATGCCGGCCGATAAGTAAGCGGATCGTTTGCCAGGCGCAGGGCGCTGCGCCTGGACTCGTACCCGGCAGCATGGCGCAAACCAGGCGAAGGAGCGCTTCTGGCTACGGCCAGGCCTAGGATTAAGCTGCCTTTGATATGCCCGGCCCTCCTCTCCCAAAAAAGGTATTTCAACGTGTTAGCGCTGTCGGCATGACGCGTTAAGCCCGGCACATTCTCAAAAACTCCTCTCCGAAAGCGCGATATCCATCACAGTATGCCAGGCTTTATAGGGTTCACCACAACGTGACGACAACGCGGCCCGCTGCACCAGACATAAGGGATGACTCATTTGAAAAATGCTAAATACACGATGCCGTTACGCGAGGAGGGGTTCATTGGCCTGGGGGATTATGCCGCGATCGGCGAAGGCCGTTCCGTGGCGCTTATTGCCCCGGATGGCTCAATCGACTGGTGGAGTGCGCCGAATCTCGACTCGCCGCCCCTTTTTGATCGTCTGCTTGACCCGACCATCGGCGGTTTTTTTAGCCTGACGCCCGCGGTTGAGTATACCGTCACCCGCGCTTACCGCGAGGACAGCAACGTGCTGGAGACCCGTTTTGAGACGGAGGATGGCACGGCGTTGTTAACCGAGTCGATTAACAGTACCCTGGCGGGACGCCTGCCCTGGAGTGAACTGGCGCGGCGGCTTGAAGGTGTGCGCGGTACGGTTCCTTTCCGGCTCCAGTTGCGGTTCGGCACCATGATCGAAACGCGATCGCCCTGGCGGTCAGACACCTTCAAGGGCAGCGTTTACCATATCGGCGATCTGATGGCGATGCTACACACCAGTGAAAACGTCGTCATCACCCATGCCGATGACGAGGAGATCGAAGCGGAAATCACCCTGAAAAAGGGAAGCCGCGAGGTGGTTGCCCTGCTCGTGACCCAGAGCGAACCGCTGGCGGTGCCGGATATTCAGGCGATAGATAATCGCATCGAAACCAGCCACACCGCCTGGCAGGACTGGGTGAAGGGGCTGAAATATGATGGTCTGTATAAAGATCACGTTATCCGCTCTGCGCTGGCGCTGAAGTTTCTCTGGTATTCACCAACCGGCGCGCTGGCCGCGGCGGCTACCACCTCCCTGCCGGAAGGGATCGGCGGCGAGAAAAACTATGATTACCGCTTTGCCTGGGTAAGAGATGCCTGTCTGATCATCAAAGCCTTTACCTATCTGGGTACCCTGGAAGAGTGTAAGGCAGCGTTTTCCTGGCTGTCGAAAACCATTATTAAACACGGTCCGGAGATGCGGGCCTGTTATACCCTGGAAGGCGATCTGGTCCCGGAAGAGTGGTATGCCGAACTCCAGGGTTACCAAAATTCGCAGCCGGTACGCATTGGTAATAATGCCCGCAACCAGCGCCAGCTGAGCATGTATGCCGATATGCTTGGGGTGGCAAAGCTGTTTGTGGAAGCAGGCCACATTCTGGATACGGGCACGTCACGCTTTCTCGGGCATCTTGCCAATCAGTGCGCTGACCGCTGGCGCATGAAAGACTCCGGCATCTGGGAGCTACCGGACGAGCATCACTATACCCATTCCAAAATGTCCTGCTGGCTGGCGCTGGACTGCGCCGTGGTGCTGGCGGAGGCTAGCCATATTGAACCCACATGGAAGGCGCGCTGGGAGCGCGAGCGGGATCGGATCCGGGACTGGGTGGAAGAGCACTGCTGGTCCGATGCCCATCAGTCCTACTGCTTTTACGTCGGAGATGGCGGCAAGCTGGATGCCTCGCTCGCCCTGGTTTCACGCTACGGTGTGAAGGTCAATCCGAAACGCATGAAGCTGACCTATCAGGCTATCCAGCGCGAGCTGGGTCACAATAGCGCGATGGTCTACCGCTACAGCGGGGTTGAACAGGAGGAGAGTACCTTCATTGCCTGCTCATTCTGGCTGGCAGAGGCCTGGGCCTCGATGGGCGATCCGAAGATTGCGGGGGAACTCATGGAGGAGATTCTGGGGACGCTGTGCCACCGCGGCAATGTTGAAACGTTCAATGAGATGTTTGATACCCGCACCGGCGAGTGGGTGGGTAATATGCCCCAGGGACTGAGTCATCTTGCGCTTATCTGCGCAGCGCAGGCCATCAGTGAGCATCACGGGCACGAATAAACCTGAAACGCCGGGCAATTCAACGCCTCTTAGTGCGGCAAGGTGTTGCATTCACCTTGCCGCCCCGCCGTTAGCGGACTAATACAACCTTGCCATCAATCATTGAGAACAGGGGATTCCATGTATAAATCACTTTCCCTTTGGCATCCTGGAACATCAGCGGAGAGTTCTGGAAGAACCCGACGCCAAGCCGGAAAAGACGCCCGTCGCGATAGCGTAGCAGGTGATATTTTTCCCAGTCTATTTCCACGGGTGTGAGTTCTGGCGCAGCAACATAGGCGGGTAAATCATTCGAGACAAATATCATCTCCGGCGTGGTGGCTTCGGCCCTGGCCATTTCCGCTGACGACACTTTTGCGGTACGTTTCAGGCCATCGATATCGCGACGTTTTATCTGTGCCCAAATATCTTCATAGGCCTTACGAATTTTGGGGAGATCGTTCTCCGTGACTGGCGTTGCGTTCACCCATGACCAGACAGGCAGGTGCTGCAGGGAGAGTGCGCCCTGCATTTTATATAACCCGTAATCGCGCTCTAATTTGCTATAGCCCTCGGTGAATTTCTCCCCGCGTGTAGCGTTGACCGAATAAAGAGCGGTGATGGCTTTTTTATCGTTCACCGCCAGGCGATAGTCGGCCAGCCTGACGCTCTCCTTTTCCGTTTCATACGTAATGGTGACCTGGCACGAGGAGTCGGCAAAGAGCGTTTGCGGATCTTCAGCATCCTGCGGCCCCATCAAAAGCTCAATCTGGTTGCTGCCGTTCTCCAGAAAGGTGGTCATATTTAACCCGGCAGAGAGGGTGCCGTCATCATCCGTCGTATTATCAAACGCGGGGAGATCGTTCACGCGCAAGAGGCAGGTGCTTTTGGTCGAGGTAAACGCAAAAAGATATTTTCCTTCTACATTCTGCTGAGCACTGGCTATAAAGGCGGGCAGCAACAGCAATATTGCAAAAAGAGCAGTGCGACGCTTTCCGTTATGTTCGTTTTTTTTTGTTATGTTTCGCATAAAAATCCGTTTCACTCTGGTCACTGAATATCTTTTATAAGCGCAGGCTAGTAGAGGGGATACCTTAACGCAAATATCATGCCGCAATGTATTTAGGTTAGAAAATCCCGAGGAATATCGGGATGATAGAGTAGCAGTTATCCTGTAGTGATAAAAGATAAGGCTTATATTCCGAATGGCACTGAGTCTGCCATCGAGCAGGTTTATGCTTTTCCCCCTCCCCTTAAGCGCCTCTTGTTGCCAGAATCAAAACCACCCTGCCACTTCTTACATTCCTGCCAGAAAAAGAGCTCTGCGAAGGTAAATTTTTCGATTGCGTGAGTGCCAATTGCACTATTACGCTCAATGAAGAGTTTCTGGAAGCGATGTGGGTAACGCACGGCATGCTAAAAGAGATGGATTTAAATGAAGCAGCGAAAGTCACGTTTCTTCAGAAAGGGCTCCTTCAAAGCTAACCAGTGTCAGTAATTTTACGCTTTGCCGATCATACGGGTGGCAAACCAGACATACGGACTGTCACCAGATTTGTTGACAAAGAGTGTATGTATGTCTGAGATTCATCATCAGTTCCGGAATGAATACCGGGAGGAATGCCGCCACCCTGAATATCCTGATTAATGGCTTTACCTACATTAAGATAGCTATTGGTCGAGTCATCGATCGTTTCGCTTTCAATAGCATTCCAGGAATTACTAATAAAACAGGTGATACTGGCTTTTACATTATTCTTATTTTCATAATAAAGCCCCGTTTCATAATTCAGATCGTTTCTGGTTAAAGGTCCGGATTACCAACCGTATTAAGCAGATCGTTACCAGCTATCCCGCTCACGCCATTGTGTAGCTGGCCAGACGAGGGGGTTTTAAATCCGGTAATCCCCCATCCTTTCAACGTCCAGTCATCAAGCATGTTCCATACCAGATACGCGCGTGGGCTGACATGACCGCCGAAGCTGTTATGTTTTTCGTATCGCGCACCCCATGTCAGAATTTGAGGTGATTCCCTGGTTGCGCAGGAAAAGCGGACCGGAACGCATAATGAAATCGTTATTGCGCGCATCTGAGGGCTGATACAGTAAAGACTGTACCAACCCTTAGCAGATCGCTAAAAGAGGCTGTGCAGGAAATCACATCACTTATTTTTCCAGCGCCGCGCGCAGATTACGCAGAGAGGTGGTAATGATGCTCCACGCATCTTTTGGTTTGTCATGCTCGATGATGAACCACTGAACTCCGCTGCCTTTCGCTGCCGGAAGAATACCAGACCAGTCCAACAGTCCTTCCCCGAGTGGAGCAAAGTTCATTTCGTCATCACGGATGCCAATCGACGCATTATCTTTGGCATGAATGGCATAAATGCGCCCCGGATAGGCCCTGAGAAACCGAACCGGATCCTGACCGCCGCGTGATACCCATGCAGCATCCATCTCCAGCTTCAGATTATCAGGTGAAGAATGCTTCAGGATTATGTCGAGGGCCGTTTCTCCTGCATATTTTTTCATTTCAAAATCATGATTGTGATAAGCAAGCTGCAGACCATCGCGATGCAGTTTAGCTCCCAGCGCGTCCAGACGTTTGGCGAAATCAATCCAGCTCTGAGAACTGTCTGGACGATCTTTCGGTTCGATCCAGGGAACAATTAGAGTGTTGTTACCTACTGATTTGTTAAAAGAGACGGTTTTGGCGTAATCGTTTTCGAGTGCTGAAAGCTGCACATGAGCTGACGTAACAGTAAGGTCATTTTTTTTCAGCAGAGAAGCTAACTGTTTTGCACTGAGATCATGTGTTCCAACGATTTCAATGTGCTTAAACCCGGCTTCATGCGCCATGGCAAACTGTTTCTCTGCCGAGCCGACATTACGTAAGGTATACATTTGCAGTGCGACTTCATCATTAACTGAGGCCGCTGAGGCTGAAAATGAGATGAGCGCAGCCGACGCCAGCAGACAGGTACTTATTACTAGACGGTAAATCATAATCTCTCCAGATCAAAAGTAATCGATTACAAAATATAATAAAAAAATGTCGATTACTTCAGGCACGAGCAATCTGAAGAGAAAAATGTGATATAAATCATAGCAATCATGAAATTATGGTTACAAGTTCTACCTCAAAGCCTCCTACAAAGCCGATCAAAGGCGTTGCCAGGACATCCCACTCCTCTTTTGAATTTTCATTTCAACCTGGCTCAGAAAAATGCTACGTCGGATCTGTACTGACGACTATCAGGAAAGGCTAAGGAGTTTCCGCAGGGAGAGTTTCAATTCACAAAGCGCCAGAGTCATGACGGTTCACTATGAGTTCATAGTTCCTTATCAGAGCATTTCAGACTTCACTGAAATAGCAAGATGCGACAGTTATTTGCAGAACTCTACCACCTTCATTTTCAGTTCTATGCCTAATTCATTTAAGCAATCAGTAACATGGTTCAGAAAAGCGTTTGCAAGAGTTGGCGGTTCATATTTAAAAAAGATCTCGATAACTTTTTTTGTCGTTGGAGTGGCAGGTGGAAAACATTGATAGATTTCTCCCGACTCGATAAAACGGAGGTAGGTATTAATTTTTTCCTGAAGCAAATACAGGTGCTCATCCAACGAGGCATCCCACTCAAGATGATCAGAAATCCCCAGATTTACTTCATGCGGAGTTTCTATCGGTATACCAATGCAGTCGATCGTATTGAGGTCTTCTACTGACATAATGTATCTGCTTATCCGGCATACAATGATGAATTATCACCGTAAATTAACATAGACCCTACGTATGAATCATTGCCCCTGCTTAACCTGGCAAGAGTAAATTGAATTCAGGATGGCCCCAGGTACCAGTCAGCCATTCATCCCTAACCCCAAACACATACCGTTTTTCGTGGTGCCTGGCGCTTACGCCAAAAAAAACGGCACCACACTTAGGCATGGCGCCGCTCTCAGTTTAACACTCCAGCTTACACATCCGGGAACATCACACTGTTCCCCGGCGCTTCCCTGTGCAGGTGGATAAAGTTCAGGTGCCGTTCATACTGGTCCAGAATATCCGTAATGACCTGCTCCTTGCTGTAATCCATCAGGTCATTGCCCTGGCTTCCCTCCAGCAGGAACGTCTCAAGCCGGTAGTAGGTTGATTTCCCGCTGCGGGCCCGATAGGTAAAGCCGGGCACGGAATATTGCTGCGGCCAGATCTGGTAAACAAAGTTCTGCTCGTCGCCCATATCCACCAGTAGATCCAGGTGCCCCAGGGTTTCGCCCTCCTCCGGCGGCAGGCTTTTCAGCTCGACGCGCGCGCCGCGCAGCTTCAGCTCCTGAGCCACCTCTTCCATTGCCGGGAAGCAGACCGTCTCCATCATCTGTTTGGTGTAACGCGTGCCCGGGTAGTTCATCAGGCGCGACAGACGTTTCTTCCAGCTCAGGCGGTCCTGCGAGCCCATCGGGCGCGGGGCGGTGTCGCGATTGGCACTTTCGCGGCGGTAGTCTTCCACCTTCAGCGATTTGTACAGCCCGGCCATCACGAAGAAGATCACAAAGCTGAACGGTAGCCCCATGATCACCGTGGTGTTCTGCAGGGCGGAAATGCCGTTGGTCATCAGCATGCCGAGCGTCAGCAGGCCAATGGCGACCGACCAGAAGATGCGGATCCAGTTTGGCGCGTCGCTGTTGATGTCCTTCAGCTTCGAGGTGAAGTTCCCCAGCACCAGCGCGCCGGAGTCCGCCGAGGTGACGTAGAACAGCAGGCCGGTAATAGTCGCCACGGAGGCGCTAAAGGTGAACGCCGGATACTGCGCCAGCAGGCTGTAGAAACCGCGCTCCGGGTGCGCCATCGCCTCCTGAGCAAAGGTCGCATTGCCATGGATAATCTCGTGCAGGGCGCTGTTGCCGAACACCGAGAGCCACAGCAGGGTAAAGGTGAACGGGATAATCAGCGTTCCCAGCACGAACTGGCGAATGGTGCGTCCGCGCGAAATACGCGCCAGGAACAGGCCAACAAACGGCGACCAGGCCACCCACCACGCCCAGAAGAAGAGCGTCCAGCTGTTCATCCACTCCACCGGGCGGTCAAAGGCGAAGCTGTTCAGCGTCATGCCCATAAAGCGGTTCACGTAGTCGCCAACGTTCAGCACCAGCGCGTTAAGCAGGAACGAGGTGTCGCCCATAAACAGCACGAACAGAATCAGCCCCAACGCCAGCGCGACGTTCAGCTCGGAGAGCACGCGGATCCCTTTATCCACGCCGGAGGTGACCGAAATGGTGGCGATAATCACCGACAGCGCAATCAGCGCCGCCTTGGCCGCCATCGAATCCGGGATATCAAACAGCACGCTCAGCCCGTAGTTAAGCTGCACCACACCGATACCCAGCGTGGTGGCGATGCCGAAGATAGTACCGATCACCGCCGCAATATCTACGCTATGCCCAATGGGCCCGTTGATTTTTTTACCGAAAATCGGATAGAGCGCAGAGCGGATAGTCAGGGGCAAATTATAACGGTAGCTAAAGTATCCCAGCGCCATCCCCATCAGGGCGTACATCGACCAGCCGGTCAGGCCGTAGTGGAACAGCGTCCAGACCATCGCCTGGCGCGCAGCCTCCATGGTCTGCCCCGCCCCTTCCGGCGGCTGCATATACTGCGTGACCGGCTCGGCTACGGAGAAGAACATCAAATCGATGCCGATGCCTGCGGCAAAGAGCATCGCGGCCCAGCTCAGCAGGCTGAACTCGGGCTTTGACTGCTCCGGCCCGAGCTTCACCGAACCGAAGCGCGAGCAGGCAATGCACACCACGAAGACGATATAGAGCGTCGCCGCCAGCAGATAGTACCAGCCAAAGGTTTTCGACACCCAGTTGAGGGTGCGCCCAATCCACTCGGCAGAAAAATCACGAAAGAAGATCGTCGTCAGGGAAAACAACAAAATCAGCCCGGCGGAAGTATAAAAAACGACCGGGTTGATTTTGTCTTTTTCTCTGTCTTGTGAAAGGTCTGTCATCCAGTATCCCCACTGTTTTTGTAACTATTGAAATCCAAATCCGCAACAATTAAGACACATTTTATATTGAACGTCCAATCAAAAACCGCTTTAATGTATTACCAACGCTGATGAATGGAGTGGCAAAAATGCCCAAAGTGGGGATGCAGCCAATCCGGCGCAGGCAACTGATCGACGCCACGCTGGAAGCAATAAATGAGGTGGGCATGCACGACGCGACCATCGCGCAGATCGCCCGTCGGGCGGGCGTGTCCACGGGGATCATCAGTCACTATTTCAAAGACAAAAACGGTCTGCTGGAAGCGACCATGCGCGACATTACCGGCCAGCTGCGCGATGCGGTATTAAGCCGTTTACATGCATTGCCCAACGGCAGCGCGGAGCAGCGATTACAGGCGATTGTCGGCGGCAACTTTGATGAAACCCAGGTAAGCAGCGCGGCGATGAAAGCCTGGCTGGCCTTCTGGGCGAGCAGTATGCACCAGCCGATGCTTTATCGATTGCAGCAGGTGAGCAGCCGCCGCCTGCTGTCGAATCTGGTGTACGAGTTTCGTCGTGAACTGCCGCGTGACCAGGCGCAGGAGGCAGGATACGGACTGGCGGCCCTGATCGACGGGCTGTGGCTACGCGCCGCACTGAGCGGCAAACCGCTGGACAAAACCCTGGCCCAGTCGCTCACCAGCCACTTTATTAGCCAGCATTTACCGACCGATTAACCGAGGAGAAATTATGTCCCGAATGGCAGAACAGCAGCTTTATATCAATGGTGGTTATACATCGGCCACCAGCGGTCGCACCTTCGAGACCATCAACCCGGCCAACGGCGAAGTTCTGGCGACCGTACAGGCCGCCGGGCGCGAGGATGTCGACCGCGCGGTTGAAAGCGCACAGCGCGGGCAAAAAATCTGGGCAGCGATGACCGCCATGGAGCGTTCGCGCATTCTGCGCCGCGCCGTGGAGATCCTGCGCGAACGTAACGACGAACTGGCGAAGCTGGAAACCCTCGATACCGGTAAAGCGTTTTCTGAAACCAGCACCGTCGACATCGTCACCGGCGCGGACGTGCTGGAGTACTATGCGGGCCTGATCCCGGCGCTGGAAGGGAGCCAGATCCCGCTGCGCGATACCTCGTTCGTCTACACCCGCCGCGAGCCGCTGGGCGTGGTGGCGGGGATCGGTGCGTGGAACTACCCGATCCAGATCGCCCTGTGGAAATCTGCCCCGGCGCTGGCGGCGGGTAACGCAATGATCTTCAAACCGAGTGAGGTTACTCCGCTCACCGCCCTGAAACTTGCCGAAATTTACACCGAGGCGGGTCTGCCGGACGGCGTGTTTAACGTCCTGCCGGGCGTGGGCGCGGAAACCGGCCAGTTCCTGACCGAACATCCGGGCATCGAGAAAGTCTCCTTTACCGGCGGCGTCGCCAGCGGCAAAAAGGTGATGGCGAACTCGGCTGCCTCGTCCCTGAAAGAGGTGACGATGGAGTTGGGCGGCAAATCACCGCTGATTATTTTCGATGACGCGGATCTCGATCTTGCGGCAGACATCGCCATGATGGCCAACTTCTTCAGTTCCGGCCAGGTGTGCACTAACGGCACCCGCGTGTTTGTGCCTGCGAAATACAAAGCCGCATTTGAGCAGAAAATTGTCGAGCGCGTGGGTCGCATCCGTGCGGGCGATCTGTTCGATGAAAACACCAACTTCGGCCCGCTGGTCAGCTTCCCGCACCGCGAAAACGTGCTGCGCTACATCGCCAAAGGCAAAGAGGAAGGCGCGCGCGTGCTGTGCGGCGGCGACGTGCTGAAAGGTGAAGGCTTTGACAACGGTGCGTGGGTGGCCCCGACCGTGTTCACCGACTGCACCGACGAGATGACTATCGTGCGCGAGGAGATCTTCGGGCCAGTGATGTCCATCCTCACCTATGAAACCGACGAGGAAGCGATTCGTCGCGCCAACGACACCGACTACGGGCTGGCGGCGGGCATCGTCACCGCCGATTTGAACCGCGCCCACGGCGCCATTCATCAGCTCGAAGCGGGCATCTGCTGGATCAACACCTGGGGTGAATCCGCCGCAGAGATGCCGGTCGGCGGCTATAAACACTCCGGCATTGGCCGCGAGAACGGAGTGATGACGCTCCAGAGCTATACCCAGGTGAAGTCCATCCAGGTTGAGATGGCTAAATTCCAGTCCATATTTTAACCGGGAGGTTTATTTGCAATTTGACTACATCATTATCGGAGCCGGCTCTGCCGGCAACGTGCTGGCAACACGACTGACTGAAGATCCGAACACCACCGTGCTGCTGCTTGAAGCAGGCGGTCCGGATTACCGCTTTGACTTCCGTACCCAGATGCCCGCCGCGCTGGCGTTTCCGCTGCAGGGCAAGCGCTACAACTGGGCGTATGAAACCGAACCAGAGCCGTATATGAACAACCGTCGCATGGAGTGCGGACGCGGTAAAGGGCTGGGCGGCTCATCGCTGATCAACGGCATGTGCTACGTGCGCGGTAACGCCATGGATCTGGATAACTGGGCGAAGGAAACCGGGCTGGAGCACTGGAGCTATCTCAACTGCCTGCCCTACTACCGCAAGGCGGAGACCCGCGACGTGGGTCCGAATGACTACCACGGCGGCGATGGTCCGGTGAGCGTTACCACCTCTAAACCGGGCGTGAACCCGCTGTTCGAGGCGATGGTAGAAGCGGGCGTGCAGGCGGGTTATCCGCGCACCGACGATCTCAATGGCTACCAGCAGGAAGGCTTCGGGCCGATGGATCGCACGGTCACGCCGCAGGGTCGACGCGCCAGCACCGCGCGCGGCTATCTGGACCAGGCGAAACCGCGCCCGAACCTGACCATCCGCACTCACGCCATGACCGATCACATTATCTTTGACGGCAAACGCGCGGTGGGCGTCGAGTGGCTGGAGGGTGAAAGCACTATCCCGTCGAAAGCAACGGCGAACAAAGAGGTGCTGCTGTGCGCGGGGGCGATTGCCTCTCCGCAGATCCTCCAGCGTTCCGGCGTGGGCAGCGCTGAACTGCTGAAGCAGTTCGACATTCCACTGGTGCATGATTTACCCGGCGTGGGTGAAAACCTGCAGGATCACCTGGAGATGTATCTCCAGTACGAATGCAAAGAGCCGGTCTCCCTCTACCCTGCCCTGCAGTGGTGGAACCAGCCGAAGATTGGCGCGGAGTGGCTGTTTGGCGGCACCGGCGTGGGCGCAAGCAACCACTTCGAAGCGGGCGGGTTTATCCGCAGCCGCGAGGAGTTCGAATGGCCGAACATTCAGTACCACTTCCTGCCGGTAGCGATTAACTACAACGGCTCGAACGCGGTGAAAGAGCACGGCTTCCAGTGTCACGTCGGCTCCATGCGCTCGCCGAGCCGCGGGCACGTGCGGATCAAATCCCGCGACCCGCATCAGCATCCGGCGATCCTGTTTAACTACATGTCCCATGAACAGGACTGGCAGGAGTTCCGCGACGCGATCCGCATCACCCGCGAGATCATGCACCAGCCCGCGCTGGACAAATACCGTGGCCGGGAAATCAGCCCGGGCGTGGAGTGCCAGACCGACGAGCAGCTGGACGAGTTCGTGCGTAACCACGCTGAAACCGCCTTCCACCCGTGCGGCACCTGCAAGATGGGCTACGACGAGATGGCGGTGGTAGACGGCGAAGGCCGTGTTCACGGGCTGGAAGGGTTACGCGTGGTGGATGCGTCGATCATGCCGCAGATCATCACCGGCAACCTGAACGCCACCACCATTATGATTGGCGAGAAAATTGCTGACGCGATCCGCGGGAGCGAGCCGCTGGCGAAAAGCACGGCAGCCTATTATGTGGCGAACGGCGCACCGGTTCGCAGTTAAGTCGCCCTTCACCTCTCCTCCTCTCCTCACTGGAGAGGAGGATTATTCGCGAAACGCTTCCAGTTTTTTAATCTGCCGCCCTTCCCCGTCAAAATTCTTCGCCGCCAGCCAGGCACACAGCGCCGCCTCTTTTTCTGGCCACTCACCATCGATAATCGAAAGCATATCACTGTCGCGCGTTCGGCCCTTGCGCACAATTTTTTGTCGCAACCGCCCTTCCCAGGTGAACCCCAGCCGTTCGGCGGCTCGGCGCGAGGCCACGTTCATTGAGTCGCACTTCCACTCCAGCCGGCGATATCCGTGCGCGAAAGCATTTTTCAACAGCAGCCAGATGGCTTCGGTACCCATCGGGCTGTGACGCATTTTGCGCGCCCAGGTCACGTGACCAATTTCTACCGTTCCCATCTGGCGGTCGATCGCCATGTAACACACTACCCCCACGGCCTGGTCCGTGCGGGTATCAATCACCGCATAGGGCACCAGGGCATCGTCCATGACTTTGCCCAGCAGCCAGTGTCGGGTGACCTCCAGGTTTTCCGGCAGGTTACTGGCCATCCACGTCCAGTCGCTGCCATCACCCAGCGCAAAAGCCTCAAACAGATCGACGGCGTGGCGGGCGGCATCCAGCGGCTCCAGTCGGCAGAAGCGTCCTGACAGAAGCGAGCGGGGTAAAACGCGTGCGCCATTCCAGCCGGGAACGATGTCATTAACAGTCTGACCAAATTCATTAATTTCCGGCACGGTGCCCCCCCTTTGAAATGTAAACACTTTGTTATATCAGGATGAAAAGCAGGCGAACAGAGGATTTTTACGCCTGGATCCCGACATTCTGGAAAGCGCCTCGCAAATCGAAAAGTTAGCGGGTGCATTTCGCGGTTTTGACTGTTATTTGCCAGGGCGGGGCCGTAAAGTGCCTGAGTTGCGGGCGCTCTGCAACCGGGTGTAGGAACCCAGACAGGATGACACGACATTCACTTTGCCACGCCGTTAAAATCGCGGTAGCGCTGGCGGAGCAGCCGGTTGGCTGGCCGTTTTGTCGTGTACGGTATTCCTACCTCCGTCAGTGCTACCCCTCACGAGCACAGAAAATTTCGCTATCAGGAGCTTTTATAGAGAAGGAACACGACATGACAACAAAATCGACATACGTTTACGCCTCATCCACTAACGCGTTAGTTCAACAACTGATCGATACGCCGCTTGCCACAACGGCAGAACTTCCCGAACTGGCTGATATCAGCGCGGCACTGGTTAGCGTGCTGAAGGAGACCGACGCGCACGACACGCGTAAAGCCCTCTGCGAAAAGCTGCTGCAAACCCTTGGGCAGATGCGGGAGTGCGACACGAGCGAGCCTTCCCCGGAACTGATTGCGCAGTTGATCGAAGGTGAAAGATTCAGCACCAGCGTGCCGGCGTGCTGGCAGGAGATAACCGTTCAGGTGGATTATGCCCTGGCGTTGACGCAGGCCGTTCTGGGCGGAACGTTGCCAGCCAGCGTGGAGAGTTCACTTACGGGGCTACTGCATGACATGGTGTGGATGCTGGAGGAATTTGTGAAGGAGTCGTCCGGCGCGGCACAGTAAGTGCAGAGACAACCTATAAAGCCGAAATTCTGCTTCTCATTGCTGCAGAATTTCGGCACAGGATCACTTCAGCAGCTTCACCGTGGCATCGATGTCGATCTCATCTTCGGTGAAGATCAGCGTTGTATTCTGGAAAGTGGTAATGGCCAGCTTCTTCACGGCGCGCATTTCGCCTGGCTTCTTATCCGCTTTTGGCCTGATATTGCTCATCAGGATCCCTACTGAAAGCACCGCGTTCTCTTTATCGATCCCGGTCTCAACAGGTTCATCCTCACTGAAGACCACGAAAGATTTGATCGAGGTAAGCTTCACACGCTCGCCCGCAATAAAGAGGTATTTGCTTTCGGGGATCACCTTCACGGCATACGCCGAGAGGCCTTTGTTATTGGTGGTCGGTTCAAAGGTCACCGCCGCATCTTTTTTGATCAGATCAGGGTTAGCGACCTTAATCACATGAAAATAGCGGTTGTCACCGTTCTCATCTTTGATAAATCCAAAGCCTTTATCTTTAAACCACGTTGTGATTGTTCCGTTCATCGCTTTTACCGCCTGTCTGATCGTTCATAACTCAATTTTTGCAGCGCGCAGTGTAAAGCACAATGGGTTTTGAGGCTATGGGGAGACAAGGAGAGAAAAAATCGGCAATGACGGTCAGTGAAGATCAAGGCGGGATGAAACGCGCCCCGGCAAAACGCGGTGAGTTGCCGGGGCGTGCCGATACCGGCAACTGACCAGCGAGGGCGAACCGCCTGCGTTGTCTATACTGAAATGATACCTGACAACGGAGTGTGCCATGCCTTTACCTGACTTCCACGCCTCTGAACCCTTCACGCTTGGCATTGAACTGGAGCTCCAGGTGGTCAACCCACCGGGCTATGACCTTAGCCAGGACTCCTCCGCGCTGATTGCCGCGGTTGAAAACGAGATCCAGGCCGGTGAAGTCAAACACGATATCACCGAAAGCATGCTCGAAATTGCCACCGGCGTGTGCCAGAGCATTGACCAGGCCGCCGCACAGTTTTCGGCTATCCAGCAGGCCATTCTGCGCGCAGCCAGCGAGCATCATGTGCAGATTTGCGGCGGTGGTACCCACCCCTTCCAGAAATGGCAACGCCAGGAAGTGTGCGATGACGAGCGTTATAACGTCACCCTGGAGCGCTTTGGCTACCTGATTTTACAGGCGACGGTCTTCGGGCAGCATGTGCACGTGGGGTGCCGCACCGGTGACGACGCTATCTATCTGCTGCACGGTTTATCCCGCTTTGTGCCGCACTTTATTGCGCTGGCGGCCTCCTCGCCCTATATGCAGGGCACCGACACCCAGTTTGCTTCATCACGGCTGAATATCTTTTCAGGCTTCCCGGATAACGGGCTGATGCCCTGGGTACCTAACTGGCAGGCGTTCGAAGGGCTTTTCCGCCGGCTTAGCTCCACCAGCATGATCGACAGCATCAAAGATCTGCACTGGGATATCCGCCCCAGCCCCCATTTCGGCACCGTGGAGGTGCGGGTAATGGACACCCCCCTGACGCTGGGCCATGCCATTAATATCGCGGGTCTGATTCAGGCCACCTCGCACTGGCTGCTGACCACCCGGCCTTACAAACATCAGGAGCAGGATTTTCTACTGTATCGGTTCAATCGCTTCCAGGCTTGCCGCTACGGTCTGGCGGGCATTTTGACGGATGTTCACAGCGGTGAGCAGAAGACCATTGCAGAGGATATCGCATGGTTGCTGGAGCGCGTCGCCCCGTCAGCTGAAAAGCTGGGGGCGACAAGCGCGATTCAGGAGATTGGCCTGATGTTGAAACAGGGTAAAAGCGAGGCGCAGCGCATGCGTGATTTCGTCGCCGACGGCGGGTCGCTGATCACTCTGGTGCAGAAACATGCTGAGCTGTGGGCAACGAGCCCGTAACGCTTACGGACAGGCATGATGGCCTAAAGGCTCGTGATCTCCACTCGCCCTCTCCCCGTTAAGGAGAGGGCGGGAGGAGCCATTTATCTTATGCCGCCTTACGGAACCTCCGGGTCAATCGTTTCTCAATTTCGACAACGAAGAACATTGCGCCAGCCACCGCCAGGGTGACGAACCAGTAACGCAGTGGCAACGCCTCAGTACCGAATAACATCTGCATAAATGGCAGGTAGATAATCGCCAACTGCAGCAGAAGCAGTACACCCGTTACCAGCCAGATACCTTTGTTAGCCAGCAGGCCGCGGTTGAGGGAGAAGCCCTCGGTGTTGCGGCAGTTAATCATATAGACCCACTGGGCGCAGACCAGCATCTGCAGAAGCACAGTGCGGGTAAATTC
The DNA here is from genome assembly GCF_002430365.1 of Leclercia sp. UBA5958. NCBI lineage: Bacteria > Pseudomonadati > Pseudomonadota > Gammaproteobacteria > Enterobacterales > Enterobacteriaceae > Leclercia > Leclercia sp. UBA5958. The sequence goes on along the minus strand of NZ_DJCE01000007.1, from coordinate 262,463 downwards.
GGCGCTGTGCCCACGCGGCGCCAGCCAGGCTTCCAGCGCAAAGGCGGCGATGGCAATCATGGTGCCAACGAACGCCACGCGCCATACGGCATAGGCATCCATCACATGCTGCGCAGTCTGGCGCGGCGGACGCTTCATGATGTTGCGCTCGGCGGCTTCGAAAGCCAGGCCGAAAGAGAGCGTGGCGGAGGTTGCCATGTTCATCCACAAAATCAGTACCGGCGTCAGCGGAATGACGTTCCCCGCCAGCAGGGCGATGATAATCAATAGCCCCTGCGCGAGGTTGGTCGGCATAATGAAGAGAATGGTCTTCTTCAGATTGTCGTAAACGCGGCGCCCCTCTTTTACCGCGCTGGCGATAGTGGCGAAGTTGTCATCGGTCAAGACCATATCGGCCGCCTCTTTAGTCACTTCAGTGCCTTTAATACCCATCGCAATGCCCACATCCGCCTGACGCAGCGCGGGCGCATCGTTCACCCCGTCACCCGTCATGCCGACAATCTCGCCCTTCTCCTGCAAGGCTTTCACCAGGCGCAGCTTATGCTCCGGGCTGGTACGGGCGAAAATGTCATACTGCACCGCCGCGGTCGCCAACGCCGCATCGTCCATATGCTCCAGCTGATAGCCGGTTATCGCCTGGCTGCTATTAGCAATTCCCAGCATCTGACCGATGCTCATGGCCGTCTGTGGGTGGTCACCGGTGATCATCTTCACTCGGATCCCCGCCTGCTGACAGGCGTGGATGGCATCGATCGCTTCCGGGCGCGGTGGATCCATCATGCCGGCGATCCCCAGCATGATCAGCCCGCTGCTGAGATCCTCATGACGTAATGCTGGCTTGTCGGCGGCGGCCGGCTTAAAGGCGGCGGCAACCATGCGCAGCCCCTGCCGGGCAAAGCGCGCCATCTCATCTTCCCAGTACGCGCGGTTGAAGGGCTCGGCGCCGTTGCGGGTCTGCTGCTGCTCGCAAAGGGCGAAAATCACGTCCGGCGCGCCGGTAATTAAAATCTGCGCGTCGTTGCCCACCTGGTAGTGCGTGCTCATGTACTTGTACTGGGAGTCGAACGGGATTTTGCTAATAAGCGTGGTCGCCAGGGGGCTTAGCTTCGCTTTAGCGGCCAGCACCTTCAGCGCCCCTTCGGTCGGCCCGCCGGTAATGCCCCACAGGCCGCGCTCGTCCTTAATCAACTGGCTGTCATTGCAGAGGTCAATCGTGCGCAGATACTGCTCCAGCACGGTGCCTGGCTGGATTTGTACCGGCTCGTCGCTGCCCTCAAGGCAGATCTTCCCCTCCGGTTCGTAGCTATTACCGTCCACGCTGTAGCAACTTTCGGCGGTGATGATTGCCTTCACGGTCATCTCGTTCATGGTCAGGGTGCCGGTTTTATCCGAACAGACCACGGTCATTGCCCCCAGCGTTTCCACGGTAGGGAGTTTGCGGATGATCGCCCGCTTACGCGCCATCGCCTGCACGCCCAGCGACAAGATAATCGAAATAATGGCCGGCAAACCTTCCGGCACGGCTGCGACCGCCAGGCTTATCAGGGAGAGAAGCAGTTCACCCAGCGGGATATCGCGCAACAGGATGCTGAAGACAAACAGCGCCGCCATCATCGCCAGGATAATGGCGAAAATCGCTTTGCCCAGCTTATCCATCTGTACCAGCAGCGGTGTGCGGTGCTTCTCTATACCGGCCATCATCTGGTTGATGTGCCCAAGTTCAGTCTCTTGCCCGGTGGCGATGACCACGCCCACGCCACCGCCCGCGCTGACGGTCGTGCCTGAAAAGACGAGATTGGTGCGATCGCCCAGCGGCAGTTCGCCGTGCAGCGCATCGGTATGTTTATCCACCACCGTGGATTCCCCGGTCAGTATCGCCTCTTCCACGCGTAAATTATGCGCTTCAATCAGACGCATATCCGCCGGAATACGATCCCCTGCGCGCAAGACAATAATATCGCCCGGAACGATTTCAGTGGTTGGAATGGTTTCGTGCTCGCCGTGACGAATAACACGTGCATCGCTAGAGAGCATATTTCGAATACTTTGCAGCGATTTCTCAGCGTTGCTTTCCTGAACATGACCAATTAAAGCGTTAATGACCGCCACGCCAAGAATAACCAGCGTATCGACCCAATGCCCCATTACCGCCGTTAATACCGCTGCCGCCAGCAGTACATAAATCAGGACATCATTAAAATGGGCCAGAAAACGCAGCCAGGCAGGTTTCGCTTTTTTCTCTGGCAACGCATTCGGGCCATATTTATTTAAGCGTTCATCTGCCTCGGCGCGGCTCAGACCGTTAGCGTTCGTTTGCAGTCCGGCCAGGGTCTGCTCTACGGTCTGCTGGTACGCCAGACCAGAAGCCTTGTTGTCAGTGGATGGCGAAGACGGCGGGTTAGGCATTTTCGTCATAGTCAGTTCCTTTAATTTCATGTGAATGGCAGCCGGAATTCCTTTCTGGCTTATTAAAATGGGCGTGAAATAAATTAATAAGTTGTGGCAAAAATTGATTTATCGCAATATATTCTAAAAAGATAATGGCAAAACTCAGCACAACTTATTTCATATAATGATTTTCACAAAACATTTCTAAACCAACCTTAAACAAGGGGGAAGCATGTTTGGTATTTATCGCGGTCGCCGCCTGGCGTTATATATTGTCGCTGCCATTGTTATCGCCACGTTAATTGGATATAGCACCTACACTTTCGTTAAATTATTTTCCGTGGGATGACATTAATTTACACGGATAAGGATTACTTGAATATTCGCCACTAAAATAATGCAATTCCGGCGCACATCGGCGGATTATTATCCGCCCTCGCGGCCAGAGGTTTATATTGCTTTACGTTGCGCTATCCCGGACAATGCTATTTTTAACTGACGATTAACATTACTATGAAACACCCGTTAGAATCGCTGTTAACGGCAGGCGGCATTTTGCTGATGGCCTTTCTCTCCGTGCTGCTGTTGCCCGCGCCCTCGCTGGGTCTGTGGCTGGCGCAAAAGCTAATGACCACCTTCCATATGGTCGATTTGAATCAGCTATACACTATTCTGTTCTGCCTGTGGTTTCTGCTGTTGGGCGCCATTGAATTTTTCATCCTGCGTTTCATCTGGCGCCGCTGGTTCTCACGGGCGTCGTAAACCGGTGAAATCGCGCATCCCCTGGACCAGCGCTTCGCACCACGCCGTGTAATCGTGACCGCTGGACCACGGGTGAAAACTCACCCGATACCCTTTCTCTTTTAGCACCTGCTCAAACTCCAGGGTATTCCGGTAGATACCGCCATCCGGACCACTACTCTCAAACCTGCCGGCCTGCAGCCAGAAGCGAATCGGGTAGTGCGGGGCATGCTGATACTGACGTGTTAACCAGCTTGCCTCTTCGCCTTTAGGCGCCCACCAGTAAGAGCCGGTCAAACTCAGCACATTGCCAAACAGGCGTGGATAGCGTAAAGCCACCCACGAGGCGGCGAGGCCACCGTAGCTGGAGCCCGCCAGCACCGTTTTTTGCCGCTGTAAAGCCACGCCCTGACCCCGTAGCCAGGGCAGTAGCTCGTGGGCCATGGCGTTGGCGAAGCGCGGATTAGGCGGCAACTCCTGACTACGGCGGGCGTGATCGAGGCTATCGATAAAGACCACATTTATCGGCGGCAGAACATGCCGCGCAATTAAGCTATCGAAGATATTGGCGACGTGATAGTCGCGCTGATAGATCTGCCCGTCTAAGAGGATGAGCGTCCAGCGCGCTGGCTGCGCGCTGCGCGGCCGGTAGAGCAACACGTCGCGGCTGTTGCCAAGCTGGTTGCTGGTAAAGGTGTGACGGGTAAGCGAGCCATTCACAATGGGCGTGGCGGCGGCCTGCGCGGAACAGTAGCGCGTCGGGCTGAGATCAAGCAGTGAATAACGATTCCAGCGATCCTGCTTACCCTGCACGGCAGTGTGGGGGTTGAGCGGATCGGCCTGTGCGCTGACCAGGATCGCCCGACGTTGATCGCGTGGGGAGCCGGTGATAACCGGCACATCCGGCGCCAGCTTGTACTGCATCAGGGTATCGGAAGGCACCACATAGCTGCGAAACCAGACGTCGCTTTGCCCTAAACGGAACAGGGGGTCATGGTCGCCCGCCGGTGACCCAAGAATGAAGACGTTCTCCCGCGCGCCGCGCCAGAGAAAGGTCACCCGCTTGTGGTCGGCGTCCACCGGCTCCACCATCGGCGTTCCCTGCCGACGCTGCGCCTGCCAGAACGCCTCAGTACTCCCACCAGCAGCAACCGTTTTTGCCAGCGCATTCAGGGTCGGACTTTCAGGCTCAAGCATCTGCACGCGCGGTAATGCGGAGGTTTCTCTTATTCGCCACTGAAAATGCCAGGGTTGACCCGGTTCGCCGTGCAGCACCAGGGAGGTGTTCTGGCGCACCGGCAAAGCGAAGAGTAGCGAGTGTTCGCCGTCCGCCGGGCCATTCTCAATCAGGGTGCGAATCCGGCTATTTTGTCCATCCAGCAGGCGGGCGTCCGTTACCCCTTTTAGCGTGGCCGAGACATAGTTTTCATTCAGTTTCGGCAGCGTAAAACAGACTTCGCCGCTGGCATCAAATTTCCCCTGCACATCCCCCTGAAGGGAAGAGTGTTCACAGGTCGCCGCCATGGCTGGCAGTGTACTTATTCCTAACAGCAACCCACTCCACACCCTTTTCATTTACGCCCTTTCCTCGCAAAATTTGTCAGTAACGCTAATGCAAATGGTAATTGTTTGCAATATCATTTAAAACGTTTTTACCGGTGTTTTTATGGCGATAGCAACCAAGGATAGATAATAAAAATGTTTAAAAAGAATAAAGTAATGCGCCTCTGGCTTATGAGCCTGGCGACAGTCAGCATGGTGGCTCAGGCCGCAAACAATGAAGAAACGCTTGTGGTTACGCAGGGCGTGAATCAGGAGCCCACGGCCCCGGTCAACGGCATTGTGGCCACCAAAACGCTCTCCGCGACGAAAACCAGCGCAGAAATTGTGAAGACGCCGCAGTCGGTCTCGGTGATCACCCGCGACCAGATGGCAATGCAGGATGTCACCTCCGTATCGCAGGCGCTGCGCTACTCCGCTGGGGTCTTTACAGAATACCGCGGATCATCCAACCGTAACGACGAGGTCTTTGTGCGCGGCTTTAGCTATGTGCCAAAGTTCCTCGACGGGCTGAGCTTTGGCGCAACCGCCTCTTCCCAGACGGGGACGATCGATCCATGGTTACTGGAACGGGTGGAGCTGATACGGGGTCCGGCATCCGTTCTGTTCGGTCAGGTAAACCCTGGTGGTTTAATCAGCATGACCAGCAAACGCCCCACCGCAGAGGCTATCCATAATGTGCAGTTTCGCACCGGCAATCATGATCTGGCAGAAGGCGCATTTGATTTCGGCGGCAAGCTTAGCGACGATGGTCGCGTACTGTATCGTGTGAACGGCATTGCTCGCACCCAGCACAACCAGGTGGACGATTATAAAGAGACGCGTATGGCGATAGCCCCGGCGATCACCTGGTATCCAAACGATCAGACGCGCTTTACGCTCCTCACCAGCTACCAGAAAGATCCCGATGCAGGTTACCGCAATTTCCTGCCCGCCTACGGCACGGTAAAGAGCGCTAACGGCCAGTACATTCCCTACGATTTTAACGTGAGCGATCCCAGTTACGACCAGTCCTGGCGCGAGCAGACCCTTATCGGCTACGAGCTGGAGCACCAGTTCGCCGATAATATGACCTTCCGCCAGAACGCGCGTTACGCCACTATCAAGCAGAAGTATCGCTACCTTGTTTATGCCAATAGCGCCGCCAACAGCACGCTGCTGACCCGCCGGGCGCAGCGTGAAGTGCGCACCACCAACGAGTTTGGTCTGGATAATCAGCTGGAGTATCTGGCCAGTACTGGCGAAGTCAGCCACATTCTGCTGGGTGGCGTTGACTACAAGGCCAGCAAAGATAAACAGCTGCTGGCGCGCGGCGCCGGCACGCAGTACGACCTCGACTGGACCCGCCCGGTCTACGGCGTGAATGTCGATGAAAGCACGTTCAGCACCGCAACGGATGAACAGCAAAATCTCGACCAGATGGGCCTCTATCTGCAGGATCAGATGAGCTGGAAAAACTGGGAGTGGCTGGTTTCCGGGCGCTACGACTGGAGCGAAGTTCGCACCAAAGACTTCACGGACAGCAGCGTCACCCAGCAAAACGACAGCAAATTCACCTGGCGTACCGGCCTGCTGTACGCCTTTGATTTTGGCCTGTCGCCCTATATTAGCTACAGCACCTCCTTCGAACCGAACCTGCAAACCAACCGCGCGCCGGGCGTCGGGCCTTTTAAACCGACCACCGGCGAGCAGACGGAGATTGGCCTGAAGTATCAGCCAGTGGACACCACCCTGATGACCCTGGCGCTGTACGATTTAACCCAGGAGAACGTCGCAACGTACAACAGCGCCGAAGGCTGGTTTGAGAACGCCGGCAAAGTTCGCTCGAAAGGGGTTGAAGCAGAGATCCACGCCACGCTGATGGAGAACATCAACCTGATTGGCTCCTATACCTGGACGGATGCAGAAAACAAAAGCACCACGGTGGCAGGGACGGAGGGCAAAACGCCGGCGCGTATACCCGCCCATATGGCCTCTGCCTTTGCCAGCTATACCATTCCCGGAGGCGCGCTAAAGAGCCTGACCGCAGGCGTGGGTATGCGCTACATCGGCACCAGCTACGGCGATGCGAAGAATACGTTCAAGGTGCCCTCGGTCGATCTGTATGACGCCATGGTGAGCTACGATCTCGGCGAGCTGAACAGCACGCTGCAAGGCGCCAGCGTGCAGTTCAACGTGAATAACGTGGCGGATACCCGGTATGTGGCTTCGTGTGCAAGCGATACGGCATGCTTCTATGGCATTGGCCGGACGATGACCGCCACCGTGAACTATCGTTGGTAAGAGGAATGTCGCCCTCTCCCCTGGCGGGAGAGGTCAACCTTCAGTGCGCCCGATAGTGGTTCTCTTTGCGATACGCGCCAGGCGGCTGATTGAAGGTGCGGGTAAAGACCCGGGTAAAGGTCTGCTGGGAATCAAAGCCGTAACGCAGGCAGATGTCATAGACCTTTTCATCTGACTCGCGCAGATCGCGCGCCGCCAGCAAGAGTTTGCGCTCGCGGATATAGCGTCCCAGACTCTCTCCTTTGTACTGCATAAAAAGCCGCTGCAAATGCCATTTCGAATATCCCGCGTGACGGGCGATATCATCAATGCGCAACGGCTGATGGAGGTTGTCGTCGATCCACTCGACAATCGTATCAATGACCTGAGCGGAAATAGTCATACTGCTCTCCCCTTCTCTTCCTCGGGTTAACATTATTTCCACCACTCGCGAAAGTGCTGCGTGGCGCTACTAACATCTACCGGCTCGCCGGGTTCTGGCGTTAACAGCCGATAATTTTTATCTTTACTGGCGCGGGTGAGCTGGATCAACGGGTCGTCCCAGGTGTGCTTAGCCAGCACGAAGCGTCCGTTATGCCCCGGCACCACCGCTTTGGCCTTAATATCCACCGCGGCCTGTGCCGTTTCGTCCGGCTGCATGTGAATGTATTTCCAGTCCTGGTCGTACTGACCGTTTTCCATGATGGCCAGATCCACCTCGCCAAACTGCTCGCCAATGGCGCTGAAGTGCGGCCCGTAGCCAGAGTCCCCGCTGTAGTAAACCTTGCGCTGCGGGGTGACGAACATAAAGCTGCCCCATAATGTCTGGTTACGCTTCAGGCCGCGCCCGGAGAAGTGGCGAGCGGGCAGAACGTGAACGGTGAGTGCATCGCTCACCGGCACCGACTGGTTCCAGTCGCGTTCGTCAATAATGTCCGGGTTCATGCCCCAATAACGCAGGTGTGAGCCCACGCCCAGCGGCGTAATGACACGCTTCACCTTTGGCATCAGCGCCTTAATGGTGGCGTAATCGAGATGATCGTAATGATCGTGAGAGATGATCAGCAGATCGATCTCCGGCATCGCCTCTGCCCGCCACGGGTAGTCCCCGGTAAAGGCTTTATTCAGAAACGAGAAAGGCGCCGCGTAGTTACTGAACACCGGATCAATCAGGATGCGCTTGCCCGCCAGCTGCAGATACCAGGAAGAGTGACCCAGCCAGACCAGGGTTTCCTGCTCCAGCGGCAGGCTGGCCAGATCGGTGTTGACCATTGGCAGCGGTGCCGCCGGACGCGCATTTTCGGTTTTGGTCATCAAAAAGCCCCACCATGCCGCCAGCATATTTTTCTGACCGGTATAGCCCGGCGTTGGCAGGGTGTTGTGGAACTGGCCGTCGCGGTAGTGAGGAGAGGCCTCCACTTCGCTTAGCTGTGCGCCCTGAGGCGGTTGTCCAAAACCCGCATTGAAGACAAAAGGCAAACTCGCCGCTGACGCAAGAATCATGACCAACACCACGCTTACAATGAGAGGTTTCTTCATATCCCGACCCGATTTCGCGCTCCATCCGATGGTATGCGCGGGCAAAACTTGATTATGAGTGAGTAAGCACTCATTATAGGAGTGAATAGAATGTCGTCAAGACGTTTTCAATCTTTGACATTCCGCGTTGCAGCCATATGAAACGCATGCTTCAATACGCTTTTTTACAATTGACACGGGAGGATATTTAGTGGCACGTCCGAAAAGCGAAGATAAGAAACTGGCGTTACTGGAGGCGGCAACGGCTGCATTTGCCCAGTCTGGCATTGCCGCCTCGACGGCATTAATTGCCCGTAACGCGGGGGTCGCTGAAGGGACTCTGTTTCGCTACTTTGCTACCAAAGACGATCTGCTGAATGCCCTCTATCTGCACCTGAAGCAGGATCTCTGCCAGTCGATGCTGGCGAACCTTGATCGCACCATCACGCTGCCAAAAGAATATACGCGTAATATCTGGAACAGCTACGTTGAATGGGGTATCCGCAATCCGGTCTCCCACGCGGCCATTCGCCAGCTGGGCGTCAGCGAGAAAATCAACAATGAGACCGAACAGGCCGTAAAAGAGATGTTCCCTGAGCTGCATGAGCTTTGCCGCCGCTCTATCCGCCAGGTCTTTATGTCCGACGAGTTCCGCACCTTTGGCGATGCCATTTTCTTATCCCTGGCCGAGACCACGATGGAATTTGCCACCCGCGATCCCTCTCGCGCCGTGGAATTTAAATCGCTGGGCTTTGAGGTAATGTGGCGCGGCCTCGCCTCGGAGGAGGACAATGGATAGTCGTACCTTGCAGGAGCAGGCCAAAAAAGTGGCGCTGGAGCTCCCCTTTACGGAACATTGCTGGCCGTTTGGCCCGGAGTATGATGTTTTTAAGGTGGGCGGGAAAATATTTATGCTGATGGGCGTGGCGCGCGGGCGGGCGCACGTGAGCCTGAAAGCCGATCCAGAAAAATCCCTGCTCAACCAGGCTATCTACCGCAGCCTGGAGCCGGGGTATCACCTGAATAAAAAACACTGGATCTCCCTCTATGCCGGCGATGATATTACCCCTGAGCTGGTTACCGATCTGGTGCTGGACTCCTGGCATCTGGTCGTGGATAAACTGCCCAAACGTGACCAGAAGCGTATTCGCCCGCAGTGATTGTTCGCCTCAGGCGAACAGTTTAAGCGCATTTAACGCACTTATCATTTCACGTTTCCCCTGGTAATCTGCTCAGCTTACGCCTCGCTGAGGGGCGGATCTTATTCACCAGGAGCTGTTATGGATATTATTTCTGTTGCTTTGAAACGCCACTCCACCAAAGCCTTTGACCCGAGCAAAACCCTGACCGACGAGCAGGTAGAGAAGGTGAAAACCTTGCTGCAGTACAGCCCGTCAAGCACCAATTCCCAGCCGTGGCACTTTATCGTTGCCCGTACGCCAGAGGGCAAAGCCCGCGTGGCAAAATCGGCTGCGGGCGGTTTTGTTTTTAACGAACGCAAAATGCTGGACGCGTCGCTGGTGGTGGTGTTCTGCGCCAAAACCGCGATGGACGACGCCTGGCTGGAGCGCGTAGTAAACCAGGAAGAGGCCGATGGCCGCTTCGCCACCCCAGAGGCCAAAGCCGCCAACCATAAAGGCCGCACCTTCTTTGCCGATATGCACCGCAAAGATCTAAAAGATGACAACCACTGGATGGAGAAACAAGTCTACCTGAACGTGGGTAACTTCCTGCTGGGCGTGGCGGCGCTCGGACTGGACGCTGTGCCAATCGAAGGCTTTGATGCCGCGGTACTGGACGAAGAGTTTGGCCTGAAAGCGCAGGGCTTCACCAGCGTCGTGGTGGTGCCGGTGGGCTATCACAGCGTGGAAGATTTCAACGCCTCCCTGCCGAAATCTCGCCTGCCGTTAAGCACTATCGTGACCGAGTGCTAAAAGCAAACGGGCCGCTCTCTGCGGCCCGTTACAATTTTACCTTACTGATCACCAGCCTGCGATGTGGGTGCACATTCTTATCGTCACCCCATGCAAAGGTAATCCACCGCGCTTCCAGCTCAGCGTAAGATGCTACGGGCGTTAATTCCCACGCCTCACCGACTGTGCCGTCTGCTACGCTAATCTGATACTGCATGCTGTACGCCCAGTCGATCATCCGCAACCAAAAACGCTGGCCATCGCCGGTCTGTTCGCTGTCTGATACCACAATATCGTACTCATTTAAGAGCCACTGGAAAAAAAGCTGCGGAAACCCGCTAATGACAGGCTGATGAACCGTACGCGGGGTACGCCAGACCATAACCTGAGTGGCTGCCCCGTGGGGAAAAGTGATCTCATTTTGAAATTGCAACTTAACGGCATAGGCCGTATAGGGCTGCCCCTCCTCCGTTGTCACTATCCGGTATTCGTCCCCATAAAGGGATTTTAAGAGGCGATAGCCGACAGGCAGGACAAAACCCGGCAGCGCGAAGGCTGCAGTACCGCGGGCCAGAAAGGCTTCCGTATGTTCGATATTACGGGCGATAAGCCCCAGCTTCTGGCTGAATTCAGCAGATTCAATCATCAGTGGCGACATGGGGGTTGTTGCTCATTTCGTCATTATAGGCCACTTTACTTTCCATCGAAATGACGGAAGTTCAGTGAGTTATTTTGTTAACGCAATGAACAATACGCAATTTTTACCGCGCCACCTCAACTCGAATTGATTCCCGGAAAGCGACTCGCAAAAAATTAGTTAACGGGTTCGGTGGCGTGCCAAATCCTCTCCGCATAACGCCCCAGCATCGCCAACGACACCGCCAGAATCAGGAAGAACAGCACCTTGTGCATGCCGTCCCAGAAGTATTCGAAATAGCGGGTGTAGAGGTTAATCGCGAGGAAGGTCAGGCCGAATCCGCGTAGCATGCCGTCGTCGGTTTTCAGACTGATGTAAATAGCCACCACCGCGGCCACGGCAAAGAGTAACGCCCAGGGGAGTAACGCCGCGCGTGTCACGCCATACCAGTTATCGATATCGTAATTACCGAAAATCGACATGATCCACAGCGCGACGAAGAGATAGGTCAGCCCCATCGCCTTACTGGTGGTGTAGAGATGACGCTGGATAAGGGGCTTACGCAGCAGCCAGCAGAGCGCCAGTAATGCCCCACCGAAGAAGATAAACCGCACCGGGTAGTTCATGCCCAGCCAGTAAGCTCCCCAGCCGGATACATACCCCGTCTCGGCGCCAAACCAGTTACCCAGCGACAGCAAAAAGAAGAGCCACACCAGCCCGGAACGCCCGAAAAAGCCCACCAGCCCATAGACCGCACACCCCACCAGGAAGAGGGGGGCAAGATGCCCGCTGCCGTTATCCAGCCGTTCGCCCAGTTGCCAGAGGGCGATTGCCGTAAAAAGCACGCCCAGAAAAAGCAGACCTTCAGTGGTGTAGTGCCACTGGGTTTCGTGTCGCTGTCGGGCAAACCCCCACAGGTAAAACCCTACCGCCAGCGCGGCCGGGAGGCCGATGCGGGCCAACGAGGAGAAGGAGAGAAAATCGATTATCCAGGCCATCAGTTCGCTGTCGGCAAACAGGCTGCCGAGGGCGATAATTGCGCAGGCCAGCGCTGTCCAGATGGCGTAGCGGCTCAACCGCTGCCAGTCCAGCACGGTACGTTTTAAGGTTGCAGCCAGCCGCTGATGATCGCTGGCGCTGAGCGCCCCTTCCTGCTCCCACTGGGCCAGCGCCCGGCGTAGCAGACGCTCTTGTTTACGCGTTACCTGCATGTTCAATCCCTGAAGCCGATAGAGTTAACTGAGTATAACAGCCTGTTGAGCCAGCCACGTTAGTGCATGCTCACCCTGCTCATCCACCGGCAGATAGACCAGCAGCCGGGATCCGTTTCGCGGCGCTGAGTACCAGTACATCTGCTGCAGATGAAAATCACCCAGTTCCGGATGGGAAAACAGCTTCAACTGGTTTTCTACGCCACGCACGTCGTAGCGCTGGTGCCACAAGGCTTCGAACTCCGCCGAGACCGCAAAAAAGCGCGCCAGCTGAGCTTCCCAGGCGGGATCGCCGCGATGCTCGGCCATCGCCGCGCGGAAATAAGAGACAAAAATCGCCAGCACGTCATCACGCCTGCCGAGGCGGGCCTGCCATGTGGGATGGGTCAGGTAGAGGTAAATACAGTTGCGATCCTCTGGCGGGATAGTATTGAAATCCACCCCCATCAGATGCCCAAAACTGTCGTTCCAGGCCACGATGTCAAAGTTCGGTTTCTGGATGCTGGCCGGTTTCGGCATCAGGGTATCTAGCAGGCGCCGTGTGCCCTCGCTTATCCCCTCGCACGGCAGCGTTTGCGGCGCTTCTCCCGGCGGCAGCCCGGCCAGCACAAACAGATGACGCGTCTCGGTAGGGGTACATTGTAGCGCCTTTGCCACCGCCGCCATCACCACGCCTGAGGGGTTGACATCCCTGCCCTGCTCCAGCCAGGTGTACCAGGTCACGCCCACATCTGCCAGCATCGCCACCTCTTCCCGGCGCAGCCCTGGGGTACGCCGGCGGCCACTGCGCGGCAGCCCCAGCCGCTGCGGATCAAGGCTTTCGCGGCGGGAACGTAAAAACGCGCCGAGCTGTTTACGGTTCTCTTCCTGTAACGAAGGAAGGGGGTCTGCTATCAACGCCATACATCACTCCTGCGTGGTAGTGCCAGTACCAGTATAAGCAGGAACTGGTACCCGTTTATCAGATCGTTGATGCTACGTCCCTCAGCTGTTACATGCAATGGAGTTACCATGAAAACCTCTGCCGTTTCACCGGGGCGCGCCGGCCTCATTTTACTGCTCACCGGCCAGATGTTGCCGCTGATTGACACCTCGATCACGAACGTCGCGCTGGACTCCATCACGCATTCGCTGCACGCCAGCGCGACCGAACTGGAGTTAATCGTCGCCCTGTATGGGGTCGCTTTCGCCGTCTGCCTGGCGCTCGGTAGCAAACTGGGGGATAACCTTGGTCGCCGTCGTCTGTTTATTACCGGGGTAGCGATATTCGGCCTGGCCTCACTGCTTTGCGGTATGGCAGGCAGCGTGTCGCAACTGCTGGCCGCCCGAGTGGTGCAGGGCGCAGGCGCGGCGCTGATCATGCCGCAGATCCTGGCCACCCTGCACGTCACGCTAAAAGGCAGCGCCCACGCGAAGGCCATTAGCCTGTTTGGCGGCATAGGGGGGATTGCTTTTATTGTCGGCCAGATGGGCGGCGGCTGGCTGGTGTCGGCAGATATTGCCGGGCTGGGCTGGCGTAATGCCTTCTTTATCAACGTGCCCATTTGCCTGCTGGTGCTGACGTTAAGCCGTCAGTACATCCCGGAGACGCATCGTGATATCCCGTCGCGCATCGACTGGCAAGGGACGGTGTTGCTGGCCGCGATCCTCTGTTGCCTGCTGTTCCCGATGGCGCTCGGCCCTCAGTGGCACTGGGCATGGCCGCTTAAGGTCGCGCTTATCGCCATCATCCCGCTGGCGGGATTGATGATTATCAGCGCCCGGAAAAAAGAGCGTGAGCAGGCACATCCGCTCATCCCCCCGCGCCTGATGCAGCTTCACAGTATTCGTTTTGGCGTACTGATTGCGATGCTGTTTTTCAGCGTCTGGTCCGGATTTATGTTCTGCATGGCGCTGACCATGCAGACCGGGCTGGGGATGGCGCCCTGGCAGTCGGGCAACAGCTTTATCGCCCTCGGGGTGACCTATTTTGTCTCGGCGTGGTTTGCCCCGCGCCTGATCGCCCGCTACAGCACAAGCACTATTCTGCTGATGGGGCTGGGGATTCAGATGGTCGGCCTGCTGGCCCTGATCGCGACCTTCCGTTACTGGGGGCTGCACAATACCGCCCTGACGCTGGCCCCCGCCACCGGGCTGGTGGGCTACGGCCAGGCGCTGATTGTGAACAGCTTTTATCGCATGGGGATGCGTGATATCGGACCGGACGACGCCGGCGCGGCCAGCGCCATTCTTAGCACCTTGCAACAGGCCGCGCTGGGGCTGGGCCCCGCTATATTTGGCGCGATCTTGTTGCACGCGCTGCAGACGCACGGGGGCGATTATGCCAGGGCAATTAACGTCTTCCTGCTGGTGGAAACGGCCATGATGGGAATACTTGCCGCGGCCACGCTCCGCCTGCGCCATCGCCTGAGTGCGACAGTCCCGGCGGGCTGCACCGCCGTGAAATAACCCTCTCCTGCATAACGTCGCGGTTTGCATAATAAATTCGCAGCCGTCATCATGTAGCCGCATCAATACAGGAGACGTTATGCAGGAATTCATTGCTCAGGTCGAAGAGTTAGGCATTGAAATTAATCACACCACCTCGCTGGTGATTATTTTTGGCATTATTTTTCTTACCGCCCTCATTATTCATCTTATTTTACACAAGCTGGTGCTGCGCATTTTCGAAAAACGGGCGCAGGCCAGCAGCCATTTATGGCTGCAGATTATTACCCAGAATAAATTATTTCACCGCTTAGCCTTTACCCTGCAGGGGATTATCGTCAACGTGCAGGCGGTGTTATGGCTGCAGCGTGGCAGCGAAGCGGCTGAAATACTCACCACCTGCGCAAAACTGTGGGTGATGGTATACGCCCTGCTCGCCTTCTTCTCCCTGCTGGATGTGATTTTCAACCTGTCGCAAAAGCTGGCGACCGCCTCGCAACTGCCGCTGAAAGGGATCTTCCAGGGTATTAAGTTAGTGAGCGCAATCCTGGTGGGGATCTTAATTATCTCGCTGCTGATTGGTCAGTCCCCCGCGATTCTGATAAGCGGTCTGGGCGCGATGGCCGCCGTGCTGATGTTGGTCTTTAAAGATCCGATTCTGGGGCTGGTCGCCGGGATCCAGCTCTCTGCCAATGACATGCTTAAGCTGGGCGACTGGCTGGAGATGCCGAAATATGGCGCGAATGGCACGGTCACCGACATTGGGCTGACCACAGTAAAAGTGCGCAATTTTGATAATACCATCACCACCATTCCGACCTGGGCCATGGTCTCCGATGCCTTTATCAACTGGAGCGGGATGTCCGCCTCCGGGGGGCGGCGTATTAAGCGCAGCCTGAACATTGATACCACCAGCATCCATTTTCTGGATGCCGGGGAGCAGCAGCAACTGATACAGGCGAAGTTACTGAAGCCCTATATGGCCGCACGCCATGAAGAGATTACGCTGTGGAATCAGGAGAACGGTGAGGGTGAATCGGTACTGAATCTGCGAAAGATGACCAATATTGGCACCTTCCGCGCCTATCTGAATGAATATCTGCGCAACCACCCGCGCATTCGCCAGGATATGACCTTAATGGTGCGTCAACTGGCACCGGAGGCGAACGGTCTGCCCATCGAGATATATGCGTTTACCAATACGGTGATTTGGGCAGAATACGAAGCTATTCAGGCCGATATTTTCGATCATATCTATGCCGTGATTGAGGAGTTTGGGCTGCGTATTCATCAGGCCCCTACCGGTAACGATATTCGTTCGCTGGCAGGCACCCTGACAAAATAACGATCAGGTACTGGCACGCTCAATATAGTGCCAGTCCATCATCACCCGCTCCGTGGGCGCATCGGGGTTGTCAATCTTGTTCAGCAGCAGTTCCACCGCCTTGCGCCCGATATCCCGCGAGGGTTGTTCGATGGTGCTGAGCGGTGGTGAGACCAGCCCGGCAAGCTCGGTGCCGTCGAAGCCGGTCACGGCGATATCGTCAGGTACCCGTAAACCCGCCTGCTCAATGGCGCGCAGCGCCCCGGCGGCAAGGGTATCGGAAACAGCAAAGACCGCATCCGGCCGGGTGGGCGCTGCCAGCAGCGCTTCCATCGCCGCCATGCCGGCCGCCGAACTCAGCTCGCTGGCATACTCCACCGCCTGATACTCCAGATCCCGCAGATGCAGCACGCTCTTATAACCGCGCTCGCGCAGGCGGGCATACTTGTAGCTGAGATCGTGGTTAATCAGGGCAATGCGCTGCCGGCCGGCGTCAGCCAGACGGCTGACCACGTGCTGTGACGCATCCACATCGTTAATACCGACGCAGGAAACCGCCCCGGCATCGGCATATTCGGCGCATTGCACCCAGGGTGCCTCGCCAATCAGCGCTGCCAGTTCGTTCAGGCGTGAGAACGCATCCATGGTAATGACACCGTCGACCATCTTGCCCGACAGCAGGCTCAGGCCCGAGCGTGAACGTTCAATATCCGAGCCGGAGTTACAGAGCAGAATGCGAAAACCGTTCTTTTCCGCCTCCTCTTCGATGCCCTTTACCACCTCGGCACAGAAAGGGTTTGCGATGTTCGAGACCATGACCAAAATCATGTAGCTGCGCGCAGTACGCAGCTGACGCGCCAGCAGGTTGGGCTGGTAATTGGCCTCTTTTATCGCCTGCAAGACGCGGTCGCGGTTTTTGGCTTTAACGGTATCGCTGTTATTAAGCACGCGCGAGACCGTCGCGACCGACACGCCCGCCAGCCGGGCGATTTTCTGAATGGACATAACAACGAGTGATCCTGCAGTTGAGATTCCCGGCAGGCTACCATAAATTCGCGGCCCGGCGTACCGGGCTGCGTGTTACACGGCGACTTTCACCCAGCGTTGCTGCTGATGGCTCTGCACAATGGCATCAATGATGTGCATCACATTGGCGCCGTCGTGGAAGGTGGCAAACAGCGGCTGCGCAGGCATGGCCCCGGCCTGAACGGCGCGATAGAACTGCGCCATCATGTTCTTGAAGGCATCCGGCCAGCCTTCAATATGCCCGCCGGGGAAGTGGGCGCTGTCGGCGGCGTCCGGGTGCATAAGGCCAGGGTCGTCGGTCAGCAGCTGGTTGGCCTCGGCGCGACGACCAATCCATAGCCGTTGCGGTACCTCCTGGTCCCAGGCCAGCGCGCACTCGCTGCCATTGATTTCAACGCTGAGGCGGTTTTTGCGCCCTGCGCTCACCTGCGAGACGCTGAAAGAGCCTTTACTGCCGTCGTCAAAGCGGAACAGCACCGAACCGAAATCCTCCGTGGTAACGGGTTTATCTTCATACTCCGCCTCGGCTGCGTGGCTGAAGGTCTGATTGCCGGCAACGTTCGCCTTACGGGTTGGCCAGACGATGGCGAGATCGGCCATCACCTCGGTAATGCGGCGGCCAGTGATAAACTGCACCGTATCGCACCAGTGAGAGCCGATATCCGCCACCGCGCGCGACGCGCCGCCGAGTGCGGCATCCACCCGCCAGTTGTAGTCGGTTTCCAGCAGCATCCAGTCCTGCAGATAGCTACCGTGGGCGGCAAAAAGCCGCCCGACAGTGCCGTCGCGCACCATGCTGGCCGCCTGGCGTACCATCGCAAACTGGCGATAGACAAAGCTCACCCCGTGGATCACCCCGGCCTGCTCCGCCAACGTCACCAGCTCCCGAGCCTCTTCCGGGGTCATGCACAGCGGCTTTTCTGAGAAGACGTGTTTACCCGCGCGCAGGATCTGGCGGTTGATCTCTGCATGCAGATGGTTTGGCGTGCAGTTATGCACCACGTGCAGATCCGGATGTGCCAGGAGCGCCTCCACGCTGGCGTAGGCGTGGGGAATATTCAGCGCCTGTGCTTTCTCCTGGGCCTGCGCAAACGACCCGTCGCAAAGCGCCACCACCTGCACGCAGCCGAGGCGGCGCAGCGCTTCAATGTGTGCCGGGCCGATAAAGCCGCTGCCGATAATGCCCACGTTAATCATCACTCTCTCCTGCAGCGAAATCATCAAAGGCGCGCGCCGAAACGGGGATGATATGCCGGGAGATAAACTCGCGGCCTTCCCGGGCGCCGGTGTCGCCATCCTTCAGGCAGCACTCCCACTCAAGCACCGCCCAGCCGTCATAATCGTACTGGGTTAGCTTGCTGAAGATGCCCTTGAAATCCACCTGCCCATCTCCCGGCGAGCGGAAGCGCCCGGCGCGGTTGATCCAGCTTTGATACCCGCCATAGACGCCGCTGCGTCCGTTCGGGCGGTACTCTGCATCCTTCACGTGGAACGCCTTGATGCGGGTATGGTAGTGATCGATAAAAGCCAGATAGTCCATCTGCTGCAACAACAGGTGGCTGGGATCGTAGAGGATGTTGCAGCGCGGGTGGTTATCCACCAGCGCCAGGAAGCGTTCAAAGGTCACCCCATCGTGCAGATCTTCCCCTGGGTGGATCTCGTAGCAGACATTGACCCCCTGCTCATCAAACGCATCCAGAATGGGGCGCCAGCGGCGCGCCAGTTCGCTGAAGGCATCGCGGAAGCGCGCCTCGTTGTGGGGCGGCCAGGGGTACATCCATGGCCAGGCCAGCGAGCCGGAAAAGGTGGCGTGGGCGGTGAGCCCGAGTCTGGCCGAGGCCATCGCCGCCTGTTTTAGCGTTTGGGTCGCCCACGCCTGACGCGCCCCGGCATTCCCCCGCACGGCCTGTGGTGCAAAGTGATCAAAGGCGTCATCGTAGACAGGATTAACGGCAATCAATTGCCCTTCCAGATGCGTGGACAGCTCGCTGACCTCCAGCCCAAACTCGGCCAGCTTTCCGCGGATTTCATCGCAGTAAGTCTGGCTGGCTGCCGCCTGCGCCACATCAAATATCGCCGGATGATTACAGGGGATTTGCAGCGCTTTGTAGCCCTTCTCCGCCGCCCAGCCTGCCAGCCCGTCCAGGGTGTTAAAGGGGGGGTGCCCCCCGATGAACTGCGACAGAAAAATACCCGGTCCTTTAATTGTCCTCATACCCCCTCCCGTTATTACGCCTTGTCATCTTCATATTTGAATGAGGCAAGGAAAATCAGTGCGATCGCGGCAGCGGCTACCGCCGGGATCCACCAGAATGTGACCCACGCCGCTGGCACGGGTTGACCCGCCACCAGGCGGTTATAGAGCGCGCCAGAGATCTGCGAGCCGAGCAGCATGCCGATACCGTAAGTGAACATCACGATCATGCTCTGCGCCTGCCCTTTTACCTTTTCACCCGCCACGCGGTCGGTGTAGATAAAGCCCACCACGAAGAAGAAGTCGTAACAGACGCCGTGCAGAAGAATGCCGAGATAGAGCAGGATCCGCCCCTCTTCACTGACCCCCAGCGCAAACATGGCATAGCGGACAAACCAGGCCAGCATGCCGATCAGCAGCATGTACTTCACCCCAAGACGGCGGAACAGCAGCGGGATCACCAGCATGAAGAAGATTTCGGACATCTGTCCGAAGGACATGGCGGTACTGACGTCGGCAATACCGGCGTCGGCCAGGTACGACGCGGTGTAGGCGTAGTAGGTCCCAAGGGGTACAGAGATCAGCATTGCGCACAGGGAGAAAATAAAGAAGTGACGCGTTTTCAGAAGCGCAAACGCATCGGCGCAGAAGAGGTCGCGCACCTTGACCGGTAGCCCTTTGGCGGGCGCAGGCGTATGCGGCAGCGTCAGGCTATAGAGCGCCAGCAGCACGGAGCTTACCGCCGCCACCTGGAAGATGGTGACGCTGGAGGCGACGCCCGTCACCCCGATAAAGATCCCCGCCACAATCCAGCCGATGGTGCCAAACACGCGTACCACCGGGAAAGTTTTATCGACGTTCGCCAGGCTATGGAAAGCAATGTTATTGGTTAAGGCAAGCGTAGGCATATAACAGAGCGTGTAGCCAAACAGCAGGCCAATTAACAGCGCGCCGTTTTCCGCCACCAGTGCCCCGGGGACGAACATCAGGATCACCGCCCCGGCGAGGTGCATCACCGCCATCACTTTTTGCGAGGCGAAGAAGCGGTCAACTAACATGCCGAGCACAAACGGCGACAAGATTGACGCAATAGGCCCCGCCGAGAATGCGTCACCGATGAGCAGTGACATATTGTGCTGGGTCATTACCAGGCCGAGCGTAACTGACCAGCTCCCCCAGATAAAAAATTGTAAGAACATCATCAGCGACAGGCGCGGCACCAGCATGCGGTGCTGGACTATCGCCTTTCCACGACTTTCAGTTGTTGACACCATGATCTGCCCCACCCTCAAAAGTAATCGATTACAAATTACATCAATTGGAAAGTAATCGATTACAAAAGAAAGATCATGGGGATCGAAGCAGAATTGGGAGAGGGGTCACGATAAAGGTTCTTATGCGCTAGCGCAGTGCGTAGCACCGATTTCGTTGCGGGGCCGCGGGGATTGACAAGGGGGACCCGACGGTCCCCCTTGTCACGTTCACGGGTGGTGCAATGCCATATTCTGCTGAACTTGAGGTGAACGGAACGATTCCACCGTGCCCGGCATGACACTCTAGGTTGCCACTGCCCTTAAACCCTGCCGTTACTTTTTACGCGACAGCTTAAACGCCACAAACAAAAACACCACCCACACCGGTAACAAAATGGCTGAGGTACGCATACCATCCATGGTGCACATCAGCACCAGGATCATCGCCAGGAAAGCGATACAGAGGTAGTTACCCGCCGGGTAAAGCAGGGCCTTAAACTGCGTTTCACGCCCTTTACGGCGCATCGCCGCGCGAAAACGCAGGTGTGCCAGGCAGATCATCACCCAGTTCAGCAGCAGCGTAGCGACCACCAGTGCCATCAGCAGGCCAAAGGCATCGTGCGGCAACAGGTAGTTAACCAGCACCACCAATGACGTAATCGCCCCGGAGAGGATCAGCGAGTTCACCGGTACGCCGCGACGGCTGACCCGGGTCAGGAATTTCGGCGCATTGCCCTGCACGGAGAGACCAAACAACATCCGGCTATTGGAGTAAACGCCGCTGTTATAAACCGACAGCGAGGCGACCAGGATAATAAAGTTCAGCGCAGAGGCCACAACGTTGCTGTTCAGATCGTGGAAAATCATCACGAACGGGCTGCTGTCCGATTTCACCTCTACCCACGGATAGAGTGCCAACAGCACCACCAGCGAACCGATATAAAACAGCAGAATACGGTAGACCACCTGGTTTACGGCTTTAGGGATGCTCTTGTGCGGATCCTGCGCTTCAGCGGCGGTGATACCAATCAGCTCCAGCCCGCCAAAGGAGAACATAATGACCGCCAGCGACAGAATCAGCCCTTTCCAGCCGGTCGCCAGGAAGCCCCCGTGCTGCCACAGGTTGTCGATCGATGCCCGTTCCCCGCCATGACCAGAGAACAGCAGCCAGATGCCAAAGCCGATCATGCCGACGATCGCCAACACCTTGATCAGCGCAAACCAGAACTCGGTTTCGCCATACAGGCGCACGTTCACCAGATTGACGGCATTGATGATGATGAAGAAGCCTGCGGCCCAGATCCAGGTCGGCACGTCCGGCAGCCAGTACTGCATATAGATGCCTGCCGCAGTGAGCTCAGCCATGCCCACCAGCACAAACATCACCCAGTAGTTCCAGCCGGAGAGGAAGCCGGCGAACGGGCCCCAGTATTTATAAGCAAAGTGGGCAAAGGAACCGGATACCGGCTCTTCCACCACCATCTCGCCGAGCTGGCGCATGATCAGAAAGGCGATAATCCCGGCGATAGCGTAGCCCAGCAGTACGGCTGGCCCGGCCATTTGAATTGCAGGTCCGATACCGAGAAAAAGGCCGGTACCGATAGCGCCCCCAAGGGCAATGAGTTGAATATGGCGATTTTGCAAACCACGATGCAGCGTCGGAGCCTGTTCCGACGAGGCTTCAGCAGCACCAGTGGCTGAAGCGGATGACGCGTCTTTCACGTCCTACCCCTGTCTCTTTCTAATAGAAGGGGCACCTTTTAACACTTCAGGCAGATGGGAGCAAGTGAATCGCCGGGCAGCGGACGCCGCCCGGCATGCAGAGGTTAAGATCCGATAATGCCGCCGTCCGCTTTGGTGATCACCACCGTCGAGGCGCGCGGGCGTCCATTCGGATTGGCATCGGGCCAGTTAGAGACGGCGCGCGGGTTGGCCGGGTCGGTAATATCATCCCCGCCCTCCCCCGGATGCTGAATATTGATAAACAGCGTGCGGTTATCTGGCGTAAAGGCGATACCGGTGATCTCACAGCCACGCGGTCCCGTCAGGAAACGTCGATAATCATTGGTGCCAGGAATGGTCGCCACCATCTGGTTGTTGCCCATCCCTTCGTACGCTTTCTTATTGATGGTACTGGAGGAGACATCGGTCTGGATCCAGAGCACTCCCTGATGATCGAAGGAGAGGCCGTCGGGGCTGCCGAACTCGGCCCCTTTCATCGTCCCTTTCGCGCGCGGATCGTCGCTCTGGGCGCGCCCCGCCAGCACCAGGATATCCCAGGCAAAACCCTGGGCGGCAGGATCGTTCCCGGCTTCCAGCCAGTGCATAATATGGCCGTACTGGTTATTCGCCCGCGGATTCGCCGCATCTGGTGCCGCCTTGCCCTCTTTCCCGCGATCGCTGTTATTGGTCAGCGTGCAATAGACGCTACCGCTGCTGTGTGGATCCACCGCGATCCACTCAGGACGATCCATTTTCGTCGCCCCTACCGCATCGGCGGCCAGTCGGGTTTTGATTAACAGATCGCCCTGGCTTTCAAAGCCCTTGTGCGCATCCAGACCGTTCTGCCCGTAGATCAGCGGGAGCCATTCGCCGCTGCCATCGTCGTTAAAGCGGGCCACGTAGAGCGTGCCCGTTTCCAGCAGACGCATGTTGGCATCGCGGTTCGCCGGGTCGTATTTGTTCTCTGAGATAAATTTATAGATATATTCGAATTTCTGATCGTCACCCATATAGACGACCGCCCGTCCGTCGGCCGCCAGCGTTACCGCGGCCCCCTCGTGCTTAAAGCGGCCCAGCGCGGTGTGTTTACGCGGCGTCGAGGTGGGATTATAGGGATCGATCTCGACCACCCAGCCAAAGCGGTTAGGTTCATTCGGGGTTTTATCAACGTTAAAACGGTCATCGACTTCATTCCAGCGGTAGGATTCATCGCTATCGCTAATGCCGTAGCGCTTTTCCAGCGCGTTATGATCGCCTTTTTTGACAAAAATATCTGACCAGTTCTCTTCACAGGTGAGATAGGTTCCCCAGGGCGTATGGCCGTTGGCGCAGTTTTGCATGGTGCCCAGCACCTGCTCACCCTGCGGATCGGCTGCCGTTTTCATCAACGGCTGGTGGCGCGCCGGGCCGGTAAGCTGCATCGGTGTATTAACCGTGATGCGCCGGGCGTAGCCGGAGGGGCGAACGACCTCCCAGCCGCTGTCCCCTTTTTTCACTTCGATGACCGACACGCCCATAGCGTTCTGCCCTTTGCGCGCTTTCTCAAAATTCCAGTTCGCCGCGCCGTCGGGGAACAGCATGCCGTTATCGATATACTCGTGGTTCATTGCCAGCAGGCCGTGAGCGGGGTTGTCTTGATTCTGCGGCAGACTGAACCACGCCATGCCGTCGTGGTGCATACCGGCCTGTACCGCCTGCTCCTCTGCCGTGTTGCTGGCATCCAGTTTAAAGGCGGGCATATTCCCCTGAATGCCGGTGGCGTCGCCCCAGCGGTAGAATGGCCGCGCAAGATACCCTTCGGGGACCCTGACGCTATCCTCTGTGGACACGGCGATGCTGGTAAAACCGAGTGAGACCGCTTTCGCCAGCGGTGAGGGCGTAGCAACTGCCGCAAAGGCTTGCTCAGGTTTAATCAGCAGGGGAAACGCGGCTGCGGCTCCGGCAACGGCACCCAACTGCAGAAGACGTCGGCGGGAGAGAAATATCTCCGCTACGCTGGAAAAGGCCGGGTTGGTAGAGGGATTACTGACATCGTCGCGATGTTCTTTTTTAAATACGGACTTAAGAGGTTTACCCACGATGGCTTCCTGTCATTGGCTCGAAAATAGCACGGTGGGAACACTATAAAAACTCCGCATGACAGTTTTATAACAGACGCAAGAATGGGGCATCCCTGCCCCGGATAACGAAGGTAAAACTTAGAACTCGTAGCCAACAGAGACTTTAAAGGTGCGCGGCTCACCCTGGTAGATATAGGTGCCGCTGTCGTCCGCACCCGCCCAGTAGTTTTCGTCGGTAACGTTTTCTACGCCGGCACGTACCGTCATCTGATTCTGATTATTGTTCAGCGCTACGCGGTAACGCACGCCCAGATCCAGTGTGGTGTAGCTATCCAGCTTTTTGGTGTTGGCGAGGTTGGCATACTGCGAGCCGGAGTGGTTTACACGCGCGATAGCGGTAAGCCCCTCGACCGGCTTGATGTCATACTCCGCGCCCAGCACGGCGTAGAAGTTTGGCACGCCGATGGCATCATTGCCCTGGTTAACGCCGCCGTTGGTTTTGGTCAGCTCGGCCTGTAGCCAGGTCGCACCGCCGTTCAGGCGCAGGCCCAGCATCGGCTCGCCAAAGACGCTCAGCTCTACGCCACGGTTACGCTGTTCGGCGTCCAGACCGTAGTGTTGGGTTACGCTGTCGAGCGTTGGGGTCGGCATTTTGATCTCAAACAGCGACAGGGAGCCGCCGATACGTCCGAAATCGGCTTTAACCCCCACTTCGTTCTGCTTAGAGTGCACGATGCCGGTGCTTTGCCCGTAGTTGCTGGCGGTGTTAGGTGCCGTTTTGCCCGGCTGCAGCGCTTCAGTGTGGTTGGCATAGAACGACAGCTCTTGCCACGGTTTATAGACCACCCCGTAAGTCGGCATCCAGCGGCTGCCGTCGAAGCCGTCGGCGGCGTTCTCCTGCCCGGTGATTTTATCGTAGCCGCGAATCACCACTTTCTGATGACGCGCCCCCACGGTGAAGAGCAGCGTATCATCCAGTACGCTCAGGGTGTCGCTCAGCAACCAGCCCTGCAGACGGGTACGTCCGCTTATACGCGGATCGGTGTAATTCCCCCCCTTTCCACCGGAGTCCGTGCTGACTGGAGGATTAACCGCATAAGGATGGTAAATATTGACGATCGGGTTATCCGCCAGCGCCGACATTTTCCAGGCGGTTTTGTCCGTTTTCGTCTGCGCCGAATAGCCCAGGTTCACGCTATGTGAAACAAAGCCTGTGTCAAACTGACCGCGAATCCCCGCCATCCCGCTCACGGAGTCGATGATGCGGTTCGTATCCAGGCGGCTGGCCTTCGCGGTGCCGTCTGCATCCAGCAGTCTTGGCGCGCTGTAGAGCCCCTGCTCGTGAGCATGCTGCGCCCCCAGGCCGGTGTAAGCCGTCCAGCTGTCGTTAATATCGTATTCGCTGCGCCACATGCCGAATTCATTCTCGATATCACTCCAGGCCCATTTCTGCGAATAGCTGCGATCGTTTTTCGGCAGCGAGGGGACAAAATCGACCACTGAAATGTTTAGACCGGTTGTGCCACCATGGAACGTTTTCTTTTGGTAGCCCATATCGACGGAGGTGCGGAAGCTATCGCCCTTGTAGTCCAGGCCCAGCGAGGCCAGGGTGGTACGGCGGCGATCGTTGTCGACGGGGCTATCCCCTTCACGGTGGACCAGATTAACGCGGGCGCCGAACTGATCGCTGTCGCCGAAGCGACGGCCCGCATCCAGGGTGGTGCCAATCTGCGCATCAGAGGTGTAATCCATCCCCAGTTTTACCTGCGGGATGTCACCGGCGTGTTTGGGTTCAAGGTTGATCATCCCGCCCACGCCCGAACTGGCCGCGCCGTTCATCAGGGCATTAGCCCCTTTGAAGATCTCGATACGATCGACCATCTGCGCGTCTACCACCTGGCGCGGCAGCACGCCAGAGAGGCCACCGAAGGTCATGTCATCGCCATCAAACTTCAGGCCACGAATGCGGAAGCTTTCCGCGTAGTTGCCATAGCCCTGCAGCGGCTGCACGCCCGCGTCGTTAGAAACTACATCGCCGATGGTGCGCGCCTGCTGATCTTCCACCAGCTTGGAGGTGTAGCTGATGATGTTAAAAGGCACGTCCATGGCGTTTTGCTGGCCGAGCATCCCCAGGCGTCCGCCGTTGGCGACCTGCCCATCCAGGAAGGCCGGCACCAGCTGATCGCCGCCGGGCTTGAACTCACCGGTTGGCGCGGCTTGCACCACAATGGTCTCTTCTTTGGGGTCAACGGCGGCCCAGGCGGAGTGGGTGACGGCGCCAATAGCCAGCGCCAGCAACGTTTTATTTAATTTTCTGGTGTTGTTCATGGTTAACTCGTTCAAATACGCGCAAAAAGGCCCGTTGCCGGGCCTGACTATTTTTATTTAAGAGAGATTCTGACGACGCTATCCGGCCCGCTGGTGGAGTGATCTTTGTTGAACGGCTGTTTGACGGTAACGTACAGGGTCTGGCCATCTTCAGAGAGCAGCAGGCTGTTCGGGTTCGGCGGCAGATCCCAGCTCTGCTTCACCGCATAGGTGGTCGCATCCAGGCTTAGTACTTTTCCTGCCTCACGCTGGGAGATGTAGAGCTCATTACGTTTGGCGTTAAATTTCACCGCCAGCGAATCGCCGACATCCAGCTGCTTAATCACCTTGCCGCTGTGGATATCCAGCACCAGCGTGGTTTTCGCTTTCGAGTTGTCGGTGACAAAGAGACGGCCTGTGGCCTTGTCTTCAGCGAAGTTCAGCAGCAACGCCGGTTTATCGCCCAGCGGTTTCCAGCGTTTTTCGATACGGTTGGTGTGCGGGTTAAGCACCAGGATCTCACCGCCGCCGTTAGCCACATAGATACGGTCGGTTTGCTCAGACCACAGCAGGCCTGTCACCCACTGACCGGCGTTCTTGATGGTCTTTTTCAGCTTCAGCGTTTTTGCATCCACAACCCAGACTACTGCCGGATCGGCGACACCGCCGATATAGAGGGTGCCTTTATGCAGCAAGACCTGACGCGCACCGTACGGATACCCCTCTTTATTGCGTTCGCTAAAGAGCAGGCGCTGTTTCACTTTGCCGTCGGCAGTGTCGATAGCGCTGATGCCGCCATCCAGCGAATTGGTGGTATAGACCGTTTTGCCATCGTCAGAGATCGCCAGCGCAAAGTTTTTCAGGTCGGTATGGCTGCGGCCGAGGGTTTTCAGCGTGGTGGGATCGAGCTTGTACACCACCCCACCCTGCACGTCTTTAAAGCCTTCAGCGCTGGCTACGTAGAGCGCATCGCCTTTCGGGCTGAGCACCATTTCATACAGCCCCTCTGCCAGCTCGCGTTTAACCACGCCGGTCTGGGCGGGCGCTGTCGCAGCGTCGGGAGTTTGTGCTACCGGTTTGGTGACGGCGGATTGCTGTGTGGCGCAGCCCGTCAGGGAGAGGGCAACGAATAGCGCCAGGGCGGAAAGTTTTTGGGTCATCAGGAACATCCTTTACCGTACAAATCGAATTTGAGGCGGATGTCTGCGTCGCATGAAAATGCGTTTATGGTTGTGATGTTGGGCTTACGCCCCTGCAGACTCCACCGTAACACTCAGTGTTCCTTGTGAGATCTGCGCTCACTCCTGCTGCGGAAAGATCCCTGTCACCCGCAAACACTAAAGAGAATGAGAACTATACTTATTATCCTTTCGTAATCAAGTGTAAATATGGACATCTCCCGACATAAAAGCCGAAGGGGGACATAAAGAGGGGAAGTGATTGAACACCACCCCGGTCTCCCGGGGCGGTGGAAGGGTTATTTTTTCTTGTAGATGTCGGCGGTGCCGTGGATTTTTTTATCGGTATTGCCGGAGGTCAGCACCAGCACATCAGCACCTTTCTCATCGGCTTTTTTGATCAGCTCTTCTTTTGCATCCGAAACCGCCGTTTCACCCGAGGTATTAACCGTACCGATTTTCTCGTATTGAGACTCGACCTAAGAGAAATCCTCTTTCGTCATAAGTTCTGCAGCAAAGGCGTTGGTGGTAAAGAAAAAAGCGGTTCCTAACAAAATAGCAGTCGTCTTTCTCATAACCTGATTCCTTTTGATTAATACAGGATCTACCTGACCTTGCGGCAGTGCGCAAAGTTTAAACAGCATGGGTGAGAAAGCGTACAAATTCCATGAGCTGGAACGCATTATTTATGACAGTGCGGGATGCAGGCTCTGTTTCTTTAACGGTAAGCGGCAGTTGCGTTCGGGCGAGCAGAGGTTAATGGTCTCAATCAGCCCGTACCGTGCAACGGGCATTTTGTATAGCGGGCAGCGGTTCATTACTTTAACGACGCGAATTAAAGAAGCGAAAGTAACGAAAACATTCCAGGCGGCGACTCTGCAGAGCTATAAGAAATTGGGGGCAACGCCAAACTTCGGCGTCTTAATATTCGCTGCCCACACTTTAATGTCATTCTGTAAGACGAGCGTAAAGTCTGATTTCAGGTTTTGAACCATCCCATTTACCCGCTCCGCATCAGTCACTGCAAAGTGTTCAATTTTTTGATTGTGTCCGATATTCACGCATTTGTAAGTTGCGGGAACTTCGTGTCCACTCACCTCGAAAGGCTTTTCAGGCGTATCACACCCACCTTCAGCGATGTAGGAAACAACCATGTTGGCGCCCGGATGACCCTGCTGTGAGATGCTAACCATAACCGGAAGCTCATCCGAGGTTTGCGTCATGCCGTAAAGTACCACCCCATCCGAATACCATGTGTTGTATTCCCGCTGGAGAGAAGCAGCCGAAGCACTTGAACTGATTACAACCAGAAATGAAAGGATACCAAGCCAGATTCTCATAAGCGTTTTCCATAACAAGTTTGCGTCCATTATTCAGAATGAACTTTCAACCGCAACTCATTAGGATTATTCCTACCAGTTCTGGCGGTGCTGTTTTACCCTAACCTTATGTTTCAGATTGATTAAACGCATAGTAACCGTATGAAGGCGTTTATTTCAGACATTGCTTTTTGATTTTGACGGCTGATGTCCCAACTCTGTCTCAGCATGACATTTGTGACGCGGGAGGTGAGTCTCTGATTCGAAATGGCACGCCCTGTAGGATTCGAACCTACGACCTACGGCTTAGAAGGCCGTTGCTCTATCCAACTGAGCTAAGGGCGCACTGAATGCGGGTACTACGCAGTGGTGAAACGCGTGGAATTATACGGTCAATAGCAGGTGAGTCAATGCCTTTCGGCGCGTTTGCCGCGCATCTCAGCAGATGTCTCTTTCCCCCTTAACAATACGTTTAAAATTTCAACATTTACTGGCGGATCAGCCAACTACGAAATAGCTTAGTCGACATTAAGTAACGCCCAGTTTTATCCCCCTCCGCCACCCGACACACTGTTCTGCGGTAACCCGGCGCCCTGGAAGCCGGTATAAAGGACAGTGAAGTGAGCTTAACCTCGTTTTTGGCCTCCCCTCCGCTAAAGAGTCCGTTGCAGTCTCTCCCCTGCGGCATCGTCGGCATGAAGCTGGAACCCATCGTCAACCTCGCCACATTTCACACTGTCGGTGTGGAAGTGCTGAGCCTTTTGTCGCCTGCCCTGCAAAGCGAGCCGTGGTTTCAACAACTCTCTGCGGAACAGGCGCTCGCCTTGCTACAAGTACAGTGCGAGACGCTCAAAAATCACCTTCCCTGGCACAACCTTTTCATCAACTTGCCGATAACCCTGCTGACAGAGGTGGATTTATTTCACCAGTTGCTGCCGCTACCCGGTCCGGGTGCGAATATTGAGATCGTTGAACCCGCTCAGCTTCTCTCCCTGCCCTGCACCTCACGCATCCGGGCGATAGAACATCTGCATCTTTTGTGCGGGCGTGGCTGCCGTATATGGCTCGATGACGTTGATGAAGCGCAAATCCACGGTTTCATCGACGCGCATTTACCTTTGAGCGGGATCAAGATCGATAAGATGGCGTTCTGGCGTCTGAAGACGACTCCCGCATTTTCATCCCTGGTAAACCTCTGCGCAACGCTTGCGCGAAACGTCCTTGTTGAAGGGATCGAATCACAAGAGGATTTAGCGCTTGCGCGTCAGGCGGGGGCCGGATTCGGCCAGGGATATTTATGGCCCTCCGTCGGCAGACGGCATGGCTAAAAGGAGGCTTGCCTGAGGGAACAACTATGCGCATGACCGTACGCCGTTACCGGCGACGTCGCACGGGAAGTGATTCGTTAGGTTTCGCACAGTCCCGTTTTAGCGCGCCTTTCTTTGATCGGCTGGTCTATCTCAGCCAGGCTATAAATCAAACGCGCAAACCTGAAGTTCCCTGGATGATCCTGGTCTCCCGCGATAACTATCTCTGCGCTGGGCTACAACGCAGCCCCCCACCGGTGAAGCATTGCCGCAGTTATGACACTCTGGACGAGGCCCTGGGCGCCAGTCAGCTCTGGCCCTCCGCCCGGCTGGTGATTGATATTGAAAGCGACATCGCGCCGTGGCTTGAACTCCTTGACGCCCTGCGCAGGATAACGCTCTACCCTCCCTATACCCCAGTCACTTTGCTGGTACGCGCTGATAACTACCCGGGCCGCCTGTTTTGCAAAACGGCGGGCCCGTTTCACGTCGTCGAACGCCAGCTTTGCGCTACCGCCTTGCCAGCGGCGTTGAATCCGCACGATATGCCGAAAGAGGGGTGGTTTTCAGCCAACGAGTGGAAACTGCTGTTCCCGTTATCGGGTGGACAATCTCTGAAGGAGATAGCACAGGAGAATAGCCAGCCCTATAGCCGCGTCGTTTACCGGCTTAGCCGCATCCTGAATAAGCTGGGGCTGAGTCATCGTCAGGAGCTCTTTCATCTACTGGGCCAGCTTCCAGCCTCGTCCAGTACGTTCGATCGCCCCTCTCTTCCTGGAGAATGTTAAGAAATGACGTAGATTATCTGGTTAAATTTTTGTTAAATAAAAACAAAAGAATAACAAATATAACTATTCCTAACGGCACCGCTCTGACGATGCTAAACACCAGAAATACGGCCAAAAAAGAATATTCGTCTGGTTACGACTGCGGGCTGTTTTGCGTAATTAATGTAATAGCAATGTAAACAAGGATTGGTTGTAGACGGGACGCTGGTTGCCGGGCAGGCGCGCAGCAGATATGGCTTTTGGTAGAAAAAATTTCTCTGAATGTTTCACATGAAGGTACAGCGCGGGCTGCGCACCCTCTTCGCTGACGATGCTGGGAATTTCAACTACGGAAGCCATCGCTCGATTATTAACATTTTGTCAACAATTGGCGAGATGTATTATTTTTTCCTGATACATTCACATGTTTCGCTGCCATTCTTCATCCAGGCAGGTTATTAACCCAATTTTAAAATAATAGTTTTTCCTCTCCAGAACATCATATTAGGCAAGCCATTAACAATCATTTACCTGCTTTTCGGATAAAACGTAGCGGGTATAATAAGACCTATAAGATCAATTTCCTGAATAATATCTCACGCTGTGGTGAGCTTGTATTTTATTCATAATAAAGAGGTGCCCTGAACATCACTATGCCAGTATGGCAGTGATGACTTTTTAACGACGACCCCCGCATAAGGATGTGCAAAATATCCTTCCGACTTACCCACGCTTTAAACATCTGAGGCATAACAATGAAACCGGCATCCGTAATCATTATGGACGAACATCCTATCGTCAGAATGTCGATAGAGGTCCTGCTACAGAAAAATAAAAATATTGAGATTACACTCAAGTCAGGGGATTGCCATGAGACGCTTGAGTATCTTCGGAATCACCCTGTCGATCTTGTCATCCTCGACATTGAGCTCCCCGGCGCGGATGGCTTTTCTTTACTGAAAAGAATCAAAGATATAAACAAAGATATAAAGGTACTCTTTTTATCTTCAAAATCAGAGGCGTTCTACGCCGGGCGAGCTTTAGCTGCCGGCGCCAACGGTTTTGTGAGTAAACGTAAAGATTTAAATGATATCTATAACGCCGTAGAAATGATTTTATCAGGTTACTCCTTTTTCCCGGCGGAGACGTTAAATTTTATAAATCATTTCAAGTCCAGACGGGGCAAATTCAGCGACATGCCTTTATCCAATCGCGAGGTAACCGTTTTACGCTACCTTGCCAATGGTATGACTAATAAAGAAATTGCCGAGCAAATGATGTTAAGTAACAAAACCATCAGCGCCCACAAATCGAATATTTACGCTAAACTCGGCGTGCAGAGCATTGTCGAATTAATTGATTACGCAAAAATGCACGAATTACTGTAATTACTGTTGCGCTCTGCCGCGTAGAGACGGCAGGGCCTGGCAACGGTATTAGTAATAATTGATAACAAAAGTCGCATCGGCATCGGCACGCCCCGGCTGCGGGTCATTGGCCGTGGCAATGTAATTAGCATAAAACTGCAAAACGGCATGCCCCTGCGCATCCACTTTCACCTCATGGCTGGCCTGCTGCAATGGCAAACGCGTTTTATCCTGATTGCGGATCTCAATGGCAACATTGCTGGCATGACTAGCCTCATTGAGTGCGAGCAGTTCGCTATCTTGTGCATTGGCTTTGCCGGTGAAGGTTAACGATGCCGCGCCCGGCGGACAGCCCTCCAGTTTCAAACTAAAGGGTACCGCCGGGGTTCGGCTGCCCGTCGTACTCAGCTGTTTAGTCGACCAGCGCCCCAGCGGCACGGATTTGACGCTGTCGCCCACCTCTGCCACGCAGGTAAAATCCACGATGGTGCCAGAGAGTTTGATATTCACCTGACCGAGGGAGTTACTGGCACTGGCGAAACCCTGCGTTAATAATGTGACCAGGACGATCAGAGGTTTTATCTTATTCATAATCCACGCGTAGATAGCCCAACGAGGTAAATTTCCCTTCCGCCGGTTTAATGCCGGTAATGCTCACCGGCCAGGCGCGAATAGCCACTGACGCCTCGGCGTTATCATCCAGGCGGAACGGGATCTTGCTTGCCAGCGTATTTGGCGTAAGCGGCGTGCCGCCCTCCGTCGCCACGACAAAACCCAGATCCGGGTTATCGGAGACCAGCGCATTGCCCGCCACCTTATCCGCTTCAATACGCATGGTCAGCGCGGCTTGCGCCTCGACGTTAGTGCATTTGATGGCAATGGTTTTACTCTGGGGCGAAATTTTCTGCGGACGATTTCCTGCCCCCGCCTCGCTAAAGAGGGAGGCCGCCATCTCTTTGAAATCAAACTCCACAATCGAGCCGGCGTTCAACATACAGCTTTGCGGCACTTGTATGGTTCCGCTGTAGCTAATGGTATACACCGGCGTGGTTAAGGGATCGCCCTTCGCGGTGGTGACGTAAACCCGAAACATGGTCTGACGTGGGATGACCACCAGGTTAATGAACCGCCGGGTCACCTTCAGACGAAAAATCAGCTTCGAGTCCGTCACCGGGAAGGCTTTCTGTTTTGGCACGTTGGGGTGCTGTCCCATCTGGATGAAATTAGCGGGCGGATAGAAAGTGCCGGCAAAATCATCGTGTATCTGCATGGCCCCCTCCAGATAATCGTTCAGTTTTACGTACTGGTAATTATCCTCCACGCTGGTGACAGGCAGATCGGTCACATAACTTCGCATTGTCGATTTACCGGTGGTGCCCTTCGGGCAGATAGCATTCACCCCCACCAGCCCGGATTTTTGGGAAAGCGTGATGATCTGGCCTGGTTTGTTATTGGCGCTGTTAAAGACATCCGAGAGGTCATACGAGATATCTTTCGCCCCGCCGTCCACGTTTTGACACACGGTTGCCCTGGCCGGGAGGGCACTCAGCGCCAGCAGGCCACTTAACACCGCCCCGGCAATGGCGCGCCGAGATTGCCCTTTATGGTTCACACTCCACCTCCGCCAGAGTGATATTCCTTTCCTGACTATCGTCAGGCAGCCGGTACTGTGCCCGGCACTGAGACTGCGCATAGCGCCCCCACTGAATCATTAACTCTCCCACCAGCGGCAATCCGCTAAGGTAAATTTGTCCATCATCACCCACCATGCTGGTGATACCGCTTTGGTTCTCACGCACCAGCGCGCCGAAGGGCACCGGTTTGCCGGATCGCGTTACGGTCATTAACGCGCGCACGCCAATGCGGGTATCAAAGCTGGCCCGCACCAGTGCCCCCCGGGTCGGCACTACGCTGCTTACGTTGTTTTCAATATCGATACTGTTACCCATAGAATTGGTGTCCAGCGCGACGCGGTTATAGCGATACACGGTGGCGTAAGGCATAACGGCGTAGCCACGCCAGTCGGTTTTTACCCCGGTCTGGTTTTCAATGCTGACGCCCGATGCGCCCGGCGCTTTGATCAGAACGTTGGTGTCCCCCAGCGGCTGGCTCAGGGTAATACCGTCGGCATGACCCACCACGCCGCCCGCCAGCTGCCAGTTCCAGTCGCGTTTTTCGCGGTTGGTGTTATACCCCGCGCCCAGGTTCCCCCAGGCTGCCTGCCAGTTCGCGCTGGCACTGCCGCTTGCGCCTCCACTGCTGGAGTGCCCCTGAATCACGCTGTAATTCAGGTTCTTATCCTTAAGCAACGTGCCGCTCACGCCCGTTTGCCAGCTGCTTTGCCCGTCACTGTTGCGGCTGGCGGAGGCGGTCGCCCACGCGCGTTCAAGGGCGTTATCGCGACGGTAGCCTCTGCCCATAAAGATCGAGAAAGGCACGCTGACGTTAAAAGAGGCAATCCTGTCAGTGCCTTCAATGCCCGCCGCCCGGCTCCAGGCCCAGGTAAAGGCGTAGCTGATCCCCTGCATCCCACCCGCATAGCCGAGTTGATACCAGGTGTTAGTTTCTGAGGTGTCCCAGTAGCTTTGCTCGCTGCCGGACAGATAGACCGATCCCCACTCCCCCAGTGACTGGGAGATATTGAGCTGGATACGCCCCTTTTTGCTCCACGCCAGGTTGTGATAGCTCTGCACATCCGGCACGCCGTCCTTCGTCAGGCTTTCGCCATACTGGTAACCCTCCATCGATTTCCAGGCAGTATCATCCAGGGTGTAAAACCCTTTAGTGGAGTAGCGATAGCCCAGCAGCTGGAAATTTGTGCCATAGCCGTTCAATGATTTGGCATAGAGAAAGCGCAGGGACTGGCCCTGATGATGACTCTCGTCGGCAAGCTGGCTACGGGCATGCGTAACATCGATCGAGACCGCTCCCCACTCCCCCAGATTCTTGCCCGCCCCCAGCGCCAGAGCGCTATAACGTGCGGCAACCTGCGCGCCACCGTAGAGGGTATAACCGTCGCGCAGACCTGCGAGCAGCGTGCCCTGCGCAAATACCGGCCTATCCTGCCCCTGATTACCGCTGCGGTAGGCGCCGGCGACCAGGTCAAACTTTCGTCTCCCTTCGCGTTGCAACAGAGGGACCGTGGAATAG
The DNA here is from genome assembly GCF_002430365.1 of Leclercia sp. UBA5958. Lineage (NCBI taxonomy): Bacteria > Pseudomonadati > Pseudomonadota > Gammaproteobacteria > Enterobacterales > Enterobacteriaceae > Leclercia > Leclercia sp. UBA5958. Next base: position 226,832 of record NZ_DJCE01000007.1, on the reverse strand, counting down.
GGCACGCTATAGCGTTGGACGCTTCCCTCCTTTTCCTCCACCGTCACCTCCAGATCGCCGCTCGATGAGGTGGGATTGAGATCGGTAATGGCAAAGGCGCCGGGCTGAACGTAACTTTGATAAATGACATATCCGTTCTGACGGATGACAACTTTGGCCGGGGTCCTGGCGATACCGCGCACGGTGGGGGCGTAGCCCTGCATACTGTCCGGGTACATGCTGTCTGCAGCGTAAAGTCGCCCCCCACGAAAACCGATACTGTCGAAGACGTCGTTACCCGTATTGCTGTCTCCCAGCACCAGCTCGCTTTTTAGCGGCACCAGCGTACGCTGCGCCCAGGTTCCAATATTTTGCCATTCGCTGTGCCGCGTTCCGTTGCTGCGGGTATAGCGCCACGCCCCGGTATTACGTAATCGCCAGGCCCCATAGTTCATCCCGCTTTGTAGATTGAGGTAATAGCTGTCGTCGTCGCTACCGCGATTGCCACTGAAGCTGTAATTCAACAATGCCGCCGGAATACCGTTATCCCACTGCTCAGGAGAGATGTATCCCCGCGCGCTGTTTTGCATTGCCACCTGCGGCAGGCTTACGTCCAGCCGCTGCGCGGCGAAATTAAAGATGATCTGACTTCCCGCAATCACCTGGGTCAGCGGAACACAGTGTTCTGCTTCCGCGCCGGCGAGTGTCGGAAATGCCGCAAGGTTTACACCAAACCGCTCCAGCAGCGCGCGCGTGATACAGGGCGCCAGCCCTCCCGCCACGGTGGGAACCGGTTCAGACGCGCTCTCAAAGCGGATATCCTGCGTCCCAATAAAGGCCTCATTGAGCCAAATATCGACCCGATAGAGGCCCGGAGCCTGCTGATAACCTTGCTCAAAGCGCGATAAATCGGCGACGTCTGCCGCGCTATCGGATAAAAATGCCGGGTTAAAGTAGCTTTCGCCCCGCCCCGTCTGCGGCCAGTTGACGATTAAGGCCAGTGCGATGAGACCAGGCAGCCCTCGCTGAGTGTGCATGATTCGAACCAGGCTCAAAGATTGACGCTACGCGCGGGAGTTATCGCGCCATAATCATTCACGCTTTGCCAGCTCAGCATGTTGCCGGCACCGGACGGAAGGTACTGTTGTGCCGACTGCCCTGGCGCAATCATCAGATTCTCTACTCTCTGTTCGCCGAGGCGTAGATTGACCAGCGTGATGTAATAGGGTGAGGCATTACTGACTTTGAGTTGGTTACCCACCCGTTCAAAGTGCAGATGTGACAGCGCCTCATCGGGCTGCATGGCGAGATTGCCCGGCCTGACAAAGACCTTGATGCGAGACAGCACCGCCAGTTGCAGGACGTTTTTTCCCTCAATGCTGGCTTTATTAACCGACGGAATCGCCTTCACGTTCAGATAAAACAGCGACTCACGATCCTTCGCAAGCGCAGGGCCCGCATAGATTATGCGCAAGGTATTTTCGCTATCCGGCTCGCTGACGAACAGCGGAGGCGTGACGGCAAACGATTTTTCTTTTGTTCCCTGCTCATTTTCAATCCAGGCATTAATTAAATAACGTTCCTGTTTGTGGCTGTTGGTAATAGCCAGTGAAGTCTGTTTCGCTTCGGCAGGATAAATAACCCGAGTCGCACCCAGTGCAATTCCACCTGCAGCGTATGTCGGCAGCGATACCAGTAGACAGAATAAAAATACGATGAACCCTGGTTTAAAAAATACATATTTCACAGCGGAGCCTATAATTATTTATTCGCAGGTATGTCAGGCACGAGTGGCTGCAGTCGGAGCTAAAAATAGCCAGCCCACGCCACTGCACTCAATAGTAAGGAGCAACCCAAATCATGCTCCTTAGCGTTCATTCTGATACTCAATCCAGACAGTCGGGCCTCCTCCCTGAGACCTTCATCCTCCCTGCTGTCAGGCTTATTCGTATTTAACGACGAAGGTCGCGTCAGCGTTGGCCTGACCCGGCTCGGTAGTTGCCGCCGTGGCTTTATAGCGCGCGGCAAAGTTCAGGGTATTGGTCCCTTTGATCAGTGCCTGGGTTGCCGAGAAGCTGGCGCCATCCGGTGTCAGCGTGGTGGATTGACTGTCGAGAATTTCAATCCCAACCCCTTTTGCAGCGGTGTCATTACTGCCGGAGGAGACGGCCAGCAGGGTTTTATCGGTGGCATCAACCTGGCCGGTAAAGGCCACGGCGGCCGTCGTCGCTACGGTCGGATCGCAATCATTCAGCTCAATAGTGAAGGGAACATTGCTGGTGGTATCACCGACTTTGGTGAACTTCGCCGTACGATACTGGCCCAGGTTGACCGTCTGGTTTGACGATTCGGTATTCACTGCACAGGCGGCATTCACTAATTCACCCGTAAAATGAACTGTGCCACCATTTACAGATACTGGTGTTTTCGTCTCTTCTGCCTGAACAGTTCCAGCAAAAAAGGTCAGCGAAGCAATTACAACAGATGCAGCATAGGTTATTTTCATGTCTATTCCTTTAAAATATAAAATACCCTTCCCAACAGATAGCGGGAATAAATTAGGCATTCAATATGAGGATTGAACGCTTATTTTTGGCAACGCTAAAGTAGCCTTTTGAGGCATATTTAAATATGCCCAAACGCTGTAATTGGCCCAGGTCTGGTCTTAATCATCCCTAAGAAAAAAACCGTACAAAACGCAGGGACTGAATGGCTCAGCCGGGAGGTGATCAGGAAATCTCGCAATGGGTGACTGACAGCAGCGCTCGCTTCTGACAAAATATAGGCAATCCCCCCTTTAAACCTTACAGATGGAATCCTCTCTCTGATGGCAGCACAGATTATTGACGGTAAAACGATTGCGCAGCAGGTGCGCTCTGAGGTCGCGGAAAAAGTGAAGGCGCGTACAGCGGCCGGAAAACGCGCCCCCGGACTGGCTGTTGTGCTGGTCGGCAGTAACCCGGCATCCCAGATTTATGTCGGCAGCAAACGCAAGGCGTGCGAAGAGGTGGGCTTTGTCTCCCGCTCTTATGATCTGCCGGAAACCACCAGCGAAGCAGAGCTGCTGGAGCTGATCGACACCCTGAACGCTGATAAAGAGATCGACGGCATTCTGGTTCAGCTGCCGCTGCCTGCAGGCATCGACAACGTGAAGGTTCTGGAGCGTATCGCACCCGATAAAGACGTGGACGGTTTCCATCCGTATAACGTTGGTCGCCTGTGCCAGCGCGCGCCGCGTCTGCGTCCTTGCACGCCACGCGGTATCGTTACCCTGCTTGAGCGCTATAACATTGATACCTACGGTCTGAACGCCGTGGTGATTGGCGCCTCGAATATCGTTGGCCGCCCGATGAGCATGGAGCTGCTGCTGGCTGGCTGTACCACGACCGTTACCCACCGCTTTACCAAAAATCTGCGTCAACACGTTGAAAACGCGGATCTGCTGATCGTCGCCGTCGGCAAGCCTGGCTTCATTCCCGGTGAGTGGATTAAAGAAGGTGCGATTGTGGTGGACGTAGGCATTAACCGTCTCGAGAGCGGCAAAGTCGTGGGCGATGTGGTTTATGAGGATGCTGCCGCGCGCGCCTCTTACATCACCCCGGTGCCGGGCGGCGTAGGCCCGATGACGGTAGCAACACTGATTCAAAATACTTTGCAAGCATGCGAAGAGTATCACGACGTAGAGGAAGCGTAAGATGGCCACTTTTTCATTAGGTAAACACCCACACGTAGAGCTGTGCGATCTCCTGAAGCTGGAGGGCTGGAGCGAGAGCGGCGCGCAGGCCAAGATCGTCATTGCTGAAGGTCTGGTTACGGTAGATGGTGCGGTGGAAACCCGCAAACGCTGCAAGATTGTTGCGGGACAGACCGTGAGTTTTGCAGGCCATAGCGTGACTGTTACCGCCTGAGGCGTGTGATGCCCGGTGGCGCGACGCTTACCGAGCCTAAATACTGAGTGTATATTTCCCCTCACCCCGGCCCTCTCCCCAAAGGGGCGAGGGAGAAAACCGCACCGGGCAGCCCCCTCTCCCATCAGGGGCGTGGGAGAAAACCGCACCTGGCCGTCCCCTCTTCCCACAGGGGCGAGGGAGAAGACCNNCCGGGCAGTCCCCTCTCCCCTATGGGGAGAGGGTTAGGGTGAGGGGAACAAACCGCTCTCATCTCACTTTATCCCCCATCCCCATCACGGTTAATTATCGATCGACTTCAAAGAATCACTATTTCGTTTGTTGAAATGTGAAAATTTAGTTGCGCGTAATTCCACCTTTCCTCACGATAAGTAGAACGTTCTACTAAAACGTTATACTTACTATAACAGCGCGAAAAAAGCGCTTCTCGGGGGAGATTTCAGCATGAGTCTGATATCAGGGTTTGTTAAATCGTTGTCTAAGTTATCGATGATTGGCCGCGCCTTAATGCTGCCAATTTCACTGCTTCCCGCTGCCGGCCTGCTGCTGGCGTTCGGGGATAAATTCCATCTGCCGCTGATGATGAATGCGGGCGGGGTTATTTTCGATAACCTGCCAATGCTCTTCGCTATCGGTTCCGCGGTGGGTCTGGCGTCAGAATCGGGCATCGCTGCGCTCTCTGCGGCAGTGTCGGTATTTGTTACTAACATTACCATCGGCACGCTACTGAGCATCACGCCGGAGATGGCCTCTCAGGGCGGTAAATACGCCATGGTGGTCGGCATTCCTACTCTGCAGATGGGCGTCTTTGGCGGCCTGATCTGCGGTATTCTCGCCGCCTGGTGCTATAACCGCTTCCATACCATGCAGTTGCCGGAGTTCCTCGGCTTCTTCTCCGGTAAGCGTTTTGTAGCGATTGCGACAGCATTTCTGTCGTTCCTGCTCGGCCTGCTGCTGCCGTACATCTGGCAGCATATCCAGTCCGGCATCGACGCGCTTTCGGTGGTGGTAAACGGCGATAATCAGGCGGCCTCGACCTTTATCTTCGGTCTGGTGGAGCGCGCGCTGATCCCGCTGGGTCTGCACCATATCTGGTACCCCTCTTTCTGGTACTCCTTCGGTGATTACACCACCCAGGCGGGCCAGGTGATCCACGGCGACCAGACTATCTGGTTCAAAATGCTGGAAGAAGGGACTAAATCCTTCAGCAGCGACACTTACCAGAATGCCGGTAAGTTCATGCAGGGCGAGTTCCCGCTGATGCTGTTCGCGCTGCCTGCGGCGTGTCTGGCGATGTATCACGAAGCGCACACCAAGAATAAGAAAATCGCGGCCGGTATTCTCTTCTCTGCCGCACTGACCTGCTTCCTGACGGGGATTACGGAGCCGGTTGAGTTTACCTTTATCTTCGTGGCACCGATTCTGTACGTCTTCAACGCCATCATGGCGGGTCTGGCCTATATGACCATGTACCTGATGCATGCACATATCGCCAAGTCGTTCTCTGCGGGCTTTATCGATTATCTGTCGTTCGGGATCCTGCCGTCGTTTAACGGCTACCAGACCAACTTCCTGAACGCGGTGATTATCGGTATTCCGATGGCGCTGATTTACTACTTCACATTCCGCTTTGTGATCCGTCGTTTTGACGTGAAAACACCGGGCCGTACTGACGTGAGCGCGACAACCGATGACAAGACCGATACTGAGCTTGCCACCGAAATCATTGCGCTGCTGGGCGGGGCGAACAACATTGACTCCGTCGGCTCCTGTATCACCCGTCTGCGTCTGGAAGTGGCCAAAGGCGATGAGGTAGATAAAGACGGGCTTAACGGCCTGGGGGCACGCGGTGTGGTCTTCGTTGGCGATAAGGGTATTCAAGTGATCTTTGGTGCCAGGGCACAGTTTATCGCCCAGACTATGAGCACGCTGATCGGAAAATAATAAGATGCCTGGCTGACACGTCTCCTGTAATCTGGGAGGCGTTGTCTGAACAGGCTGATAATGTGGAAATTTCAGGGAGCGAGTTTGAAGAAAGTCAGCATTATTGATGTCGCCAGAGAGGCAGGCGTTTCGGTATCCACCGTCTCGCTGGTGCTACGCCAGAAAGGGAAAATCTCAGAGGCAACGATTGAGAAAGTCCATGCTGCCATCAATACGCTCGGCTATGTTCATAATGTCGCCGCTGCTAACCTTCGCGCCAACACCTCCAACCTGATCGGCCTGATCCTGCGTGATTTTAGCGACAGCTTTTCTATCAAAGTGATGGCAAGCGTCGTGCAAGAGCTGGAAAAACAGGGCTATATGGTCTTTCTTGGGCAGCCGCAAAACGATGGCGAACATCTTGAGCGCTGCCTGCTTTCATTTAAACAGCAGGGCGTGGCGGGGGTGATCTATTTATCTTCCGATACGCAGCATGCCCGTTTACCCGAACAGATTCGTCAATGCCCCCTTCCGCTGGTCGCCGTCTCGCAATCTTTTCTGGATGAACCCTGTAATCTGGTGCTGCGGGATAATCGCCAGGCGGCGAATCTTGCAACGCGTTACCTGATTGAGCGGGGTCACCGTAATATTGCCTATATCGGCGGGCAGGAAAACTGCCTGATTCGCGAGCAGCGCCTGCTCGGTTTTCGCAGCGCCATGAGCCAGTATGGGCTGATTAATCGTGACGAGTTTGCCCCGGCCTGTAGCGACGACACCCGCGCCGCCGGGCTCGCCACCCGCCATTTGCTGGAAAAAAACAATACCATCACCGCCCTGCTCTGCCATTCGCCCGATGCGATGATTGGCTCGATCTCCGGCATTCATCAGGTGGGGCGCACGGTGGGCAAAGATGTCTTTCTGACTCAGCAGGTCGCCCTTGTCGGCTTTGAAGATATGCTGCACGTTAATCTCACCTCGCCGTCGTTTACCTATGTCTCCTCCGCCAGTGAAGAGACCGGACGTCAGGCCGCGGGCTTAATGATGCGCAAGCTGAAGGAGCCGGATCTGCAAACTCAGCGTATTACACTCTCAGGCCAGCTCATTGCCCGGGAATCGGCCTGAATTCAGAATTCGTTTCGGTTGGCGGCGGGTAAAGCCTGCTATATTTCCATGATTTACCGTGGGAAATGACCATGCCAACGATTATCACTCATGCTGCTGTACCTCTCTGCCTGGGCTTAGGGCTCGGCACCCGCGTTATACCTCCTCGCCTCCTGTTTGCCGGTGTGGTGCTGGCCATGCTGCCAGACGCCGACGTGCTCTCTTTTAAGTTCGGCGTGGCCTACGGCAATATTTTTGGTCATCGCGGCTTTACGCACTCCTTGCTGTTTGCATTTGTGCTTCCGCTACTCTGCGTCTGGGCGGGTCGACGATGGTTCAGGGCCGGGCTGATTCGCTGCTGGCTGTTTTTAACCGTATCGCTGTTGTCGCACAGTCTGCTGGATTCGATCACGACCGGAGGCAAAGGGGTTGGCTGGCTGTGGCCCTGGTCGGATGAACGCTTTTTCGCCCCCTGGCAGGTGATTAAGGTCGCGCCGTTTGCGCTGTCCCGCTATACCACCCCGTACGGGCATCAGGTGATCATTTCGGAACTGCTGTGGGTGTGGCTGCCTGGGGTGGTGTTAATGGGAGTATTGTGGTGGAAGCGTGCGCGCTGAGGCCCTCACCCCGGCCCTCTCCCCCAGGGAGAGGGAGAAAAGCGGACGATGCCCGCTGGCACGAAGTGAGGAAGAAAACCGGTCAATCCCCTCTCCCTGAGGGAGAGGGTTAGGGTGAGGGGGAGAACTTACTTACGACGCCAGGTCGTCCCCTGAGGACCATCTTCCAGAATGATACCCATCTCGGTCAGACGATTACGCGCTGCATCTGCTGCCGCCCAGTCTTTCGCCTGACGCGCTTCCAGACGAGCCGTAATCAACGCCTCGATCTCCGCCACTTCGCCGTCGTCCGCCTGCGCGCTACTCTGCAGGAAGGTTTCCGGCTCTTGCTCCAGCAGGCCAAGCACCGCGGAGAGCTTACGCAGATGGGCAGCCAGCGCATTCGCGGCCGCGGCATCTTCCGTTTTCAGGCGGTTTACTTCACGCGCCATATCGAACAGCACGGAGTAGGCTTCCGGGGTGTTGAAGTCGTCGTTCATCACCTCAACAAAGCGGGCTTCAAACGCCTCGCCGCCGGCCGGTGCGACAGATTTATCGGTACCGCGCAGCGCAGTATACAGACGCTCCAGCGCCGAACGAGCCTGCTTCAGGTTCTCTTCGCTGTAGTTCAGCTGGCTGCGGTAGTGGCCAGACATCAGGAAGTAGCGCACGGTCTCCGCATCGTAATACTTCAGTACGTCGCGCACGGTGAAGAAGTTGCCCAGTGATTTGGACATCTTTTCACGATCGACCATCACCATCCCGGAATGCATCCAGTAGTTGACGTACTCGCCGCCGTGGGCGCAGGTGGACTGGGCAATTTCGTTCTCATGGTGCGGGAACATCAGATCCGATCCGCCGCCGTGGATATCAAAATGGTTACCCAGTTGTTTGCAGTTCATGGCGGAACACTCGATGTGCCATCCCGGACGGCCTTCGCCCCATGGCGACGGCCAGCTTGGTTCACCCGCTTTGGACATCTTCCACAGGACGAAGTCCATCGGATTACGCTTCACATCCACCACGTCTACGCGCGCACCGGCCTGCAGTTGCTCCAGATCCTGGCGAGAGAGCTGGCCATATGCCGGGTCAGTCGGTACGGAGAACATCACGTCGCCGTTGTCAGCCACATAGGCATGACCGCGCTCGATCAGTTTCTCGGTGATCTCGATGATCTCGTGGATATGGTGGGTGGCGCGCGGCTCGTTGTCCGGGCGCAGGATATTCAGCGCATCAAAATCTTTGTGCATTTCGGCGATCATCCGATCGACCAGCGCGACAAAGTTCTCGCCGTTTTCATTAGCACGCTTAATGATTTTATCGTCAATGTCGGTGATGTTACGCACGTACTTCAGGTTGTAGCCCAAAAAACGCAGGTAACGCGAAACCACGTCAAACGCAACAAAGGTACGGCCATGGCCAATATGACAGAGATCGTAAACCGTAATACCACACACGTACATGCCGACTTCCCCGGCATGGATAGGCTTAAATTCCTCTTTTTGGCGCGTCATTGTATTAAAAATTTTTAACATCGAAGGTTCCATATGAGACGTGTGTGGATAGAAACTTTCTTATCATACCTATTATTCATCATCGAAGCAGCACACAATGCAAGGTGATCGCGTCCAGTGGTTATGCTATAACAAGCCCCTATATGTGGCCCGAACCGGGGTCGAAGCACTGCAATAACAGAACAGGATGCAAAAATGGTTACTTTCCACACTAATCATGGCGATATCGTAATCAAAACCTTTGATGACAAAGCGCCTGAAACAGTTAAAAACTTCCTGGACTACTGCCGCGAAGGTTTCTACAACAACACCATTTTCCACCGTGTGATCAACGGCTTTATGATCCAGGGCGGCGGTTTTGAACCTGGCATGCAGCAGAAAGAGACCAAAGAAGCGATCAAAAACGAAGCGAACAACGGTCTGAAAAACACCCGTGGTACGCTGGCGATGGCGCGTACTCAGGCTCCTCACTCTGCCACTGCTCAGTTCTTCATCAACGTAGCAGACAATGACTTCCTGAACTTCTCCGGTGAGAGCCTGCAAGGTTGGGGTTACTGCGTGTTCGCTGAAGTGGTAGAAGGGATGGACGTGGTTGATAAAATCAAAGCTGTCTCTACTGGCCGCAGCGGTATGCATCAGGACGTTCCAAAAGAAGACGTTGTGATTACAAGCGTGACCGTCAGCGAATAATTCGTGGCGACACTCTTTATTGCAGATCTCCATCTGCAAACAGAAGAACCGGCGATCACCGCCGGTTTTCTGCGTTTTTTACGCGGTGAAGCGAAAAGCGCCGATGCGCTTTATATTCTGGGTGACCTGTTCGAAGCCTGGATTGGCGACGACGATCCTAACCCGCTGCACCGCGAAATCGCTGCCGCCATCAGAGCGCTGGTCGATGCCGGTACGCCCTGCTTCTTTATTCACGGCAATCGTGATTTCCTGATTGGTCAACGCTTTGCCCGCGAAAGCGGTATGACCCTGCTGCCCGAAGAGCAAGTGCTGGACCTCTATGGCCGCAAGGTGCTGATCATGCACGGTGATACGCTGTGCACCGACGATACCGGGTACCTGGCGTTTCGCGCTAAAGTTCATACCCCCTGGATCCAGACCCTCTTCCTCGCCCTGCCGCTGTTTATCCGCAATCGCATCGCCGCCAAAATGCGTGCGGGCAGTAAAGCCGCTAACAGCAGCAAATCCATGACCATCATGGATGTGAACCCCCAGGCGGTTGTCCGCGTGATGGAAAAGCACCAGGTTCACTGGCTGATTCACGGCCATACCCATCGTCCTGACGTGCATAACCTTATCGTCCACGGCGAGCCTGCCCACCGTGTAGTATTAGGTGCCTGGCATACGGAAGGCTCGATGGTCAAAGTGACCCCGGACGGCGTCGAACTCATCGCGTTTCCGTTCTAAAATCCCCGCCTAAAAATCATTCAAATATTTTGAATTGCACGCGCAAATTGTTTTGATTTTAATCACACTCTGGTCGGCCTATCATTTTTCACATCAGGGCAACAACGCCCTACCCCAAACAAAACAGCTTAAGGATCACGACCATGAAATCCATCAAAACTTTCGTTGCAGTTGCCGCTCTTTCACTGATCTCTTTCGGTTCTTTTGCGCAGAGCGTGAGCACTACCGCCTCCACGATTGACCGTGCAGAAGCCAAAATCGCCGCTCAGGCCGCCCGCGAAGGTGCCTCTTATAAAATCACCAGCGCTCAGTTCGACAACCGCGTGCACATGACCGCAGAACTGACCAAATAATTAACCTGATTGCCGTGCCGCCAGAGAGATGCCCAGCGACAGCGACAATATGATGAGCAAGGAACAGAACATGAAAAAAATGACCCTCGTCAGCGCCCTGCTGCTGGCCGCTTCACTGACGTCTGGCGCTATGGCTGCAGAAAACCGCTTCTCCATGCCGGAGGCGGGTTCTAATATGGACACGGTGATTCATGAGAATCATATCAATGTCAGCCACGCCTTCGACGAAGAGAGCCTGACCGCAGGTACTCTGCTGTAAATGAGCCTGAATTTATCACTAAAAAGACCGCCAAAAGGCGGTCTTTTTGTTGCTGCTTCCCCGCAATAAACGGGGAAGTTTTAGCCGCGCAACCGTTTTCCTTGCCTGTATTACATGCTATTCTCTGTGCCCTCGAAAGCAGAGTGTTCCGCACCACAGGAGTTTTAAGACGCATGTCTTCCCGCAATAATCCGGCGCGTGTCGCCATCGTGATGGGGTCCAAAAGCGACTGGGCTACCATGCAGTTCGCCGCCGACATCTTTGACATCCTGAATGTTCCTCACCACGTAGAAGTGGTCTCCGCACACCGCACCCCCGATAAACTGTTTAGCTTCGCCGAAAGTGCAGAAGAGAACGGCTATCAGGTGATTATTGCCGGTGCGGGCGGTGCAGCACACCTGCCGGGTATGATTGCCGCCAAAACGCTGGTGCCGGTACTTGGCGTACCGGTACAGAGCGCGGCGCTGAGCGGCGTCGATAGCCTCTACTCTATCGTGCAAATGCCACGCGGTATTCCGGTCGGCACCCTGGCGATTGGTAAAGCTGGCGCGGCTAACGCTGCGCTACTGGCGGCGCAAATCCTGGCGACCCATGATAAAGACCTTCACCAGCGTCTGGATGCCTGGCGTAAAGCCCAGACAGACGAGGTGCTGGAAAACCCGGATCCGCGGGGTGCGGCATGAAGCAGGTTTGCGTCCTGGGTAACGGTCAGCTAGGCCGCATGCTGCGCCAGGCCGGTGAACCGCTAGGGATTGCCGTCTGGCCGGTTGGTCTGGATGCGGAACCCGAAGCGGTTCCCTTTCAGCAGAGCGTAATTACTGCCGAAATCGAACGCTGGCCAGAGACCGCGTTGACTCGCGAACTGGCGCGCCATAACGCCTTTGTAAACCGTGATGTCTTCCCCATCATTGCCGATCGTTTTACCCAGAAACAGCTGTTCGACAAGCTGCACCTCGCCACCGCGCCGTGGCAGTTGCTGGCCGATAAAGGCGAATGGCCCGCCATCTTTGCGACCCTTGGCGAACTGGCGATTGTTAAGCGCCGCGTCGGTGGTTACGACGGACGCGGCCAGTGGCGTTTACGCGCACACGAAACCGCCGAACTTCCGGACGACTGCTACGGTGAGTGCATCGTTGAACAGGGTATCAACTTCAGCGGCGAAGTCTCGCTGGTGGGCGCCCGGGCTCATGATGGCAGCACCGTCTTTTATCCGCTGACTCACAACCTGCATCAGGACGGCATCCTGCGTACCAGCGTCGCTTTCCCGCTGGCCAATGCCGAACAGCAAGCGCAGGCAGAGAGCATGCTCAGCGCCATTATGCAGGAGCTGGGCTACGTGGGTGTGATGGCGATGGAGTGTTTTGTCACCCCTGGCGGCCTGCTGATCAACGAGCTGGCGCCCCGCGTCCACAACAGCGGCCACTGGACGCAAAACGGCGCCTCTATCAGCCAGTTTGAGCTGCACCTGCGCGCCATTACCGGCCTGCCGTTGCCGCAGCCGGTGGTCAATAGCCCGTCGGTGATGATCAACCTGATCGGCACCGATCTCAACGATGACTGGCTGAAACTGCCGCTGGTGCATCTGCACTGGTACGACAAAGAGGTGCGTCCGGGTCGTAAGGTGGGTCACCTCAACCTGAACGATACCGATACGGGCCGCCTGAGCGCCACGCTTGAAGCCCTGGTTCCGCTGCTGCCGGCAGAGTACGCCAGCGGTATCGCCTGGGCGCAGGCAAAGCTGCAGTAATCCCTTCCGCCGGGGAGTTGACCTTCCCCCTCCCCGGCGTACAATCCCGCCCATTGCTTTCGCTTCTCCTGGAATGATCATGAACAATGGAACGGATTACCGCGCCATTCTGGCTGCCGGAACGCCCCTGCTTGACGTACGCGCCCCTGTCGAATTTGCCCAGGGCAGTATGCCTACTGCCCTGAATCTGCCCTTGATGAATGATGATGAGCGCGCCGCGGTGGGCACCTGCTATAAACGTCAGGGCGCCGACGCCGCACTGGCGCTGGGCCATCGGCTGGTCAGCGGCGTAACCCGTGAAGCGCGTATTCACGCCTGGCGCGACGCCTGTCTGGCCCATCCTGAGGGCTACCTCTGCTGCGCTCGTGGTGGGCAGCGTTCACACATTGCGCAGGCATGGCTAAAAGAGAAGGGCGTGGAGTATCCGCTGATTATCGGGGGCTACAAAGCGCTGCGTCAGGCCGCGATACAGGCTACCGACGAGCAGGTTAAAAAACCGCTGGTGCTGGTGGGCGGCTGTACGGGCAGCGGCAAAACGCTACTGGTGAAACAGCATCCTGACGGGATCGACCTGGAAGGGCTGGCGCGCCACCGCGGCTCCTCTTTTGGCCGTACGCTCAGGCCGCAGCTTTCACAGGCGAGCTTTGAAAACGCTCTTGCCGTTGCGTTACTGCAAAAGGCCGCACCGCGCTGGGTGCTGGAGGATGAGGGGCGGATGATTGGTTCGAATCATCTTCCTGAAAGCCTGCGTGAGCGCATGACTAACGCTCCCATTGCAGTCGTAGAAGATCCCTTTGATGTTCGTCTGGATCGCCTGCGCGAGGAGTATTTTGTCCAGATGTGGCAGGCATTTCTCGGCGCATACGGGGAAGTGCGCGGCTGGCAGGAGTACAGTGACTATCTGCACCAGGGTCTGTACGCTATCCGCCGTCGCCTGGGTTTACAGCGCTTTGCTGAACTCACGGCCCTGCTGGAAAGCGCGCTCATTGCGCAGCAGCGCACCGGCGGCACGGAGGCCCACGACGCCTGGCTTGCGCCGCTGCTCAATGACTATTACGACCCTATGTACCGCTATCAGCTTGAAAAGAAGGCTGACAACGTGGTCTTTCGGGGCACCTGGCACGACGTGGCCGCCTGGCTGGCGGCTTGATTTAGCGACGATCGTAGTTGTCGGCGCGTTTTGCCAGGCACCGAATACTTACACAATCTCCCCCAGCGGCGACAGTGCCTCGCTGCTACCCCGGTGGCCAGGCCACCGGGGCACACAACTTAGAAGTCGTAACGCAGACGTACCAGGTTCATGTCGCCCAGGTCGTCGGTGCTGGAGGTGAACACGTGCTCGTAATCCACACGGAAACCGTAATCCAGCTGGAAGCTAATCCCCACGCCGTTGTCGATGCGCTGGTAGTTGCGACCATTCATGTACTCGATACGATCGCCCATGAAGTAAGGCTGGATGGATTTCACCGCATACTGACCGATCGGGAATTTATAACCGGCAAAGTACTCAATACCCCAGGCATCACCCGCGAAGTAGTGGTTCACGTCGGTTTTCTTGGTGGTCATGAAGTTTTGATACCAGCCGCCGCCCAGGGAGAAGGTCCACTGATCTGGCGTCCAGCTCAGCGCCGTACCCAGGATGTTCTGATCGTAGGCTTTGCTGTCGCCGTTGCCCGGGTTACGCATTTCTGCGCGGGTGTAGTTCCATGCCGCACCCCAGGTGAGGTCGGTGGTCAGGTTGTAATCCACGCCCAGCGAGCCGCCGCCTTTACGCTTATAACGCATGCCGTCGTTCGCCAGATAGGTGCTATCCGCAAACAGGTAAGAGGCATAAATATTGGCATCGCCGATGGTTTTCTTATATTTCAGCATTTTGCGTGAACGGTAAGAGCCATCGTAATCACCGTTAATACCGTTGCCCGATGCCTGGCCGATCATGTCGTAATCCCAGATATCGGTTTTCGCACCCACCACATCGTAATAAACACTGTTCTGCTGACCGAAGGTCAGGGTACCCCAGGTGTCGCTCTTCAGACCGGTATAGAGCATACGACGCGAAGTATCGTGCGCGCCGTCAGCATAGTGGTTATCCCAGTTAAACTGAGCCGGAATATTCACGCCCAGCTCGTAGTAGCTCACCCAACTGATGTCATCAAACAGGTAGTAATCTGCCGCGAAACGGAAACGGGTACCGCCATCAAAGCCGTTACGCTTGTAGCCGTTTTTACCGTCATCGCCGGTCATGTTCTGGAATTGCGGACGGATACTGCCGCCTACGGTGAAGTTTAAACGGCTCAGCGGATTACCCGCCTGCGGATCTTGCTTCAGAACGGTAATCTCTGCCTGGGATGCGAAAGACGTCAATGCCACTGCCGCGCCGATGGCCACTGCCAGCGCTGTTTTATTTTTAGACATTATTATTCCTTGATAGACACTCTGCTATTTATTTAGCAGGCGAATATTAACCGGGATTTATCGCGCCGTGTTGTCCGGTTTTTAATGTTTTGTGCTGCTAACTATCAAGGAGTTATCTTTGTGTGCTACTAAAGAGGCACGTACCGGCATATCAACCGGCACGTGATGTTCACGAAGGGGAATTAACCGACAAACTGACGGAATAACGCTTTACCTTTCAGCAAGCGCGCTCCCAGCAAGCCGCCGCAAAGCGAGAGGAGAACCGCACCGCAGATAGGCAGCGTGATCCACAGGCGCCAGTCCGGCTCCCACGGGAAGTCAAAGACCCGGGTCTGCAACAGTGCCAGCGCCGTTTCGGCACCAATAGCGGCCACCAGCCCGGAGACCATCCCCAACAGCGCAAACTCACACCACAGCGTGGTGCGCAGCAGTGATTTGCCGGCACCCAAAGTGCGGTAGACCACCAGTTCCTGATGACGCTGGCGCATGCCCACCTGCACCTGAGCCAGCAGCAGCAACAGCCCGCAGATAGTGACCAGCACCACCATCACTTCCAGCGCGCGGCTTACCTGCTCCAGCACCTGCCCGACCTGTTTCAGGATCGCGCCGATATCCAGCAGACTGATAGTGGGGAATTCCCGGTTGAGCTGCGTGAGCATGCCATTGCCGTTTTCCCAGCGGAAGCTGGTCAGCCAGCTTTGCGGCTGTCCGTCCAGCGCTCCGGGCGGGAAGATAAAGAAGAAGTTAGGCCGCAGGCTCTCCCAGTCCACTTTACGCAGGCTGGTTACTTTCGCACTGAAGTCCTGCGTATCGCCGGTAAAGGTCACCGTATCCCCGAGCTTGACGTTCAGACGTTTCGCCAGCCCCTCTTCCATCGACACTTCACCGGCCCCAGGCGGCCAGCTTCCCGCCGTGATCGGGTTGTGATCCGGACGTTTCTCCTGCCAGGTAAGGTTCAGTTCGCGGTTGAGCGCTTCGTCCTGATTACCTTCGGTCGCCTTGCCGTCAATTTGCGTCAGACGCGCCCGCACAATGGGGTAGAAGGAGTCCGGGACAATCTGGTGCTCTGAGAGAAACGCCTTCAGGGGCGTGATCTGTTCCGGCGCAATGTTGATCAGGAAGTAGTTCGGACTCTCAGGTGGAAGTTGCTGTTGCCAGCGATCCAGCAGATCGCCGCGCAGCACCAACAGCAGCGCCAGCAGCATAAACGAGAGCGAAAACGCAGAAAGCTGGCTGAGCGTTGACCAGGGCTGACGCAGCAGGCGATTGATGGCCAGACGCACCGGCAGAGATTTAACGGTTAACCCTTTCAGCACGCTCAGCAGCATCCAGCCCAGCAGGCCACAGAGCAAGGCCAGCACAACTGCCCCCGCCAGTACCGCCCAAAGCAGCATACTGCCGCCCATCAGCCAGGCGAGCAGCGCCACGACCACTGCCGTCATCACTGGCAGATAGATTTTCAACGGCCAGACGCGCGCCACCGCATCACGGCGCAGTACCCGCAGTGGCTGGGTGGCCAACAACAGCCGGTAAGGACGCAGCCCCACCAGCAGCGAGATCACCCCCATCGCTCCCATCGCCCAAAGCCATGGCCAGAGGCTGGCTGGCGGCAGCGCTGCAGGTAGCACCGGTTTGAGCAGCACCATCAGCACTTTTTCGAACAGCAGCCCCATTACACCGCCGGTGAGGGCTGACAAAGCCAATACCATCAGCCACTGACCGACAATCAGTTTACGCAGTTGCGCCCGACCCGCGCCGAGGGTTTTGAGGATTGCCACCAGATCGTAGCGGCTGCGGCAGTAGTGGCTCATCGCTACCGCCACCGCCGCCACCGCCAGCAGCAGGGTTAACAGCGCCGAGAGCAGCAGGAATTGTTGAGAGCGCTCCAGCGATTTGCCCAGCGCCCCCTCATCCTGCTCTAGCCCATACCAGCGATGTTCGGGCTTGAGCTGTGGCAGGAGCCATTTCTCATAGGACTCGAGTTGAGCCGGGGTACCGGCAAATTTATAGCGCCAGGTGACGCGGCTGCCGGGCTGCACGGCGCCGGTTTTTTCCACGTCGGCCGTGTTCATCAACAGGCGTGGAGCCATCTGAAAGGGGTTAAACCCGGAGTCGGGCTCCTGCACCACTTCACCTGCAATCCGGAGAGTAGCATCACCCACATCGATGCTATCGCCCGCTTTCAGGTTTAGCAGCGCCATCAAACGCGGTGCCAGCAGCACCGTCCCGGCGGCAGGCTTCATCCCCGGTGGCTGCGTCTGTAGCTCACCGTACATCGGGTAGCGATCGTCAACGGCTTTGACGCTGGCAAGCTGCGGGGTATCGGCGGCAAAGGTCATGGTCTGGAAGCTGAGCTGTTCGCTCACTTTCAACCCCTGCCGGCGGGCTTCATCAAGCCAGGCCTGCGGTACCTCGCGCGAGCTGCGCAACGCCCGATCCCCCGCCATAAATTCGCGGCTTTGCTGGCTCAGGCCTTTCTCCATGCGATCGCTGACGCTCCCCAGCGCCAGTACGCAGGCCACCGCTAAGCTTAGCGCCATCCAGACTATCAGCAGCGAGGGGGAGCGCCATTCGCGCCAGAACCAGCGGGCAATCATGCTTCCTCCTGCAGTACGCCATTCACCAGACGCAGACGGCGATCGCAGCGGGCCGCCAGTTGAGGATCATGGGTCACCAGAATCAGCGTGGTACCGTGTTCACGGTTCAGGGAGAAGAGCAGATCGGCAATTTTATCACCGGTCTGGCGATCGAGGTTGCCGGTGGGTTCATCGGCAAAGAGCACCTCCGGGCGACCGTTAAAGGCGCGGGCCAGCGCCACGCGCTGCTGCTCGCCGCCGGAGAGCTGCGCCGGGAGGTGATCAAGGCGCTTGCCCAAGCCCAGCTGTTCCAGTAAGGCTTTGGCGCTACGCCGGCTCTGGCTGCTGTTCTCGCCGCGCAGCAACCCTGGCAGTTCGACGTTTTCCAGTGCATTAAGCGTCGGGATCAACATAAATGACTGAAAGACAAAGCCAATATGTTTTGCCCGCAGCGCTGCACGCGCCTCTTCATCCATGCTGTGCAGCGGCTGGCCCACCAGCTTCACCTCACCGCTGCTGCCATCATCCAGCCCGGCGAGGATCGCCAGCAG
Organism: Leclercia sp. UBA5958; assembly: GCF_002430365.1. Lineage (NCBI taxonomy): Bacteria > Pseudomonadati > Pseudomonadota > Gammaproteobacteria > Enterobacterales > Enterobacteriaceae > Leclercia > Leclercia sp. UBA5958. Next base: position 208,494 of record NZ_DJCE01000007.1, on the reverse strand, counting down.
CGTGGATTTACCGGAACCGGATTCGCCAATCAGCGCGATGCTCTGCGCGCGTTTGACAATGAGTTCAACTCCGGTAAGGATGGAAAGCTCGTGCTCACCCTGACCCACGGACTTCTTAAGATGATGAACTTCAACAATGTTTTCCGCTGGCATTTGCCCTTCCTGTTTCTGATTCTGATGACATTCCGCGCCGCGGCGGCGGACACGTTATTAATTTTGGGTGACAGCCTGAGCGCGGGCTACCGGATGGCGGCGAATGCCGCCTGGCCCGCGCTCCTTAATGATAAATGGCAGACGCAAACTTCGGTGATCAACGGCAGTATCAGCGGCGATACCTCGCAGCAGGGGCTTGCCCGACTGCCCGCTCTGCTGAAACAACATCAGCCGCGCTGGGTACTGGTGGAACTGGGCGGCAACGACGGCCTGCGCGGTTTTCAGCCGCAGCAAACCGAGCAGACGCTGCGTAAAATTTTGCAGGATATCCGCGCCGCCAACGCGCAGCCGCTGTTAATGCAAATTCGCCTGCCCGCAAACTATGGACGTCGCTATAATGAGTCCTTCAGCGCGATCTATCCTCGTCTTGCCAAAGAGTTTGATATTCCTCTCCTGCCCTTTTTCATGGAAGAGGTTTATCTGAAACCACAATGGATGCAGGACGATGGTATCCATCCTAATCGCGATGCTCAGCCGTTTATTGCCGACTGGATGGCAACACGGCTGGCTCCTTTAGTTAAACATGACTCGTAATTCAGCGGAGATCCTGACAGGTAAAGTTATGCAAAAATCGGTCTTAATTACAGGATGTTCCAGCGGAATTGGTCTTGAGAGCGCCCTTGAGTTGAAGCGCCAGGGGTTTTGGGTGTTAGCCGCCTGTCGAAAACCGGAAGATGTCGAACGGATGAACGGCAAAGGGCTTACCGGCGTGCTGCTGGATCTGGACAGCCCGGAAAGTATCGACCACGCGGCCGAAGAGGTGATTGCCCTGACCAACGGCAAGCTATACGGCTTGTTCAATAATGCCGGATTTGGCCTCTATGGCGCGCTGCAGACCATCTCTCGCGAGCAACTCGAGCAGCAGTTTTCTGCCAACTTTTTCGGCGCGCATCAGTTAACCATGAAATTGCTGCCCGCCATGCTCCCTCACGGAGAGGGACGCATTGTGATGACCTCGTCGGTCATGGGACTTATTTCAACGCCGGGCCGTGGCGCCTATGCCGCCAGTAAATACGCCCTTGAAGCCTGGTCTGATGCGCTGCGCATGGAACTGCGTCACAGCGGTATCAAAGTGAGCCTGATTGAGCCAGGCCCAATCCGCACCCGCTTTACCGAAAATGTGAATCAGACCCAGTCGGATAATCCGGTGGAAAATCCCGGCATCGCCGCACGTTTTACCCTCGGTCCGGAGGCGGTTGTCGCCAAAGTGCGCCATGCTTTTGAGAGCAATCGTCCAAAGATGCGCTATCCGGTCACGCTGGTGACCCATGCCGTTATCCTGCTGAAACGGCTGTTGCCTGGCCGGATAATGGACAAATTTTTACAGGGCTGAGTTGAAGCTAACCGCCCCGCCCCCATGTAAATAAAAACGCATAAAAGAGAAGGCCGCATGTCAGTTCAGAATATCGTTAACATTACCGAAGCGAACCTGCATCAGACCCTTGAACAGTCGATGGCGAAGCCCGTGCTGTTCTACTTCTGGTCTGAGCGTAGCCAGCACTGCCTGGAACTCACCCCGGTGCTCGAAAAACTGGCCGCCCAGTATAACGGCCAGTTTGTTCTGGCGAAGGTGGATTGCGACGCCGAACAGATGGTCGCCTCCCAGTTTGGCCTGCGCGCCATTCCTACGGTGTACCTGTTCCAGAATGGCCAGCCCGTCGATGGTTTCCAGGGCCCACAGCCGGAAGAGGCCATCCGCGCCCTGCTGGAAAAAGTACTGCCTCGCGAAGATGAGTTAAAGGCGCAAGAGGCGCTGGCGCTGATTCAGGAAGGGAAGCACGACGAGGCGCTGCCGCTGCTAAAAGAGGCGTGGCAGTTGTCGAACCAGGATAGCCAGATTGGCCTGCTGCTGGCTGAAACCCAGCTGGTGCTGAACCGCCCGGACGATGCCGAAGCGGTGCTGAAAACCGTGCCGATGCAGGATCAAGATACCCGCTATCAGGGGCTGGTCGCCCAGATTGACCTGCTGAAGCAGGCGGCAGACACCCCAGAAATTCAGCAGCTGCAACAGCAAGTCGCCGATAACCCTAACGATGCCGCACTGGCCAGCCAGCTGGCGCTGCAACTGCATCAGGTTGGCCGCAATGAAGAGGCGCTGGAGCTGCTGTTTGGTCACCTGAAAACGGATCTGGCTGCCGCTGACGGCCAGGCGCGCAAGATGTTCCAGGAGATCCTGGCTGCGCTGGGTACCGGTGATGCGCTGGCGTCGAAATATCGTCGTCAGTTGTATGCGCTGCTGTACTGATCCGCATCTCCTTCCTGTCGCCCCGCGCCGTTAGCGGGGCTTTTTTATATCTGAATCTTGCGTTGCCCTCGCTTTCAGGGCGAATTCTCCTGTGATAGCCGATATACTCATGAGCAACAAACGAACAGTTGTTCTCGAAACATGGAAGGCAAAACAGGAGGTTTCTTCATGCTTATCGTTATACCCGTCTTGATCTTTGTGGTGCTGGTCGTTGTCGGCGCCGGGGTCAAAATCGTCCCTCAGGGCTATCAGTGGACCGTTGAGCGTTTTGGGCGTTATACCACGACGTTGCAGCCCGGCCTGAGTCTTATCGTTCCGTTTATGGACAGAATTGGTCGCAAGATCAACATGATGGAACAGGTTCTTGATATCCCCTCTCAGGAGGTCATCTCCCGGGATAACGCCAACGTCACCATTGACGCCGTCTGCTTTATTCAGGTGATTGACGCGCCGAAGGCGGCCTATGAGGTCAGCAACCTTGAGCTGGCGATCATCAATTTAACCATGACCAATATTCGTACCGTGCTGGGGTCGATGGAGCTGGATGAGATGCTCTCCCAGCGCGACAGCATCAATACTCGCCTGCTGCATATTGTGGATGAAGCCACGAACCCCTGGGGCATTAAGGTTACGCGTATCGAAATTCGCGACGTACGCCCGCCGGCAGAACTGATCTCCTCCATGAACGCGCAGATGAAAGCCGAGCGAACCAAGCGCGCCTATATTCTTGAGGCCGAAGGGGTGCGTCAGGCTGAAATCCTTAAGGCCGAGGGGGAGAAGCAGTCGCAAATCCTGAAAGCCGAGGGGGAACGTCAGTCTGCCTTCTTACAGGCTGAAGCGCGCGAACGTTCCGCAGAAGCAGAAGCCCGGGCAACGCAGATGGTCTCTGAGGCGATTGCCGCCGGGGATATTCAGGCGATTAACTACTTTGTAGCGCAAAAATACACTGAGGCGCTGCAGAACATCGGTGCCGCGAACAACAGCAAAGTGGTGATGATGCCTCTGGATGCCAGCAGCCTGATGGGCTCGATTGGCGGTATTGCCGAGCTCATTAAAGAGAGCGGTAACGAGCGCAAATCATGATCGCGCTGATCCTCGCCCATCCACATGTTTTTTGGCTCAGCCTCGGCGGCCTGCTTCTGGCGGCCGAAATGCTTGGCGGCAACGGGTATTTACTCTGGAGCGGCGTAGCGGCAGTGGTCACCGGACTGGCGGTGTGGCTTATGCCGTTCGGCTGGGAGTGGCAGGGCATCCTGTTCGCGGCGCTGACCCTGCTGGCTGCCTGGCTGTGGTGGCGCTGGCTGTCGCGTCAGGTGCGGGAACAAAAACCGGCCGATGCGGCGCTCAATCAGCGTGGTCAACAGCTGGTGGGTAAACGCTTCACCCTCGAGACCGCCCTGGTAAACGGGCGCGGCCATATGCGGGTTGGCGACAGCTCCTGGCCAGTGCTGGCCGACGAGGACCTCCAGGCAGGAATCCGGGTTGAGGTGGTGGCGGTCGAAGGGATCACCCTGCGTGTGAGATCCTGTTAAGCACCCGACTTACGATGGCAGCAGCCGGAAAGATTGTCGATGATTGGGCAATCGGCGCTGTCATCGCCCGGGCAGGCTTCGGCCAGCGCCAGCAGCTGCGTCCGCATCGCCTGCAGTTCAACAATATGGCGTTCTATTTCCGCCACCTTCTCCAGGGTTCTGCGTTTCACATCCGCGCTGTGTCGCTCGGGATCGTTAAACAGCATCACCAGATTGCCGCACTCCTCCAGGTTAAATCCCACCTGCCGGGCCTGGCGCAGCAGCGTAAGCTCATCGAGATGTTTTTGCGTATAACTGCGGTAACCATTTTCACTGCGCAGCGGCGGCGTCACCAGCCCCTTCTCTTCATAAAAGCGAATCGCTTTGCTGGTTAAACCGGTTTTTTTTGCCACATCACTGATATTCACCTTTCCCCCTTGACCTTCCCCTTGATGGAAGGTTTAACCTTCATAATAGTTAGCAGAGAACAGTATGACGATTATTATCTGACCGGGTCATTATAAAGGAGTTTACTATGTCTCACACCATCGACCTGACACTGGACGGCCTCTCCTGCGGCCACTGTGTCAAACGCGTTAAAGAGAGTCTGGAGCAACGCGCCGACGTGGAAACGGCGGACGTCACTATCGATCACGCCGCCGTCACCGGCAGCGCCAGCGCGGAAGCCCTGATCGACACCATCAAACAAGCCGGCTACGGGGCGGAGTTAAGCCACCCAAAGGCTGATCCGCTGACAGCGTCATCAATCCCGTCGGAAGCACTGACAGCGGCCCCTTCTGAGCTTCCGGCAGCCGATGACATTGACGACAGCCAGCAGCTGTTGATCAACGGCATGAGCTGCGCCAGCTGCGTATCCCGGGTACAGAGTGCACTGCAAACGGTGCCGGGGGTAGTACAGGCACGGGTCAACCTGGCGGAGCGCACTGCCCTTGTGATGGGCAACGCCTCCGCCGCTGATTTAGTGCAGGCTGTCGAAAAAGCAGGCTACGGCGCGGAGGCGATTGAAGACGATGCTGAACGCCGCGCCCGCCAGCAAGAGACCGCCGTTGCCACCATGAAACGCTTCCGCTGGCAGGCGATAGTCGCGCTGCTGGTGGGGATCCCGGTCATGGGCTGGGGGATGCTCGGCGATAACATGATGGTCACCGCCGAAAACCGCAGCCTGTGGCTGGCCATTGGCCTGCTTACCCTGGGGGTGATGGTCTTTGCCGGGGGCCACTTCTATACCAGCGCCTGGAAGAGCCTGAAGAACCGCACCGCTACCATGGATACGCTGGTGGCGCTGGGTACGGGCGCGGCATGGCTCTACTCCATGAGCGTCAACCTCTGGCCTCAGTGGTTCCCGATGGAAGCCCGCCATCTTTATTATGAAGCCAGCGCGATGATCATTGGTTTGATCAATCTTGGCCATATGCTGGAGGCGCGCGCGCGTCAGCGCTCCTCGAAAGCGCTGGAGCGGTTACTGGATCTGACGCCGCCTACCGCGCGTGTCATCACGGAAGAGGGTGAAAAGAGCCTCTCACTGGCGGATGTCCAGCCTGGCATGATTCTGCGTCTGACCACCGGCGACCGCGTTCCGGTCGATGGGGAGATCACCGAAGGTGAAGCCTGGTTCGATGAAGCGATGCTGACCGGTGAGCCTGTCCCGCAGCAAAAGAGCAGCGGTGAAAACGTGCACGCCGGCACCCTGGTGCAGGACGGCAGCGTGCTATTCCGTGCCAGCGCGGTGGGAAGCCATACCACACTGTCGCGGATTATCCGTATGGTGCGCCAGGCACAAAGCAGCAAGCCTGAAATCGGTCAGCTGGCCGATCGCATCTCCGCCATTTTTGTCCCCGTGGTCGTCCTGATTGCGCTGTTCAGCGCTGGGATCTGGTATCTCTTTGGCCCGGCACCGCAGATTGTTTACACCCTGGTGATCGCCACCACGGTGCTGATTATCGCCTGTCCGTGCGCCCTGGGGCTGGCAACGCCCATGTCGATTATCTCAGGCGTAGGCCGTGCCGCGGAATTTGGTGTGCTGGTGCGCGATGCCGATGCTCTGCAACGCGCCAGTACTTTGGATACGCTGGTCTTTGATAAAACCGGCACCCTGACAGAAGGCAAACCGCAGGTGGTTGCCGTCAAGACGATAGGCATTGAGGCCGATGATGCGCTGCGCCTCGCCGCCGCGCTGGAGCAGGGCTCAAGCCATCCGCTGGCCCGCGCCATCATCGAAAAAGCCGGAGAGGCGAACTTGCCGCAGGTGGTCAATTTCCGCACCCTGCGCGGCCTGGGCGTTAGCGGCGAAGCAGACCAGCGTCCCCTGCTGCTGGGGAACGAAGCGCTGTTGAATGAGAACGGCATTGATACCGCCGCGATGGCCGATGAGCTGAACGCGCAGGCATCACAAGGGGCTACGCCGGTGCTGCTGGCCGTGGAGGGTAAAGTGGCCGCGCTGTTCGCCATTCGCGATCCGCTGCGCCAGGATAGCGTCGAGGCACTGCAAAGACTGCACCGCGCCGGGTATCGGCTGGTGATGCTGACCGGTGACAATCCCACCACCGCGGCAGCCATTGCAAAAGAGGCGGGTATTGATGAAGTTATTGCCGGGGTGCTGCCGGATGGCAAAGCCGACGCCATTAAAAATCTGCAGCGCCAGGGGCGCCAGGTGGCCATGGTGGGCGATGGCATTAACGATGCCCCGGCGCTGGCCCAGGCAGAGGTGGGGATTGCCATGGGCAGCGGTAGCGATGTAGCAATTGAAACCGCCGCTATCACCCTGATGCGTCATAGCCTGACGGGCGTAGCGGACGCGCTGGCCATTGCAAAGGCGACGTTGCGCAACATGAAGCAAAACCTGATGGGGGCCTTCGTCTATAACGCGCTGGGCATTCCAGTTGCAGCGGGGATTTTATGGCCGCTAACCGGGACTCTGCTTAATCCGGTCGTGGCCGGAGCGGCAATGGCGCTCTCTTCCATTACCGTGGTGAGTAACGCGAACCGTTTGCTGCGCTTCAAACCTAAAGCCTGACGTAACAGCCCTTCCCGCCTGCCGGGAGGGGCTAAAGTTTGCACCTTTCCCTGCTGCGCGCTAGCATGAACCTTTCGCTACAGGGAGCGCGTATGAGTCTGTTTAGCCGTATAAAATCTGCATTGAGCGCGCACTTTCCACGCCGTTATCCCTGGCCGGGGCTGGATATCGTACTGCCCGGCGGGCAACATCTGCACCTGGTAGGCAGTATTCATATGGGCACGCAAGATATGTCGCCGCTACCTTCCGGACTGATCCGCCTGGTGCAAAAAGCCGATGCGTTAATCGTTGAAGCCGATATTTCGGGCAACGACTCACCCTTCGCCGATCTGGCGATCCCCCCTCCTCTGGCGGAACGCCTCAGCCCTGAACAGCTCACCGAGCTGGAACGGCTGGCCGGCGAGCTGAGCATACCGCTGTCGATGCTCGAAACTCAGCCGTTGTGGCAAATTGCCATGGTGTTGCAGGCCACACAGGCGCAGCGTCTGGGGCTCCGGGGCGATTACGGCATTGATTATCAGTTGCTGCATCTGGCGCGTGAACGCGCCATGCCGGTGATAGAGCTGGAAGGGGCTGACAGCCAGATAGCGTTGCTGCGTCAGTTGCCAAATGACGGAATACTGTTGCTGGAAGATACGCTGACCCACTGGCACACCAACGCCCGGCTGCTACAGACGATGATTAGCTGGTGGCTGGATGCGCCGCCCGCCGCCAGCCCGCAGGCGCTGCCAGCCACCTTTAGTGAATCGCTCTACGACGTATTAATGCACGCCCGAAACCAGGCCTGGTGTGAGAAGCTCCACGCCCTACCGCCGGGACGTTATGTCGTGGCCGTGGGGGCGCTGCATTTGTATGGCGAGGGAAATTTGCCCGCATTGCTGCGTTAAAAAAATGGCCAATATCGCTATTGGCCCGTCAAAGAGGAATTTCATTATTTTAGTTATGCCGGAGGAAGCCTCCGGATCTCTCGATTGTCGCTCAAAGTGCCCATCACTGCCAACACTATTGCGCAAGATGGTGCTATTTTTTAAGCAACATCCGGACGTATGCTGAGCACATACACTGTCTTTGGTAAGAAGGATTGTTATGACACCCGCCGTTAAATTACTCGAAAAAAACAAGGTTTCTTTCCGCATCCACGCCTACGATCATGACCCTAACGAAACGAACTTCGGCGATGAAGTCGTGCAAAAACTTGGGCTCAATGCCGATCAGGTTTATAAGACGCTATTAGTGGCGATTAATGGCGATATGAAGCACCTGGCGGTGGCGGTTACCCCGGTGGCCGGGCAGTTAGATTTAAAAAAGGTGGCAAAGGCGCTGGGGGCGAAGAAAGTGGATATGGCTGACCCGATGGTTGCGCAACGTATCACGGGTTACCTGGTGGGGGGGATAAGCCCGCTGGGGCAGAAAAAACGCCTGCCAACGGTCATTGATGCCCCGGCACAGACGTTTGACACTATCTATATTTCTGGTGGCAAACGCGGCCTGGATATTGAGCTGGCCGCGGCGGATCTGGCGAAAATGCTGGATGCGCAGTTTGCGGATATCGCTCGCCGGGATTAAACGCCGTACCGGCCTGCTGCCAGGCCGGTACTGTGAATCGTTACTGCCAGTTCACTTCACCTTTCGGTTCATAGCTATTCACATCCAGGGGTGAATTCTGCTGGATATATTGCTTCAGCACTTCAGCATCAATAAAGCCAGTATTCACATACCCCGGTTTCTCATCCAGACGCGGATAACCATCGCCGCCGGTGGCGTTAAAACTCAGGGTTGCCATGCGATAGGTTTTTGCCGGATCGACGGGCTCGCCTTTGATCTTCAGATCGTTGAGCACACCCTCTTTTGCCACAAAGCTGACATTGGCAAATTGAGGATAGGCACCGGAATCGGGTTTCATCTTCGCTACGGCGGTAAGATATTCGGTCACCTCTTTACCGGTCATGTCGGCATAGACCACCAGGTTGCCAAACGGCTGTACCTTCAGCACATCTTTGTAGGTGATGTCGCCCCCTTCGATAGAGTCACGTATCCCACCACCGCTCATCACCGCAAAATCGGCATTGGTGCGCGCCATCTGCGCCGCCAGGATCAGATGCCCCATATTGGTCTGCACAAAGCGTACCTTGCTGCGATCGCCCTCAAGACGGCCATTGAGCGTACCAATTTTTACCTCCAGCTGCGCTTTGCCTTTATTCTGGAAAGGGGTGAGCATGGAGAGCATCTGCTGGTTTTCGGCAATTTCGGGGGTGAAGAGCACACGCTCACTCTCACCGTTGTCATAGGTCACTTTCTTCTTCAGATTGACCGGAATCAGTTGATAACGGACCATCTTCATTTCGCCATTGCGGAACTCAAAATCGGCGCGACCGACATATTTGCCCCACTCATGCGCCTGTACAATCCAGATCCCGTTCTGCTGATCGGGGGCGCACGGCGTCCCTGGCACGTAATCAACCTGTTTTTTGTTTTCAGAGGCCATGCACACCGGATCTTGTGAGTGACCACCCACAATCATTGCCAGCGAGCCGGCAGGCAGGCTGCGCGCCATCTCCACATCGCCCGGCGCATTAGAACCGTGTTCACCATTATCGTAATGGCCCATATGGGTGGTAGCGATCAGGACATCCGGTTTTTCGTTCTGTTGTAACTCCTGGATGACCAGTTTCGCCTCTTCAGCGGGTTTGCGAAATTCGATGTCGGTAAAAAATTCCGGATTTCCGATTTTCGCCGTATCGTCTGTCGTCAGACCAATCACCGCGATTTTAATATCCTGACGTTTAAAGATGGCCCACGGCTTAAATAAACGTTCGCCGGTGCTTTTCTGATAAATATTGGCAGAGAGGAACGGGAATTTGGCCCATTTTTCCTGCTGACGTAATACCGTAAGCGGATTATCGAATTCATGATTACCGACGGCCATCGCGTCATAGCCGATTAAATTCATGCCACGGAAATCAGGCTCCGCATCCTGCAAATCTGACTCCGGTACCCCGGTATTGATATCGCCGCCGGAAAGCAGTAATACGCTGCCACCCTCGGCTGCCACCTCTTTACGAATGCCGTCGACCAGCGTTTTTTGCGCGGACAGACCGTATTCGCCGTATTCGCTGCGCCAGAAGTGACCGTGGTGATCGTTGGTGTGCAGGATGGTGATTTTGTAAGTTTTATCTTTTTCATATGCCTGGGCAGGCAGGCTTGCCACGCTCCCGGCCACCAGCAACGCCAACGCGACGCCTCGCTTCACAAACTTCATATTCTCTCTCCCTGACCTTTAGACAAACGCAAAAATTACAATGAGTAATCAGAATAGACAAATAAGTTTTCAGAATTGCGACTTCCTTCAAATGTCGCTGAAAGGTATGTTAGTTGAATAATAATTACACCCTGCATTTCTAATAACATCCGACGTGGTATTTATGGCAATCAGTGAAACAACCCAGCCGGCCTCCGGCGCTCCGCCATCGTCATCGAAGGCGCGCACTTCTTTTGGCATTCTCGGTGCCATCAGCCTCTCGCATCTGCTTAACGATATGATTCAGTCGCTGATTCTGGCGATCTATCCGCTGCTGCAGAGCGAATTCTCACTCACTTTCGTGCAGATAGGCATGATTACCCTCACCTTCCAGCTGGCCTCATCGCTGTTGCAGCCGGTGGTGGGTTACTGGACAGATAAGTATCCGATGCCCTGGTCGCTACCGATTGGCATGTGCTTTACCCTGAGCGGGCTGGTTCTGCTGGCGATGGCGGGCAGCTTTGAAGCCGTGCTGGTCGCGGCGGCGCTAGTGGGTACGGGCTCTTCCGTATTTCATCCTGAGTCATCGCGCGTGGCGCGGATGGCCTCCGGTGGCCGTCACGGTCTGGCGCAATCCTTGTTCCAGGTGGGCGGTAACTTTGGGAGCTCACTGGGGCCACTGCTGGCAGCAGTAATTATCGCCCCTTACGGTAAAGGGAATGTCGCGTGGTTTGTGTTGGCAGCGCTTCTGGCCATCGTGGTCCTGGCGCAAATCAGCCGCTGGTATGCTGCTCAACATCGTGTCAACAAGGGCAAACCTAAGGCACCTGTAGTTAATCCGCTGCCCCGGGATAAGGTGATCCTGGCCATCAGCATTCTGTTAATGCTGATTTTCTCGAAATACTTCTATATGGCCAGCATTAGCAGCTATTACACCTTTTATTTGATGGAAAAATTCGGCTTATCGGTGCAGAACGCCCAGTTCCACCTGTTTGCATTCTTGTTTGCGGTTGCTGCCGGGACCTTTATTGGCGGGCCACTGGGCGACAAGATTGGGCGTAAATATGTGATTTGGGGCTCTATCCTTGGCGTTGCCCCTTTCACCCTTGTTTTACCCTATGCCAGCCTCTGGTGGACGGGCGTTTTAACGGTGATAATTGGGTTTATCCTCGCTTCGGCATTTTCCGCCATTCTTGTGTACGCTCAGGAGCTGCTTCCGGGCCGTATCGGTATGGTTTCAGGGCTCTTTTTCGGCTTTGCCTTCGGGATGGGAGGCCTTGGGGCAGCGGTTCTGGGGCTGATCGCCGACCATACCACTATCTTTTTGGTCTACAAAATATGCGCTTTCCTGCCTCTTCTGGGGATGTTGACCATATTCCTGCCTGATAACCGGCAAAAAGACTGATTTACCCGCGGCCAAACTCAAACTTTGGCCGCCTCCTCCCCTTATGGCACAAGCCTCTCCTCTCTCTCCTCGGGTTAATTTGTCCGAATCTGCTTTTTTTCACGCTTATTGCTCTTTTATTCAAATTTCAACAATTATTCATAAACATAATCATTAATTTTGTCATAAACTATTACCAGGTTTTTTGGTTAACCACCAAAAATGGATCAACACAGCTACGAAAGGAGACGGAATGCACCACGCCACACCGCTTATCACCACCATTGTTGGTGGTCTTGTGCTCGCTTTTATTCTTGGCATGATTGCCAACAAACTTCGTATATCTCCTCTGGTCGGTTATTTATTAGCGGGTGTGCTGGCAGGGCCATTTACTCCGGGTTTCGTTGCTGATACTAAACTTGCGCCTGAACTGGCAGAACTGGGCGTGATCCTGCTGATGTTTGGTGTGGGTCTTCATTTTTCTCTGAAGGACTTAATGGCGGTAAAGTCGATCGCCATACCCGGCGCAATCGCCCAGATAGGGGTGGCGACGCTTTTGGGAATGGCGCTTTCAGCACTGCTGGGCTGGTCGCTGATGACCGGTATCGTCTTTGGGCTCTGCCTCTCTACCGCCAGTACCGTAGTGCTGCTGCGTGCGCTTGAAGAGAGACAGTTAATAGACAGCCAGCGCGGGCAGATCGCTATCGGCTGGCTCATTGTGGAAGACTTAGTAATGGTGTTGACGCTGGTCTTGTTGCCAGCCGTCGCAGGGATGATCGAGAAAGATAACGTCGGCCTGGCCACGCTGGCGCTGGATATGAGTATCACCATCGGTAAGGTAGTGGCCTTCATCGCTATCATGATGCTGGTGGGCCGCCGTCTGGTCCCCTGGATTATGGCCCGCAGCGCTGCTACCGGTTCACGCGAACTGTTTACCCTCTCCGTACTGGCCCTGGCGCTGGGCATTGCCTTCGGTGCCGTTGAACTCTTCGACGTCTCCTTCGCGCTGGGAGCGTTCTTCGCCGGTATGGTGCTGAATGAATCCGAGCTGAGCCATCGTGCCGCCCACGACACGCTGCCGCTGCGTGACGCCTTTGCGGTGCTGTTCTTTGTCTCGGTGGGGATGTTGTTCGATCCGCTCATTCTGATCGATCAGCCGCTGGCAGTGCTGGGTACGCTGGCCATCATTATCTTCGGCAAGTCGCTTATCGCCTTCTTCCTGGTGCGTATGTTCGGCCACTCGCCGCGCACCGCCCTGACCATCGCCGCCAGTCTGGCGCAGATTGGTGAGTTTGCCTTCATTCTTGCGGGTCTGGGGATGGCGCTGAATCTGCTGCCGCAGGCCGGACAGAACCTGGTGCTGGCGGGGGCGATCCTCTCCATTATGCTGAATCCGGTGCTGTTTGCCCTGCTGGAGAAGTATCTCGACAAGACCGAGACCCTGGATGAGCAGACGCTGGAAGAGGCCATTGAAGATGAGAAACAGATCCCGGTCGATATCTGCAATCACGCGCTGCTGGTGGGCTTCGGCCGCGTCGGCAGCCTGCTGGGTGAGAAATTAATGGCACAGGGCGTACCGCTGGTGGTAATTGAGACCTCACGCACCCGCGTGGATGAGCTGCGAGAGCGCGGAATACGTGCCGTGCTGGGCAATGCGGCCAACGAAGAGATCATGAATCTGGCCCATCTGGATTGCGCCCGCTGGCTGTTGCTGACTATTCCGAATGGCTATGAAGCGGGAGAAATTGTGGCGACCGCCCGCGAAAAGTGCCCGAATATCGAGATTATCGCCCGCGCCCATTATGACGATGAGGTGGATTACATTACTGAACGTGGTGCCAATCAGGTGGTGATGGGCGAACGCGAGATTGCCAATACGATGCTGACGCTGCTGACGAAACCGCCAGCAAATGAGACGGTAACGGCGGGCTGATGCCCTCACCCCCGGCCCTCTCCCTCAGGGAGAGGGAGCCAATATAAAAAGGCAACTGACGTTGCCTTTTTGCTTTTAGCGATCCCAGTACGCCTCTTCGAGGCTATCTTCCCGCTCCGGCAGGCCACGCGTTAAGCGCGGGGAGTGCTGGTTGAGCACCTGATAACTTACGCGGTTCGCGTACTTACACACCTGCGCCAGCGACGAATAGGTCAGCCAGCTGAACTTGTGCTTGCTGGAGTTCGGCACGTTGGTTTTATGGTAGGCATTGGCGGTAATGTCGTGGAGCAGCGCCGCCAGCGCACCGTCGCCCGCGCCGTTGGTGTTCATGATTTTCTCCGGTCCGCCCATATACGGCGCGATGTGGGAGAAAATACGCAGTGGATTAACGCAGTCTTTGTGGCGCATCGCGCGGCTGAATTCGTACTGGTTAAACTCAGCAATCGCCCCCGGCAGCAGCGGATGCTGGGTTTTACGCTTGCTCTCTTCTTCCGTGAAGCCCGCCATATACAGCCCAACCGGCCCGGCGGTACAGAGCACCAGATCCACCCAGTCCAGCGCCTTATCAGATGCCAGCAGCGGATCGCTTTCGCCGGTCAGCGCTTCGGCCTCTTCTTCGTTCATCGCCAGAATCGAGACGTGCTCTTTCAGAAACGCCTGCCACCACTCTGGGTTATCGGCGATAACAAATTTGGTGCCCAGTGTCAGGACGACCGGCACGTTGTATTTTTTGGCGTACTCGATCGCCTTCATGGTCGCTTCCGGCATCGGTTCGCCGGGCTTGCAGCGCACAAGATAGGAGGTAAGCACCAGCGCGGACGCGCCCGCAATCACCGCCTCCGGGATGCTCTCCGCGCGCAGTTTGTTCATGTGCCCCGGGCTGATGGCGAATGTACGCTCGCCGGAGTCGCTAATCAGCGTGAAGCAGCGGCCAATCGGCCCATCTACACCCTGCAGATAGTTCAGGTCGGTACGGCTGGAGGTGTTGCACAGGTAGCGGTAGGCGTAGCCACCGATTTCGATGTTGCTGCACATCACGCCCAACAGCACCGAGCGGTCGTCGGCCAGCACGGAGTAGTTGTGCATGGTGTTGCCGATGGTGCCCCCGGCAAACTGGTGGGTGATTAAGTTTTCGCGCACCAGCTCCTGGTACAGCGCTTCGGCAACATCATCTTCAATGACCAGCGAGTGGCCGGCGCTCAGACCGTAACGCGCGACAAACGCATCATCCACTTTGGCTTCGATATCCACCAGCGTCTGATCGATACCGACCACCCAGGCTGCGCTGGTCTCGGTTTCTGGCTGAATTTGCTGCAAAAGCGGATCGCGGGCGTTGACGGGAAAGTAGTGTTTGGATTTACGTTTACCGGGAAATTTCATGGTCTGAACTGTGCAAGGATTATGGGCCGGGAATGGTAGCACAAACCCGGCCTTCAGCGCGATCAGCGGCTGTTCGTCACCAGCGAGGCCATCATCTCAATGTGCTCCGGCGAGTCGTTAAGTGCCGGAATGTACTCGTACTTTGTGCCCCCGGCTTCAAGGAAGAATTCGCGGTTTTGTACCGCAATTTCCTCAAGCGTTTCCAGACAGTCCGCCGCAAAGCCCGGCGACATCACCTGAATATGCTTCACGCCTTTCTCACCGAGCATTTTGAGGGTTTCGTCAGTGTACGGTGTCAGCCACGGCTCGCGGCCAAAGCGCGACTGGAAGGTCATCATCACCTTCTCGGGCGGCAGACCAAGCGCAGAGACCAGCTCGCGCGTGGTATCGCGGCAACGCTGCGGGTAGTCGTCCCCTTCGTTGGCAAAACGCTGGGGAATCCCGTGGTAGGAGAGCAGCAGCAGGTCCGGCTCGCCATGCTTTTCAAACGACGCGCGCGCGCTGCTGGCGAGCGCCTGGATGTAAAGTTCATTATCGGCGTAGTCGCGAATAAAGGTCACGGCCGGAATGCGGCGGCGGGTCGCCAGAATGCGCGCCAGCTCATCCCAGACGGCGGCCACCGTAGAACAGGAGTATTGCGGATAGAGTGCCAGTACCACAATGTGCTCAACCCCCTGTGCCAGCAGCGCTTCGACGGCGCTTTTAAGGGAGGGTTTGCCGTAGCTCATCCCCAGCTCAACGGGCATATCCGGTAACCGGGCGGCCAGGGCCTTCTCCTGACGACGGCTATAGACCATCAGCGGCGAGCCCTCTTCCATCCAGACGGATTGATAGAGCTTTGCGACGCGCGGGGAACGAATCGGCAGAATGACACCGCGCAGCAGCGGCCACCAGAGTAATCTCGGGGTATCCACGACGCGCGTATCGCTTAAAAACTGACGCAGGTAGCGTTTTACCGCCGCAGGGGTGGGGGCTTCTGGGGTACCCAGATTGGCAAGCAGGATGCCTGTTTTCGCCTGACTCATTCACGCCTCTTAACCATTTGAATAGGGGTCAATTGTAGCGGAAATGTGGGTAAACGAAACCCATTGCTGTAATAGGTGGGATGAGAATTTTTCTCACCCGGAGATCCGGGTGAGAAACGTGCACTTAGCCGAGGATCTTTTCCAGCTCTGCACGGACATCAGCAACGGCCTGGGTGCCGTCAACTTTCGCGTATTTGGTGTTACCCGCTTCCGCTTCTTTAGAGTAGTAGCCGATCAGCGGCGCGGTCATCTGATGATATTCCACCAGGCGTTTACGCACGGTCTCTTCCTGATCGTCTTTACGGGTGGTCAGCTCTTCGCCGGTCACATCGTCTTTACCTTCAACCTTCGGCGGGTTGAATTTGATGTGGTAAACGCGACCAGAGGCAGCGTGCACGCGACGACCAACGATACGGTCAACGATCAGCTCGTCTGGAACGTCGAACTCCAGAACGTAGTCCACGTTGATGCCCGCTTCTTTCATGGCATCAGCCTGCGGAATGGTGCGTGGGAAGCCGTCCAGCAGGAAACCGTTACGGCAGTCTTCCTGCGCAATGCGCTCTTTCACCAGGGCGATAACCAGCTCGTCGGTGACCAGCTTGCCTGCGTCCATGATGTCTTTCGCCTGTTTGCCCAGCTCGGAGCCAGATTTAACAGCGGCACGCAGCATGTCACCAGTAGAGATTTGCGGAATACCGTATTTCTCCATGATGAACTGAGCCTGAGTTCCTTTACCCGCGCCCGGAGCGCCAAGCAGAATAATACGCATTGCGAAAATCCCCTCAAAAGTTGGTTCAATTTTTCAAAAGCGCTAAACAATACCATCAGAACGGATGTGGCTCAAGGAAGGCGGGACGGCTGAAACGGTTAACGGGGGAGATTATTTGGCGGAGTGCAGGAGGTTTCCCCTCACCCTAACCCTCTCCCCAAAGGGGAGAGGGAAATTGAACACCCTCTCCCCTTTGGGGAGAGGGCTGGGTAAGGGGTAAGGGTTAATTACGCCAGCAGAAGCGCATTCACACGTTTAATGAACAGGTTAGGATCTTCCAGCGTGCCGCGTTCGGCCAGCAGGGACTGATCCAGCAGCAGTTCAACCCACTCGGCGAAGCGTGCTTCGTCCTGGGTATCCGCTGCGCGTTTCACCAGCGTGTGATCCGGGTTCAGCTCGAAGATATATTTCACTTCCGGCATCGCCTGGCCTGCCGCCGCGAACAGTTTCGCCATCTGAGTACCCATTTCATCGGCATCGGTGGTCACAATCGCCGGGGTATCGGTCAGACGGTGGGTGAAGCGCACCTCTTTCACGCGATCGCCCAGGAAGGTTTTCACACGCTCAACGAACGGCTCCAGCGCTTTCTCGGCTTCTTTCGCGCTTTCATCCACTTCGTCTGCCAGCTTATCGATAGACTCGTCAGCTTTTGCAACGGACTGGAAGGATTTACCGTCGAACTCGGTCAGGTAGTTCATCATCCATTCGTCGATGCGGTCAGACAGCAGCAGCACTTCGATGCCTTTCTTACGCAGCAATTCCAGGTGTGGGCTGCTCTTCGCCGCGGCGTAGCTGTCGGCGGTGATGTAGTAGATCTTCTCCTGCCCTTCCTTCATGCGGGAGACGTACTCTTCCAGCGACACGGTCTGCGCGGAGGAGTCGTTATGCGTGGAGGCAAAGCGCAGCAGTTTAGCGATCGCTTCAACGTTAGCGGTATCTTCCGCCGGGCCTTCTTTCAGCACCAGGCCGAACTGTTTCCAGAAGGTCTGGTATTTTTCTGCGTCGTCTTTCGCCAGTTTTTCCAGCATCTGCAGCGTACGTTTGGTCAGCGCGTTACGCAGGTTGCGGGTCACGGTGCTGTCCTGCAGGATCTCACGGGAGACGTTCAGCGGCAGGTCGTTGGAGTCAATCAGACCACGGGTGAAGCGCAGGTAGTTCGGCATGAACTGCTCGGCGTCGTCCATAATGAACACGCGCTGCACGTATAGCTTCAGGCCGTGCTTGTGATCGCGGTTCCACATATCCCACGGTGCCTGCGCCGGGATGTACAGCAGGCTGGTGTACTCCTGCTTCCCTTCCACGCGGTTGTGGCTCCAGGTCAGCGGATCGGTAAAGTCGTGGGCGATGTGCTTGTAAAACTCGTTGTACTCGTCGTCTTTGATCTCAGACTTATTACGCGTCCACAGCGCCTGCGCCTTGTTGATTTTTTCCCAGGAGACGACGGTTTCACCGTCTTGCTCTTCCTGTTTTTCGATCTCAACCGGCAGCGCGATGTGGTCGGAATATTTACCGATGATTGAGCGCACGCGCCAGTCGTTCAGGAAGTCATCTTCGCCTTCACGCAGGTGCAGGGTGATTTCGGTCCCGCGATCCGCTTTGGTGATATCGGCAACGGTGTATTCGCCTTCGCCTTGAGATTCCCAGAACACGCCATTTTCAGCGCTTTCGCCTGCCGCACGGGTACGCACGGTGACTTTGTCCGCCACGATGAACGCCGAGTAGAAGCCCACGCCGAACTGGCCGATCAACTGGCTGTCTTTCGCCTGATCGGAGCCCATGGACTCGAGGAACGCTTTGGTACCGGATTTGGCGATGGTACCGAGATGGTCGATCACTTCATCGCGAGTCATACCGATGCCGTTATCGGCGATGGTCAGGGTGCGGTTTTCTTTATTAAACGAGACGCGTACGCGCAGATCGCCGTCACCTTCATACAGATCCGGGCTTGAGAGCGCACGGAAACGCAGCTTGTCCGCCGCATCCGAGGCGTTGGAAATCAGCTCGCGCAGGAAGATCTCTTTATTGGAATACAGGGAATGGATCATCAGGTGCAGAAGCTGTTTTACTTCTGACTGGAAACCGCGGGTTTCTTGTCCTTTCATCTAAGTCGACCTCAACAATGCCATTTAATGGGGTGGTAAAAACGTTGAGTGAGAGATGGGGATAAGGGGGGGAGTTTTCAAGCGGAGGCGGTGAACGCCGCCTCCGTTTGGTCAGAAAATAATCTTGTGTCGTCCGGCCAGGGAGTGTGACAGCGTGGTGCCGTCCACCATTTCCAGCTCGCCGCCCACCGGCACGCCGTGGGCGATGCGGCTGGCGTCAACGCCATATTGCCCACACAGCTCGGCAATATAGTTGGCGGTGGCTTCCCCCTCCACCGTTGGGTTGGTGGCGAGGATCACCTCTTTAATGGTCTCGGACTCAAGTCGCTGCTCAAGCCGATCAAGGCCAATATCGCCCGGACCAATACCGTCAAGCGGCGACAGATGCCCCATCAGCACGAAATAGCGACCAGAGAACTGCCCGGTTTGCTCAATGGCGTAGATGTCCGCAGGACTCTCCACCACGCAAATCTGGCCGTTTTCCTGGCGACGCGGGTTCGTACAGATATTGCACACCTCCTGCTCGGTAAAGGTACGGCAGTCTGCACAGTGACCAATTTCTGACATGGCGCGGGTCAGTGCCTGCGCCAGACGCATCCCGCCGCTACGATCGCGCTGCAAGAGCGTAAACGCCATGCGCTGCGCTGACTTCGGGCCTACACCCGGCAGGCAGCGCAAGGCTTCCATTAACTGCGTGAGCAGCGGACTGGTTTGCATCAGAACGGCATCTTAAAGCCTGGCGGCAACTGCATTCCGGAGGAGACAGAGGCCATTTTCTCTTTCTGGGTTTCGTCGATACGACGAGCGGCATCGTTGAAAGCTGCCGCAACCAGATCTTCCAGCATATCTTTGTCATCTTCGAGCAGGCTTGGGTCGATTTCAACGCGACGGCAGTTATGCGCACCGTTGATGGTCACTTTCACCAGACCGGCACCCGATTCGCCCGTGACTTCCATCTGCGCGATCTCTTCCTGCATCTTCTGCATTTTTTCCTGCATCTGCTGGGCTTGCTTCATCAGACCACCCAGACCGCCTTTACCACCAAACATAGGCTTCTCTCTTCTTTCACGTTAAACAGGACAACCGTAAGCCAAACTCACGATCAAATGGGGCGAATACTCTCTTCATCCAGCTCAGCATCAAAGAAGCGCTGCAGAGTCTGAATGTTATTATCCGCGATAATTGACTCACGCGCCTGCGCGAGCTTCTCTTCATAAATCGCCTGACGCCACTCCAGCGGCGTGCGCACCGCCGGATTATCATCTTCAACGATGGTCAATTCAACCGGCGCACCCCGTAATGTGCTGAGCGCCTCAGTCAATACCTGCTGCGCGCTGGCAGAATTGAGGTGTCGCTGACCCGGGCGCAGATGCAGACAGATGCGATTCTCTTCCTGTTCACGCCAGGCGTTGAGGGCCACCTGCTCCACCAGCTTGGGCAGCTTCAGTTTGTTGACCTCTGCGGCCCATTCATCGCGTGCCAGCGACTCCTCGGCCAGCTTCGCCGAAAGCTCCGGTGTCTTTTCATGCTCCAGCGCTTTTTTCAGCGCCTTCGGGGTCGCGACCTGAACCTTCACCTCTTCGGTTATGGTCGTCGCTTTCCAGCGGTAAGCCTCTGGCTTCGCCGGCGCTTTTTGCTCAGCATTGGCCGCAGATGGCTGCTTTTGCACGCGCTCGGTAACCGATGCCAGGCGTTCCAGCGTGGCGTTATTCACCGGCCGCGCTCTGCCTGGCGCTGCCGGTTCACTCTTTTTTGGTTTAGATGCTCCCTGAGCACGTTGCAACTGGCTACGGGCAGCCAGCACCGAACTGGTGGCATCCGACAGCGGCACCTCCTGGCGTGGCGCAGGCGGAGCCGAGGGTTGCGGTGCGGTCTGCGTCGGCGTTAGTACCGCCGTGGGCGCGACCGGGGCGAACGACTGCTGGGGCACTTCGGGTTCAGGCAGCGGCATGCGCGGGTGGAATGCCAGCGCACGCAGTAACGTCATTTCAATGCCCATCCGACGATCCGGCGCGAACGGCAACTCTTTGCGGCCAATCAGCAGCGTCTGATAGTAGAGCTGCACATCCGCTGGCGGGACGGTACGGGCCAGTTCGCGCATGCGCTGCTCAATAGCAGCCATATCGCTGCCGAGCGCGGCGGGTGAAAGCTGAACCATCGCAATACGGTGCAGCAGCGCCAGCATCTCAACCAACAAGGCTTCCCATTCGACGCCGCGGGCCGCAGAGGCATTCACCAGCGACATCACGCGTTCGCCATCCGCCGCAACCACGGCTTCGATCAGCGACAGCGCTTGATCGTCGTCGAGAGCGCCCAGCATGGAGGTGACCGCCTCGGTGGAGAGTTTGCCATCACCGCTGGCAATGGCCTGATCGGTCAGGCTCAGCGCATCGCGAAGGCTACCGTCGGCGGCGCGAGCCAGCAGTTGCAGGGCACGTGGCTCATGTTCAACCTGTTCGGCAGTAAGAATGCGCTCCAGCTGATCGCGGATTTGCGTAACATCCAGCGCCTTCAGGTGGAACTGCAGGCAGCGGGAAAGGATCGTTACCGGCAGCTTTTGCGGATCGGTAGTCGCCAGCAGGAATTTCACGTGCGCAGGCGGCTCTTCCAGCGTCTTTAACAGCGCATTGAAGCTGTGGCGCGAAAGCATGTGCACTTCATCGATCAGATAGACCTTGAAGCGACCACGGGCCGGGGCGTACTGAACGTTATCCAGCAGATCGCGGGTATCTTCGACTTTGGTGCGCGAAGCGGCATCGATCTCAATCAGATCGACAAACCGCCCCTGCTCGATCTCGCGACAGTTGTCACATACACCGCACGGCGTGGCGGTGATGCCGGTTTCGCAGTTGAGACCTTTCGCCAGCAAGCGGGCGATGGACGTTTTCCCCACGCCGCGCGTGCCGGAGAAGAGCCAGGCGTGATGAATGCGTCCTAGCGATAAACCATTCGCAAGGGCGGTGAGCACATGTTCCTGGCCGACAACGTCAGCAAAGGTTTGGGGTCGCCATTTTCGGGCTAACACCTGATAACTCATGGGCAGGCTCTGCAACGCTGGAAGGTGGATAAACAGGGAGGTAATGCTAACACAACCTCACCCAATGGGCGAGGTTGTGGGAGAGGGATTAGTGACCCGGGAATGGCACCAGGCTGTAGCTGGTGATGCCCTGTTTTTCGAGGCGCTGCTCACCACCCAAATCGAACAGGTTGATGATGAACGCAGCATCGGTCACTTCGCCACCCAGGCGACGGATCAGCTTCACGGTCGCTTCAATGGTACCGCCGGTTGCCAGCAGATCGTCCACAACCAGGACTTTGTCACCCGGTTTAATGGCATCCACGTGGATTTCCAGCTGATCGGTGCCATATTCCAGCTCGTAGCTTTCGGCAATGGTTTCGCGCGGCAGTTTGCGCGGTTTACGTACCGGCACAAAACCGACGCCCAGCGCCAGCGCAACCGGAGCGCCAAACAGGAAACCGCGTGCTTCGGTGCCAACCACTTTCGTGATCCCGGCGTCTTTAAAACGCTCTACCAGCAGTTCAATGCTGAGGGCGTACGCTTTCGGGTCTTCCAGCATGCTGGTGACGTCGCGGAAAAGAATGCCAGGCTTTGGATAGTCCTGGATACTTTTGATACTGTTTTTGAGAAATTCAAGCTGCTGCGCAGTTGCGGTCATAAGTTTATGCCTGATAAAAAACGGTGTTACTCACGGCGCGCGTCGAAACGGCTAAAGGAGAGTTTGTTTATCCTTTAACCAGGCGTGCCTGTGCTCGAAAACGGTCGAATTTACTGGCTGCGCGCGAGAATTGCAACTGCCATCGCAGACCATTATTGCTTTTGTTGCTTTTCGTCAATCACCGGGATCCGCCACATAAATATTAGCAGGCAGCTCAATATCACCAGCAACAGGATCCGCACCCACATCATTTTCACCAACCACAATGAAATGGCGAACGTAATAAGTATCACGGCGATGGCCCGGGGTTTGGCGCCCGGGGGCATAGCATGGTATTGCTGCCAGTGGCGCAGATAGCTACCAAACCACGAGCGCCAGAGCAGCCAGTGGTGAAAACGCGGCGACGAGCGGGCGAAACACCAGGCCGCCAGCAGGATAAAGGGGGTCGTCGGCAATAAAGGTAATACGACACCCAGGGTGCCGAGCACTACCGCAAGCCAGCCAATGATGATTAGAATAGTACGCTGCATAATGCGAATCGTTATCAAACTGAATGGCTACTGTACCACTGGAGAGCGGATTGAAAACAGCCTTGCTTTTACAGACGCTGCAAAAGCAGCTGACGGCCCTGCACGAGCAGGCCAGGCCGCTGATGCAGCACGCCACACTCAAGCCGCGTTTTGACAGGCAACTGTTTCGTAGCCGCAGCACAGTGATGAAGGATTATCTGGCCGAGGCGCAGCACAATCTGGATGAACTCCGTCATGCGGTAGAAAAAGAGCAGACCGCCCAGGTGGCCTGGCTGGCTGAACACCTGGCAGAACAGATAGCCGCCCTGCACCGGGAAATTGCCGCCTGGCCGCTAAGGGCATGGGATAGCCCCGGCCACGGTCGTGAGAAATGGCAGCGTAAGCGGCTGGAACATCAGGAGTTTGAACGCCGACTGCATGACATGAAACGCGATCGCGAAGCGCGCCTGAACGCGGCGCAAACTCTGGAAGAGCAGCAGCGTTTGCTGCGCGAAATCACCGCACTGGATGGACGCCTGCTGCGCTGTCGCCAGGCGCTGGATGAAATTGAGCGCGTCATCGCGCAATTAACCCGATAACAGGAGAGATCTATGTCGCTCGACAGTGCACCGGATGAAGTCAAACTGGCTGTGGATTTAATTATGCTGCTGGAAAACCACGCCATCCCGGCCGAGACAGTATTGAAAGCGCTGGATATTGTCAGACGGGATTTTGAGGGGAAATTACCCTCCCCCGGAGCGGGAGAGGGTTAAGTTTTATGCTTGCGCGGGGGTAGGATCATCTCCCTTAACGTCGCGCTTAACTTCCGTATGCTCCTCACCCTTCTCATTTCGCAGGTGAACTTCAAGCTGGTTAAAGGCGATATTGATGTCGTTTTCACGGCACAGACGATCGATCGTGCGGTTCAGCTCATCCACGGTGTAGCTTCGGTCACGCAGCTCACGGACATATAAACGCAGCTCATGATCGAGCGTACTTGGCCCGAAGGTGGTGAAGAAGACCGACGGTTCGGGATCGTGCATCACTTTCGGATGATCCATCGCCGCTTTCAGCAGCACTTTTTTCACCTTATCGAGATCCGAACCATAAGCGACACCGAGGCGAATCACAACGCGCGTAATAGTGTCAGAGAGCGACCAGTTGATCAGACGCTCCGTCACGAAGGCCTTGTTCGGGATGATCACCTCTTTGCGATCGAAATCGGTAATGGTTGTTGCACGAATACGGATCTTACTGACGGTGCCTGAGAAGGTGCCGATGGTCACGGTATCGCCAATGCGCACCGGGCGTTCGAACAGAATAATCAGGCCGGAGACGAAGTTACCGAAGATCTCCTGCAGACCAAAACCCAGGCCTACCGACAAGGCCGCTGCCAGCCACTGGAGTTTATCCCAGGAGACCCCAAGCGAGCCGAAGACGGTCATCGCCCCCGCCACCAGAATCACATAATTGAGAATGGTGGTGATAGCGTACGACGCCCCCTGGCGCATATTCAGGCGCGAGAGCACCAGCACCTCGAGCAGGCCCGGAAGGTTGCGAATTAGCGCCCAGGCCACCATCGACGAGACCAGCGCAAAGAGCAGGCTACCCAGGGTGACATTTTTCACCACCGCCGCGCCCGCTTCGGTACCGTTGTAGTGCCACAGGGTTATGCTATCGAGGTAAGCAAATACGGTGATTAAGTCAGACCAGATTGCCCAGAACAGGACGGCAAACAGGGCGATCATCACCAGCATAGTAATACGCAATGTCTGCTGGTTAACCTGCTCCAGCGCGATGGTCGGCTCTTCCTGCGGCTCGGCCCCTTCCGCCCCCTCTTTCACCATGTTCTGGCGGCGCGCCAGTGCGCGGCGATACGCAATACGACGCGCAGCAACGCTCAGGCCGCGGAGCACGGTCTGGTAGAGCAGATTCCAGAGGATGACCAGATAGACGGTTTCAATCCAGCGCCCGGAGAGGCGCAGCGTGGTATAGAAATAGCCCGTCGCGGTCAGCACCATTAACGCCAGCGGGATGATCGACAGTATGGTCACCGTGACCAGGCGAATCGTGTGCGACTCTTTATCGCGCCAACTGTCGCGGCACATCGGCCACATGAGTACGGCGATCAACAGCAGGTTGAACAGAATCACAAACTGGCCTAAGACATCATCCATCAGGTGTAATGGCGAAAGCTCCGCCACTACTGACCAGAAGTGCAGCGGCAGCAGCGCCAGGCTGATGCGAACAATCTGACGACGCCAGTGGCTGGTCAGTTTCTCCGGCATATTGAAGTGGCACACCGCCACGCCGTCTTTTTCCAGTACCTTCCAGCACAGGCCAAAGACCAGCCAGAACAGCGCCAGTTTCTTGCTAAAGGCCCACAGCAGATCGCTAATATTCAACTGCATAGTGAGCAGAATCAGCCCTACCGCCAGAATCACCAGGCAGATGGGCAAGGCACGTAGCAAATCAATCAGAATCGCTTTCGGCGTGTGCATCTGGCTATCGTTACGCAACTGCCCGACTTCATGCGCCAGCTTCGACTGGTAATTTTTCAGCCAGTTCAGACGCCAGCGAATCAGGCCCGCAATCAGCAACAGCGGCAGTCCGGCCAGAAAAGCAATCGCGGCGGCAGGCCATGCTTTTTCCCAGTTCACGGTGATTTTCATCGCCTTGATCTGGTCTTTCAGGGTGGCGGGGAAGGATTTGATCCACTCCCAGTCCATGGGTTTATTGCTATTCACCCAGAAGATTTGCTGGGTCAGGATCTCCTGTAGGCTCTTCGATACGCTCACCAGCTGTTGCTGATTGATCTGCAGGTTGATCGCCATCATCAGTTGATTCCCCAGCTGTTTGTTCAGCTGGTCAAGCAACTCGCGGCGCATATCCACCACCTGCAGCAGCGCATCGTGCACTTCATCGTTCACTTCGCTGGTATGCCCCTCTTCCACTTTGGCGACAAAACTGTCGCTCTGGAAGAGCGCATCGCGCTGCTGATTCACCTCAAACTGTTCAAGACGCAGGTCGGCGATGCGGTTGGTCATATCCTCCAGTTCATCGGCTGAAGGCAATGTTTGCTGTTGCTGGTAGAGAATACGGGAGAGCAGCAGACTGCCCTTCAGAACCGCAATCTGCTCTTTAATATTGCGTTCCGACTGCAGGGCGCGATCCAGCCAGTTTTTAACTTTGATGTTCTGCTGAACCAGGGCGTTGCCGTTTTCGGTAGCGTTGATCAAACGCTGGCTGAGCTGGTGGTTCACCTCCAGCTCCTGCTTGACCAACGGGTTTTCCTGTATACGGGCGGTCTCGTCCGGCGTGACGGCTTCTTGTGCTGTCTTCTCGGTCAGCGTCAGGCGTTTACTGTTAACCGCCTCCTGCAGCAGTTGCAGTTGGTGTTCCAGACGGTTGATGTTGGCATTGACGTAATCACGTTGTTTTTGCAACGTATCCTGCAGGATGGTATTCCCTTCCAGGCTCTTACGTTGCTGGTCGATTTGCGCGTTCAATAGCGTTTGCTGTGCCAGCAGCAAAGTCTGCTGGGTCGGTCGTAACGCGGTTTCTCCCACCGCCGTGCCGTTCAGACGATTGCGGATCTCCTGCAGCTGTTGGGAGGCGGTATACATGGCGTTTTGCACGCGCTCTGGCTGTGTCTGCAGTGAAACCAGTTGGCTATTGTACGTCGAGAGATCGCTCTGGGCGGTTTGCAGATCATCCAGCAGTTGGGCCACGCGTGATTCAAGCTGGCGCAGAGAGAGCGTCGCCAGAGTTTTGCGTGTTTCAGCGTCGTTATCTACATCACTCAGGGCGTTTAACCCTTCGGTCGCCTTACGCATGTTTTCAGGTGCCTGAAGCACTTTCTGACGCAACTGGGTGGTTTCGGCTTTAATACGCTCGATTTTATCGAGCGTTTCCAGCGTCTCGGTCAGGTCTTGCTGAACAAGTTTATCTTGCGGCGATAGGTCTTTCTGCTTACTTAACGCATCCAGTTGGCTTTGCAGATCTGCCCGGGTTGGCGTGTCGGTGCCATTAGCGGCTCGGGCAAACGCCGTGTGTGAAGTTATAAAGAAGAACAGTATGAACAAAACCAAAGCAAAAAACGGATTTTGCCTGCGAGTGAAGTGCGACATAGTGGTTGGTATGCTGTGCAATGGATGGCCAAATTGGTTAGGCGTGAAGAATATCACGGCAACCGGAAGCGGAATAGCGCCAACGCTTTCGACCAGGAAAATTCCTGGCTACTCAGGCGGATAAGATGTCGGGGCTGGATCGCAGCGTGGGGCAGAGCTGGTACATCTCCAGCAGAATCTCTACATAGTCCCTCGCTTCGCGTTTTAAATCGAACGACTGGGGAGCAAAGAGCCAGTTCTCCATTATGCCGGAGATATAACTGCGCATCAGAATTGCGGCACGGCGGGTAAGTAAATTGGCGGGGAGCATTTTCGCATTAATACAGTGCACAAGTGACTGTTCTATACGATCGTAGCTCTCAAGGCAAAGGCGTCGCTGCGCTTGTTGTACAACGGCCATTTCGCCGACAAATTCACATTTATGAAAGATAATTTCCATCATTAATCGGCGACGCTCTTCATTAACTGTCGCCTCAAGAACATAGACCAGAATTTCTCTGAGAACGGACAGTGGATCGTCAGGGAATTTTGCCCGATACTCAGTCTCTAGATCGCCAATACTGGATTCTGAAAGCTCCCAAATTTCACCGAATAAATCTGACTTATTTTTGAAATGCCAGTAAATCGCGCCCCGTGTCACGCCCGCCGCTTGCGCAATCTGCGCCAGCGAGGTGGAAGAGACACCCTGTTGCGAGAACAAGCGCATAGCAACATCAAGAATGTGTTGTCGCGTCTCAAGTGCTTGTTGTTTGGTTTTTCGTGCCATACCTTGGTGAATTAACAGGAGTCAGATTTACATACATTTATGAATGTATGTACCATAGCACGACGATAATATAAACGCAGCAATGGGTTTGTGGACGTTTGATCCATTGATCAATTTGAAATCGGACACTCGAGGTTTACATATGAACAAAAACAGAGGGTTAACGCCTCTGGCGGTCGTTCTGATGCTTTCAGGCAGCTTAGCGCTTACAGGATGTGACGACAAACAGGCTCAACAAGGAGCGCAACAGATGCCAGAAGTTGGCGTTGTGACGCTCAAAACTGAACCTCTTCAGATAACCACTGAATTGCCCGGTCGTACCAGCGCTTACCGTATTGCGGAAGTTCGTCCTCAGGTGAATGGCATTATCCTGAAACGTAATTTCACCGAAGGTGGCGATGTTAAAGCGGGTGACTCTCTGTATCAGATTGATCCAGCAACCTATCAGGCCTCTTACGAAAGCGCGAAAGGCGATCTGGCCAAAGCACAGGCCGCGGCGAAGATCGCACAGCTGACGGTTAACCGTTATCAGAAACTGTTGGGTACCCAGTACATTAGCCAACAAGAATATGATAGCGCTCTGGCAGATGCCCAGCAGGCGAGTGCGGCGGTTGTCGCGGCAAAAGCCGCCGTTGAGACTGCACGTATTAACCTGGCCTATACTAAGGTCACCTCACCTATCAGCGGCCGTATCGGTAAATCGTCCGTCACCGAAGGGGCGTTGGTGCAGAACGGTCAAACCACCGCGCTGGCCACCGTGCAACAGCTCGACCCGATTTATGTGGACGTCACCCAATCCAGCAACGATTTCCTGCGCCTGAAGCAAGAGCTGGAAAACGGCACGCTGAAACAAGAGAACGGCAAAGCGAAAGTGGAACTGGTGACCAGCGATGGCATTAAATTCCCTGAAGCGGGAACGCTGGAATTCTCGGACGTCACCGTTGACCAGACCACTGGCTCTATTACCCTGCGTGCCATCTTCCCGAATCCGAACCATACGCTGCTGCCAGGTATGTTCGTGCGTGCGAACCTGGAAGAAGGGACAAACCCAACAGCGCTGCTGGTACCTCAGCAGGGTGTCACTCGTACACCGCGCGGTGATGCGAGCGTACTGGTTGTTGGCGCAGAAGATAAAGTCGAAACCCGCAACATCACTGCCACTCAGGCAATTGGTGATAAATGGCTGGTAACGAAAGGTCTGAAAGATGGCGATCGCGTCATTGTGACCGGCTTGCAGAAAGTACGTCCAGGCGCACAAGTTAAAGCGCAGGAAGTTGCCTCTGACGATAAACAACAAGCTTCGGCCGCTGGCCAGTCAGATCAGTCCAAGTCTTAACTTAAACAGGAGCCGTTAAGACATGCCTAATTTCTTTATCGATCGCCCCATATTCGCATGGGTGATCGCCATAATTATCATGCTAGCTGGGGGACTTGCGATCCTGAAGCTGCCTGTCGCGCAATATCCAACGATTGCGCCGCCGGCGGTGACGGTCTCCGCAACCTACCCAGGGGCTGATGCGAAAACGGTGCAGGACACCGTAACGCAGGTTATCGAACAGAACATGAACGGTATCGATAACCTGATGTACATGTCCTCCAACTCTGACTCCACCGGTACGGTTCAGATCACCCTGACCTTCGAATCCGGTACCGATGCGGATATCGCGCAGGTACAGGTGCAGAACAAACTGCAGCTGGCGATGCCACTGCTGCCGCAGGAAGTACAACAGCAGGGCGTGAGCGTCGAGAAATCGTCCAGTAGCTTCCTGATGGTTGTCGGCGTAATCAACACCAACGGCACCATGACCCAGGAGGATATCTCCGACTACGTGGGCGCCAACATGAAGGACGCCATCAGCCGTACTTCGGGTGTGGGTGACGTACAGCTGTTCGGTTCCCAGTACGCGATGCGCATCTGGATGGATCCGAATAAACTGAACAACTTCCAGTTGACGCCGGTTGACGTGATCAACGCGATTAAAGCGCAGAACGCCCAGGTTGCAGCCGGTCAGTTAGGCGGTACACCGCCGGTGAAAGGCCAGCAACTGAACGCCTCGATCATCGCGCAAACCCGTCTGACCTCTGCCGATGAGTTCAGCAAAATTCTGCTGAAAGTGAACCAGGATGGTTCTCAGGTTCGCCTGCGCGATGTGGCGAAGGTTGAGCTGGGCGGCGAGAACTACGACGTCATTGCTAAGTTTAACGGCCAGCCGGCTTCCGGTCTGGGTATTAAACTGGCGACCGGTGCGAACGCCCTTGATACTGCGACTGCCATCCGTGAAGAACTGAAGAAAATGGAACCGTTCTTCCCGTCTGGCCTGAAAATTGTTTATCCATACGACACCACCCCGTTCGTTAAGATCTCGATTCACGAAGTTGTGAAAACCCTGGTCGAGGCGATCATCCTGGTGTTCCTGGTGATGTATCTGTTCCTGCAGAACTTCCGTGCGACGCTGATTCCAACCATCGCCGTTCCGGTCGTACTGCTGGGTACCTTTGCGATACTGTCAGCCTTCGGCTTCTCGATAAACACGTTAACGATGTTCGGGATGGTACTTGCCATCGGCCTGTTGGTGGATGACGCCATCGTGGTGGTTGAGAACGTTGAGCGCGTTATGTCCGAAGAGGGCCTTCCGCCGAAAGAAGCCACGCGTAAATCAATGGGCCAGATCCAGGGCGCACTGGTCGGTATCGCGATGGTACTGTCCGCTGTATTTATCCCGATGGCCTTCTTTGGCGGTTCGACCGGTGCCATTTACCGTCAGTTCTCTATCACTATCGTGTCAGCGATGGCGCTGTCGGTGCTGGTGGCATTAATCCTGACGCCAGCGCTTTGTGCCACCATGCTGAAACCGATTCAGAAAGGTGGACACGGCGAGCATAAAGGCTTCTTCGGTTGGTTTAACCGCATGTTCGATAAGAGCACGCACCACTACACCGATAGCGTAGGTAACATTCTGCGCAGCACCGGTCGTTATCTGCTGCTCTATATCATTATTGTGGTCGGTATGGCCTACCTGTTCGTTCGTCTGCCAAGTTCGTTCCTGCCAGAAGAAGACCAGGGCGTGTTCCTGACCATGGCGCAGTTGCCTGCGGGTGCTACGCAAGAACGTACCCAGAAAGTGCTGGATGAAGTTACGGATTACTACCTCACCAAAGAGAAAGCCAACGTTGAATCCGTGTTTGCGGTAAACGGCTTCGGCTTTGCGGGTCGTGGTCAGAACACCGGTATCGCCTTCGTCTCTCTGAAAGACTGGGCTGACCGTCCGGGCGATGAGAACAAAGTCGAAGCCATTACTGGCCGTGCGATGGGCACCTTCTCGCAGATTAAAGATGCGATGGTCTTCGCCTTCAACCTGCCAGCGATTGTGGATCTGGGTACGGCAACCGGCTTCGACTTCCAGCTGATTGACCAGGGTAACCTGGGCCATGACAAACTGACTCAGGCGCGTAACCAGCTATTTGGCGAAGTCGCGAAACACCCTGACCTTCTGGTAGGCGTGCGTCCTAACGGCCTGGAAGATACTCCGCAGTACAAGATCGATATTGACCAGGAAAAAGCACAAGCCCTGGGCGTGTCTATCAGCGACATCAATACAACTCTGGGCGCAGCCTGGGGCGGTAGCTACGTTAACGACTTCATCGACCGTGGTCGTGTGAAGAAAGTGTACGTGATGTCCGAAGCGGAATACCGTATGTTGCCGAACGACATCAACAACTGGTACGTGCGTGGTAGCAATGGCCAGATGGTACCGTTCTCTGCCTTCTCCACTTCCCACTGGGAATATGGTTCGCCACGTCTGGAGCGTTATAACGGTCTGCCGTCGATGGAAATCCTCGGTCAGGCAGCGCCAGGCAGAAGTACCGGTGAAGCCATGGACATGATGGAAGAGCTGGCAAGTAAACTGCCTGCGGGTATCGGTTACGACTGGACGGGGATGTCCTATCAGGAACGCCTCTCCGGTAACCAGGCCCCTGCCCTGTATGCCATCTCGCTGATTGTGGTCTTCCTCTGTCTGGCTGCACTGTACGAGAGCTGGTCCATTCCGTTCTCGGTCATGCTCGTTGTCCCACTGGGGGTTATCGGTGCGCTACTTGCCGCAACCTTCCGCAGTTTGAACAACGACGTATACTTCCAGGTGGGCCTGCTGACAACCATTGGCTTGTCGGCGAAGAACGCGATACTTATCGTCGAATTCGCCAAAGATCTGATGGATAAAGAGGGCAAAGGGCTGATTGAAGCGACTCTGGAAGCGGTACGTATGCGTCTGCGTCCAATCCTGATGACCTCCCTGGCATTTATCCTCGGGGTTATGCCGCTGGTTATCAGCTCTGGCGCAGGCTCCGGTGCGCAGAACGCCGTAGGGACGGGCGTAATGGGTGGGATGGTTACTGCAACCATTCTGGCTATCTTCTTCGTTCCGGTGTTCTTCGTGGTGGTACGTCGCCGCTTCAGCCGTAAGAACGACGATATTGAGCATAACCACCCGGTTTAAGTGACCGATACCGGTTTCACTCGATAAAAAGGCCGCATTTGCGGCCTTTTTTATCTCTAATGAAAATCATAAAATACGCTTATTGCGAATTATTTATTTAATGCCATTCTCTGAGGGCATATCATATTTAAACGAAATCTTTTACATAAATTCTCAAATTTATGGAAAGGCCCCACTATAATAAGATTATTCCTGGCGACTGCCCTTAATGTTCTTAAGTTATGTCTGTTTCCATACTGGGTTCGCCACTAACATCATGATTGCTATAGATGTAAGATAATTTTCCCTTTAACTCATCCGATTAGATGGCTACATCCTGCGTTCGCGCTGCGTAATTGTAATTTTTCGTAATAGCGCGGTGAAATCCGAATCAGAGTGTCTTATAGTTAAAGAGAAGAGGAAAAAGCGCCGTTTGAAAGGTTTTTAGTAAGTTGTATCCATCCCGAAATCGATGTTCGGTGAGTAAAAAATCACTCAGAAGGGGATGCGCTATGGACGAATACTCTCCAAAAAGGCATGATATTGCGCAGTTGAAATTTCTCTGTGAATCCTTGTACCATGATTGCCTCGCCAACCTTGATGACAGCAACCATGGCTGGGTTAATGACCCAACCTCTGCCATCAATTTGCAGTTAAACGAGCTCATTGAACATATAGCGACCTTCGCTCTTAATTATAAAATTAAGTACAACGAAGATAATAAGTTGATCGAGCAAATTGACGAGTACCTGGACGATACATTTATGCTGTTCAGTAGCTATGGCATTAACTCACAAGATTTGCAGAAATGGCGTAAATCTGGCAATCGCCTCTTTCGCTGTTTTGTGAATGCAAGCAGAGCAAATCCTTTAGGCTCGTATGTTAAAACTATTACAAACAATTAGGTGGATTTATGTCTGAAAAACCATTAACTAAAACAGATTATTTGATGCGTCTGCGACGTTGTCAGTCAATTGATACGCTGGAGCGCGTTATTGAAAAAAATAAATATGAGCTTTCGGATAATGAGCTGGCGGTATTTTATTCAGCAGCCGATCATCGCCTTGCAGAACTGACGATGAATAAGCTGTACGATAAAATCCCTACATCTGTGTGGAAATTTGTACGTTAATCATTTGCCTGATTTAATGAGACAGCGAAACCCCGTTTGTCGTTAACTTCTCGATTTTATGTCACTATGGCGGTTCGCCGCTTCCGGCACGTGCGGGCGAAACTCATCGCCCCGGGATACCCTGCTTCGCCTTAAGCCGCCCTTTAATGTTGACCACCGTCCACGCCACTGCAACTGTTATGTTTTTTCGCGGTGAAACTGTTACTTTTTTCGAACAATAGGGTCACTTAAAATGTATAGGTTCCCCTGTGTGTACCGACTTTTAAAGGCAGAAGATGACCGAAATACAGCGCCTGCTCACCGAAACCATCGACGATCTCAACGCGCGTGAAAAGCGCGACAACAAGCCGCGTTTTAGCATCAGCTTTATTCGTAAACACCCTGGGTTATTCGTTGCCATGTACGCCGCCTGGCTGGCGACACTGGTGGTGATGTTACAGTCGGAGACCCTGGTGGGATCCGTGTGGTTGTTGGTGATTCTGTTTATCGTCTTTAACGCATTCTTTTTCTTCGATGTGAATCCCCGCTACCGCTATGAAGATATCGATGTGCTTGATTTCCGCGTGTGCTACAACGGGGAGTGGTACAACACCCGCTATGTGCCGGGCCAGCTGATCGACGATATCCTGCACTCACCGCAGGTCGAAGAGGAACAAAAAGCTAAGCTGCAAAAAATGATCGCCACCAAAGGCGAGCTCTCTTTCTACGACGTGTTTACCCTCTCCCGCACGCCTGCCTGATGTTGCGCCTGACTTGCCGCCGACATCCCGTCGGCAGCAAGCAGCCCTTATCCGATAAACAGACGCTACGCTTAACGTCTCTTTTTACGCCCCTGCACCGCCTTAAAGCGCGGGTTTGATTTGCAGATAACATAAAGTCGCCCTTTACGCTTTACGATCTGACAATCAGGGTGGCGCTGTTTTGCACTGCGTAATGAGTTCAGAACCTGCATGTTTAACCTCTTTTAACATCGATAAAACGGCCAAAGCGCTGACGGAAACGCGCTGTGCTGCCCTCGCTGGAGAACGATTTCTGTTTGCCGGTATAAAATGGATGTGATTGCGACGACACGTCGATGGTCACATAGGGCCATGTCTGCCCGTCGAGCTCGATTTCACGATCGGTTTTGATGGTTGAGCCGACTTTGAAGAACGCATTGGCGCTGGTGTCGTGAAACACGACAGTACGGTAGTGGGGGTGAATATTCTGTTTCATCTTCATCTCTTCATGCTTTGTTATAACATAACAATTAGCTTATCTGAGGCTGATGATAAAAACAACCGCCTTAACCCTCGCGCTCTTTTCGCAGCGTGATTGAGTTGAATGAAATCAACGTCAGCCGCGTGCTATAACACTATTATTAAGCCACTCTCTCTATTCCGTCATTCGCTTGCGCGCCACAGGTACTGGCGTGGCAAAAAGGAAACTGGAGCATGACAACCCGACACCTGGTCAAGCTGGTGACCTGCGTACTGATTCTTGCCGTGCTTGCACCGCTGGGCCTGAGCGTATGGCTCGCTCACCGCCATGCCGAAGAGAAGTTTTATACAGACCTGGATAATTACGCGTCCCGCATACTGCTTCGTACGAATCGGGTACTGGCACAGGGAAAATCCGCTCTGATGCACATGCAGCAGTTTAAGGGACCGATCTGTGGCCCAGAGCATGCGCTGGAAATGCGTCGGGTCTCTTTCTCTCATCGCTATCTGCAGGAAGTGATTTACGTCGATAACCTGAAACCGCTCTGCTCATCGCTGGAACGTACCAGCCACGGGCAGCCTTTTCCCCGGGCAATGCGGATAACCCCGGACGGCTATCGCGCCTGGCTTACCGCACAAAACGATATCGGCGTTGACCGTTATATGGCGGCGCTTGGCACGCACAATTATATCGTGATGATGGATCCGGCATCGCTCATCGATGTTCTCCCCTTCGGCTCCTGGCCCATTGAGGTTGCGCTGGTTGGATTACGCCGCAATATCGTCTTCGCGAGCAGTAGCCATCTCGAGATACCTCTTCTGAATCGGCTTCAGCAAGCCGAAGATAATCATCTGCAGTACGACGGTACCCTCTATAACATTCACAACGTACCCGACCTCGGTATCGCAATCGTGACATGGTCCTCCCTGCGCCCGTTACAAGAAAACTGGCTCAATCAGCTCTATTTTTGGCTCCCTTTTGGTATCTTGCTTAGCGTGTTAACGACCGGGTTCGTGTTGAGAATTTTAAAACGTCTACAATCTCCCCGGCATCGCCTGCTGGATGCCATTAACGCCCGCGAGATCGTTGTGCACTATCAGCCCATCGTTGAACTCAGTAGCGGTCGCATCATCGGTGCAGAAGCACTTGCCCGCTGGCCGCAGCAAGATAAAAGCTATCTTTCGCCGGACATTTTTGTCCCGCTGGCGGAACAGACCGGTCTTATCACAAATCTGACGGCGTTGATCATTGAGCAGGTCTTTGAGGATCTGGGTGAGTGGCTACACCAGCATCCGCACCTGCATGTCTCTATCAATCTGGCTCCCGCCGATCTGCTTTGCCGATCGCTGCCTGCACTATTAAGCCGCTTACTGAACCAGTGGCAGATCCCGCCTGCGCAAATAGCGCTGGAGCTCACCGAGCGGGGATTTGCCGACCCTGCCGTCAGCGCCCCCGCCATTGCGGGTTTTCGGCGTGCCGGCCACGCGATCTATATTGATGATTTCGGAACAGGTTACTCCAGCCTCAGCTATTTGCAGGATCTGGACGTAGACACGCTCAAGATCGATAAATCTTTCGTTGATGCGCTGGAGTATAAAAACGTGACGCCCCATATCATCGAAATGGCGAAGTCATTGAAACTGGCCATGGTGGCAGAAGGGGTAGAAACCGAAGGCCAACTGGAGTGGTTGCGTCGCCACGGTGTGCAATATGGCCAGGGTTGGCTGTACAGCAAGGCTCTACCGAAGGAGGCCTTTATCACCTGGGCCGAGCACAACCTGGATCCCGAGTAATTCGAACCTGACAGAAAGCCCGGCGGGTGCCGGGCGACAGGATTACTTGTCAAGCAGGGGAGAAAAACCTCCGTAGATCATTCTCTTGCCATCAAAGGGCATAGAATCCCCCATCTCTTTCATGCGGGGATCGCTCATCATCTTCTGGTTCGCCGCATCACGCACCTCCTTCGAGGGATACTCAATCCAGCTAAAGACAACCTCTTCACCCTCTTCCGCTTTCACCGCCATGCGAAAATCGGTCAGTTTGCCATCCGGCACGTCGTCAGCCCAACACTCGACAATGCGAAGCGCGCCAAATTCTTTAAAGAGTGGTGCAGCCTTCGCCGCCAGCTCGCGATACGCCTCTTTACTGCCTGCAGGAACGGCGAGGACAAAACCATCGACATACTTCATCAGTAAAACCTCCGAAGTGACTGTACGGCTACGTGGTGTAGCCGTATCTGCGATCAAGTTTAGTTCTGCTGCCAGCTAAACGCGTAGCGCACCCGTTTCTGTTGCAGGATAAACTCCGGGGATACGCTCGGACTCCAGGAGTCATCACCGCCGACGCCCATATGGAATCCATCAAGATGCAGCCAGCAGCCCGCCTCTTCCTTCAGGAGATGATGATGCGACGTTTCGCGCAGCTGCGCCTGGCTGTAGCGGCTCACGGCAAAATGGAAGGCCCCACGTAGGTGATGAGCGCCTAACAGGAGTTCGCGGGTATCACAGCGCAGGCCGTTATCCGTAGGGAAAATATAGGGCGTATGCATTTCTGCCAGCGGCAAGGTCCAGCGGCCCTGGCGCGCGG
This sequence comes from Leclercia sp. UBA5958, assembly GCF_002430365.1. NCBI lineage: Bacteria > Pseudomonadati > Pseudomonadota > Gammaproteobacteria > Enterobacterales > Enterobacteriaceae > Leclercia > Leclercia sp. UBA5958. Next base: position 171,185 of record NZ_DJCE01000007.1, on the reverse strand, counting down.
CCAGTTTGCGGTCCGGATAGTTTTCATATGGCCCAAGCCCACTCCAGCTCACGGTATGCGGTACAGAGGCCAGTTGGCAGCTCAGCCCGATACGTGCCGGCTCAGGAATATCATTCGCCACCTGCACCTCGACATCCCCCATCAGCACGCCCTGATCGGTGATACGCCAGTTCTTGCGGCTGATAAACAGCAGTTTGCTTTCACTCTCCCAGGCGTGCACCGTGGTGATCGTCACGTCACGGGTATGCTGTTCACCTTCGCACTCCAGCAGGCGCGGGGTCAGATTATACATACCTGCCGCTTTCCAGCGCTCAACCCAGGCGTTGGGATCGATGCGGGTCACTTCGCTGACGCCGATATCATTATCGAGCGGCGCACGGGTAAAGCTATCGCAAAGGGGAGCCAGCAGCGTGGCGTCACCCGCCTTCCACCACTGGGTCAGATCCCCACTCTGCCGACTGAATTGCCAGCGCTGCTCGCCGTGGGTGACCACCAGCGCATCATCTTCAACGGTTAAGCAGGGTTTTTCCCCTGCCGCCACGTCCGGGGCGATAAACAGCGGAGCAGGAAGCTGCCACTGATCCCAGGCGCAAAGGTGATTTTCTGACGACCAGGCGGTCGCCACAGGCTGAATAACCTCCACGTTCAACCAGACCTCACCCGGCGCTGCCTTCAGCTCTGGCAGTTCCAGCACGACGCGCTGCGTTCCTTGCGGAGCAATATTCAACGTCACCTCGCCAGAGGCCAGCACTTCACCGTCGCGCGCCACTGACCAGCGCAGCAGCTCGTTATCTGTCGTGCGGAACAGATAATCGCTCTGCACCTCAATCTCCAGCGGGGAGCAACTGATGCGGGTAAAGGTGAAGAACTGCTGCGCGCGCTGGGCTTCGTAAAGCGCGGGATGCGGCGTGCGGTCCGGGAATACCAGCCCATTCAGGCAGAACTGACGGTCGTTAGGCTTATCGCCAAAATCGCCGCCATACGCCCAGTAAGCCCTGCCCTCATCGTCATGCCGGGTTAGCGCCTGGTCAACCCAGTCCCAGACGAATCCCCCCTGCAGGCGTGGATAGCTGCGAAACGCCTCCCAGTATTTGGCGAACCCGCCGAAGCTGTTGCCCATCGCATGGGCATATTCACAGAGGATGAGCGGACGCGTTTCATCCGGCATCCCTATCCACTTTTTGATTGACCATTTTGGCACGGCCGGGAAAGGCTGGTCCTGATCGACACGGGCGTACATAGGGCAGACAATATCGGTTGCTGCCGTGTTTGCTCCACCGCCCTCATACTGTACCGGACGGGTGGGATCGGTGGTTTTTATCCAGCGGTAGAGGGCGTCGTGATTAGCGCCATGTCCGGACTCATTGCCCAGGGACCAGACAATAATCGACGGATGGTTACGATCGCGCTGCACCATCCGGGTGACACGTTCGCTCATCGCAGGCAGCCAGCGTGGATCGTCGGCCAGTCGGCTCATCGGCACCATGCCATGGGTTTCGATATTGGCCTCATCGACCACGTACAGCCCGTAGCGATCGCACAGACGGTACCAGAGAGGATGATTAGGGTAGTGTGAGCAGCGTACAGCGTTAAAGTTGTGCTGTTTCATCAGCTCAATGTCGCGACGCATGGTCGCTTCATCCATAACCTGGCCGCGCTCAGGGTGATGCTCATGACGGTTCACCCCGCGAATCAGCAGCGGTTTGCCGTTGACTTTCAACAATCCGTTGCTGATTTCCACGTGGCGGAAGCCAACGTCACAGGCTTCCGTCTCCAGAACCTTGCCTTGCGCATCGTGGAGCGCAATGGTCAGACGGTAAAGCTCGGGTGACTCCGCACTCCAGAGGGCCGGTTCCGCCACGGGCAGGGTCGCCACCACTCGCTCTTGCCAGTTACCCCGCTCATCTACGACCGGGGTACCCGCTCTGCCGCTGACGTTGCCCACCCGCGCATCATCACGCCAAAGCGTGAACAGCACTTCGCAATCCGCATAATCTGGCCCTTCCAGCTTCACCTCCAGCTGTAACGTCGCCCGGTCAAATTCCGCGTTCAGGGCGGTGACCACCTGGTAGTCAGCAATGCGTGTGTCTGGTTTATGCAGCAGCGTGACATCACGGAAGATGCCACTCATGCGCCACATGTCCTGATCTTCCAGATAGCTTCCGTCACACCAGCGCAGCACCATCACCGCCAGGCGATTACTCCCCACGCGCAGTACATTCGTCAGATCAAACTCAGCGGGTAGACGGCTATCCTGGGAATACCCCACCCACTCACCATTACACCAGAGGTAAAAGGCCGAGTTCACTCCATCAAAGACGATGCGCGTCTGACCGCTTTGCAGAGACTCGCTATCCATCTCAAATGTGAGCGAGTAACAGCCGGTAGGATTTTCTGCAGGTACGAAAGGGGGATTAACCGCAATGGGATAGGTAACATTAGTATAGATGGGGGTATCGAAACCCTGCATTTGCCAGTTTGAAGGCACCGGCATAACGGCAGCATTCGGGCAATCACTGTGTATCCAGCTCTCCGGAACCTGTTCTGGTGCACTGAAAAAGCTGAATTGCCACTCACCGTTCAAAGAGCGCAATGCCGACGAGGGCTGCTCGTCACGCGCGCTGTTCTCCTCTGGCCAGCCGCTGAGGGGGGCATGGGCAGGAAGTCGATTCCATTGAGTGACGCCGGGATTTTCCCAGTCACGGCGGGCAAGGATAGCGCTGAGAGTCAGCGGAGCAGGACATGACATAATTACCTCTTTGCGAAGCGCTCACAATTTTAGCTAACATGCCCTGGCGAAAGGATGGGGTAAAGCAGGATCGCCTCGTGAAGCGAGGCAGATCACAAAAGTCTTATCGACGTGCCAGTTGGCCAGCCAGGATCGCCAGCGATTTCAACTGTTGAGCAAGTTCCTCGTTACCTTGCTGTTGCGCGCCCTGCCGCGCCGTTGAATGGCGCTCGACCAAGCTTACGGGCAATTGCGTTTGCCCGGCCTCTTTTTCTGTTGGTGGCGACAGGAGCCACTCGACGCTACGCTGCCCGGCCTCGCGGAAGGCCTGACGTATCGTGGTCAGTGGCGGGGTAAACCAGGCGCTGTCTGCAGTATCGTCAAAGCCCACCACCGAGATCTGTCCGGGCACCGCCACGCCTTTTTCAGCGCAGGCACGCAGCACCCCCAGCGCCATCTGATCGTTGGCGACCAGAATCGCCTGCGGCAGGGCGGGTCCAGCCAACAATTGATGCGCCTTTTCATAGCCCGATGCGGCGCTCCAGTCTCCCCAGGCCACCGCACAGGATTCGATTCCAGCCTGCGCCAGCGCTTCTCGCCAGCCGCTCAGTCTTGCGCGGGAGGAGACCGAACTATCCGGCCCGCTCAGCAGAGCGATCTGCCGGTGTCCCAGCGCGAGAAGATGTTCGACGCCCAGTCGTGCCCCTTGTTCCGCATCGAAGACCAGACTCTGCACTGGCGCATCGGGCAAAACATCCAGGAAAAGCACCGGGACCGGCGCGGCCTGGGCCTGCAACTGCTCCGCCTGCGCGTTTTCCAGCGGAACGTTAACCAGCAGCCCTTCAACCCGCTGGGCAAGAAGATCCTGAAGCGCGGCCAGACACTGCTGCGGTTGCTCCACCATCGAAATCAAGACACTGGCGCCTCGTTCCCCGGCGCGGGATTTCACCGCCGAGGCGATCTGGGAAGGGGCATGTAGCGCCAGATCGGTAGTAATCAGCCCGAGCGTATGGGTGCGTTTTCCCGCCAGCTGCTGTGCGCCACGGTTCGGGACATAGTGCAGTTCGGCCATCGCCTGCTGCACCTTTTCCCGCGTACGGGTGGAAACGTGTTCCGCGTCGTTAATGACGCGGGAGACGGTTTGATAAGAGACGCCCGCGAGGCGAGCGACGTCATATAACGTGATCGATTTCATGCGCATTGCGTGGTGAGGTGAGAGGCGTCCATTCTGTCACAATGCACCAGACAAAGCTTGTGAGCGCTTCGCAAAATTAGACAGAGCGCTCAGCCTGCCCGGTAACAATACGCGCCGGCGTATGACGAAACCAGGGCAGACAGAGCTGAATCAGCGGGCCGATGCAGAGTGCGTAAAGTACGGTTCCTACGCCAAGGTTGCCCCCCAGCGCCCAGCCGATAAGCAGAACGGAGACTTCAATCGCCGTACGCACGCTGCGCACCGACCAGCCGGTGCGGGCATGGATGCCGGTCATCAGCCCATCGCGCGGTCCGGCGCCGAAGCCCGCGCCAATATACATACCCGTTGCCAGCGCATTGACGATCACCGCACTCGCCAGTAAGGCACTGCGGACTACCAGCGAGTCGATAGGGGGGATCAGTGCCAGAGACGCATCCGCTGCAAGGCCAATCACAATCACGTTACTGATAGTCCCTAACCCAGGGCGCTGGCGCAGCGGGATCCAGAACAGCAGCACGGCCGCACCGGTCAGGATTATGACGGTGCCAATGTCCATCGCCAGTAATTTTGTCACCCCCAGGTGAAAGACGTTCCAGGGATCTGCGCCGAGACTGGCGCGCACAAACATAGCGGTAGAGAGTCCGTATAAACTCAATCCCACATACAGCTGAAGTAAACGACGTAACATGATTTCTCTCCGAATATCCCGGCTTTCATCATTACCTGAAATGGCATTATGATTAATATCCAGTTTTAAAAAAGTGGACTGCATATGTCATCTCGTCGCTTTGGAACTCAGTCATTAATGCGGCTACTGGGGCAATGGCAGCAAGAGTGCTCACGCACCCCGATCTGGCGTCAGCTAGCCGACGCGCTGCGTCTGCTGATCCTGGATGGACGGCTGGCGCTCGATACGCGCCTGCCGGGGGAGCGTGAACTGGCGACCTCGCTGGGGGTGAGTCGCACCACGATCAGCAGTGCCCTCGCCCATCTGCGCGACGCGGGTTATCTTGAAAGCCGACTCGGTAGCGGTTCCCGCATAATCCTTCCCGATAGCCGCGCCATTCCCACCCGCGCAGTTGCCAGCGAAGCGCTGGATCTCTCCACCGCCGCCCTCGGCGCCGGGCCGGAGATCTTTCAGGCCTACACGCATGCGCTTACGGCGCTTAGCCAGCATCTGACCCATACCGGTTATGACCAGGCTGGCCTCCAGCCGCTGCGGGCAGCCATCGCCTCACGTTACACCGCCCGGGGGTTACCGACCCGGCCAGAAGAGATCATGGTGGTGAACGGTGCCGTCAGCGGCCTGGCCCTGGTATTGCGGATGCTAACTGGCCCGGGCGATCGGGTGGTGGTGGATCACCCTGCCTACCCGTTAGCCATTGCGGCCATTCAGGGAGCGGCTTGTCGCCCGGTCGGGGTTTCGCTTCCCCAGACAGGCTGGGACATCGACGGTTTTGCCGCCACGCTGGCCCAGACCGCGCCGCGGCTTGCGTACCTGATGCCAGATTTTCATAACCCGACCGGACGCTGCATGGACAGCAATACGCGAGAAGCCATCGCCGCCATCGCCGCCCGCACCCGCACGACGCTGGTGGTGGATGAGACCATGGTTGACCTCTGGTACGACGCCCCGCCCCCGCCGCCCCTCGCCGCGTTCGATAAGCAGGCCAACGTCATTACGCTTGGGTCCGCAGGAAAAAGTTTCTGGGGCGGCCTGCGGCTAGGGTGGATCCGCGCCTCTTCCCGTACCATCGCCTCCCTGACTCAAACGCGAGATACGCTTGACCTGGGTTCGCCGCTGCTGGAGCAACTGGCGACGCTATGGCTGATTGAACGGAGCAACGAATTTCTGCCTGCCCGGCGAGAGATGCTTAACGCACGGCGGCGACGCTGTAGCGAGCTGATGCAGGCGCACTTCCCCGACTGGCGTTTCCAGCAGCCGCAGGGAGGCTTATCGTTCTGGGTGGAGCTGCCAGATCTGCTGGCAACGCAACTGGCCGCGCGCGCCGAAACGGTCGGTATTCATCTGGGCACCGGCACAAGGTTCGGCCTGTCGGGTGCCTTCGATCGTTATCTGCGTATGCCTTTTTCGCTGGAACCGGCCGAGCTGGAGAGCGCTCTTTTACGAATAAAACCGCTGTGGCAGCCCCTTAATAATGGTGGGTCGGCAATAAAACGAAATATTGTGTAGCCTGAATATAAAAAAAAGCAAACGGCACGCGCTTGCTTTATTCGGCAGAAAAGTGATGCCGTGCACAATTATGATTTTCAGGTTCAAAGTAAAAAGCGTCTGACTGTAACTGATACAGTCAGACGCTTTCTGGCGACGCCTGTTCAGTGCTGCGGAGGAATGGGGAAACCTTTTAGCGAAATAACAAAATCATCGCCCTCTTTCTTTATTTTTGCGCCGGTATCGCACCAGTCTGACGCAATTCGAAAGAATTCATCACTACCTACATTCCAGCCCAGGCGGACATGTTTGACATAGCCAGATCGCAGGAGTGAACAGGCTTCCTGATAGTCACTGGCAGTAGATTGTTGTGAATGTTTCATTTTTTCTTCTTCAGAATTTTACGCAATGCCTTGATTTCTTTAGGAGTAAATGGCGTAACGTTCTCTTCTTCCGTATGCTGATTGTCGATATCCTCTTCCGTTACTCCCGCCTCTTCTACTGCTTCGAACGCCAGCAGCAGCAGTTTTTCTGTCGTAACACTGAGATTCTCGTTATTAGCTTCTGCATACTCACGGAGTCTCTCTTTTAAGGTTCCGTCAATTTTCACATTCAGTACAGCTGTTGTCATGGTGCGGCGTCCTTTGTCATAATTTCTTAATTTAATACACGAAGTTATCATTATTATCCAGATATATATTCATAGCTTATATACCTACTGATAAATCATAATTAACCTGCCTGTCCTTTATGACAAAATAATGACAATTACATTTCAGTTGAATGACAGCTTAAGTATAGTCAGGTGAAACTTTTATTACCCATAAATTAATTAAGCCTTCGCGCTATGGTAAAAAAATTTGCCTGACGGGGGTCACATCAGCTAAAAAATCATGTTCATCAATAAGATAATCAGTTTCCATCCGGGAAGGCCACAAGGAGTGGTGCATGAGCACCTTTAGCGACAAGATTGATCAGCTGGCAGACGAACTTAACATCCCCCGCCACACCATTGCGTATCAGTTCATCATCAATAATACCCTGGCGTCCGATCGCGGTAGTAAAGCCCGACGCTCACTCGGCACGCTTTATGCGCTTTACGTGCTCTGTAATGCCTGGAATAACAATCAGCGTGAAGGCACCACCTTCACCGCGCTAATGGAGGAGATGCGTCGCCTGCCGTTTGGCTCCAAATTACAAAACCATGCGCTGGACAACCGCCTGAACGATAAAATTCGCCGCGGTTTTGGCGCCAGTGATGCGTTACTTCCGGTTAGCGCCGTGCCAGAAAAGAAGCGCAAAATCTCCGCAGAATTTCTGACCCAGCATGGTATGAACGCCGACTCGGCGGCGCTGTTTATCACCCGTGCTATCGATCTCTATGTCGCCGAAATTACGGAAAATCAGAACGCCTTTCTCAAAGAGATCGAAGGCGCCACCAGCGCACAGGAGATACTGAGCTTTGTTGAAAAATCATGGCACCCGAAAGCCGATGCCCGACTGTTTGAAGTGGTTTCCTATTCAGTGCTTAAGCTGCACTACGCCAGGATGACGGTCAAAATTAATGACGTGGTTAAGCCCTACGAGCTTTTCAAGACCGGGCGCACCAACGCCAACGATGGCGGAATTGATTTCGTGTTACGTCCTGAAGGCCGCTTCTTCCAGGTCACTGAGGTGCTGGATTTTAAGAAGTACTTTCTCGACTTTGATAAGACCAACAAATTCCCGATCAGCTTTGTTATCAAGACGCTGAAGACGCCCGACGAGGCCTTTAACGCCATTCGCAACAAGGCGCTAAAATCGATGGAACAGGCGGTGGCAGACGGTTATATGTCGCTGTTTGAAGAGATTATCACCGTGCCGACGCTGCAAGCTATCTTCGGCACGGTGGCGAAGTCGGAGGCGCAGATCCAGCAGCTAAAAGCGGTGATCTGCGAAAACTTCAAGCTGGAATATGGTCTTCTGGATTAGTTGGCCCGTCGTGAGGGGTATTGGTGCCCCTTACGTTTTTAGAGAGGTTTTTGGTTTTGCGCTTTTTCACTTTTTCGAGCTCTTGCTCTGTGAAGTGCGAGGCCACCGCCAGGCGACGGATGCCCATCTTCACATACTCTTCGTTGATCTCAATTCCCACAAACTGACGCCCACACTCAATGGCGACCGCACCAGTGGTAAAGCTGCCCGCAAAGGGATCGAGCACCACATCGCCCGGATTAGAGGACGCCAGAATAATTCTTTTCAGCAGCGCCGTCGGCTTTTGCGTCGGATGGTTTTCATATTCATCCATCAAAAAACGCACGCGCGGAAACTCCCAGACGTTACCCGGAACTTTCTGGGTGTTATAGGGCTGCGGCGGATTTTTTCGGTAATCGATGAGGGCGCGTTTCGCACCGGTAGGCGCTTCGACCAGGATAGCATCGCTATTAAAGGTGTACTTCTTCGCGTTTTTAACCATCATCAGGATCGGTTCATACATTGAGCCGAAGAAACGCTTTGCCTGCACGCCAGAGCTGTCGTAAGCCCAGACGATGCGGCTTTTAATCTCAAACAGCTCGCGACATTTGATGTCGATATAGGGCATGTTCTCAGTGCTGTTCATGATGTACATGGTGCCCGTCTCTTTCAGGACGCGGTGGCACTCATCAATGCACTCAAACAGCCAGGCGTGAAATTCCTTTTCGTCCCACAGTTCACGCAGGCCATCGAAATCCTTGCCAATATTGTAGGGAGGATCGGCAAAAACCAGATCGACACTGGCATCTGGCAGCTTTTTAAGCTCTGTCAGCGCATCGCCATGGACGATTTTAGTGCTGTTATCTCCGTAATATTTTGCGTTGATGTCAATTTTCATGCGCCATCTCACCAGGAACGTTTATCGTCAATATTAACTGTATAAATAACCATACTCAAGCTATCTGCCAGAGGGTTATTGTAGCCTGAATGGGGAAAATAAGAATTTACAGCGGGGGAATTGGGTGGGGGCCCTGCCAGCTACATCCCGGCACACACGTCGTCTGCCCTGGCTGCTTCCTTCCGGACCTGACCTGGTGAACAGAGTAGCGTTGCGGGAGAACCAACAGAGCCCCCATTGAGAGCGTTGATAACCAACGCGCTGGCGCATTATCCCTGCACAGGATCGCAATTGCAAGTTAACCGCGACCGGATGATGGTTTATTGCGCAGCATGGCCCGTGATTGCGCTATTATTCTCCGTTATTTCGCTCAGTCAGCAGGAGTATTCATGGAACAGCACGACGGATTCCCGCAGCGGGTATGGCAAATTGTCGCCTCCATCCCCGAGGGAACGGTTACCACCTATGGCGATGTAGCACGTCTGGCGGGTTCGCCACGTGCCGCACGACAGGTCGGCGGCGTGCTTAAACGGCTCCCGGAAGGCAGCACTCTGCCCTGGCATCGGGTGGTCAACCGCCACGGGCAAATTTCCCTCACAGGCCCGGATTTACAACGCCAGCGTCAGGCACTGCTGGCAGAAGGGATACAGGTGTCGGGAAAGGGTGAAATTGATTTGCAGCACTACCGGTGGATTTACTAAATCCCCTCCCGGGCGGGAGGGGATAGGGTCTTAGTACTGCGTTGGTGCAGGCACTGCGGAAGATGGCGTAACCTGCGTCGGCGAGGTTGATGGCACCGTCGTCGTCGCGCCACCGCTCTGCTGGAGCGGTACTGCCATTTGCTGTACAGGCACCAGCACCAGATCGGCTTTGGTACCGCCCTGGTTGATTACTGGTTTCACCGTATCGGTGACAAACACCAGCTTATCGTCGACCGTGATTGCTGCACTTAACAGAATCCGGGCGTTGGGCTGCACATCAGACGGATTGAAAGGCAGAACGAAGCTAAATGGCGCCTGTTTGCCCTCGGTACGCACTGCTTTCTGTGCCAAAACTTTTGACGGGGAGTCGGCCAGCGAGGCATCAGACAGGGTGACGGTCAATACCGCGTCAGGCGGTAACGCCACTTTCTGACGGATCCAGACTGAACCGGTTACTGATGGCTGCTGAATGGTTGGCTGTGTCGCTACGCCGGAGGTATTTGGATTAGGCGCTGGCGTCTGAATGTCTGCACTTTTGTCTGCACAGGCGGTCAGAGCAACCGCTACCGCTAAACCACTTAACGCGTGCACGAGTTTCATTGAGTTCTCCTTATCTTCAATGCACCAGCGGGATCGATACCGCCAGAAGAGTGGTTAAACAAAGTTAACGTGAGTAAGTGTGGCACACATCACTTATTTATGCCTGGATTCGCCTCGTTATTCAGACTATTGCACCCATCGGACCACTTGTATTTCTGCGTTATACTCTGGCTATCTTTCGCCACGGCGTATTTATTGAGGACGATTATGAGTCAGGCACTAAACAATCTGCTGACATTACTTAACCTGGAAAAAATAGAGGAAGGACTCTTTCGGGGGCAAAGCGAAGATCTGGGTTTACGCCAGGTCTTTGGCGGTCAGGTTGTGGGGCAGGCTCTCTATGCGGCTAAAGAGACCGTACCCGCAGAACGCCTGGTCCACTCCTTCCACAGCTACTTTTTACGCCCGGGCGACAGTCAAAAACCTATCGTTTATGACGTCGAGGTGCTGCGCGACGGCAACAGCTTTAGTGCCCGTCGCGTTGCCGCGGTGCAAAATGGTAAACCCATCTTTTATATGACCGCCTCTTTCCAGGCACCAGAGCCGGGCTACGAGCATCAGAAAACCATGCCCCCTGCCCCGGCACCGGATGATCTCCGTTCTGAAACCGAAATCGCCCGCGACCTTTCACATCTGTTGCCACCGCAGGTCAAAGAGAAGTTTCTTTGCGATAAGCCGCTGGAGATCCGCCCGGTGGAATTTCATAACCCGATGAAAGGTCACACCGCAGAGCCTGCGCGCCAGGTGTGGATCCGTGCCAACGGTACAGTGCCGGAAGATTTTCGCGTGCATCAATACCTGCTGGGTTACGCCTCTGATTTCAACTTCCTGCCTGTTGCGCTGCAACCGCACGGAGTAGGCTTCCTGGAAAAAGGAATGCAGGTAGCCACTATCGATCACTCTATGTGGTTCCACCGTCCGTTTAATATGAACGAGTGGCTGCTGTATAACGTGGAGAGCACCTCGGCATCCAGCGCGCGTGGGTTTGTGCGGGGTGAGTTTTATACGCAGGATGGCGTGCTGGTGGCATCGACGGTACAGGAAGGGGTCATACGCAACCGCGGCTAACCCAGACAGGGGGATGCTCATAAAAGCAAAACGGCAACCCAGGGTTGCCGTTTCGTTATTGACTATGCGTTGTAAGCATTCTCGCCGTGGCTGTTGACGTCCAGCCCTTCGCGCTCCTGCTCTTCCGGTACGCGCAGACCCACGGTCATGTCAGCCAGCTTGTAACCGATAAAGGCCACCACGCCAGACCACACTACCGTAATCGCGATGCTCTCGAGCTGCACCAGCACCTGGTGAGTCATGGTCACACCTTCTGCGTAACCGACGCCGCCGAGCGAGGTGGCTGCGAAGATACCGGTCATGATGCAGCCGACGATACCGCAAACGCCGTGCACGCCGAACACATCGCAAGGGTCATCCACACGCAGAATACGTTTCAGTGCCGTTACGCCCCACAGACCCGCCAGACCCGCGACGATACCAATGATCAGCGCGCCGCCGACGCCAACGAAACCACAGGCGGGGGTGATACCGACCAGACCCGCAATGGCACCGGAACAGGCGCCCAGCAGAGAGGGTTTGCCTCGTACGGCCCACTCACCAAATACCCAGGAGAGAATCGCACCCGCGGTCGCGACCACGGTGTTGACGAAAGCCAGCGCCGCGATTTCGTTTGCTGAGCTTGCTGAACCGGCGTTAAAGCCAAACCAGCCGAAATAGAGGATTGCGGTGCCGGTGAAGACCATCGGCAGGTTGTGCGGTTTAAAGGCTTCTTTGCCAAAACCAACGCGTTTGCCAATCAGGTACGCCCCAACCAGACCCGCAACGGCGGCATTGATGTGCACCACAGTCCCGCCGGCAAAGTCCAGCGCGCCGTGAGAAGCCAGCAGACCACCACCCCAAACCATATGCGCCACGGGCACATAAGAGAGCGTCAGCCAGACCACCACAAAAATGAGCACCGCAGAGAAACGAATACGTTCCGCCAGCGCCCCCACAATCAACCCGACGGTGATGCAGGCGAAAGAGCCCTGGAATGCTACGTGGATATACTGATAGAAGCTGCCCATTACCGCGGTCAGTTCGATATTTTTCAGCATCGCCCAGTTGAAGCTGCCAAAGAAGGCGTTACCCTCGCCAAACGCCAGCGAGTAGCCGTATACCACCCATAACACGCAGACCAGCGCAAAAGTTACCGCAACCTGAGTGAGCATAGAGAGGACGTTTTTACCGCGAATCAGGCCGCCGTAGAACAGCGCAATCCCGGGAATAGTCATGAACAGCACCAGTGCGGTGCAAATCATCATAAAAGCGTTATCCGCTTTGTCGGCGACCGCCGGCGCAGCCATTGCCAGGCCCGGCAACAACGCCAACGATCCCAGAGCCGCGTTAAGAGTTGTTTTCTTCATTATCTTGATCCCTATCACTGTGTGCCCGGTGTTTTACAGCGCTGCTTCGTCGGCTTCGCCCGTACGAATACGAATGACGCGTTGCAGTTCGGCAACGAAAATTTTGCCGTCGCCAATTTTGCCGGTGTAGGCCGCTTTGCTGATGATATCTATCACCTCTTCCAGCTGATCGTCGGCAATCGCCACATCAATTTTTACCTTTGGCAGGAAGTTGACGCTGTATTCCGCCCCGCGGTAGAGCTCTGCATGGCCTTTCTGACGACCAAAGCCTTTCACTTCGGTGACAGTCAGCCCCTGAATACCAATGGAAGACAGCGCTTCGCGAACGTCTTCGAGTTTGAACGGTTTGATTACCACGGTAACCAGCTTCATAAATCCCCCTCCAGTCAGAATTCGGTAGTGGCTTCAGCTAACACGTAAGAGATATTGCAAGCGCTGTGCCAGAATTCTTAAAAGAGGAAAATTTGCTGTCCGACGCCGCGTAATCAGGAGAGATTGGCTAAGGGTAAGGCGTAACGAGGCGGGAGAGTGAGTGGCGCGAAAAAAAACGCACCATGACAGTGCAGGGTGCGTTTCATTTTTGCACCAGCAGTTTTACCTGTTAGTGCATTGCCTGTTTTTGGTGCATCAGGCGCTGAGCGACTCCTCGCGAGTGCTGGCCTCCAGCTCCTCGCCCGCCAGCTGCAGCTGATACATCTGCCAGTAACGGCCTTTCGCCTCAAGCAGTTGCCGGTGCGTACCCCGCTCTACGGCCTGTCCGCGGTGCAGCACCAGAATGGTATCGGCTTCAACGATGGTGGAGAGTCGGTGAGCGATCACCACCAGCGTGGTCTGTTCACGAACCGCCGCCAGGGCCTGCTGGATGGCCTGCTCGGTGCCGGAGTCGATACTTGCGGTGGCTTCATCAAGGATCAGCACCTGCGGCGTCTCAATCAACACCCGCGCCAGCGCCAACAGCTGTTTTTGGCCCACCGACAAATTATTGCCCTGCTCTCCCAGCCGCGTATGGATGCCGTCATGTAAGCCCCGCGCCAGTTCAGCCAGTTGCACCTGCTCCAGCACGGCCCACACCTGCTCTTCGCTGTAATCACGCCCCAGCGTAACGTTGGCGAAGAAGGTATCTGCCAGCACCACCGGATCTTGTTGCACCATCGCCACCCCTTTGCGCAGCGTGCTGTGGCTCAGAGTCGCCAGCGGACGACCATCAAGACGGATCTCCCCCTGCGTCAGCGGATAGTAGCCCATCAGCAGGCTGGCTAAGGTACTTTTACCGCTCCCGGTATGGCCCACCAGCGCCACAAAGCTGCGGGACGGAACGTGAAGAGTGATGTCCTGCAATACCAGACGATCGTCGCGATACGCAAAAGAGAGATTATCAATGGCGATATCGCCGCTTTGCAGCTCCCGGGTGTCCTGGCCGTACATCTGACGCGGCCTGTCCATCAGTTCAAAGACCCGCTCGCCCGCGACAACCGCCTGTTGCAGCATTGATTGCTGCGTGGTGAGTTCGATTAGCGGTTCGTTTAAACGCCCAAGATAGCTAATGAAGGCGTAGAGAACCCCCACCTGAATAGTGCCGTTGGCCCCCAGACCAAATTGCAGGAGCAAGCCACAGAGGATCAGGGCCGAAAAGAGGCTTAGCAACGGGCGCAGCAGGAAGCCATCCAGCCGCAGGGTCTGCATGCGCGCCATATAATGTGAACGGCTCGCTTCCCCCATCCGCTCACCAAAGCGCGCCTGCTGGCGGAACTGCTGGATCACACTCATACCATTAATGACTTCGTTAAAGCCGTCGTTAATGTCTGCCAGGTAGGCACGCACACGACGGACGATAGGCGTGCTGTAACGCTGGTAGATCATCATGACAATAAAGACGGCAGGGAAGATCGCGATCGCCACCAGCGCCATGCGCCATTCAAGGCTGAACATCGCCACCAGCATTGCCCCAATCAGCGCCGCGCTGCGCAGCACCGTGGAGACCACGGTGACGTAGAGATCGCGGATCACTTCCGTATCATTGGTTACGCGAGAGATAATCTGCCCCACCGGCTGGGTATCAAACTCGCTCAACGGCTGGCGCAGCGCAGCATCCATGACGTCGGTACGCAGTTGCTGGACCACGCCCACAGCGGCCTGGTTAAAGAGCAGCGACTGGGCATAGTGCAAACCGGCAGCCAACAACTGCAGGCCGACGTAAGCCACCCCCAGCCCGGCCACCAGGCCCAGCGGCAGGTAACTTTTGGCCACCATGTTGTCGATAAAATAGCTGATAAGCAGTGGCCCGCTCACTTCAGCGATCGCGGCGATCCACAGCATCACCACCGCCAGCGACAGCGGTTTTCGCCACGGCGAGCCGTAGGCCAGCAGCCGCTTCAGGATAGGCCACAACTGTCCAAAACTACGCATCGCTGGCCTCCTCATTCACTTCCGGCGCATCATCCAGCGCGGCTTCTAGCTGTTGATAGCGATACATATCGCGATACCATCCAGGTTGTTCTGACAACAGCTCGTGCTGCCCGCGCTGGGCAATATGCCCATGCTGCATCACCAGGATCTCACTCGCTTCTGTCAGGGCTGACAGGCGATGGGCGCTGATGATCACCGTGCGGCCTTCGCCCCACTGACGCAGGTTATGCAGGATCTGATGCTCGGTACGCCCATCTACGGCCGATAGCGCATCATCCAGAATCAGGATTTCAACATTTAACAACAGGGCACGGGCAATCGAAATGCGCTGTTTTTGGCCGCCAGAGAGCATCACGCCCCGCTCGCCCACCTCGGTTTCATAGCCCTGCGGCAGACGTAAAATATCCTCATGCACGCTCGCCAGACGGGCGACATGTTCAATCTCCTGCTGGGTGGCCTCAGGGCAGCCAAGCGCGATATTGCTGGCAACCGTATCGGAGAAGAGGAACGGCGTCTGGCTCACCACGGCCAGCCGGCTGCGCCAGCTATCCAGCTGCAGGCGGGTCAGGGGAATGTCGTGAAAACGAATATCCCCCTGGTCGATATCAAAATGGCGCTGAATCAACGATAGCAGGGTACTCTTGCCTGCGCCGGTCGGGCCGCAAATCCCCAGCATCTGTCCAGGACGCAGGGCGAAATGAACATTCTCAAGGGAGACCCGTTCGGCGTGCGGATAGCTGAACGAACGGATGGCGACCTTCAGCTCGCCACGCCCTTCCGGCACCGGCTCGCTCCCGTCATTTACCACCGGGGCCTCGGCGAGCATGTCGCGAATACGGCTATAGGCCGCGCTACCGCGCTCAACAATGTTGAACATCCATGCCAGCGCCAGCATCGGCCAGATCATCAGGCCAAGATACATGGCAAAGCTGGTGAGCTGACCGAGCGTTAACGAGCCCTGAACCACCATCCAGCTTCCGCCACCAATCGCCAGCATGTTCGCCATGCCGATAGCGATATAGATAGTGGGATCAAACCGGGCATCGATGCGGGCTACCCGCATATTTTTTGCGCCCGTATCGGCAGCATCGGCAGCGAAGAGCGACGATTGCCGGTCTTCCAGGCCAAAGGCTTTAATCATTCGAATACTGGTCAGGCTCTCCTGGGTGCGATCGTTCAGCGAGGAGAAGGCTGCCTGCGCCAGCTTAAAGCGCTCATGTAGTTGATCGCCATAACGTTTGATCGCCAGCGCCATGACGGGCATCGGCAACAGGGCCAGCAGCGTTAACTGCCAGCTGATCTGGGTCGACATCACTATCAACACCGCGCATCCCATCACCAGCGAGTCAACCAGGGTTAAGACCCCTTCTCCGGCGGCAAATACCACGCGGTCTACATCGTTAGTGGCCCGGGCAATCAGATCCCCGGTGCGGTGACGCAGATAGAATTCCGGATGCTGACGGCTAAGCTGACGATAAAAATCTTCACGCAGTTCCACTGCTAATTGGTAGGACGCGCCGAATAACAGGACACGCCAGACATAGCGCAGCAGATAGACCACCACCGCCGTCAGCACCAGCGTGCCGATCCACATCAACACCCGTGCGGTGGTGTAATGCTGTTCCGTAACGCCATCCACCACGTACCCCACCACCTTAGGCGGAATAAGTTGCAGAATGGCAATGATAATAAGCAGGGCAACTGCGCCGAGGTAGCGTTGCCACTCCCGACGAAAATACCAGCTTAACTGAGCAAATAATCGCACGCGGTCTTTTCCTGAAGGTCTTGTTCCGGCCAGGCCGGGAGGTTATTCAATGGGTAACGCTGTGGTGTATTTAATCTGTTCCATGGCGAAGCTGGAGGTGACATCCGACAGGCCAGGCACGCTGTTGACCAGCCGTTTGTAAAAGTCATCATACCGTTTCATGTCCGCCACCTGAACGCGCATCAGGTAGTCGTACTCCCCCGCCATGCGCCAGAAACCGAGCACTTCCGGCATGCCGGTCACCTCGCTCACGAACCGGCAATACCAGTCGCTACTGTGGTGCTGCGTTTTTATCAGCACAAAGGCGGTTAAACCAAGCCCCAGTTTTTCGGGATCAAGCAGCGCTACGCGGCCCAGCAAAATGCCCTCATCTTCCAGGCGTTTAAGGCGCTTCCAGCAGGGCGTGGTGGTCAGATTAACGGCATCCGCCAGCGCCTGCAAAGAGAGGGTGCAGTCACTTTGCAGTAATGAGAGTAGCTTACGGTCAATTTTATCTAGCATAGCGCCCCCATAGAGAAAATTTTTCTCCTTACATTCTATTTTAAAGGCCTGATAGCAACAATTTTTTCTGTGCTTTTCGCTATGCTGGGCACAAAATGACAAACGGATAATTACGATGAATAGCACCTGGGTTAAACATGCCATCAGCGAAATCAACGCCGACTATCAGCGCTCGGCAGATACCCATCTCATTCGCCTTCCGCTGCCGGGGTTTGCCGGAATTCAGCTCTACCTGAAAGATGAAAGCACTCATCCGACCGGCAGCCTGAAGCATCGCCTCGCCCGCTCGCTGTTTTTATATGGCTTGTGTAACGGCTGGATAAAAGAGGGGACTCCCATTATTGAGTCCTCGTCGGGATCTACCGCCGTGTCAGAGGCGTATTTTGCCCGCCTGCTGGGCCTGCCGTTTATCGCCGTGATGCCCGCCTGTACCGCAAAGCGTAAAATTGAACAGATCGAATTTTATGGCGGCCGCTGCCACTTTGTTGAGAGCGCCTGTGAAATCTATGCGGCCTCAGAGATGCTGGCCCACGAGCTGCACGGCCATTATATGGATCAGTTCACTTATGCTGAACGTGCCACCGACTGGCGCGGTAATAACAACATTGCCGACAGTATATTCCGCCAGATGCAGTGCGAGCCGAACCCGGTGCCGACCCACATCGTGATGAGCGCCGGTACCGGCGGTACCTCGGCAACGATTGGTCGCTATATTCGCTGCCAGGGCTACGACACCCGCCTGATGGTGGTGGACCCGCAAAACTCCGTGTTCCTTGATTACTGGCAGAGCCGGGATAGCAGCCTGCGCAGCCCGGTGGGCAGTAAAATCGAAGGGATTGGCCGCCCGCGCGTCGAGCCTTCCTTTATTCCCGATGTGGTAGACGAGATGCTGCGCGTGCCGGACGCCGCCAGCGTAGCCACTGCCCATTGGCTGGAATCTCAGCTGGGGCGTAAGGTCGGTGCCTCAACCGGCACCAACATGTGGGGCGCGTTACAGCTGGCAGCCCGGATGCGCGACGCGGGCCAGACCGGTTCCATAGTGACTCTGCTGTGTGACAGCGGCGAGCGCTATCTCGACACCTATTATAATGCGGAGTGGGTTGCCGCGAACATTGGCGATATTTCAGCCTGGCAGCAAGAGATAGCCCGGCTCGTGAAATAAAAAAAGCCAGACGGACGTCTGGCTTGCTGGGAGGGTCTCACTATTCGGGGGAATAAGGAAGATTTGGTGTGTCCAGCCAATGGGTTAAATAGTGGGACACGGCTTCGTTGCGGCAGTGTCCAATAATCGGGAGGTGCGAAAGCTCAGCAATCAGCTGCGGCATCGCATTGCCCATAATCAATCCGCGACCAACGCTGCCCAGCATCTCGCGGTCATTCATGGCATCGCCAAACGCCATACACTCCTGCAGGGTAAGGCCCAGGTGATCGCTCAGCACCGCCAGGGCAGAGCCTTTATTACATCCCACCGGCAGCACCTCGAGACAATATTCTGCCGAGAAGGTGAGATGCGCCCTCTCGCCCAACGCCTCGTTTAACTGAATGCGCAACCGACACAGATCCTCATGATCGCCACAGAAACAGATCTTTGTCACGGCATAGGCGGGAAGACGACGCAGGTCAGTTAGCTGATAATGAAAACCGCTGTAAGCATGAGCGTGCAGCAGTTCGGGGATTTCCCTGTTGGTAAACCAGCCATCATCATTAAAGACGTGAATACTGGCCTGGGTATCCCAGGTGCTATGCAGAACGATATCCGCCACCTGCGGATCAAGATCCTGACGGTGGAGTTCCTCCCCTTCCAGCGAGTGAATACGCGTCCCGTTGCCGGTGATCAGAAACGCATCCAGCGAAAGTTTACCCATCAGATGGCGCATCTCCAGCGCGTGGCGGCCTGTGGCAAACGTAAGAGTAATATCACGCTCACGCAGGCGCTTAAGTGCGCTCAGGGTTTTTTCACCTAAACGGTGATCCGGCATTAATAGCGTACCGTCCATATCGAATGCAGCCAGGCGAGCCATGCGTACTCCCGAAAGTGTGATGCGTTTAACTTGTGGATCAGTATCACCTGAGATATACGGAAGTAATACTGAATAGTTAAATAATATTGTTCCGGGTTTTCTATGCGCCTTCTTAACCGTCTTAATCAGTATCAACGGCTCTGGCAGCCTTCAGCCGGGGCGCCGCAGCAAGTGAGCGTGGCTGAGCTGGCCGGCCGCTGTTTTTGCAGTGAACGGCATGTGCGTACGCTATTGCGACAGGCGCAGGAGGCGGGCTGGTTGAGCTGGACGGCACGGCCAGGGCGCGGTAAACGCGGCGATCTGCTCTTCCATGTTACCCCCGACGCGTTACGCAACGCGATGATGGAAGAGGCGCTTCAACGTGGTCATCAACAGACGGCTCTGGAATTGGCGCAGCTGGCGCCGCAGGATCTACACACACTGCTGCAGCCCTTTATGGGCGGTCAGTGGCAGAACGATACCCCAACGCTGCGTATCCCTTACTACCGCCCACTGGAGCCGCTGCAGCCCGGCTTTTTACCGGGGCGTGCAGAGCAGCACCTGGTGGGACAGATCTTTTCCGGTATCACCCGGTTTGACGACACGAGCAGCGAGCCGGTTGGCGATCTGGCACACCACTGGGAGATCGCCCCGGATGGCCTGCGCTGGCATTTTTACATCCGCTCAACCCTGCACTGGCATAACGGCGATAAGGTCGAGACCGCGCAACTGCAAAACCGCCTGGCGCTGCTGCTTGCCCTGCCCGCGCTACGTAAGCTGTTTAACAGCGTATCGCGCATTGAGGTCACCCATCCTCAATGCCTGACTTTTATTCTGCATCAACCCGATTACTGGCTGGCGCATCGGCTGGCGAGCTACTGCAGTCGGCTGGCCCACCCCAGCATGCCGCTCATCGGCTGCGGTCCGTTTCGACTGGCGATCTTCGGGCCTGAGCTGGTGCGAATCGAAAGCCATGAGCAGTACCATCTTAGCCACCCTCTGCTGAAAGCGATCGAGTACTGGATTACCCCGCAACTCTTTGAGCAGGATCTGGGCACCAGCTGTCGCCACCCCGTACAGATCGCGATTGGCGAACCCGATGAACTTGCCAGCCTGCGGCTGGTGAGCAACAGCATTAGCCTGGGATTTTGTTATCTGACCCTGCGCCAGAGTTCGCGGCTGAGCGAACTGCAGGCCCGTCGTCTTATTCAAATCATTCATCACACCGCGCTTTTGCATACGTTACCGCTGGAAGAAAATTTGATTACACCGGCAAACGAGCTCTTGCCGGGCTGGGCCATTCCCGAGTGGCCCGACGCGCAACAAACGGCATTACCAGAAACGCTGACCCTCGCCTACCATCTGCCCGTGGAGTTACACACTATGGCAGAGCAGCTCAGGCTCTATCTGGCACAGCAGGGTTGTCAGTTGCACATTATCTTTCACGATGCCAAAACCTGGGATGGCTGCGGCGTACTGCCCCAGGCCGACATCATGATGGGCGACAGGCTTATTGGCGAGGCACCAGAGTACACGCTTGAGCAGTGGCTACGCTGCGATGTGCTGTGGCCACAATTACTGAGTCCGGCCCAATATTCCCATCTTCTGGCTACGCTGGATGCAGTACAGGCGCAGCCCGCCGCCAGCGCTCGCGACTCAGCGCTAAAAGCGGTTTTCGCGGGTCTGATGGAGAGCGCCGTGCTGACGCCTCTCTTCAATTATCACTATCAGGTAAGCGCGCCGCCGGGCGTAAACGGTATTCGACTCAACCCGCGCGGCTGGTTTGAATTTACCGAAGCCTGGCTGCCGGCACCGGGAACGTGAAGAAGCTGGTCGCCGCTGCCTGCCCGCGTTACCATTGCGTTTTACACCGTTAACGTTGGGAAGAGATATGAAACGTGCCGTCGTCGTCTTTAGCGGAGGACAAGATTCCACTACCTGCCTGGTTCAGGCGCTACAGCAATATGATGAAGTTCACTGCGTCACCTTCGATTATGGTCAACGCCACCGCGCTGAAATCGATGTCGCCCGTGAACTGGCCATCAAGCTTGGCGCACGTGCGCACAAGGTGCTGGACGTCACTTTGCTGAACGAACTGGCGGTCAGTAGCCTCACGCGCGATAGCATCCCGGTGCCAGACTATGAACCCGATGCCAGTGGCATTCCCAATACCTTCGTCCCGGGGCGTAATATTCTCTTTCTGACCCTGACCGCGATTTATGCTTATCAGGTTCAGGCCGAAGCGGTGATTACCGGCGTGTGTGAAACCGATTTTTCTGGCTACCCCGACTGCCGCGATGAATTTGTTAAGGCCCTCAACCATGCGGTGAGCCTGGGCATGGCGAAAGAGATCCGCTTTGAAACGCCGCTTATGTGGCTCGACAAAGCCGAAACCTGGGCGCTGGCAGACCACTGGGGCAAGCTGGAGATGGTGCGCAATGAAACCCTCACCTGCTATAACGGCATTAAGGGAGATGGCTGTGGCCAGTGTGCGGCCTGTAACCTCCGGGCAAACGGCCTGAATCAGTACCTGGCGAACAAAGCCGGCGTGATGGCTTCGCTGAAAGCGAAAACCGGGCTGCAGTAGTTCCGGACTCGCCGGGTGAAAATCCTTCACCCGGCAGGTTTCCACTTTATTTGATCAGCTTTTCCAGTTTTTCCCGCAACTCCCCTTCCAGCGGCAGCGCTTTTTGTGTCTTCAAATCGATACAGACGAAAGTGATCAGCGCATCCGCTACGTTTTGCCCTTCGGGCTCCAGCGTCACGACCTGGCTCAGGACTCCGCTTTTGCCGTTGAGTTGCTGCACCTGACTGGTTACGGTAAGTAGATCGCCCAGTACGGCCGGGCGGCGATAATTGATGTTAATATTCACCACCACAAAGGCGATGTTGTGCGCCGTTAGCCACTGAAAGCTTTCGCTGTTTTCCAGCCCATCCCACCGCGCCTCTTCCAGAAATTCGAGATAGCGGGCGTTATTAACGTGCTGATAAACGTCCAGATGAAAACCACGTACTTTGATTTGAGTCTGCATAGCGCAATAGCCTTTATTGTCTATTTATAGGATCAGAGGTCATAACTGGTATGACCTCTTTATCCTGGCAAACTTTTGCCACCGTGCAAGAAAAAACTCAGAGTTTTAGGTTCGCCATATTACGCTCAACCAGCGCGCTTCCCATGCCGGGTACCTGCTTCAGGTCATCGACGGTTTTGAAGGGGCCGTACTCTTCCCGGTAGCTTACAATCGCCTGCGCCTTCTTCAGACCAACGCCATTGAGAATCCGGGCCAGCTCTTCAGCCGGGGCGCTATTGATACTGACTTGTCCATCTGCACTCTCCGTCGCTTTTGCCGGGGCCGCTGCGGCTGGTGCAGTCTTACTCTGCGGTGAGGCGACGGGGGCCGCCTGCAGAGAGACGCTAGTGGATAGACCGGCGAAAGCCAGGGCAATACAGAGAGCTTTGATTCCACGTTTCATACTGTTTCTCCTTGTTTGTTAACAGCCAGGCCACGATAGCCGGACGCTAACAAACGAACAAACAGCAGATGGCAGAAATGGAAAAGGCCGCGAAAGCGGCCTTTGAGAGTTGCAATGCGTTGCGTAAATTTGCGAACAACGCTGAAATTATTGCTGCTGAGTTATGACATCGCCCAGCTTAATTTTGGCTTCTTTGCGCAGATTGCTCATCAGCGCTTCGAAAGTGATCTGGGCATTGTTCTGGGTGATCCCCTGAACCATCGCCTTTTTCTGCGCTTCCGGCAGGGTGCCAGACTTCACTTCATCCAGAGCCAGAATAACCACGTTGCCCTGCATATCGCTTGCAATACCAAAGCTCGGTTTATCTTTCGCCGGCTGGCTCAGCGCAAAGGCTGCCTGGCTAACAGGATCCTGACCGGTACGGCTCAGGGTTTTGGCTTCACCGAAGCTCAGACCAGCCGCCTTCAGCGCCTCGTCGCCTTTCCCTGCTTTCAGCTCAACCAGCAGTTTCTCAGCATCCAGTTTGGCCTGCTGCTCTGCTTTGTTGTGCTGAACTATTGCCGTGATCTGATCTTTCACTTCCGCCAGCGGTTTAATCGCCTCTGGTTTATGCTCAGCCACGCGTAAAACGAAGGCACGATCGCCGTCAACGGTGATGATGTCGGAGTTGCTGCCCGGCGTGCCGTTCTCACCCACCAGGCCACCGTTGAAGATAGCGTCTGATACAGGTTTGAAGTTCAGCTCTTCTGGCAGATTGTTACGACCAAACCAGCCCGTGGTCACCGCTTTGGCACCGGCAGCCTGCTCCGCGCCCGCCAGCGACTCGTTATCGTTGCTTGCGGCATCGCTCACTTTCTGCTGCAGCGCGTAGAAGGCATCCAGCGCTTTTTCTTGCTTCACTTTGGCGGCGATATCATCACGCACTTCGGTCAGCGGTTTCGTTTTAGCAGGCTCAACGTCGTCCAGGCGGGCAACCAGAAAGCCTACAGAAGATTTGATCACCCCTGAAAGTTGGCCTTTCTCTTTCAGACCGGCGTTTTTCAGCTCTTCTGGGGTGGTAGCCTCTTCCAGCCAGCCCATATCGCCGCCGTTTTTCGCAGAGATGATATCGGTAGATTTTTCTTTGGCAATGGTGGCAAAGTTTGCGCCTTTGTTCAGTTCGTCCAGCACGGCTTTCGCATCTGCTTCCGTTTTAGTCTGGATTACGCTGTAACGGTTACGCTGAGGCTGAGTGAACTGATCCTGATGCTGATCGTAGTAAGACTGAATATCGGCATCCGACGCATTTTCCTGCATCGCCGCGGCGTCCAGCTTAATGTAGCTGATGCGGAACTGCTCAGGTGCGGTGAAGTTATTTTTGTTCTGCTCGTAGTAAGCGTTAACTTCCTGCTCGCTCACCTTTTGCTTCGCGGCCAGAGCGTTAACGTCGAAAGTGGCTTCGCGAACAATTCGCTGTTGTGCAACAAGTGCCGCCAGCTCGTCGGTTTCGCCCTTCAGCATGAAATCGCTACCCACGATGGCGTTGATCAGCTGCTGCGTCGTCAGCTGATTGCGCAGCGCTTGTGCGTATTGGTCGGCTGACATGCCCATCTGGCCAATAATGGCGTTGTAGCGGGTGTTATCAAATTTGCCGTCGGTCTGGAAAGCAGGGGTTGTGAAAATGACTTTTTTCACTTGATCATCGCTGATACCCAGGCCGAGATTGTGGGCGTACTGGTCAAGCAACGCTTCGTCGATAAGACGGTTCAGCGTCTGCTCACGCAGCGTTTTCATATAACCTTCGTTTGCTGCCAGTTCAGAGAACTGATCGCCCAGTTGCTGCTGCATACGGTTACGTTCATTGGCAAAAGCGTTCTCAAACTGCCCACGGCTAATTTCCTGGTCATTCACTTTTGCGGCATAGTTTGCGCTACCGCCAATCAGATATCCGCTTACGCCGGTCAAAATGAACGACAAAATAATGATACCGAAAATAATCTTGAGCACGAGACTGTTAGCAGCCGTGCGTAAGTTGTCCATCATGGTGTGACCACACTCCGCTGTAGGTGACTGGTGACCTGACGCTGGCGGAAATCCTGACCGCAGCGCGTAAAAATGTATTGTGACAAGAAAACAGGGCGATTGTCAGCCCACAACTCGCAGAAACTCGCAGAAAACAGTCCTGGACAAACAAAAAAGGCACATCAAATGATGCGCCCTTGGAGATGTCGACTTCCCTGAAGCAAAAAAGCAATCAGTTTACTGCGTCTTTCAGCGCTTTACCTGCACGGAAACCTGGAACTTTAGCGGCAGCGATGGTGATTTCTTTGCCGGTCTGAGGGTTGCGGCCAGTACGGGCAGCACGCTCTTTAACAGCAAAAGTACCAAAGCCTACCAGCGCTACGTCGTCTCCGGCCTGCAGAGATTCGGTAACAGAAGCAATCAGAGCATCTAACGCACGTCCAGCCGCAGCTTTAGAGATATCGGCACCCGCAGCAATTTTGTCAATCAGTTGAGATTTATTCACTCTTCTCTTCCTCTCTTTATAATTTATATCGCGCCTGAATCCTTCACAACGCGACCGCGCAGCAGTTATATCAGGCCTGCCATAACCTTACAACACCCGTTGTTGATGGCTGACCTAATCAGCAATCTAAATTAGCTATACAAAAAAAGGCTGGCAAGCCCGAAATGGCTCACCAGCCTTGTTTTTATTGACGCTCTTTGCGCGAGGTCACTATTTTGCCGTTACAACCTGCATTCCGGAGGGCTCATTCTGCAGTGCTAATGTCAGAACCTCTTCAATGCGTTTCACCGGATGGATATCCAGATCGGCAATAACGTTATCTGGAATTTCTTCCAGATCGCGCTTGTTCTCGTAAGGAATAAGCACAGTTTTAATACCACCGCGGTGGGCTGCCAGCAGTTTTTCTTTCAAACCACCAATCGGCAGAACCTGGCCACGCAAAGTGATCTCACCGGTCATGGCCACATCAGCACGTACCGGGTTACCGGTCAGGCAGGAGACCAGAGCGGTACACATCGCGATACCGGCGCTTGGACCGTCTTTCGGCGTTGCCCCTTCCGGTACGTGAACGTGGATATCGCGTTTTTCGTAGAAGTCCGGATTAATACCCAGTTTTTCCGCGCGCGCGCGCACCACGGTCAGCGCAGCCTGGATGGATTCCTGCATCACTTCACCCAGAGAACCGGTATAAGTGAGCTTACCTTTGCCAGGCACGCAGGCGGTTTCGATGGTCAGCAGATCGCCGCCCACTTCCGTCCACGCCAGACCGGTGACCTGGCCCACGCGGTTTTCGCTATCCGCGCGACCGTAGTCGTAGCGCTGAACGCCGAGAAACTCATGCAGGTTTTCACCGTTAATCTCAATCTGCTTCGCGGTTTTATCCAGCAGCAGTTGTTTAACCGCTTTACGGCACAGTTTTGAGATTTCACGCTCCAGGCTACGGACACCCGCTTCACGGGTATAGTAACGAATGATGCCAATAATGGCGCTATCGTCGACCGTCAGTTCGCCTTTTTTCAGGGCGTTGCGCTCAATCTGCTTCGGCAGCAGGTGGCGTTTGGCAATGTTCAGCTTCTCATCTTCGGTATAACCAGAGAGACGGATCACTTCCATACGATCCAGCAGCGGTGCCGGGATGTTCATGGAGTTGGAGGTCGCCACGAACATCACATCGCTCAGGTCGTAGTCCACTTCCAGGTAGTGATCGCTGAAGGCCACGTTCTGTTCTGGATCAAGCACTTCCAGCAGAGCAGACGCCGGATCGCCACGCATGTCCGAAGACATTTTGTCGATCTCATCAAGCAGGAACAGTGGGTTTTTCACCCCCACTTTTGCCATCTTCTGAATCAGTTTGCCTGGCATGGAGCCGATATAGGTACGACGGTGACCGCGGATTTCCGCTTCATCACGTACCCCACCCAGCGCCATTCGCACATACTTGCGCCCGGTTGCCTGGGCGATGGACTGGCCCAGAGAGGTTTTACCCACCCCCGGCGGCCCTACCAGACAGAGAATTGGCCCTTTGATTTTATTCACACGGCTCTGGACCGCGAGATATTCAAGGATGCGATCTTTGACACGTTCGAGGCCATAGTGGTCGGTATCAAGGATTTCTTGCGCCTGGCGCAGATCTTTCTTGACCTTGCTACGGGTATTCCATGGCACCTGAACCATCCACTCAATGTAGCCGCGCACCACAGTGGCCTCGGCGGACATTGGAGACATCATTTTCAGCTTCTGCAGCTCGGCTTCCGCTTTCTCTTTTGCCTCTTTCGGCATTTTCGCGGCGTCGATTTTACGCTTCAGGGCTTCGTTTTCGTCCGGCGCGTCGTCCATCTCGCCAAGCTCTTTCTGAATAGCCTTCATCTGCTCATTCAGGTAGTACTCACGCTGAGATTTCTCCATCTGCTTTTTCACGCGGTTGCGAATACGCTTTTCCACCTGCAGCAGATCGATCTCGGACTCCATCATCGCCATCAGATATTCCAGACGTTCATTAACGTCGGACATCTCCAGCACGGACTGTTTGTCAGCCAGCTTCAGCGGCATGTGCGCAGCGATGGTATCCGCCAGACGCGCAGGATCGTCGATGCTGTTCAGCGACGTCAGCACTTCTGGTGGGATTTTTTTGTTCAGCTTGATATAGCCTTCGAACTGGCTAATGGCGGTGCGTACCAGCACCTCCTGCTCACGCTCGTCAAGCTGCGGTGAGTCAAGATACTCTGCCTTAGCAGAGAAGTGTTCGCCATCATCAGACAAAGTGGTAATACGCGCACGCTGCAGGCCTTCGACCAGCACCTTGACGGTGCCGTCAGGCAGCTTCAGCATCTGCAAAATAGAGGCCACGGTCCCGACGGTGAAAAGATCATTTACACCCGGCTCATCCGTTGATGCTTCTTTCTGCGCAACCAGCATGATTTTTTTATCATGATCCATGGCGGCTTCAAGGCAACGGATAGATTTTTCCCGCCCTACAAATAAGGGTATGACCATGTGCGGATAAACCACCACATCGCGCAGCGGCAATACGGGGATTTCAATGCGTTCAGAACGCTCAGGATTCATAGAGCTCTCTCTTAGTTTAGTGTCCGCCAGGTAATCAGGCTGCGTGACTGTGCTTCACCCAACCATTAACATGTAAACCAGTATATGGGGATGTTTCCCACACATTCAACGTCATGAATACGGAAAAATAAAAGGGGGGATAAAATCCCCCCTTTTTGATTAACTGATTGTATGAGTTGGTGAATTATTCGCCAGAAGCCTGCTGCGCTTCTGGTTTGCCATAAATCAGCAGCGGCTTAGTTTGGCCTGCAATCACGGACTCATCGATAACCACTTTCTCGACCTCTTCCATAGAAGGAAGGTCGTACATGGTATCGAGCAGCGCGGCTTCAACGATTGAACGCAGACCACGGGCACCGGTTTTACGGGCCATGGCTTTCTTGGCAATCGCATCCAGCGCTTCGTCACGGAACTCCAGGTCAACACCTTCAAGGTTGAACAACGCCTGATACTGTTTCGTCAGGGCGTTTTTCGGCTCTTTCAGGATCTGAATCAGAGCGTCTTCGCTCAGCTCGCTCAGTGTCGCCACAACCGGCAGACGACCAATGAACTCAGGGATCAGACCAAATTTGATCAGATCTTCTGGCTCAACCTGCGCTAACAGCTCACCTTCGTTCGCTTTTTCAGATTTTCCTTTCACCGTGGCGCCAAAACCAATACCCGAGCCAGTTTCTACACGGTGGGAGATCACTTTGTCCAGACCGGCAAACGCACCACCACAGATGAACAGGATCTTGGAGGTATCAACCTGCAGGAACTCCTGCTGCGGATGTTTACGGCCACCCTGCGGCGGAACCGCAGCCACGGTACCTTCAATCAGTTTCAACAGAGCCTGCTGAACCCCTTCACCGGACACATCGCGGGTGATGGACGGGTTATCGGATTTACGCGAGATTTTGTCGATCTCATCGATATAAACGATACCGCGCTGGGCTTTCTGCACGTCGTAATCGCACTTCTGCAGCAGTTTCTGAATGATATTTTCAACGTCTTCACCCACGTAACCGGCTTCGGTCAGCGTGGTGGCGTCCGCCATGGTGAACGGAACATCCAGCAGGCGCGCCAGCGTCTCTGCCAGCAACGTTTTACCGGAACCCGTTGGTCCAATCAGCAGAATGTTACTTTTACCAAGCTCAACACCATTGCTGGTGTCGCCATTACGGAGACGTTTGTAGTGGTTATACACCGCCACAGCCAGGACTTTCTTGGCCTGTTCCTGACCGATGACATAGTCATCAAGGTGATGACGGATCTCATGCGGTGTCGGCAACGCGCTGCGTTCACGATGCGGAGCAACTTCTTTAATCTCTTCGCGAATGATGTCGTTACATAAATCGACACATTCATCGCAGATATACACGGACGGCCCGGCAATCAGTTTGCGCACTTCATGCTGGCTTTTGCCGCAAAAAGAGCAGTACAGCAGTTTGCCCGAACCATCTTTGCGTTTATCTGTCATGAGTCAAAACCTCTTTTTAAGTTCTTTGTGCCGCACATGACGACGCAAATGCCATTCTGAGACGCATGCTTCTAATGAAGCAAAATGCCGCCCTACCTTAGTATAGCGGCACACGCGCGCCGTGGGCATCAATTACGATGGGTCAAAATGGAGTCGACTAAGCCGTACTCAACTGCCTCTGATGCGGAGAGGAAGCGATCGCGCTCGGTGTCACGCTCGATCTGCTCTAAAGATTGACCCGTGTGGTGCGCCATAAGTTCATTCATGCGCCCTTTTACTTTCAGGATTTCACGGGCGTGGATTTCAATATCCGTCGCCTGACCCTGGTAGCCGCCCAGCGGCTGATGAATCATCACGCGGGAGTTC
The DNA here is from genome assembly GCF_002430365.1 of Leclercia sp. UBA5958. Taxonomy (NCBI): domain Bacteria; kingdom Pseudomonadati; phylum Pseudomonadota; class Gammaproteobacteria; order Enterobacterales; family Enterobacteriaceae; genus Leclercia; species Leclercia sp. UBA5958. The sequence continues at coordinate 141,481 of NZ_DJCE01000007.1, read as the reverse complement.
GGCAGGCAGAAGCGCTTGCCTTTAGCGCCAGCCGTCAGCAGGAAAGCACCCATTGATGCCGCCTGGCCCATACAGATGGTGCTAACGTCCGGTTTGATGAACTGCATGGTGTCATAGATGGACATGCCAGCAGTAATGACACCGCCTGGAGAATTAATATACAGGTAAATGTCTTTTTCCGGGTTTTCCGCTTCCAGAAACAGCATCTGCGCTACGATCAGGTTAGCCATATGGTCTTCCACCTGGCCGGTCAAGAAGATAACGCGTTCTTTCAGCAGACGGGAATAGATATCAAATGAACGTTCACCGCGCGATGTCTGTTCAATAACCATTGGCACCAACGCCATGTGGGGTGCAAAGTTATCTCGTTCGCCACTGTATGACATGTCCGTCTCCTGGATAAAAAATGAAAATACCTGCTGTACTGATTGTAACCTTGTGGACGGATTATCAGCCAGTCTCTTTAATACTACTTTCCCACAAATGGGGGTGGCATCGCCCTATTTCAAGCATAACAATCTTTTGCTGTTACGCTAACACTGAAAGGGCGTTTTAGCACTCTTCCTGGGCTATTAGTGTGATAAAAAAAACCCGCCGCCGGAAGGCAACGGGTTTTTGTACAAACTTTAAACAAACGCGGCGGAATTACGCCTGCTGGTTCATCAGTTCGTTGAAAGAAGTGGCTTTTTCAGTCACTTTAGCTTTTGCCAGAACGGCTTCTACAGCCTGCTCTTCCAGAGCAACATTGCGCATGTTGTCCATCAGCTCTTTGTTCTTGCCGTAGAACTCAACCACTTCAGCTGGATCTTCGTAAGCGGAAGCCATCTCTTCGATCAGGCCTTTTACGCGCTCTTCGTCAGCTTTCAGTTCGTGGGTACGAATCACTTCGCCCAGCAGCAGGCCAACAACAACGCGACGTTTCGCTTGCTCTTCGAACAGTTCACGTGGCAGTTCCAGCGCTTGTTTCTCGTTACCACCGAAACGCTGAGCAGCCTGGCGACGCAGAACGTCGATTTCGCTGTCGATCAGGGCTGCAGGGATGTCGATTTCGTTCGCTTTAACCAGACCGTCGATTGCCTGAGACTTAACGCGGTTACGCACGGCGCCTTTCAGCTCGCGCTCCATGTTTTTACGCACTTCAGCACGCAGACCCGCTACGGAACCATCTTCAACGCCGAAACGTTTGATGAACTCTTCAGTCAGCTCTGGCAGTTCACGCTCTTCCACTTTCTTCAGGTTGATCGCGAATTTCGCTGCTTTACCTTTCAGGTTTTCAGCGTGGTACTCTTCCGGGAAGGTCACGTCGATGGTGAACTCTTCACCAGCTTTGTGGCCTTTGATACCGTCTTCAAAGCCTGGGATCATACGACCCTGGCCCATAGCCAGTACGAAGTCAGACGCTTTACCGCCTTCGAACTCTTCGCCGTCGACAGAACCGCTGAAGTCTACGGTGACGCGGTCTTCTGCATCAGCAGCGCCGTCTTTGTCTTTCCAGGTTGCCTGCTGCTTACGCAGGGTGTCCAGCATGCCGTCAACGTCGGTATCGGTCACTTCAACAACCGGTTTTTCAACTTCGATGGATTCCAGACCTTTCAGCTCAACTTCCGGGTAAACTTCGAACTCTACAGAGTAGGTGAAGTCTTCGCCCAGTTTGTATTCGCCCGGAACATAGTTCGGTGCGCCAGCTGGATTGATTTTTTCTTTGATGATGGCGTCGATAAAGTTACGGCTCATCAGCTCGCCCAGCACGTCCTGACGTACAGAAGCGCCATAACGCTGAGCAACAACATTCATTGGGACTTTGCCCTTACGGAAGCCGTCAATACGGACTTTTTTCGCGACGTTGACCAGCTCGCTCTTAACAGCGTTTTCGATGCTGTCAGCAGCGATAGTAATCGTTACACGGCGGCCAAGGCCTTGAGTGGTTTCAACTGAAACTTGCATCTTGTTACCTCAAAAAAATCACAGTGCTCGGTCAACTCTGAATCTGTCAGTTTGCCGGGATGCTCTCTTAGTGCAGATTCACATTCCCTGTCGCCAGAATCATCCCGAAGACATACATTAAGACGCGGCATTATAGCGGCATCACTTAGGTGAGTCGAGAACGGTTGCCGCATGTTGCTGCGGCTTTTTTCACAATTTCTGGCTATTTTTCGCCTAAAAATCGCGTCACCGGTTCAAAACCCGGACAAAACAAAACGGCCCGCAGGCCGTTTTGACGTAATCTTTATGCAACATACTGGAAAAGCTCCCGCTGTTGCAAACGGGATTTACTACGCGATAGTCCCGGCTCCACGGCACGGTGGCGACGCGAAGATGGTATCCTGCAAGCCCTTCCACTCCTTAATAGTGTAAGTGTGCAGCGCCAGCGCATGTACGGTAGATGAAAGCTCCTCCGCCAACGTGCCGTAGATCATACGATGGCGATTAAGGAACCGCTCACCGGCAAAACGATCGCTCACCAGCACCACTTTGAAATGGCTTTCGGAGCCTGCCGGTACGTTATGACGATAGCTCTCGTCGACGACTTCGAGGAACACGGGTTCGAACGCTGCCCTTAATTTATCTTCGATCTGTTCACGTATCATCATGAAATTACTCCTCCGACAACGCTGAGATGTCACCCATCCCTTTAAATGTTAGCCGCTTTTACCGCTTGCATAACAAGAAGACAACAAAAATTTAGCTTTCGTCTGATTTTCTCATTCAAAGGGATGAAGTCCTATAAGAGACTCATGCGTTTTGCCCCAGGGGCATAAGGAATTGTGTTCAGGTGGTCAGATTTCAGTCAAGACGATGAATTTACATGCGTTGACCACTTCCCCTCGCCGTTGGCGATGTTATGATGGCGGCAATTTTTGTCTATTTATGCTTACGATCCGTAGAGACCCCGAACATGTTAAAAAAACTCCTTTTCCCGCTTGTTGCACTTTTCATGCTGGCTGGCTGCGCCACACCGCCAACCACCATTGACGTTTCGCCAAAAATTTCCCTGCCGCAGCAGGATCCAAGCCTGATGGGCGTGACCGTAAGCATCAATGGTGCTGACCAGCGCCGCGACCAGGCTCTGGCGAAAGTGACCCGCGATAACCAGCTGATTACCCTGACCGCATCCCGCGACCTGCGCTTCTTGCTGCAGGAAGTGCTTGAGAAGCAAATGACCTCCCGCGGCTACATGATTGGCCCAAGCGGTGCGGTTGATCTGCAGATTATCGTCAACAATCTGTATGCCGATGTCTCTCAGGGCAACGTACGCTACAACATCTCCACCAAAGCAGATATCGCCATCATCGCAACCGCGAAGAACGGCAATAAGATGAACAAAAACTACCGTGCAAGCTATTCCGTTGAAGGCGCCTTCCAGGCCACCAACAAGAATATTGCCAATGCGGTTAACAGCGTGCTGACTGATACCATCGCCGATATGGCGCAGGACACCAGCATTCATGAATTCATCAAACAGAACGCGCGTTAATTCTGTTCACTGACCCGGCACTTCGCCGGGTCAGTTCTCATTGCATACATGTCCAGCCAATACTTACGCATTTTCCAGCAACCTAAATCAGCGATTTTGCTGATCCTCGGCTTCGCCTCCGGTTTGCCCCTCGCTTTGACCTCCGGCACCCTGCAAGCCTGGATGACGGTTGAGAACATCGATCTTAAGACCATCGGCTTCTTCTCTCTGGTCGGCCAGGCTTACGTCTTTAAATTCCTCTGGTCGCCGGTGATGGACCGCTACACGCCGCCGTTGCTCGGCCGTCGCCGGGGCTGGCTGTTGATAACGCAGGCGCTGCTCTTACTGGCCATCGCCGGGATGGGTTTCCTTGAACCCTCTTCACAGCTACGCTGGATGGCGGCGCTGGCGGTGGTCATCGCCTTCTGCTCGGCGTCGCAAGATATTGTCTTTGATGCCTGGAAAACCGACGTGCTGCCTGCAGAAGAGCGCGGGGCAGGCGCGGCGATCAGCGTTCTGGGCTATCGGCTGGGAATGTTGGTATCTGGCGGACTGGCGCTCTGGCTGGCTGACCGTTATCTCGGCTGGCACGGTATGTATTGGCTTATGGCCGCGTTAATCATCCCTTGCATGATCGCCACCCTACTCGCGCCCGAACCAGACGATATTATTCCGGTGCCGCGCACGCTCGAGCAGGCCGTGGCCGAGCCGCTACGTGACTTCTTTGCCCGTAATAACGCCTGGCTGATCCTGCTGTTGATTGTGCTCTACAAACTGGGCGATGCGTTTGCCATGAGCCTCACCACCACCTTTCTTATTCGTGGCGTCGGATTTGATGCCGGCGAAGTGGGCGTGGTGAATAAAACCCTGGGGCTGATCGCCACGATTGTGGGTGCGCTGTACGGCGGAGTTTTGATGCAGCGTTTAACGCTATTCCGTGCACTGCTGATCTTTGGCATTCTGCAGGGCATCTCCAACGCGGGTTACTGGTTACTGTCAGTGACCGATAAGCAGATGATGAGCATGGCAGCCGCGGTCTTCTTTGAAAATCTGTGCGGGGGTATGGGCACAGCTGCCTTTGTGGCCCTGCTGATGACGCTGTGCAACAAATCCTTTTCAGCCACCCAGTTTGCGCTGCTCTCTGCCCTTTCGGCGGTTGGCCGGGTGTACGTCGGCCCGCTGGCAGGCTGGTTCGTTGAAGCGCACGGCTGGCCTCAGTTCTATCTGTTCTCGGTTATCGCCGCCGTTCCCGGGTTGATCCTTTTACTAATTTGCCGCCGCTCACTGGAATATACCCAGCAAACGGAGCAATTCATGCCGAGAAGTGACTTCCCTTCCGCGTACCGTTTTGCTCTGCGCATGCTGATGGCCGGCTGTGCGTTACTCGGCGTCTGGCTGCTGGTGTTGATCGTCAATGCACTCACCGCGCTCGCCTTGCCGATGGCCGATCTTCTGCTCGACGTAGGTGCCCTACTGGCGGTGACGGGTATCCTTATCGGTGCGGTGCTGGATTACCTGGCGCTGCGCAGACATCAGATGGCCTAATCCAGAAGAAAAGGTTATTTGCCGTTGTAATAACAGTGTGAAATTATAACGGCAAATAACCCTGGTGAATGAAAAAATATATTTGTTGTTTCGTGCGCAATAGAAATTTGGAAATTACTGGAAGCGATAATAAACTCTATTTCCCATTAAACGATTCAGCTGATGAAAGTTTAATTTATCGTTTTTTAAATGTCCTTTTATTGATAATTATTTGTTAATTATTTGTGTATTTTTTGCAATGGTTATACCAATTCCCCGCCTGACACCGGTTTCAGAAACTGTTTCGTTATAACGCCCATAACACGCGACTTTTGTCTTAAAATTAGACACGTTTTGCAACACATGTGACATGTGCGGCAGAACCCGGTAACACCTTCCTGACACAGGGCTAATGATGTTTACAGTAATGTAACCTTCCCGTAAAATGCCCCCACACTTTAAACGCCACCAGGTCCCCGTGGAATTGAGGTCGTTAAATGACACTTAGGAAATACAATAAAGGTTTGGGATGGTTGTCGTTAATTGCAGGCACTGTTTTACTCAGTGGCTGTGATTCTGCACTTCTAGACCCCAAAGGACAGATTGGACTGGAACAACGTTCCCTGATTCTGACGGCTTTCGGCCTGATGATGATCGTCGTTATTCCTGCCATTTTGATGGCAGTTGGTTTCGCCTGGAAGTACCGTGCGAGCAATAAAGATGCGAAGTATAGCCCTAACTGGTCACACTCCAACAAAGTTGAAGCTGTGGTCTGGACGGTTCCTATCCTGATCATCCTGTTCCTCGCTGTGCTGACATGGAAAACCACTCACGCACTCGAGCCAAGCAAACCGCTGGTTCACGATGAGAAACCTATTACCATTGAAGTGGTCTCCATGGACTGGAAATGGTTCTTCATCTACCCGGAACAGGGCATTGCTACCGTGAATGAAATCGCCTTCCCGGCGAACACTCCGGTGGAATTCAAAGTGACCTCGAACTCCGTGATGAACTCCTTCTTTATTCCGCGTCTGGGTAGCCAGATTTACGCGATGGCCGGTATGCAGACTAACCTGCATCTGATCGCGAATGAAGCAGGCACCTACGATGGTATCTCCGCCAGCTACAGTGGCCCAGGCTTCTCTGGTATGAAGTTCAAAGCCATTGCCACTCCTGACCGCGCCGCCTTCGACCAGTGGGTTGAAAAAGCGAAGCAGTCTACGAACACCATGTCTGACATGGCGGCATTCGAAAAAGTGGCAACACCTAGCGAATATAACAAGGTGGAGTACTTCTCTGACGTGAAACCGAATTTGTTCAAAGATGTGATTGGCAAATTTATGGATCATGGCAAGAGCATGGACGTGACCCAGCCTGAAGGTGAGCATAGCTCGCACGAAGGGATGGAAGGCATGGACATGAGCCACGCGGAAACCGCTCACTAAGGGGCCGAGGAAGAAAATGTTCGGAAAATTGACACTGGATGCAGTGCCGTACCATGAACCCATTATCATGGTTACGATTGCTGCAATTATCATTGGTGGTGCGGCTTTAGTTGGCCTGATCACTTACTTCGGTAAGTGGAGCTACCTGTGGAATGAGTGGCTGACTTCGGTTGACCACAAAAAACTCGGTATCATGTACTGCATCGTCGGTATCGTCATGTTAATTCGTGGCTTTGCGGATGCGATCATGATGCGTAGCCAGCAGGCGCTTGCCTCGGCCGGTGAAGCTGGCTTCCTGCCACCGCACCACTACGATCAGATCTTTACCGCTCACGGCGTTATCATGATCTTCTTCGTGGCGATGCCGCTGGTAATCGGTCTGATGAACGTTGTAGTACCGCTGCAAATCGGTGCGCGCGACGTTGCTTACCCGTTCCTGAACAACCTGAGCTTCTGGTTCACCGTTGTTGGCGTAATCCTGGTAAACCTGTCACTGGGTGTGGGCGAATTCGCGCAGACCGGCTGGCTGGCCTACCCGCCGCTTTCGGGAATTGAGTACAGTCCTGGTGTCGGTGTTGATTACTGGATTTGGGCGCTTCAGCTCTCCGGTGTCGGTACGACCCTGACCGGTATTAACTTCTTTGTGACGATTATCAAGATGCGTGCCCCTGGCATGACCATGTTCAAGATGCCGGTATTTACCTGGGCATCTCTGTGCGCCAACATCCTGATTATTGCCTCCTTCCCAATTCTGACTGTCACCGTCGCGCTGCTGACCCTGGATCGTTATCTGGGCACCCATTTCTTCACGAACGATATGGGTGGCAACATGATGATGTACATCAACCTGATTTGGGCCTGGGGTCACCCGGAAGTGTACATCCTGGTTCTGCCAGTGTTCGGTGTCTTCTCCGAAATCGCAGCAACCTTCTCGCGTAAACGCCTGTTTGGTTACACCTCGCTGGTGTGGGCAACCGTGTGTATTACCGTTCTGTCGTTCATCGTTTGGCTGCACCACTTCTTCACCATGGGTGCGGGCGCGAACGTAAACGCCTTCTTCGGTATTACCACAATGATTATCGCCATCCCGACCGGGGTGAAGATCTTCAACTGGCTGTTCACCATGTACCAGGGCCGTATCCAGTTCCACTCAGCGATGCTGTGGACTATCGGCTTCATCGTGACCTTCTCCGTTGGTGGGATGACCGGCGTACTGCTGGCGGTACCGGGTGCAGACTTCGTACTGCACAACAGTCTGTTCCTGATTGCCCACTTCCATAACGTTATCATCGGCGGTGTGGTCTTCGGTTGCTTCGCAGGTGTGACTTACTGGTGGCCAAAAGCGTTCGGTTTCACCCTGAACGAAAAATGGGGTAAACGCGCCTTCTGGTTCTGGATCATCGGCTTCTTCGTTGCATTTATGCCGCTGTACGTGCTGGGCTTCATGGGTATGACCCGTCGTCTTAGCCAGCAGATTGATCCACAGTTCCACCCAATGCTGATGATTGCAGCAGGCGGTGCGGTACTGATTGCCTGTGGTATTGCTTCTCAGCTGATTCAGTTCTACGTCTCTATTCGCGACCGCGACCAGAACCGTGACCTGACCGGTGACCCATGGGGTGGCCGTACGCTGGAGTGGGCAACCTCTTCTCCACCTCCGTTCTATAACTTCGCCATTGTGCCGCAGATTCATGAGCGCGACGCATTCTGGGAAATGAAAGAAAAAGGTGAAGCGTACAAGCAACCAGCACATTACGAAGAGATCCACATGCCGAAAAACAGCGGTGCGGGCATTGTGATTGCCGCCTTCGCTACGGTATTTGGTTTCGCAATGATCTGGCACATCTGGTGGCTGGCGATTGTTGGCTTTGCTGGCATCGTAATTAGCTGGATTGTGAAGAGCTTTGACGAGGACGTGGACTACTACGTACCAGTCCGTGAAGTTGAAAAACTGGAAAACCAGCATTTCGACGAGATTGCTAAAGCGGGGCTGAAAAATGGCAACTGATACTCTGGCGCACTCAACTGCCCATGCGCATGAACACGCGCACCACGATACAGGACCGATGAAAGTTTTCGGTTTCTGGATCTACCTGATGAGCGACTGCATTCTGTTCTGCTGTCTGTTCGCAACCTATGCCGTTCTGGTGAACGGCACAGCGGGCGGCCCGACCGGTAAGGACATCTTTGAACTGCCGTTCGTTCTGGTTGAAACCGCACTGCTGCTGTTCAGCTCCATCACCTACGGCATGGCCGCTATTGCCATGTATAAAAACAACAAGAGCCAGGTTGTCTCCTGGCTGGCGTTGACCTGGTTGTTTGGTGCGGGCTTCATCGGGATGGAAATCTATGAATTCCATCACCTGATTGCTGAAGGTTTCGGCCCGGATCGTAGTGGCTTCCTGTCCGCGTTCTTCGCGCTGGTGGGTACCCACGGTCTGCACGTAACCTCAGGCCTGATCTGGATGGCGGTACTGATGTTCCAGGTATCCCGTCGTGGCCTGACGAGCACCAACCGCACCCGTATTATGTGCCTGAGCCTGTTCTGGCACTTCCTGGATGTGGTTTGGATCTGTGTGTTCTCTGTTGTGTATCTGATGGGGGCGATGTAATGAGTCATTCTAACGATCATGGCGCTTCCCATGGCAGCGTAAAAACCTATATGACAGGTTTCATCCTGTCGATCATCCTGACGGTTATCCCCTTCTGGATGGTGATGAGCGGTTCTGCTTCTAAGCCGGTTATTCTGGGCGCAATCCTGGTGACCGCGGTGATTCAGATTCTGGTGCATCTGGTTTGCTTCCTGCACATGAACACCAAGTCTGATGAAGGCTGGAACATGACGGCCTTCGTCTTTACTGTGATTATCATCGCAATCCTGGTAGTCGGCTCCATCTGGATCATGTGGAACCTCAACTACAACATGATGGTTCACTAAGAGCGGCGAGTATGTTTAAGCAATACCTGCAAGTTACGAAACCAGGCATCATCTTTGGCAACCTGATCTCCGTGATCGGAGGGTTCCTGCTGGCCTCTAAGGGCAGCATTGATTACACCCTCTTTATCAATACGCTGGTTGGGGTGTCGCTGGTGGTTGCGTCCGGTTGTGTATTTAATAACTACATCGACATGGATATCGACAGGAAGATGGAAAGGACTAAGAACCGGGTGCTGGTAAAAGGCCTGATGTCCCCTTCCGTCTCGCTGGTGTACGCCACCTTGCTGGGTATTGCTGGCTTTATGCTGCTGTGGTTCGGTGCTAATCCTCTGGCCTGCTGGCTGGGGGTGATGGGTTTCGTGGTTTATGTAGGCATCTACAGCCTGTATATGAAACGTCACTCCGTTTACGGTACGCTGATTGGTTCACTCTCCGGCGCTGCGCCGCCGGTGATTGGCTACTGCGCGGTCACTAACGAGTTCGACAGCGGTGCGCTCATCCTGCTGGCTATCTTTAGCCTGTGGCAGATGCCGCACTCCTATGCCATTGCGATTTTCCGCTTTAAGGATTATCAGGCTGCGAACATCCCGGTTCTGCCGGTCGTGAAAGGCATTTCGGTCGCCAAGAACCACATCACGCTTTATATCATTGCCTTCGCTATCGCGACGCTGATGCTCTCTTTGGGCGGTTACGCTGGATATAAATACCTGGTTGTCGCTGCCGCCGTGAGCGTTTGGTGGCTGGGCATGGCACTGCGCGGTTATAAAGTGGAAGATGATAAGGTCTGGGCGCGTAAGCTGTTCGGCTTCTCTATCATTGCTATTACCGCATTGAGCGTGATGATGTCCGTCGATTTTATGGTACCGGATTCACACAGCCTGCTCACTTACGTCTGGTAAGTTCAGGATGCTGTTAAAAAAGCCTCGGGCCTGCGCCCGGGGCTTTTTTTTGCGTAAGGTTCTGAGAAGGATGTCACGGTCATATGCCAGGCTAAGAGTATGCAAGGTGACCCCTGTATATTTACTAATTCTTAGTTTTGAAGACGCTATAGCTTAACGCTATCGACAGTGTTAGCCTCCCGAAATGGATACATAACTGATGTATTCAGGATTATTTATTAAGGGAATAAACATGAAAGAATTATCTATAATTGAAATGGAATATGTCTCAGGGGGCTTCGACCTCTTTGGCGCCGTCACCGGGTTTTCCAGCTTTGTCTTTAATTCAGGCATCGGTTTTGCCTCGTTTGTCTGGACGTCTGGTACTGCATTTACGCATTTTGTCGCCGATAGCGCACTGGAGTTCGGTAAGTATGTGATTGGCCAGTCCAGCTGGACATCTGTCGTTTCGACTGGCTCGAGTAACTGGAATAACTTTACCAGTACCGCTGGAGACAGTTGGTCTAACTTCGTCAGCAATGCCGGAAATGACTGGAATAAATTTATCGATGCCGCCTCTGCCTGACGCAGAGTGAGATTTCTGGCAGGTAAAATTGCCTGCCAGAAAAAACTAGCGGTTTTATTCACTCTACGCTCTGAACTGACGCATCATAAGTGAAACCTAAGATGTTATCTTAGCCAGACTACTCTGGCGTTGCTGGCAAGCCCGGCATCATAACCTGCACCTACGAGACGCCGGGGAATGTAGCATACTGCCCTCTCACCTGTTATCTAAGCAGCGTTTTATATCACTACATGACCGCCGTGAATAAGAGCGGCCATGCAATACTAACACGTTGATAATCAAGTTCCGGGGCTATAGCTGGTAACTTAAATTCATATTAACGGTATATTTATCCACATCCAGGTTCTTAGGATAAAGGAATGGGCTGGTCATTGAGAAATCATATTGAAGAGATTTGATATCCCCCTTGATACCGACAACGCCCCCCATCATTTTTTTACCTCCAGCGTCCTGCGTTGAGTCGCTACTGACGATCTGTCCATAATCCGTGCCTATATACGCAACGCTATCTTTAAAGCCCGTAAACATATTCAGCGTGTTCTGTAACCAGAAGCCTCTGTTACCATCAATTCCGCCACTGTTCTCAAAACCGCGTACGCTCCAGCGATCGCCGATAGTAAGTCTATCCTGCAAGGTCAGGTTATCAGGTGAGTACTGTCCACCCACATTGAGCTCGTAATACGCGGCCACAGGTAAGAAAGTCATTGATTTAACGTAGCTGGCGTTGAAATTCACCATCTGACTACGGGAACTGACGTCACCATAGCGCATATCGGGGGTTTTATCTCCTCCCAACCAGGGGACGAATCGCTGCCATGTTAATGTGGTATCCAGGGTTGCACCGGTGAAGTTTTGCTTATAGTTCACCCCTAAACGCAAGTTCGTCATGTTGCGCTTTTGCAGCTCAAGCTCCGTATCTGCCAGCGTATAGTTGTATTTACGCCGTATGATTTCAGCCGTTGCAGCCAGTTTAGAATCTGCATCACGACGTAACATCCGATACCCTTTAAGGTTGAGATATTCAGTCTTGCCTATATAGTCGAAAACGTAGCCTGCCAAACCAATGCCTTGACGAGATTTACTGGTACTATAATAGGCACTAAGCTCGGTGTAACCCACAGGGAAGCTATAGTAAGTGCTGAGGTTTTTATATCCCCCAGTCTGGCTACTTGTCCCAGCCAAATAAAAGAGATCACTTATTCTGGCTATATTATACAAATAGCCCGTCATCCCCAGAAGCTGTCGACCTGTGCTTTCATCGCCAAAATTGCTATAAGACGTTCGAATATTCCAGCGTGAACTCCGCTGGGGATCGATAAGAACTTTGCTCATCCCATTTTGGTCACCTGGCAGAATTTGTATTTTAACATCGACGCCAGGTGTGCGTTGTATATTCTCTAAACCTTGCTCAATATCGCGTAGATTGAGCACGTCGCCTTTACCGAAAGGAAGAAGTGACTTAATGACATCATCATTGATAACAATGACCTCTTCAATCAAGCCAGGAATAATTTTTAAAATAAGTTTTTTAGTGGCAAGATCTTGTGAAGGTGTCTCAACGCGCGTTGTAACAAAACCTGCATTGATATAATAATCTTGAACAAGGATAGCCGCTTTCTCGATACCTTTTATACCTAAGCATTTCCCTGCTATTTTTTCTTTAATTTGGTTTAAACCACGCTTCTTAAGAAAATCATTTTCCAGTATCAGCTCATCAATCTGAAAACATTGAGCTTCATACGGAAAATCATTCACTTCGAAAGATTGTTGTGGCGCTTTGGCAAAGACGTCTTTCTTTTCAACCTTATTTTCTTGTTGAACCGCGTTATCCTGACTTTGCTGTTCTTTGACAAGCCGCCCCAACTGCACTTCAGCTACGGATTCAACACTAACCAGAAAAAAAACTACGGCAAGACCAATAAACGAGCGAGTATCCATTCTCATCCTTAAGAGGATGGAAGCAGAAAAGAACTCTGCTTCCATCTATTAATTAACTACAGACCAACTACCCTACCGCCTTCGCCACCGATTGTGGCAGGGGTAACGTCCAGACCACGGGTCCCCCCCATGACAGCCGATGAACCAGAGTTAAAGATAGATTGAGCATGAATAACCGCATTCCCTGCAGTAAACATACTGTCGTAGTTATACACATTTTTATTAGCTGTAACATTCAGGCGTGAACCCGCTTCTAACTTACCCCGATTAGAAACATTTTCAGCGTTAACCCGTGTGGTCAAACCCGAAATTCTACTATCGGCACTGTTCGTCACATCATAAGTAGTATTGATATTAAGCGTTCTTCCCGCCGTAATATCTTTGTTATTTGTTAATGACTTAGCCGTAATAGCAATATCCTTTTCGGAGTTAATAGTGCCATGGTTGGTCATATAACCTGTACTTGTTAAAGTAACGCCCTCTTTACCGCTTATCCATCCGGAATTACTGAAATTACCATTAACGCTCAATAAAACATTGCGATCAGAATTTATCACGCCTGTTCTATTGTTACTCTCAACGCTACCAGCCCCATTCAAAGACAGGCCCGTCGTATTGATGCGTAAGTCGCCTGAGCTATAGAGCGTTGAATAATCGGCATATACACGTTCAGAATTAATCAGCATGCTGCCAGCATTTGCGGCAATCTGTGCGCGACTGCCCAGCAGCGCATTGCTGGTCGTAATATTTACATTCCCTCTCTGGGCAAGGATACGGCTGTCATCAACATTCAATTTACGAGAAGTGATTGTGACGCCCTGGCCGCCTACTAAACCGCCTTTTTGTTTTTCGAGGTTAAATTGCTTTCCAGCATTATCATTAAATTTGTCTGCAGAACTTGAATCGATAGTTCCACCCGCTTTCAGATTCAGCCTTTCGGTAGCCGCGATCAGAGAATACTTACCGCTTATGTCTACAGCGGACTCAATGGTGACATTTTTACCCGCGATGTATGACCCTACGCTGTTCATGTTGGTTGCTTTCATAACCACATTGCCTGCGGTGGAACGAATCATACCACGCTGGTTATCAAGAACATTTTTGCTTTCCAGCGTAATATCATTAGTTGACGATATCGTCCCTGTATAGTTGTTAACGGAGGAGTTTTTTGCCCTCACCGTGCCGCCGCTAATTTGACCATTGATATTGCTCATGTAGCCTGTCTCAAGCGCAACAACTGCACCCTCAATACCTGCAGTAGGGCCTTTGCCGGTGTTAGTCAGGTTCTTATCATTGGTATTGACAGCTAAGGTCGCGCCCGAAGCTAACTTACCGTTGGTATTATCGAGTGCTCCACTGCTGATATTGACATTTGAGACACCATAAACGCGTCCACCGCGAATGTTCGTGAAGGCTTGTCCATAGGAGTCGATCGAAATCATTCTGTCACCCAGGATGCTGCCAGCGGTGTTATCAATTTTACCGTTATTCGCTATTTCGATATTTCCGTTCGACGTAAGTGTTCCGCGGCTATTAACCAGCTTGCCAGTATTTGTAATCTTGACGCCACCCGCGCCGCCGCCAATGGTGCCTTCGTTACGCACACCGGTACCCTTTTCTGTGCTTATCAGGCTGATTTTGTTTGCATACATGCCCCCTAAACGGGAAACATCCACACTAAAGCCCGATATTTTTGTGAGCGGCACTGACGTCGCCGTCACGACACCTTGCGTGTTAATTTTGTTGGTGCCTGCAATAACCGTCAGTTCACCCGTCTGGATAGTCCCTGTTATTTTAGCGTGACGCGCCAGGATCTCCGTTGGAGATGTGCTCTGCAAACCTCCAACCGTGATAAGACCGTCACTCACGATGTAGCCTTTCAGCTCGCCATCTTTAATCTCTGGCGTCCCGGTGGTTAGGGTTGCTTTTGAGGCGTTGATGAAACCGCTATCCTTGGTCGTAATACCGTTAGGGTTAGCGATAATTACATGAGCAGCATCGCCTGCGACCTCTATCATGCCATTCAGCGCACTCGGTTTACGTGAGGTCACTTCGTTCAGAATCACGCGTGCTGTACTTCCTCCCGCCATGTTCGGGTTGCTGTCGATCTGGCCACCCAAAGTCGTCGTGACTTTTCCCGCTACCGTCGTTCCAGGATTACTGGTCGCCGGAGAAAGGCCCAACTTTTCAAAGATAGATATTGAGCCCGGAGAGGGTTGCGACGTTGTGGTGTTACCGGCGTTATTTAAGATCAGCCCCTCTTTATTGACATTCAGAGTCTGATAAATGTTATGAGAAATGCCTTTGCTGTTTGGCGCTTTGATATTGACAATAGTTGTACCGTTAGCTGCTCTGGTTACATTGCCATCAACCATTGTAATATCGGCCGCCTGCGCCATTACTGGCATCAGCATTAACAATGAAGCAGCAATAGGATTTAATCTGATTGCCTTACATTTGTTTTCGCTATTTTTCATATAAACCTATCAAGTAAAGATTATGTTGTTAATACCCAGACCAAAGGAAACCCGAACACTGAACTTTAATTCAAAAGCGTCTCCCTTTAGGCCATTTCATGCCGCAGGTACATTCAATTATGTGTTAATAAACTATGCTACAAGGTCATGCCATGCCGACCTCATTAACTCAAAAAGATCAGGCAAAATAATGAATTTAAATCCGCCTTTAATGAAACTAATTTCATGGCGCAACAATTAACACCACCCAATAACTTCACCACAAAGTAAATATGCCTGAGAACTCACGCCTCCCTGTTCAGGATACGTATAGTTACTGAGCAAAATTTCGTTGCAGATCTTCTTTATTAGATGTTCAAATCGAACATCTAAATAAAGTCACCCAACCTCTTTGACAGCAGAATTTTAATCGTATCGAGCTTAATACAATAGTGAATAAGCCCTGAATTCTGTGACAAAAACGTGAATCAACACTTTTCTTAATGAATTATATAAAAAAATGAGAGTGAATTTATTCGCAACTTTTTAGTAATGGGTAAATGCAAAATAAATCTATGTTTTTCAGTAATATACAACCGCAATGAACCATTAATGAAGTAAATCATGTTTTATCTAAAACTTTCATCGCCGTATATTCATACCTATTTCACATATTGAAGAGACAAAAACACCATGGTTCATATTATGTTTATATTCGATTGGTCTACTTTACGAACCTACAATACATTTTGTTATTTTAAAACGTTACTCATTAAAATCGTTGCTTTAGCGTCAAACTGTTTCGGCGCCCCACTCTTGCAAACCCAAAATGAATATCCTTTTAACAGTTACCGATAAATACAATGCAAGATACCATTAAATACTTTTAATAGTTTTGTAGTTTAAATATCCTGTTTATATTAAACCCACTCTATAAAAGCAGGCCAAAAGAATACATTCGGAATAAAAATGATAGCATCAGACTTATAAATTGGATAAATATATTGCATTCCAGTCAATGCGGATTGTCAGTGCGATCACCTGCATGACAGCATCACTATGCTCATGACTTTGCGTTGGTAGCAGATAGCCGCCATAAACTTTTAAATAACTTATAACGGGTAAAGAAATCATTAAACCCCTTCATCTACGACGCAGGTAGCCAAACTTATTATTGTTATGAACTTTTGGGCGAACAAGATAATGCCTGAACAAAACCGCATTCGGTTGGAAGAGATTTGATTCAAACACATCAAGAGAGATAAAGGTTAACATGACGGAAGCCTTTCTTGACTCTGCTAACGTTACAATTTTGCATTTCGTGCCTCAATGCCCACATTTATCTGGCTGAAAAACGCTAACATTAACGTTTACTTAATATATTTTAACAAACATCTATTTACCGCACTTATCACCCCACCTAAACTATGGCCTGCTTTTAGGTTGAGGTGGTAATGAACGATTATAAAATGACGCCGGGCGAGTTGCGCGCCACCTGGGGTTTAGGGACTGTTTTCTCACTGCGTATGCTCGGCATGTTTATGGTCCTGCCCGTTCTGACTACGTATGGTATGGCGCTGCAGGGTGCCAGCGAAGCATTGATTGGTCTGGCGATTGGCATCTATGGCCTGGCCCAGGCCATCTTCCAGATCCCCTTCGGTCTGCTCTCTGACCGCGTAGGTCGCAAGCCGTTAATTGTGGGCGGATTGCTGGTCTTCGTGCTGGGTAGCATTATCGCCGCCCTCTCCCACTCTATCTGGGGTATTATTCTTGGCCGCGCGCTGCAAGGTTCCGGGGCGATAGCCGCCGCCGTGATGGCGCTGTTGTCAGACTTAACGCGCGAACAAAACCGCACCAAAGCAATGGCCTTTATTGGCGTGAGTTTCGGGGTGACCTTTGCCATAGCGATGGTGCTCGGCCCGGTTATTACGCACAAGCTGGGTCTGCATGCCCTGTTCTGGATGATTGCCATACTGGCGACTATCGGTATTGCCTTAACGCTGTGGGTAGTGCCGGACAGTAAAAATCACGTCCTTAACCGTGAGTCGGGGATGGTGAAAGGCTGCTTCAGCAAAGTGCTCGTGGAGCCGCGCCTGCTCAAGCTTAACTTCGGCATTATGTGCCTGCATATTCTGCTGATGTCGACCTTTGTCGCCCTGCCAGGACAGCTTGCAGCGGCAGGTTTTCCGGCGGCAGAGCACTGGAAGATTTACCTCGTGACGATGCTGATTTCGTTCGTCTCGGTGGTACCATTTATTATCTATGCCGAAGTGAAGCGTAAGATGAAGCGCGTCTTTATCAGTTGCGTGGCGATATTGCTCATTGCCGAGATCGTGCTTTGGGGCTCCGGCCCGCACTTTTGGGAGCTGGTAGCTGGCGTACAACTCTTCTTCCTCGCTTTTAACCTGATGGAAGCGCTGCTGCCGTCGCTGATCAGCAAAGAGTCTCCGGCAGGTTATAAAGGTACGGCGATGGGCATTTATTCCACCAGCCAGTTTCTTGGTGTGGCCATTGGCGGCTCGCTTGGGGGCTGGGTAGATGGTCTGTTTGACTCACAAACGGTCTTCCTCGCGGGCGCACTGCTGGCCATGGTCTGGCTGTTTGTTGCCACCACCATGAAAGAGCCCCGTTACGTAAGCAGCCTGCGGATCGAAATTCCTGATGGCGTTGAGATAAGTGAAGCGCTGAAACAGCGTCTTGAATCCACTGAAGGCGTAAGTGAAGTTCTTATTGCCGCGGAAGAGCGCAGTGCCTACGTCAAAATTGACAGCAAGGTGACTAACCGTTTCGAAGTGGAGCAGGCAGTGAAAGCCTAAAAAAAAGCCCGGTCTGACCGGGCTTTTTTATTAATCACGGAAGTTTTTAAACTGGAACGGCTGCCCCAGATCGCCGCCTCGCACCAGCGCCATCACGGACTGCAAATCGTCACGGGATTTACCGGTTACGCGAATCTCTTCACCCTGGATTTGCGCCTGCACTTTCAGCTTGCTGTCTTTGATGAGCTTAACGATTTTCTTCTGCACCGCGCTCTCAATGCCCTGCTTCAGTTTGGCTTCAACAAACCAGGTTTTACCACTGTGGACGAACTCTTCCGGAACATCCAGTGAGGTACCTTCAATGCCGCGTTTCAGCAGCTTGGCACGCAAAATATCCAGCAACTGGTTTACCTGGAAATCGGACTCGCTGAGCACCTTAATGGTCTTATTTGCGTCATTCAGCTCGAAAGTGGCCTCAACGCCCCGAAAATCGAAACGTGACTCGACTTCACGGCTAGCGTTATCCACGCCGTTACGCACTTCCTGAATGTCCACTTCAGAAACAATATCGAAAGATGGCATCTTTTCTTCTCCCTTCATATTTGTTGCGTTGCATAATACCCGCTACGAGGCATAACTCAACAGAAGCTTAGCTGACGGCGCTATACTTAGGCCGTAACACCTGGCGCAGTTGCAGGTGAGGAGGAACAATGAAAATTACTGTGCTTGGATGCGGAGCCCTGGGCCAGCTTTGGCTTACTGCGCTGCGTAAGCATGGTCACGATGTTCAGGGTTGGTTGCGTGTGCCCCAACCCTATTGCAGTGTGAACCTGATTGAAGAGGACGGGACGATTTTTAATGAATCGCTTACCGCCAACGATCCCGATTTTCTCGCCCAGAGCGATATGCTGCTGGTGACCCTGAAGGCCTGGCAAGTTTCCGATGCCGTTAAAGCGCTGGCCGCCACGCTACCCGCCTCATCCCCTGTGTTGTTGCTGCATAACGGTATGGGCACCATTGATGAGCTAAAAAGTATCCACCAGCCGCTTTTGATGGCCACCACCACGCACGCGGCGCGGCGCGATGGCAATATCATTGTTCACGTCGCTGGCGGCGTCACCCATATTGGCCCGGCCCGGGCGCAGGATGGGGATTACAGCTACCTGGCCGATACGCTGCAGGACGTTTTACCCGATGTGGCCTGGCATAATCATATTCGTCCTCAGCTCTGGCGTAAGCTGGCGGTAAACTGCGTGATCAATCCCCTGACGGCGCTCTGGAATTGTCCAAACGGCGAATTAAAAAATCATCAGCAACTGGTGGCCACGCTCTGCGCGGAGGTCGCGTCGGTGGTGGAGCGGGAAGGATTACACACCTCCGCTGACGATCTCCGTTATTACGTCGATCAGGTTATTGAAAGTACAGCAGAAAATATCTCTTCAATGCTGCAGGACGTGCGTGCCCAGCGTCACACTGAGATCGATTATATTACCGGGTATTTACTTAAACGGGCGCGAGCCCACGGCATTAGCGTGCCGGAAAACGCCCGTCTGTATGACATGGTTAAACGTAAGGAGAGTGAGTATGAGCGCGTCGGCACTGGTATGCCTCGCCCCTGGTAGCGAAGAGACCGAAGCAGTCACGACCATTGATTTACTGGTGCGCGGCGGCATTAACGTTACCACCGCCAGCGTAGCCAGCGATGGTAACCTGGCAATTGTCTGTTCACGCGGCGTGAAGCTCCTGGCCGATGCCCCGCTGGTAGAGGTGGCGGATGGTGATTACGACATCATCGTGTTACCGGGTGGCCTGAAGGGGGCAGAGTGTTTTCGGGACAGCCCCCTGCTGGTAGAGACCGTGCGTCAGTTCCATCTTTCCGGGCGTATCGTCGCGGCCATTTGCGCCGCAGCGGGCACGGTGCTTGTGCCTCATAACCTGTTTCCTGTCGGCAACATGACGGGTTTCCCGACGCTTAAAGATCGTATCCCCGAAGAGCAATGGGTGGATAAACGCGTGGTCTGGGATCCGCGCGTCAATCTGTTAACCAGCCAGGGGCCGGGTACATCGACTGATTTTGCGCTGAAGATTATTCAGCTACTGGCTGGACGCGAGAAAGCCCATGAAGTGGCATCTCAACTGGTTATGGCGGCGGGCATTTATAATTACTACGAATAAAAAAACGGCAACCCTGGGGTTGCCGTTATCGTATTACGGGCGATACACCTTCACGTTGGCAAAGCCCTGCTCGCGGAGATAGAGCGCCTGCAGGCGGCTCATCACCCCACGCTCACACCACAGCAAATACGTTTTGTTCTGGTCGAGGTCACCAAACTTCGTGCTCAGTTTGTAGAATGGCAGTGAAACTACCTCCACACCCTCAACCTGCAGTGGTTTGTCATCCTGTTCATCAATAGAGCGGATATCCAGAATCGCATCGTTAGCGCTGAAACCTTTCACGGTTTCCACTTCCACAACGTCCTGCTCGGTCTGCTGAGCAATTTCGCGAATATCGATATTGGACGCTTCGGCGACCACTTTATCCAGGATACTGAAGTCGAAGTTTTCTTCTTCCGCTTCGATTTTTCCCTTCACCGCTTTCACCGTTGGGCTTTTTGAAATCACGCCACAATATTCCGGCATGGTGCGGGCGAAGTCAGCGGTACCGATTTCACGCGCCAGGTCGATGATATGCTCTTTATCGTGAGAGATCAGCGGGCGGAGAATCAGAGTATCAGAAACGTTGTCGATCAGGCGCAGGTTGGTCAGCGTCTGGCTGGAAACCTGTCCCAGCGCTTCGCCGGTGACCAGCGCCTGCACGCCGTAGCGCTCAGCAACCTGGGAGGCCGCACGCACCATCATGCGCTTCAGTATCACCCCCATCTGGCCATCTTCCACTTTCTCGAGGATCTCGCCGACCACGGGTTCGAAGTTTATCGCCACAAAACGCACGCGGTGGGAGCTACCAAAGCGGTTCCACAGATAGTGCGCAACCTGACGAACGCCGATTTCATGCGCGGCGCCACCCAGATTAAAGAAACAGTAGTGCACACGACAGCCGCGACGCATAAGCATATAGCTGGATACGCCGGAGTCGAACCCACCGGAGATAAGCGACAGCACATCTTCCTGGGTACCGATGGGGAAACCGCCAATCCCTTCGTAGCGCCCTTTCACCAGTAACAGGCGATCGTTTTCGATCTCAAGGTGAACGGTCACATCCGGGTCGGTCAGCTTCACGCGCGCCGATTCAACGTGCTGATTCAGCCCGCCGCCCACATAGCGTTCAGCTTCAATTGAGCTAAATTCATGTTTACCGCGGCGCTTTACGCGAACGCAGAAGGTTTTGCCTTCGATCTGGTCGCGGTACTGCGCCAGCGCCTTCTCGAAGATGTCATGCAGAGACGTGAACGGCACGTCCTCGACTTCCAGAATATGGTGGATGCCCGGAATACGGGTGAGCGCATCGCGAATATCAATACGCTTATTTTCATCTTTGGCGCGCACTTCAACGTGGTCCCAGTGGCGAACCACAGCGAGGGTTTCGTCATAGTGCTTTAATACGTTACGAATGTTCCCGGTCAGAATTTTAATAAAGCGCAAACGCACAGATTGGCTTTTGATGGTGATTTCAGGGAACAATTTAATGATAAACTTCATGGCGGCAATGGTTCTTTGGCAAGCCCTGAGAGGCTTGTGATGGAAAAGTACAGCAGCCCCTATACCGAAGACTGCATCCAGGCGCGCAAGTATACCACCATCGCGCGGCTCCTGTGCATATTGCGCGTTATTTGCTTATCAGCCTGAGTCCGTTACCATGAACAGGCAAAAACAGTAGAGTCAATTCACTATGCCAAAGAAAAATGACGCACCCGCCAGTTTCGAAACTGCGCTGGGTGAACTAGAGCAAATCGTTACCCGTCTGGAAAGTGGCGATCTGCCGCTGGAAGAGGCGCTGAATGAGTTCGAGCGCGGCGTGCAGCTGGCGCGTCAGGGTCAAGTTAAGCTGCAGCAAGCTGAACAGCGCGTGCAGATCCTGCTTACTAATAGCGAAGATGCTGCCCCCACCCCTTTTACACCGGACGCTGAGTAAATGGATTTTGCGAATCAGCTTCAGACGTGCGTCGAGCGTGCTAACGACGCGCTTCGCCGTTTCATTGAGCCACAGCCTTTTCAGAACACTCCGCTGGTCGGCGCCATGCACTATGGCGCACTGTTGGGCGGCAAACGTCTGCGCCCGTTCCTGGTCTATGCCACCGGCAACATGTTTGGTATCAGCACCGGAACGCTGGACGCCCCCGCGGCCGCCGTTGAGTGTATTCATGCTTACTCATTAATGCACGACGATTTACCGGCGATGGATGATGACGATCTGCGCCGCGGTCAGCCAACCTGCCACATTAAGTTTGGCGAAGCGAATGCCATTCTGGCGGGCGATGCGCTACAAACCCTGGCGTTTGCTATCCTGAGTGATGCGCCGATGGCAGAGGTGGCCGATCGTGACCGCCTGGCCATGATCTCCGAACTGGCGCAGGCCAGCGGCGTGGCGGGTATGTGCGGCGGTCAGGCACTGGATCTGGAAGCCGAAGGGCGCCAGGTGACGCTGGAACAGCTGGAGCGCATTCATCGCCACAAGACCGGGGCACTGATTCGCGCCGCCGTTCGTCTGGGCGCATTGAGCGCGGGCGAACAAGGGCGTAACGCCCTGCCGATCCTGGATCGCTACGCAGAAAGTATCGGTCTGGCTTTCCAGGTTCAGGATGACATTCTGGATGTCGTGGGCGATACTGCAATATTGGGTAAACGTCAGGGTGCCGATCAGCAGCTTGGCAAAAGTACCTACCCCGCCCTGTTGGGTCTTGAGCAAGCCCAACGTAAAGCCCGGGATCTGATTGATGATGCCCGCCAGTCGCTAAATGAACTGGCCGCGCAGTCACTGGACACCTCGGCACTGGAAGCGCTAGCGGACTACATAATCCAGCGTGATAAATAAACTATATATCTCGATGAGCCTTTGATGAGTTTTGATATTGCCAAATACCCGACACTGGCGTTGGTTGACTCCACCCAGGAGTTGCGTCTGTTGCCGAAAGAGAGCCTGCCGAAGCTGTGCGATGAGTTACGTCGCTATCTGCTCGACAGCGTAAGTCGTTCCAGCGGCCACTTCGCCTCCGGGCTTGGCACGGTGGAGCTCACCGTAGCGCTGCACTACGTCTACAATACCCCCTTCGATCAGCTGATTTGGGATGTTGGCCATCAGGCTTATCCGCATAAAATTCTTACTGGCCGTCGCGATAAAATTGGCACCATTCGCCAGAAAGGGGGGCTGCATCCGTTCCCCTGGCGCGGTGAGAGCGAATACGACGTCTTAAGCGTCGGTCACTCCTCCACCTCAATTTCCGCCGGTATCGGCATTGCCGTCGCGGCAGAGAAAGAGAACAAGCAGCGCCGTACCGTCTGCGTAATTGGTGATGGGGCGATCACCGCGGGTATGGCCTTCGAGGCAATGAACCATGCGGGCGATATCAAACCGGATATGCTGGTGGTACTGAACGACAACGAAATGTCGATCTCCGAGAATGTCGGCGCGCTCAATAACCATCTGGCGCAACTGCTCTCCGGTAAGCTCTATTCCACCCTGCGTGAAGGCGGTAAAAAAGTCTTCTCCGGTGTACCGCCGATCAAAGAGCTGCTCAAGCGTACGGAAGAACATATCAAAGGCATGGTCGTGCCAGGCACGCTGTTTGAAGAGCTGGGCTTTAACTATATCGGTCCGGTCGATGGCCACGATGTGCTGGGACTGGTCACTACGCTCAAGAACATGCGAGACCTCAAAGGCCCGCAGTTCCTGCATATCATGACCAAAAAAGGTCGCGGATACGAACCGGCGGAAAAAGATCCGATCACTTTCCACGCGGTACCGAAGTTTGACCCGACTAGCGGCTGTCTGCCGAAAAGCAGCGGCGGCATGCCGAGCTACTCCAAAATCTTTGGTGACTGGCTGTGTGAAACCGCAGCGAAAGATAACAAGCTGATGGCCGTTACGCCCGCCATGCGCGAAGGCTCCGGCATGGTTGAGTTCTCTAAAAAATATCCGGATCAATATTTTGACGTGGCGATCGCCGAGCAACACGCGGTGACCTTCGCGGCTGGTCTGGCGATTGGCGGCTATAAGCCGATCGTGGCGATCTACTCCACCTTCCTTCAGCGCGCCTACGATCAGGTGATCCACGACGTGGCTATCCAGAAGCTGCCGGTGCTGTTTGCTATCGACCGCGCAGGCATTGTCGGTGCCGACGGCCAGACCCATCAGGGCGCATTCGATCTGTCGTTCCTGCGCTGTATTCCTGACATGGTGATCATGACCCCGTCTGATGAAAACGAATGTCGTCAGATGCTGTTTACCGGGTATCACTATCAGGACGGTCCAAGTGCGGTTCGCTACCCGCGCGGTAACGCGCTGGGCGTTGAGCTTGAACCTCTGCAAAAAATGGCGATTGGCAAAGGCGTCATCAAGCGTCGCGGTGAAAAGGTCGCGATCCTGAACTTCGGCACGCTGATGCCGGAAGCCGCTCAGGCCGCCGACGCGCTGAACGCCACCCTGGTTGATATGCGCTTTGTGAAGCCACTCGACGAGGCGCTTATCCTTGAAATGGCCGCCAGTCACGAGATGCTGGTCACGCTGGAAGAGAACGCGATTATGGGCGGCGCGGGCAGCGGCGTGAACGAAGTGCTGATGGCGAACCGCAAGCCAGTACCGGTGTTGAACCTTGGTCTGCCGGATCACTTCATTGCCCAGGGCACCCAGGAAGAAGCCCGCGCAGAAATTGGACTTGATGCCGCCGGTATCGAAGCCAGAATTCGCAGCTGGCTGGCCTGACCCCACCTCCCCCCTTTCCGCTCCTGCTATGCTTAAACCTCATGTTTAAAACAGCAGGAGTGGAACCATGCAATATACAACATTAGGAAAAACAGACCTTAAGGTTTCCCGTCTTTGTCTGGGCTGTATGACATTTGGCGAGCCGGATCGGGGTAAACACGCCTGGACGCTGCCGGAAGAGAGCAGTCGCCTGCTCATCAAGCACGCCCTTGATGGCGGCATTACCTTTTTTGATACCGCAAACAGCTATTCCGACGGCAGCAGCGAAGAGATTGTCGGTCGCGCCCTGCGCGACTTTGCACGTCGGGACGAGGTGGTTGTCGCCACTAAGGTTTACCATCAGGTAGGCGACCTGCCGGAAGGGCTCTCCCGCGCACAGATTCTGCGATCGATTGACGACAGCCTGCGTCGGCTGAATATGGATTATGTGGATCTGCTGCAAATCCATCGCTGGGATTACAACACCCCTATCGAAGAGACGCTCGAAGCGCTGAACGACGTGGTTAAAGCCGGGAAAGCACGTTTTATCGGCGCATCCTCCATGCACGCTTCGCAGTTTGCCCAGGCGCTGGATTTACAGGCACAACATGGCTGGGCGCGCTTCGTGACAATGCAGAATCACTATAACCTCATCTATCGGGAAGAGGAGCGCGAGATGCTGCCGCTCTGCTATCAGGAAGGCGTTGCGGTGATCCCCTGGAGCCCGCTGGCGCGCGGCAGGTTAACCCGTCCCTGGGGCGAGACGACGGCCCGCTCGGTTTCGGACGAGTTTGGCAAAACCCTCTATTCAGAAAGTGACGCCAACGATGCGCAGATCGCCGAACGTCTGGCCGCCATTGCAGAAGAGACCCATGCAACTCGCGCGCAGGTGGCGCTGGCATGGTTGCTGAGTAAACGTGGGGTAGCGGCACCGATTATTGGTGCTTCACGCGAGGATCAGCTGGATGAGTTGCTGCGTGCGGTTGAGCTAACACTTACGCCGGAGCAGATCGCCGAACTCGAGACGCCCTATCAGCAGCATCCGGTCGTGGGGTTTAAATAACCCCGGAATCCCCTCTCCCGCAAGGAGAGGGGACACACTATTCACTGCGTGAAGTGATCGTAGCCTTTCCAGTCCAGCGTGACAGGTTCTCCGTCACGCAAAAACTGCATCCCTTCGCTTTCCGGCAGGATCTGGCCGATACAGGTAAAGGGAACGCCCAGATGGCCAAGCGCCACGTCCAGCGTACCGCGATTCAGTTCAGGCACGGTGAAGCACAGCTCGTAGTCTTCACCACCCGAGAGCGCCCAGCGTAGAGCCTGTTCAGGCTCAGCATGGCGGCGCAGCGGCGCCGAAAGCGGGAAGGTATCGAGATCGACACGCGCTCCTACGCCGCTGGCCTTAAGTATGTGGCCAAGATCGGAAATCAAGCCATCAGAGAGATCGATTGCCGCGCTGGCACGATCCCGTAGCGCCTGCCCATGAAGAATACGTGGCGTCGGACGCAGATGACGCTTTATCAGGTAGTCGGCATCAGCAGCCTCTTCGACCACCAGACGGTCTTGTAAAATCGCCAGCCCGGCCGCGCTGTCGCCAGGGGTTCCGGTCACATAGATCCAGTCTCCCGGCTTCGCGCCTGAGCGCTTCAGAGCCCGTCCAGCCGGGACATAGCCGTGTATCGCCAGCGTCATCGACAGCGGGCCCGCTGTAGTATCGCCGCCAATCAGCTGCATATCGTAGTAGTTAAGCTGCTCGAAAAGGGCATCGCTGAACGTTTCCAGCCACGCTTCATCTACCTTCGGCAGGGTGAGCGCCAGCGTTAACCACGCCGGGTCGGCCCCCATCGCCGCCAGATCGCTGACGTTCACCGCCAGCGCTTTGTACGCCAGATCGGCAGGATCGATGTCCGCCAGAAAATGGTTGCCACACACCAGCGTATCGGTGCTGATGGCCAACGTCTGTTTTTCCGGAATATTGAGCAGTGCGCAGTCGTCACCGATGCCGGTTTCAACATCACGACGAGAAGATCTGACGCGGTCAAAATAACGGGCAATCAGGGAGAATTCGCCGCATGCCATACGTTATGCCTCGCTAAGAAAAGAAAAAACCGGAGACTACACCGCACGAAGGCAGCACAGTACTCCGGTTTGCGGATCACTTTTTGTGGGGACGGATCGCAGGAGCGGCTTTATCCAGCACGCCATTGACGAATTTATGGCTGTCTTCAGCACCGAAGGTTTTCGCCAGTTCGATCGCTTCGTTGATGGCCACTTTGTACGGCACATCGTCACGTTTGGACAGTTCGAACAGGGCGATACGCAGTACGGCTTTCTCAACCTGGCCCAGCTCTTCGAGCAGACGGGACAGGTATGGCTTCATCAGTCCGTCGAGATACGCGCTATTAGTCGCCACTCCCGACAGCAGTTCACGGAAGTACAGGACATCAACGCCTTTGACGTCTTGTTCCGCCAGGAACTGGTATTCAACATCAGCGATGTCGTTCTGGGACAACTGCCAGGAGTAAAGTGCCTGGACGGCACATTCACGGGCGCGGCGACGAGCAGCAGGTTTCACGGAATTCCCCTTACAAAAATCAGGCCTTGATGGCTTTCAATACATTAATCATTTCAAGCGCGGTCAGTGCAGCTTCTGCACCTTTGTTACCGGCTTTGGTGCCAGCGCGTTCGATAGCTTGTTCAATACTTTCAGTGGTGAGCACGCCAAACGCGACAGGAATTTCAGCATCCTGCGCAACGTGCAGCAGACCATTGCTGGCACCGCCTGCTACATATTCAAAGTGCGCGGTACCGCCACGAATAACCGTACCCAGCGCAATTACCGCATCATACTTGCCGGTTTTCGCCAGCGCGCCTGCTGCCAGCGGCAGTTCATAAGCGCCTGGAACCCAGACAACGGTAATATTTTCGTCTTTCACCTGACCGATACGTTTCAGGGCGTCTACCGCACCTTCCAGCAGGCTGTCGTTGATGAAGTTGTTAAAACGCGCAATGGTGATGGCGACGCGAGCGTCCGGGGTAGCAACAGCGGCTTCAATAATGTTCATACTCTTCCTTAACGGGTTCATTTGGCCCCGCAGGGGGGCGGATTTTATCATAATAATTTGCGTACTGCTTCCCTATTTCAGTAAGCCTTACGCGGGAATTAAATGCAGGCAAATATCGGGTCCAACCGGGCGTATCTCGCTGAACTTAAGCTGCGGTGCATCGGCCAGTTTTTCAAGGCCCGGCAGGACAAACAGACCACGCGCGTCGTTGCCTAACAGTTTAGGGGCAACGTAAACAATGAGTTCATCCACCAGCCCCGCCTGCAGTAGCGCCCCGGCAAGGGTCGGCCCTGCTTCAACCCAGATGCTGTTCACCTGCTGTCTGCCGAGCTGCATCATAAGTACTACCAGATCGAGGTGGCCATTATGCTCGGGTACAATCAGCGTTCGAACGCCCTCCGGCCATGCGCGGCTATCTTCCCCGGTGCGGACAAAAAGCGTTTCACCTGGCTGCTGGACAATACGATGCTCTGGCGTGACGCGGTTTTGGCGGTCCAGCACGAGGCGAAGCGGCTGACGCAGGTCATCCTGGGAATAGCAGGACTGCGTATCGGCAGAAAGTTCGTCCCAGCGCACGGTCATTGACGGGTTATCCGCCAGCACGGTGTCACTGGTGGTGAGAATAGCATGGCTTTGCGCGCGCAGACGTTGCACATCGCGCCTTGATTGCGCAGAAGTGATCCACTGGCTCTCGCCGTTGGCCATTGCCGTACGGCCATCAAGAGAGGCGCCGAGCTTTAACTGAATAAAGGGAAAGCCCGTCCGCATGCGCTTCAGGAAACCTTTATTAATGGCTTCGGCGTCCTGCATCATTAGGCCATGACTCACTTCAATCCCTTCCTGCTGCAGGCGGAACAATCCACGGCCGGCTACCTGCGGATTAGGATCCTGCATCGCTGCCACCACACGCGTCACCCCTGCGTTAATCAGCGCTTCACAGCAGGGTGGCGTGCGCCCATGATGGCTGCAAGGCTCAAGCGTCACGTAAGCCGTCGCCCCACGCGCCTTCTCGCCAGCCATCCGCAGGGCGTGTACTTCGGCATGCGGCTCGCCGGCGCGAAAGTGAAAACCTTCTCCGACGATTTCGCCCTCTTTCACAATTACACAGCCAACGTTGGGATTGGGATGGGTAGTAAACCGTCCGCGCTGCGCCAGCTTTAAGGCTCGCGCCATGTACATTTCATCCTGCATGGGCTTAATCCTGTAGGCGGGCGATCTCTTCGCCAAATTCTTTAATATCTTCGAAGCTGCGGTAGACAGAAGCGAAGCGGATATAGGCCACTTTATCGAGCTTTTTCAGCTGCTCCATCACCAGGTTGCCGATCATCTTGCTCGGCACTTCGCGCTCACCGGTACCGCGCAGATGGGATTTGATGTGGTTAAGTGCCGTTTCGACGTCATCTGCGCTGACGGGGCGTTTTTCCAGCGCTTTCAGCATTCCACTTCGCAGCTTCTCTTCATTGAAGGGTTCGCGAATATCGTTGCTTTTCACTACCCGCGGCATAACCAGCTCTGCCACTTCAAAGGTAGTAAAACGTTCGTTGCATACCAGGCATTGCCGGCGGCGGCGTACGGAGGAGCCTTCCCCCACCAGACGGGAGTCGATTACTTTGGTATCCACGGCGAGACAGAATGGGCAATGCATACGGTGTCCTGACTTTCGGGTTAACTGAGTTCCATTTTACCCTGAACTGGGCTGACAACAAAGGAAGAGCGTTTTTGAGATAATGGATCTATACCCTGCCTTGCTTCGTTGGCTACGCTTATCACCATCCGTTATTTCAAGGAATTAAACGCAATGACAAGACGTTACCTGAAAATTCTCCTGGTGGGGAGCCTCTTTAGCCTTAGCGCCTGTGCACAGCAAAGCGAAGTTCGCCAGATGAACCAGAGCGTGAGCGCGCTAAACCAGACCATGAGCGAGCTCAACCAGGAAACCGTAAAGATCACCCAGCAGAACGCGCTGAATGTGAAATCGACCAGCGGTGTTTATCTGCTACCGGGCGCTAACACTCCGGCGCGGCTGAAAAGCCAGATCGGCACGCTGCGAATGTCGTTGGTAGACGTGGCGCCCAATGCTGACGGTACCCGTGCGACGCTGCGCATTCAGGGCGAGTCTAACGATCCCTTACCCGCTTTTAGCGGCACCGTGGAGTGGGGCCAGATCCAGGGCACCACAGATAATTTCCAGGAGGTGAATGTGCAAAGCCAGCTGATTAATGCGCCGGCCAGCGTACTCGCCCCGAGCGATGTGGATATCCTACTGCAGTTGAATGGCGTTACCCCAGAACAGCTCGGTTTTGTCCGCATCCACGATATCCAGCCCGTCGCGCAGTAATCTCTTCAGCGGAACGTAACCACGTTCCGCTTTCATTTAAATTCCGCAAAGATTGGCAACATAAATGTTTGCCAGTACAATCCGCTCCGTTTAAAGTACGCAAACGTGAACGCAATCGATTACGTATGTGAGAGATATGTGAAACAACACATATTTTTGTGAGCACGGATTCCTATAATAGGCTCGCAGAAACACGAAATATTTAGAAACGCTATTCGCGCATTTTTCACTCCCGTAAGGGATTTCAAATCAGTGGCATCATTATGAAAAAAACATTACTGGCAGCTGGCGCAGTTCTGGCGCTCTCAACCACTTTCTCTGTTAACGCAGCGGAAAACGATAAACCTGAATATGTCTCCGACTGGTGGCACCAGAGCGTAAACGTGGTCGGTAGCTACCACACCCGCTTCGGACCTCAGATCCGTAACGATACCTACCTTGAATACGAAGCGTTTGCCAAGAAAGACTGGTTTGACTTCTATGGTTACCTGGATGCGCCAGTATTCTTCGGTGGTAACACTGATGCGAAAGGTATCTGGAACCACGGCTCTCCGCTGTTCATGGAGATCGAGCCGCGTTTCTCTATCGATAAGCTGACCGGCACCGACCTGAGCTTTGGTCCGTTCAAAGAGTGGTACATCGCGAACAACTACATCTACGACATGGGTCGTAATAAAGATGGCCGCCAGAGCACCTGGTATATGGGTCTGGGTACCGACATTGATACCGGTCTGCCGATGAGCCTCTCCCTGAACGTGTACGCGAAATACCAGTGGCAGAACTACGGTGCTGCGAACGAAAACGAGTGGGATGGCTACCGTTTCAAAGTGAAATACTTCGTGCCGATTACCCAGCTGTGGGGCGGTAACCTGAGCTACATCAGCTTCACCAACTTTGACTGGGGTTCCGATTTAGGCGATGACAGCGCCAACGATCTGAACGGCAATAAATCCCGTACCAACGACTCTATCGCCTCCAGCCACATTCTGGCGCTGAACTACGATCACTGGCATTACTCTGTTGTTGCGCGTTACTGGCACAACGGTGGTCAGTGGAACGACGATGCTGAGCTGAACTTTGGCAATGGCAACTTCAACACACGTACTACCGGCTGGGGTGGTTATCTGGTTGTCGGTTACAACTTCTAAGCATCGCTTCAATGTATGAAAGCCAGCCTCCGGGCTGGCTTTTTTATTGCTTCACTTTACGCAAAAAGTCGGCCAGAGAACGTTCTACACTTTCGCTGAAGCGTCGCCCGGTCAGGGTGATGGTCAGGCAACGGTCAAGGCGAAAACAGCGGTAGTCATTGCGTCGCTCACACCAGGCTGCGAGTAGCCAGTGCTCTCCCCAGAAGAACAGCCCTAACGGCTGCACCTCCCGCCAGGAGAGCTGCCCGGCCTCATCCCGATAATGTAACGCGAGCACCTGCTGGGAAGATATCGCCTGATGAATCACATCAAAGCCGCTTCTCGAGTGGGGTTGCAGGGCAATATCCGGCGCGTAGATGCGGGTCTGCTCGGCCTTGCGACGGCTCTCTTCGGGCAAAATAGCGAGCACTTTCTCCTGCGCCGACTCCAGTTCTTTTGAGAGCGACTCACCTCCCCAGGTTTTAAGCAGGCGAATGGCAACGATCAGCGCTTCGGACTCGCGGTTAGTCAACATCAACGGCGGCAAATCAAAGCCCGACAGCAGTCGATAACCACTTCCGGCTTCGCCCTCTATCGGCACACCCGACAGCGACAGATCGCGGATATCGCGATACACCGTGCGCGCCGACACGCCCAGTCGTTCAGCGAGCAGCGCGGCGGTGGTCAGCCGTCTGCCCCGCAGAATCTGTACGATCTGAAACAGGCGGTCAGCGCGTCGGGTCATCGATTTTCACCTTCACTCGTTATCAGGCGGGCTGATGGAGCCCTACCCGGTTGCCTTCGCTGTCCGTAAACAGCGCGATAGTGCCAATGCCGCGCGGCAGGACCAGCGGGCCGAAAACACATTCTCCCCCGGCTGAGGCCACGCGATCGAGCGTTGCCGCAAGGTTTGAGGTATGAAGATAGATAATCGCCCCCTGCTGCGACGGCGCAATGCCGTCAAATTTTGCCAGCGCGCCGCCGACGGCCGGATCATCGTGCGGGAACACGGCCAGTTCCGCGCAGTCCATTGCTTCACGTTTTAGCGAGACCTGCATCACCGGCTCATAAAAGGCGATGGCCCGTTCCATATCCGTCACTGCAATTTCAAACCAGTTAATGACGTTATTCATACATCCTCCTGCCTGTTGAGTAAGTTCAGAAGGAGTGTACGCCTGGCCTCCTGACAGCATACTGTCAGCAGAGTGGCTCACTCAGTAAAAATAAGGGCAAGCGATTGATTTAGCAGCCACGGACGCAGATAACCGACGGTATTAGAGAGCGGTAAAACCTGCTCGGGCAGCCTGATGCCCAGCTGCGTCTGAATATAGGCCCGGCGCGTACAAATACGCTGCCAGAGCGCGGGCCAGGCGGTCTGAATCTCGTGGCGAAGCGCCTCGTCCGCCAGCGCCACGGTATCTTCAATGCTGGCGCCAGCGTATCCTGCGCGGGAGGGAATGATATCGATTTGCAGGAGCATGCCGCTTTGTAATGTTGCCGCCGAATTCGGTCCAATGGGCGAGCAGAGCCACTCCTCATCCGCCACCAGATGTCCCGGATTAAGGTGCCAGTGGTAGTCTGCTTTCGGCAACACCCGTTCGACCAGGTCATACATCTCACCGCCACGCAGGCCGATACGCAGGTGCTGCAGCCAACTGACCACCGCATTAAAATAGGGTTTGGCGACCACCTCGAGGTAGTCTGCTACCGCCGGTGTTAGCTCATTTTCATCTGCCACCACATAAGCCGCACGGCTGCTTAAGCCGCCTTTATAACCGGTCGTCAGCGAGAATTTATCGCCGCGCTGAATAATTTTGTCCCCTGGATAGAGCCTGGCATCAGCAAAACGCTCGCCAGTGGCGGCAATCATCACCACGTTATTGGCCTGCCCCTCTGCCGCCAGCAGCGCGCCGATCTGCTTCTCGGTTTTGCCGGGCGCGATGGCATTCAGCGCCGTGAGAATTGCCGTGGAGGCGAGATTGGCACCGTATTCGTAGTGCGCCAGTTCGTTTGCATTATTGGTGATGCGGGCGCCGCTCTCGGGCGAGATAAAGATCCCCGTTGCATTGCATAACCGCGCCTGAGGTGCCGCCAGACGCAGGGCATCAACAATAAACGCGGGGAGATCGAACATCTGCATTCTGTCGTCGCGTGCGCCAGTAAATAGCTTCCAGCCCACCAGCCCAACGGTGTTCGCGCCTGAGAGCCCCGCCTCACGAAGCAACTCCGGGAAGGAGTGCTGATTATCCATCGGCTGGTTTGGCAGTGAAAACCACGGCGCATGGATAACGCGGTTCGCCAGTCGGGCATGCGCCGCCAGCTTCAGGTTTTCATTACCCAGCACCAGGGCCGCCTCCCCCGTCTGTTGCAGTATCAGGAGCGCCTCTTCAAAGCGCGGGATAAACCCGGTGAGATATTCAAAATTGCCGCCGTGCTCTTTGTCGGCATAGATAACCAGCGTATCCAGCCCCTGCTGTACCATGCGGCTAAGGACTTTCGCCTTGCGCTGCTGCAGCGTTTCATCGCTTAGCGTTACAGATGGCACATCGTGCCAGAGGGTCGGTTGGGGAACAGATGAGAGGGTGATGACGGCCATCGGTATTGCTCCATGTCATTTCGCATTCACACTGGAGAGTACCCAAATCCGTGCGCGATGTACCAAAAAAATCCCGGCCTTGCGACCGGGATTCTGTATTAACGCGCTGTTGCCTTTACGGCAGAATGGACGGCTGATCCGCCCCTTCTTTTTCGACCTTCTGCTGGATCAGGTGCTCACGCTTCATGCCGAGTTTCAGTGCCAGTGCGGACGCCACGTAAATGGACGACGCCGTACCGATAGAGACACCAATCAGCATGGTCAGCGAGAAGCCTTCCAGTACCGGGCCACCGAAGAGATACAGCATCAGGATCACCATCAAGGTGGTCCCGGAGGTGATCAAGGTACGGTGCAGCGTCTGGGTCAACGACACGTTAAAGATTTCGTACGGCGTACCGCGACGGATCTTACGGAAGTTTTCACGGATACGGTCAGATACCACGATACTGTCGTTCAGTGAGTAACCGATAACGGACATCAGGGATGCCACAATCGTCAGGTCAATCTCAATGTGGAACAGCGACAGTACGCCCATGGTGATCACCACGTCGTGCGCCAGAGCAATAACCACCCCGGCCGCCAGGCGCCACTCGAAGCGGAAGCCAACGTAAACGAGGATGGAGATCAGCGCCACCAGCAGCGCCATGGCACCGGTCTGTGCCAGGTCTGCACCCACGCTCGGGCCAACAAACTCAATACGCTTAACCGTTGCATTCTGGCTGGTCGATTCATTGATAACCTGAACGACCTTGCTGCCCAGCTCCTGGCTGCCGTTGGCATCGTGTACCGGTGGCATACGCACCATGATGTCGCGGCTGCTGCCGAAGTTCTGCAGCAGCGGCTCTTCAAAGCCCGCTTTCTGCAGCGATTCGCGCATCTGGTCCATATCGACCGGTTTTTCCAGGGTGATTTCAATCACCGTACCACCGGTGAAGTCCAGACCCCAGTTGAAGCCTTTCACGCCCATAATGACGATGGACAGAATCAGCAGAAAACCTGATATGCCGAAGGCCCAGTAGTCCCAGCGCATAAAGTCCCAGACTTTACGGCCGTGGTTTAATTGTTCAACAGTATATTCCTGTGCCACAACGCACTCCTCAGATAGACAGCTTTTTAACGCGCTTGCCGCCGTACAGCAGGTTCACGATGGCACGGGTGCCGACAATAGCGGTAAACATTGACGTTGCTACACCGATACCGGTAGTAATCGCAAAGCCTTTGATAGCGCCAGTACCCACTGCATACAGGATAAGAACCTTAATCAGTGTTGTTACGTTCGCATCGAAGATGGAGCTGAACGCCCCTTTGTAGCCCTCTTCAATCGCCTGCTGCACAGAACGACCGTTGCTTAGCTCTTCTTTGATACGTTCGTTTATCAGTACGTTGGCGTCGACCGCCACCGCAAGGGTAAGAACGATACCCGCAATACCCGGCATGGTCAGCGTCGCCCCCGGAAGCAGGGACATGATGCCGATAATCAGGACCAGGTTCGCCACCAGCGCGCTTGTCGCGATCAGACCAAACTTCTTATAGAAGAAGATCATGAAGATGATGGAGACCACCAGACCGGCCAGACAGGCTTCCAGACCCTGTTTGATGTTCTGCATACCCAGGGTTGGACCAATGGTACGCTCTTCAACAATCTGGATTGGCGCAATCAGCGCACCGGCACGCAGCAGCAGCGACAGCTGACGTGCTTCGTTCGGGTTGTTGATACCGGTGATACGGAAGCTGTTACCCAGTCGGGACTGGATATTGGCGATGTTAATCACCTCTTCCTCTTTCACCAGCACCGAGCGACCGTTCGCATCTTTCTTACCGCTGTCTTTATACTCCACGAACAGGGTTGCCATCGGTTTACCGATGTTGTCCTTAGTGAAGTTCGACATGATGTTGCCACCTGCGCTATCAAGCGAGATGTTCACCTGCGGCTGGTTGTATTCATCCTGGCTGGAAGTGGAGTCGGTAATGTGGTCACCGGTCAGGATCACACGTTTGTACATCACCACCGGCTGACCTTCACGGGTCTGCTTCACTTCAGAGTCGCCCGGTACGCGGCCAGAGGCGGCTGCGGACTGGTCAACGTTGGTGTTTACCAGACGGAACTCCAGGGTCGCGGTCGCGCCCAGAATCTCCTTCGCACGCGCGGTATCCTGGATACCTGGCAGTTCAACCACGATACGGTCAGCACCCTGACGCTGTACCAGCGGCTCGGCTACCCCCAGCTGGTTTACACGGTTACGCAGAATGTTGATGTTCTGCTGAACGGCGTATTCACGCGCTTCGCTCAGACGGGCATCCGTCATCACGGCGCGCAGCTGGTTGCTGCCCTGCGAGGTGATCACCAGATCGCGGTGACGCGACGTCAGGTAAGTGACTGCCTGGTCGCGTGCAGAGCCGTCGCGGAACGCGATGCTCATGCCGTAGTTCTCTTCCTTACGCACGGTGGTGTAAGGGATGCCTTTATCACGCAGATCGCTGCGCAGGCTGTCGATATTCTGTTCCTGCAGCTTGCCCAGCGCGGTATCCATATCCACTTCCATCAGGAAGTGCACACCGCCACGCAGGTCGAGACCGAGTTTCATTGGCTCTGCGTTTAGCGCAGCCAGCCAACGCGGAGTTGCAGGAGCAAGGTTCAGCGCCACGACATATTTATCACCCATCACGCCCATCAGCGCTTCACGAGCGCGGAGCTGCGTATCGGTGGAGTCGAAGCGAGCAAGAATAGCGCCCTCTTCCAGTGCCACAGACTTAGCGGTAATTTTTTCTTCTTGTAACGTTTTCTGGACCTGGATCAGCGTTTGCTCACTGGCGGCGACACCGCGCGCGCCAGTGATTTGAACAGCCGGATCCTCACCATACAGGTTGGGAAGCGCGTACAGCAGGCCGACGATAATCACGACGACCAGCATGATGTACTTCCACAAAGGATAACGGTTTAACACGGCAGTTCCCTTTGGGAAATGGTTGGATTACAGCGCCTTCATGGTGCCTTTCGGCAGAACGGCAGCTACGAAGTCACGTTTGATAACCACTTCAGTGGTGTCGTTCAGGGCGATAGCAATGTAGCCGTTTTCCGCTACTTTGGTCACGCGACCCACCAGGCCACCGTTGGTCAGCACTTCATCGCCTTTCGCAATGGAGTTCATCAGGTTTTTGTGCTCTTTGGTGCGTTTCTGCTGTGGACGCAGGATCATGAAGTAGAAGATCAGACCGAACACAACCAGCATCAGGATCAGAGACATTGGGCTGCCCTGCGCCGGAGCGCCAGTTGCTGCTACCGCATCAGAAATAAAAAAGCTCATTTAAATTCCCTCATTATTAAAATTAATCAACGTTCAAAGGTGGTACAGCACGGCCCTGACGTTGGTAGAAATCGGTCACGAAGCTCTCTAATTTACCCTCTTCAATGGCCTTACGTAAACCAGCCATTAAGCGCTGATAATAACGAAGATTGTGAATGGTATTGAGACGCGCGCCCAGAATCTCGTTGCAACGATCAAGATGATGCAGGTACGCGCGAGAATAATTGCGACAGGTATAGCAATCGCACTCGGCATCGAGTGGGCTGGTGTCGCTTTTATGCTTCGCATTACGAATTTTTACCACGCCATCGGTCACGAACAGGTGACCATTACGGGCATTGCGTGTTGGCATCACGCAGTCAAACATATCAATACCGCGACGAACGCCTTCAACCAGATCTTCTGGTTTACCCACACCCATCAGGTATCGCGGTTTATCAGCCGGGATTTGCGGACAGACGTGCTCCAGGATACGGTGCATGTCTTCCTTCGGCTCACCCACAGCCAAACCGCCGACAGCGTAGCCATCAAAACCTATCTCTACCAGACCTTTAACCGAGATATCACGTAAATCTTCGTAAACACTGCCCTGGATAATGCCGAACAGTGCATTTTTGTTGCCGAGCGAGTCAAAACGGTCGCGGCTACGCTGCGCCCAGCGCAGTGACATCTCCATGGAACGCTTCGCGTAATCCCAGTCTGCCGGGTATGGCGTACATTCATCGAAGATCATCACGATATCGGAGCCGAGATCGTACTGGATTTCCATCGATTTTTCAGGATCCAGGAAGATCGGGTCGCCGTTGATTGGGTTACGGAAGTGCACACCCTTTTCGGTGATTTTGCGGATATCGCCGAGGCTGAAGACCTGGAAACCGCCGGAATCGGTAAGAATGGGGCCTTTCCACTGCATGAAGTCGTGCAGATCGCCGTGCAGCTTCATGATCTCCTGGCCAGGACGCAGCCAGAGGTGGAAGGTGTTACCGAGGATGATTTGTGCGCCAGTGGCTTCAACTTCTTCCGGCGTCATCCCTTTTACGGTGCCGTAGGTGCCCACAGGCATAAACGCGGGGGTTTCTACCACGCCGCGATCAAACACCAGGCGACCGCGGCGTGCGCGACCGTCGGTGGTATCGAGTTCAAATTTCATTTTTTTTCCTCTGTGTCAGAAAAACAGTCCAACACATTATTCCGGTGCCGCGGACTTATTCCCCGACACGCTCATTCAAAGCCTGCGGATTGTACGTGATAAACATCGCGTCCCCGTAGCTAAAAAAGCGATAATTTTGTTCTACCGCAGCCTTATAGGCATTCATCGTATGCTGATAACCCGCAAAGGCGGAAACCAACATAATCAGCGTCGATTCAGGCAGGTGGAAATTGGTCACCAGCGCATCAATCACTTTGTACTGATAGCCCGGGTAGATAAAGATTTGCGTGTCGCCAAAGAAGGGTTCAATCAATTCGCTCTTCGCCGCCTGCGCCGCGCTCTCAAGCGAGCGTACAGAGGTGGTCCCCACCGCGATAACGCGATTGCCACGCGCTTTAGTCGCCATTACCGCATCTACAACCTCTTGCGTGACCTCTGCGTATTCCGAGTGCATGATGTGGTCTTCGATAGAGTCCACGCGCACGGGCTGGAAGGTGCCCGCGCCGACGTGCAGCGTTACAAAGGCCATTTCAACACCTTTATCGCGCAGTTTTGCCAGCAGGGGTTCGTCAAAGTGCAGGCCGGCCGTCGGCGCAGCAACTGCGCCTGGCTTCTGGCTATAGACGGTCTGGTACAGCTCGCGGTCGGCCTCTTCGTCCGGGCGTTCAATATAGGGCGGCAGCGGCATATGGCCAATGGCATTCAGAATATCCAGCACCGGACGTTCGTCGTTGAACTGCACTTCAAACAGGGCATCATGGCGCGCAACCATGGTCGCGTTGATGCTCTCGTCATCGCCCAGCAGCAGTTCCGCGCCCGGCTTTGGCGCTTTGGATGCGCGAATATGTGCCAGAATACGTTTATCATCCAGCATGCGCTCAACCAGCACTTCAATCTTTCCGCCGCTGGCTTTACGACCAAACAGGCGGGCCGGGATCACACGGGTATTGTTAAAGACCAGCAGATCGCCCGCGTTGAGCTTATCGAGCAGATCGGTGAAAGTACCGTGCGTCAGCGCGCCCGTTGGCCCGTCCAGAGAGAGTAAGCGACAGCTACTGCGCTCAGGCATTGGATAGTGGGCGATCAGGGAATCAGGTAATTCAAAGGAGAAATCGGCGACGCGCATGACTTATACTCGTGACTTAAAAACAGGCGGCTTAGTCTAGTGCTCACACCACTTTGCTGCAACAACTAGCCGACTCCGGATACCGAATCGCATGAATTTTCTCGCTCACCTGCACCTGGCTCACCTGGCCGATAGCTCGCTTTCTGGTAATTTGCTGGCCGATTTCGTCCGCGGCAACCCGGCAGAAGAGTACCCTCCTGAGGTTGTAGAGGGTATTTTTATGCATCGGCGCATCGACGTGTTGACCGATAACCTGCCCGAAGTGACCGAAGCGAAAGGCTGGTTCCGTCCTCACACCCGCCGCGTCGCGCCGATTACCCTGGACGTCATGTGGGATCACTTTCTCTCTCGGCACTGGGCACAGCTCTCACCCGAGATGCCGCTGTCAGAATTTGTACGCTATGCCCAGACGCAGATAGCAACCATCCTGCCCGACTCTCCCCCACGCTTTGTGAATCTGAATCATTACTTATGGTCAGAGCGCTGGATGGAACGTTATCGCGATATGGATTTTATTCAGAACGTGCTTAATGGCATGGCCAGCCGCCGCCCGCGTCTGGATGCTCTTCGCGACTCCTGGCAAGATCTGGACGACCATTATGACGCACTCGAAACCCGTTTCTGGCAGTTCTATCCACGCATGATGGCGCAGGCAAAAAGCAGACAGCTGTAACCGGTGCGTCATTGATAGGCAAAAGCTCATCGAACGATTGTTAGGGCCTCTTTGAGTTAAAGCGCCACACTCTCTATACTGGCCGGCGTTGCGTTCCAAATAACCTTAGTAAATACAGGAGAATCATATGGTTCTGGTAACTCGTCCGGCTCCGGATTTTACAGCAGCAGCTGTACTGGGTAACGGTGAAATCGTTGATAACTTCAACTTCAAACAGCACACCAACGGTAAAGCGACCGTTCTGTTCTTCTGGCCGATGGATTTCACCTTCGTTTGCCCGTCTGAGCTGATCGCGTTCGACAAACGTTATGAAGAATTCCAGAAGCGTGGCGTGGAAGTGGTTGGCGTCTCCTTCGACTCTGAGTTTGTACACAACGCATGGCGTAACACCCCTGTCGACAACGGCGGCATCGGTCCGGTGAAATACGCGATGGTTGCGGACATCAAACGTGAAATTCAGCAGGCTTACGGTATCGAACATCCGGACGCGGGCGTTGCGCTGCGTGGTTCTTTCCTGATCGACGCAAACGGCATCGTTCGTCACCAGGTTGTGAACGATCTGCCGCTGGGTCGTAACATCGACGAAATGCTGCGCATGGTTGACGCGCTGCAGTTCCACGAAGAGCACGGTGAAGTGTGCCCGGCTCAGTGGGAAAAGGGTAAAGAAGGTATGAACGCCTCTCCAGACGGCGTAGCAAAATACCTGTCCGAGAACGTATCCAGCCTGTAACTGGCAAGGTTTACGCAAAAGGCCCGCGCATGCGGGCCTTTTTGTTATTAATGGTTGCCTGCCCAGACGGTGGCCGATATCGCCGGCAGAGAGAGCACGCCATCCTGCACGCTGCCTTTCCCCTCTTTCAGAAGCCACGTCTTCACGCTTAATAACGGCGTGTCGTCCAGTACTACTTCGCAGGCCTCACCGCGATTTATCGCCACCAGCACCCGCTGCTGGTTATAGACGCGTATAAACACCACCACGTTATCGTGCGCATAGATCACCTGACAACCGCCGTAGCGCAGGGCCTGGCTCTGTTTGCGCAGCTTCGCCATCCGCTGATAGAGCGCCAGCAGGTGTTTATCCTGCTTCTCTGGCTCCCACGGGAAGGTTTTGCGGCAGAAGGGGTCATTATTGCCATCCAGCCCGACTTCATCGCCATAATAGATGCACGGCACGCCCGGCCAGCTAAAGAGCCAGATGACCGCCAGCGGCAACCGCGCCACATCTTTGCCCAGCAGCGTTTTAAAGCGTGCGGTATCGTGGCTATCCAGCTGGTTGAACATCCGGAGCTGCTGCTGATGCGACAGACTGGCGCGGTAGTTATCCATCCACGCCATGCAGGTTTCAGCGTCGATACGCTGCGGATCGTAAGAGATATCCGTATTCGCCAAAAAGCCCCAGAGCGGGAAAGTAAAACCGCGATAGTTCATCGCCGAATCTTCCGCATCGGCCTGCAGCCACTGACGGGCATCACCGAAATGCTCGCCAAAGACAAAGGCATCTGGCCGGGCGGCTTTCGCCGAACGGGTGATACCGGCGACGTGCTGCAAATTATTCCGCGCGCCGCCCGCTTCGCCAAGCATATGCACGACATCCAGCCGCCAGCCGTCCATGTTCCAGGGGGCTTTCAGCCAGTGGCGGACAATACTCTCCTCGCCGCCATAAATCTCCTGCACCAGCGCATCCGAGGCATAGTCCAGCTTCGGCAGGCTGGGGTAACCCAGCCAGTCAAGCGCGTAGCCCTCTTCGTTGAAGCTATACCAGTCACGCTGGGCCGATTGCGGATTATGACAGGCGCCGCCCATTGTCTGGTTGTGGCGATCAAACCAGGCATGAGAGTCGCCGCTGTGGTTAAAGACGCCATCCAGAATCAGACGCATCCCCTCACGGTGAGTATTTTCACGCAGGCGCAGCAATGCTCCATCGCCACCGAACTGCTCATCTACCCGACGATAATCCTCGGTATCGTATTTGTGCACGCTGGGCGCGGCAAAGACCGGATTCAGGTAGAGCGCCGTGACGCCGAGTTTTTTCAGATAGGGTAACTTTTCGCTGATACCGTCCAGATCCCCGCCATAGAAGGTGGAGCCGCCCGCCTGCGCGGTGACGGGCTCATCCCACTGGCGGAAGATAACCTCCTGCCCGGCGGCGTGGTGATAATAGCGTTGATCCTGCAATGCCGTACGCTGCTGGCTGCGGGCAAAGCGATCCGGGAAGATTTGGTAGAAGACCTGCTCCACCACCCACTGAGGGCCATTATCGGGATAATCGACGGCAAATTGCTCCAGACGAGCCGGTGGAAAACGGCTGAAGCCCTGGGAGGTAAACCACAGCTGGCGGTCGTGCCAGAGCAGTTTAAAACTGTAGCGTCGACGCGGCTGGCCGCTGTTCAGATCGATCGTGGCCCGCCATGCCGTGATCCCCGGCTGCGGCTGGCTACGCTGTTTGTGCATTTTCAGCGTCGTCTCTTCATTGTCCACTTCGGCGCGAAGCGTCACCCGCTCAGGCTGATTGTCGCCTGCCAGCCAGAGCGTAATCACGAGCTTGTCTTTGTTTTGCTTAACAAATGGGGCAACCGCGAGGTGCCATGCCTTCAACATTTCGTATCCCCTTTCCCAGAATTGAGGCCACCTTGCCATAGGGTAGAGGATGTTCACTCATCGCGGAGACAATTATTAGGGGAGGAGATCGGGGGAGGAGAAAAAATGCCCGGCAGGTGCCGGGCATTCTGATTACTGTACCTTGGCGATCCGACGTTCGTGGCGGCTTTTGAAGACCCAGCCCACCAACAGCAGAGCGATCCACGCGAAGCCTACGTACAACGAAATGCGGGTATCCGGGTGGTAACCGATCAGCGCGATAATAAAGACCAGGAAGATCAGCCCAACGACCGTCGTCGCTACCCCGCCCGGCACTTTAAACTTCAGCGCTTTCGAGGCTTCTGGCCCCAGACGGCGGCGAAAGGCGATCTGCGACAACAGGATCATAATCCACACCCATACGGTGGCGAAGGTAGCCAGCGAAGCAATCACCAGGAAGACGCGCTCCGGCATGATGTAGTTCAGGTAGACCGACAGCAGCAGCGCGACCGTCATCACCATCACCGTCACCCACGGCGTACCACGACGGGAGGTTTTGGCGAAGATCTTCGGCGCACTGCCCTGCTCGGCCATGCCGTGCAGCATACGACCCACGCCAAATACGTCGGCATTGATGGCCGAGAGCGAAGCGGTCAGCACCACAAAATTAAGAATGCTGGCGGCAAAGGCAATCCCCAAATGCTGGAAGGTAAGGACAAACGGGCTGCCGTTTGTGCCGACCTGATTCCACGGGTAGATGGACATAATGACGAACAGCGTGCCCACATAGAAGACCAGGATACGCATTGGCACTGAGTTAATCGCACGAGGAATAGATTTTTCAGGATCTTTCGCTTCGCCCGCGGTAATACCGATGATTTCGATCCCGCCGTAGGCAAACATCACCATCTGCAGCGACATCACCATTCCAATCCAGCCGTTGCTGAAGAAGCCGCCGTTGCTCCAGAGATTATGAATTCCGGTCGCTTCGCCGCCGTTGCCAATGCCCCAGATAATGATGCCAAAGCCGGCAGCAATCATCACAATGATGGTGGCGACTTTAAAGAACGAGAACCAGAACTCCAGTTCACCGAACACTTTTACGCTCATCAGGTTAACGGCGCAGATGATCATCACGACGCTTAAGACCCAGATCCAGTGCGGCACCGTGGGGAACCAGACGCCCATATAAATTCCGAACGCGGTCACATCGGCGATGGCCACAATCAGAATTTCAAAGCAGTAGGTCCAGCCGGTGATATACCCGGCCAGTGGCCCGAGGTTTTCCTGGGCATAGCGTGAGAAGGAGCTGGCTGAGGGGTTATGAACCGACATCTCCCCAAGGGCACGCATGATGATATAGGCCGCAGCGCCGCCAATAATATAGGCCAGCAATACGCTGGGACCGGCCATTTTTATGGCATCTGCCGAGCCATAAAAAAGGCCCGTGCCTATTGCAGAACCCAGTGCCATAAAGCGAATGTGACGGGCGGTGAGACCCCGCTTGAGTTTGTTAGAGCTTTCCATTTATGTCTTGCCATTCAACACAAAAAAACAAAAAACCACGGGGCCATAAGCCCCGTGGTTGTACATTCTGCCGTTGATTAATGCGCGTTCGATGTAACCTGGCGTCCTGCAGCACGATCCCAGATAACAGCCAATACCAGTGCAACAACGGTAGGCATCAGCCAGGCCAGCCCCTGCTCAGACAGCGGCAGACGCTGTGTCCAGGCAGGCAGTACGTCGCCAATAGCGGATGCTTTAATCCCGTCAAGGATACCAAAAATCAGGCTGATAAACATGGCCGGGGCAATAATTCGTGAGGAGTTATGCCACCACGGGCGGGTAAAGCTCAGCACAACCAGTACAATACACGGCGGGTAAATGGCCGTCAGTACCGGAATGGACACCTGAATCAGGTGGCTCAGTCCCAGATTCGAGACCGCCATTGAGAAGATGCCGAGGATAAACACCAGCGTGCGGTAAGAGAGCGGCAGATACTGCGCAAAGAACTCTGCACAGGCGCAGGTCAGCCCTACCGCCGTCACCAGACAGGCCAGGAAGATCAATACCGCCAGCAGGAAGCTACCTGCACCACCAAAGGTATGCTGCACGTAAGCATGCAGGATCGCCGCACCGTTCGCACTCTGATCCACCAGCGTGGCGCTATCGGAACCCAGACGGAACAATGCCAGATAGAGCAG
This sequence comes from Leclercia sp. UBA5958, assembly GCF_002430365.1. Taxonomy (NCBI): domain Bacteria; kingdom Pseudomonadati; phylum Pseudomonadota; class Gammaproteobacteria; order Enterobacterales; family Enterobacteriaceae; genus Leclercia; species Leclercia sp. UBA5958. The sequence continues at coordinate 96,489 of NZ_DJCE01000007.1, read as the reverse complement.
CGTCAGGCCCACGCCGGCCATCAGACCCGCCCAGATGGTGTAACGGGTCAGCAGACGCGCTTCCGTTACGCCACGGGAACGCGCAGCGTTGACAATAACGATACCAAACACCATGGCGCCCAGCGTATCCATCGTCAAATAGCCATTCACGAAGCCGTTAGAGAAGGCAGCGTTTTTATAGGCATCCATCGCATCGCTGATGGGGCCAGCAGGCCACATCACGGCGGCCACGGCCAGAACGATCAGCGCCACGATTTTCAGCGGAGCCAGGAAGTTACCTACCGTATCCAGCAGTTTGCCCGGATAGAGAGAAACCAGAATCACAAGCGCGAAGTAAACCAGGCTGTAGATAAACAGCGGCATCGCGCCGTCGCCCGTCAGGGGCGCGATCCCCACTTCGAATGAGACGGTCGCGGTACGTGGCGTGGCAAACAGCGGGCCCACGGCCAGATAACAGACGGTCGCCAGCAGAATGCCAGCCACTTTACCAATCGGGGTGCTGAGGCTGTCCACGCCGCCGCCCACTTTCGCCAGCGCGATGACGGTTAGCACCGGCAGACCCACGGCAGTGATCAGGAAGCCAATGGCTGCCGTCCAGACGTGTTCACCCGCCTGCAAGCCAACCATGGGAGGAAAGATGATGTTGCCTGCGCCAACGAACAGCGCAAATGTCATAAAGCCCAGCGCAACGATGTCGCGCGATTTCAGATGATGGGTCATAAAACCTTACTGCCTGTGGATGTGGTGTTGAAAACGATGAATTTTTCGCCATCCCTGCCGGGACAAAACAGCGGAAAAAATACTCAATTTCAGTGGGATATACTCCCGTACTGGCGTGGAGAAGAATAGTTTTTCGATTTACCACGCAAATATAGTCGGTATGACGATATCTGGGGCGCAATTTAAACGCTTATAACGTTTAAAGGCAATATAGGATCTCAAAACCAGAACATTATGCCGGAATGAAAAGAGTGATTGGAACAATGAACCATGTATAAGAAAAACTCATGGCTAATCATGCGAACAAAAAAGCAACAGTAGTATGAAAATCATGCTCGCTTCGCCTGACTGCAAAGTAAACAGGCCAGCTTTCGCTGGCCTGTGGCAACTTCCGATTACAGCACTCCTCTCAGCCCTTTCAGCTGGCAAGCAAACGTTCCGGAATAACGAAGCTGAAGCGCGTGCTTACGCCGGGCTGGCTGGAGATATCGAGCCGGCTTTCATGGTGATTAATGGCATGCTTCACAATCGCCAGCCCCAGGCCACTGCCCCCGGTCTGCCGGGATCGGGCTTTATCCACCCGGTAGAAGCGTTCAGTCAAACGCGGAATGTGTTCTGGTGCCACCCCGGGTCCATCATCATCAACGCTGAACTCCGCGCCGGAAGCGACACGCTGCCAGCGCACCTTAATCGAGGTGCCCTCAGGGGTGTGATTCACCGCGTTATAGACCAGGTTCGAGATGGCGCTGCGCAGTTCATCTTCACTGCCGCGCACTTTTAACGTGTTGTCCACGTCGAAGCTCAGCTGGTGTCTACCGTGGCTTAAGGTCTGGGCTTCACGTTCGAGCAGGCGCAGCATCATCGGCACATCAATGGTATCGTTCAGCGCCAGCGTTGGTGCGGCTTCGATACGCGAAAGCGTCAATAACTGGCGAACCAGCCCCTCCATCCGGTGGGTCTGTTCACGCATGGTGTGCAACGCTTTTTCGCGCGGTGCCCCCTCCAGCGTCTGCTCCTGCATCATCTCCAGATAGCCCTGCAACACCGTTAACGGCGTACGCAACTCATGGCTGACGTTAGCAAAGAAGTTTCTACGCGCCCCTTCCAGCTGGTGCATCTGGGTCACGTCACGCGCCACCATCAACCACTGTTGATCGCTGTAAGGCATGACGCGGATCTCAAGATGACGGCTATTGTTCAGTACCAGATTGTGCGGGCGGGTAAAATCGCGCGCTTTCAGGTAACGGGCGAATTCCGGATAACGCAGCAAGTTAAGGATATTCTGGCCGTTATCGTCCGGCCAGCGCAGGCCAAGAAGCTGCTGCGCCAGGCCATTACACCAGAAGATCGCCCCCTCTTCGGTGGTCAACACCACCGCGTCCGGCAACGATTCGGCGCCGCTGCGAAAGCGCTTAATCAGGCTACCCAGCTCGCGTCGACGCTTTTTATTACGCATCTGCATCTGGTGCAGGCCATACAGGAGCGGCTCCCAACTGCCGCTACCCGGCGGCGGGGTCATGCTTCTGTCTACCCATAGCCACCAGGAGAGACGCAATAAATTCCAGAAGTGCCAGATAAGCAGGCCGGTCACTGCCGCGAGTAAAAACCACGGAAGATAACCCAACACGGCCCCCAGAATCAGGGCCGGAATGCAGCATAAGATCAGTTCAAATAAAAGCCTTTTCCATGACAGACGTTCCAGCACGCGTCACACTCCTGTCATTGTTCAGTAACGGGTCGAGAATCGATAACCCGTGCCGCGGACCGTCTGCACCATGCGATCGTGCCCGCTGAGTTCCAGCGCTTTGCGAAGGCGCCTGATATGGACATCCACCGTCCGGTCTTCGACATAGACGTTAGTTCCCCAGACATTGTTGAGCAACTGTTCGCGGCTGTAGACACGCTCCGGGTGGGTCATAAAGAAGTGCAATAATTTGAATTCGGTGGGGCCCATATCGAGTGGGTTTTCGCCGGTCATGACGCGATGAGAGGTAGGATCCAGGCTAAGTCCCTGCATCTCAATCACCTCTTCCACCGCCATCGGCGAGATGCGGCGCATCACGGCTTTGATACGCGCCACCAGCTCTTTTGGCGAGAAGGGCTTGGTGATGTAATCATCCGCGCCGGTTTCCAGACCGCGGACACGATCCTCCTCTTCACCACGCGCGGTCAGCATCACCACCGGGATATCCCGGGTCAGGGCTTCACGTTTAATGTGTTTGATAAATTGCAGACCCGAGCCGCCAGGCAGCATCCAGTCCAGCAAAATAAGATCGGGCCAGGGTTCGTTGAGCTGGTTCACCGCACTGTCATAATCCTCGGCTTCAACGGGCTGAAAGCCATTTTGCTCAAGAACGAAACAGACCATTTCACGGATAGGTGCTTCATCTTCTACGACCAGAATACGTCTCGCCATACATTGCCCTGTCTTAATTAGGTTATATGATTGTAATGCGGCGTCATTATGCGTCAGATTTGTGACAGATTTATGAAAAACTGTTCCGGCTCAGATGGCAAGCTGTTGTTTTCTGGCAGCCGTGATTTTCCTGCCTTTAGACGTTTATAATCCCCTTCCCCTCTTTTTGCCACGGATCTGTTATGCGCATACTTCACACCTCAGACTGGCACCTGGGTCAGAATTTTTACAGTAAGAGCCGCGCCAATGAACATGAAGCCTTCCTCAACTGGCTGCTGGAGGTTGCGCAAGCGCAGCAGGTAGATGCCATCGTCGTCGCCGGAGATATCTTCGATACCGGATCGCCCCCCAGCTATGCGCGTGAGCTTTATAACCGCTTTGTGGTGAACCTGCAGCAGACCGGCTGCCATCTGGTGATTGTCGCAGGCAATCATGATTCCGTGGCGACCCTGAACGAATCCCGCGATCTGCTGGCGTTTCTGAATACGACCGTCATCGCCAGCACCGGACACCCACCGCAGGTGTTAAAAAAACGCGACGGCACCCCGGGTGCCATACTCTGCCCGGTACCGTTTTTACGCCCTCGCGATGTGGTGCAGAGCCAGGCGGGGATGTCCGGTGCAGAGAAGCAGCAGCATCTCCTGCAGGCCATTACCGATTATTACACCAGACAATATGCCGACGCCTGTGCCCTGCGGAGCGATAGCGCCCTGCCGGTGATCGCCACGGGCCATCTGACGACCGTGGGCGCCAGTAAAAGCGATGCGGTCCGCGATATCTATATCGGCACGCTGGACGCGTTCCCGGCGCAGAACTTCCCGGCGGCGGACTATATCGCGCTGGGCCATATTCATCGGGCACAGGTCATCGGCGGCTGTGAGCATATCCGCTACTGCGGCTCCCCTATCGCCCTTAGCTTTGACGAGACGGGGAAAAACAAAAGCGTGCATCTGGTCAGCTTCCACGACGGCAAGCTGAGCGCCGTCGAGACGCTGGAGGTGCCGGTAACCCAGCAACTGGCCGTCCTGAAAGGCGACCTGGCGTCAATTACCCAGCAGCTTGAACAGTGGCGCGGCGTCGCGCAAACCCCGCCGGTGTGGCTCGATATTGAGATCACTACCGACGAATACCTGCACAATATGCAGCGTAAAATTCAGGCCCTCACCGAGGATCTGCCGGTAGAGGTGTTACTGGTGCGCCGCAGCCGGGAACAGCGCCAGAAAAGTCTGCTCGCCGCCCAGCGCGAGACATTGAGTGAATTGAAGGTGGAAGAGGTCTTCGAACGGCGACTGGCCCAGGAAGAGCTGGATGAAACACGGCGCGCGCGGCTGAATGAGCTGTTTAACGATGCGCTAAATACCCTGAATGACGAGGAGTCGCACCCATGAAAATTTTGAGTCTGCGCCTGAAGAACCTCAATTCATTAAAGGGTGAGTGGAAAATCGACTTCACCGCCGAGCCCTTTCTCAGCAACGGTCTGTTTGCCATTACCGGGCCGACCGGTGCGGGGAAAACCACCCTGCTGGACGCCATCTGCCTCGCGCTCTACCACGAAACACCGCGCCTGAACACGCTCTCACAGTCACAAAACGATCTCATGACCCGGGACACCGCCGAGTGTCTTGCTGAAGTGGAATTTGAGGTCAAAGAGGTGGCCTATCGCGCCTTCTGGAGCCAGAACCGCGCCCGCAACCAGCCTGATGGCAATCTGCAGGCGCCGCGCGTTGAGCTGGCCCGCTGTGAAGATGGCAAAATCCTCGCCGACAAAGTGAAAGATAAACTGGAACTGACCGCCTCCCTGACCGGGCTGGATTACGACCGGTTTACCCGCTCAATGTTGCTCTCGCAGGGTCAGTTTGCCGCCTTTCTCAATGCAAAACCGAAAGAGCGTGCGGAGCTGTTAGAGGAGCTGACGGGAACGGAGATCTACGGCCAGATTTCGGCGAAGGTATTTGAAAAACACAAAGCCGCTCGCCAACAGCTTGAAATGCGCGAAGCGCAAGCCGCCGGGGTGGTGCTGTTAAGCGAAGAACAACAGCAGCAGTTAGTTCAAGGTTTGCAGGCACTTACTGACGAAGAAACCTCACTGCTGGCCGAACAGCAGCGCCAGCAGCGCTGGCATCAGTGGTGGGTGCGCAGTGATGAGCTGGCCCGCGCCCAGCAACAGGCGCAGGCTGCACATCAGCAAGCGCTTCACGCGCAAACGGATGCCCAGCCGCAACTGGCGAGGCTGCAGCTAGCCCTTCCCGCACAGGCGCTGCGTCCACTATGGGCTCGCGAGCAAGAGCAGAGTGCCTCTCTCACCCGTACCCGCCAGCAAATTTCAGAAGTGAATGCTCGCTTACGTGACCGGATGGCACAGCGGGGGCGCGTCCGTAACGGTGCAGCGAGCAGCATGGCGCAGCTTGAGGCGCAACAAAAGCAGATGACCGTCTGGATGGAAGCGCATCGTCAGTTTGGTCTCTGGAGTTCGCACATTGCCGGTTGGCGGGCCCTTTTCAGCCAGCAGCAACGCGATAAACAGCAGTATGATGGCCTCAACAAACGGCTTGCGGAGTTTCAGCAAAAACGCGCTGCGTTGCCGCAGCCTGCTCTGACGCTGTCGCCAGAGGAGACCGCCGCCGCCATTGAGCGACAGGTGCAACTGCGCCCGGTGCGCCAGCGCCTCGCCACCCTGCAGGCTCGCTACCAGCCGCTGCAAAAACAACTGGCTGAAAATCGCGACGGTCAGCAGAAAGGAGAAGCAGAGAAAACCCGTCTGGAAGAGACCCTGACGGCGCGCCGCCTGCAGTATAAAGAGAAGCAGCAACACTACCTGGATGTCAAAACGCTCTGCGCGCAGGAAGAACAGATTAAAGCGCTGGAAAGTTATCGCGCCACGCTGGAGGCCGGCAAAGCCTGCCCGCTCTGCGGCTCGACCCACCATCCTGCGGTATCACAATACCAGGCGCTGGAGTTAACGGAAAATCAGCGACGTCGTGATGAGCTTGAGCGTGCGGTTAAGCAGCTTGAGGAAGAGGGTCTGCTGCTGCGCGGGCAACTGAACGCACGTGTTGAGCAGTTGCATCGCGAGGCGAAGCTGATCCAGACGCTCTCTGAAGATGAGCAAGCACTTACTAAAGCGTGGCAGGAGAGTTGCGCCCAGCTAGCCATCACCCACTCGATTCAGGACGACATCACACACTGGTTGAACGAGCAGGAGCATTACGAGCAGCAGCTTTACCAGCTTAGCCAGCACCACGCTCTACAGGTTCAGTTAAACGACCTGGAACAGCAGCGACAACAGAGCAAACAACAACTCGACGCCCAGCAACAGTCCCTGCAGAGCGCGCTAGAGGCGCTGGCACTCACCGCCCCCGCCGAGGGCGAAGCTGCGGCCTGGCTCGCCGAACGTGAAGCCGAGGCGAATAGCTGGCAAGCGCAACAGACGCAGCTTGCGGCCATCCAGGAGCGTATCCAGGCCCTGAAACCCTTGCTTGATACCCTACCGCCTTCAGAGCAGGAAGATGAAGAGCCGGTGCCCGAAAACTGGCAGGCGATCCATACCGAGTGCATCTCGCTGCAGAGCCAACTGAATACGCTGCAGGCGCAAGAGAAAGTGGACGCCGACAGGCTGGCGGAATTACAAGAGCAGTTTGCGGCAGCCCTGTCCGCCAGCTGTTTTACCGATCAGCAGGCCTTCCTGGCCGCCGTGCTGGATGATGAGAGCGTGAGCAAGCTGGAGCAGCTGAAACAGACGCTGGAGCAGCAGATCCAGCAATCACGCGCCCTGGCTCACCAGGCAGAGCAGCAGTGTAAAGCGCATGCGGCACAACGCCCCGCAGACCTTCCTGATGAGGTCGCGATGCAGACCCTGCAGGAGCAGTTACACCACCTGGCGCTGAAACTGCGTGAAAACACCACCCGCCAGGGTGAAATACGCCAGCAGCTAAAACAGGACGCCGACAATCGCCAGCACCAGCAGATGCTGATGCAGCAAATTGAAGAGGCTGCTCGTCTGGCGGAGGACTGGGGATATTTGAATGCGCTGATTGGCTCAAAAGAGGGCGATCGCTTCCGTAAATTTGCGCAGGGGCTGACCCTGGATAACCTGGTCTGGCTGGCAAACCAGCAGCTAATCCGCCTGCACGGCCGCTATCTCCTGCAACGGAAAGTCAGCGACGCACTGGAGCTGGAGGTGGTCGATACCTGGCAGGCCGATGCCGTACGCGATACCCGCACCCTTTCAGGCGGTGAGAGCTTCCTGGTGAGCCTGGCGCTGGCGCTGGCGCTTTCCGACCTGGTGAGTCATAAAACGCGTATCGACTCGCTGTTCCTCGATGAAGGTTTTGGCACCCTGGATAGCGAGACGCTGGACACAGCCCTGGATGCGCTGGATGCCCTGAACGCCAGCGGCAAAACCATCGGGGTGATCAGTCACGTCGAGGCGATGAAGGAGCGCATTCCGGTGCAGATTAAGGTTAAGAAGATCAACGGGCTGGGCTTCAGCAAGCTAGACCGCGCGTTTGCGGTCGAATAAGACTGCGCCCTCTTGCGCTGCAAGAGGGCGACATCGTCACTGCGGCCAGAGCCAGGCGGCGCCGCGCACCCCGCTGGAGTCCCCGTGCACCGCTTTGCGAATCGGGGTCTCGCACTCGCCGCCGAACACCCACTGCTTCACCAGCTGAGGCACGGTGGCATAAAGACGATCCACATTGCTCATGCCGCCCCCCAGCACGATCACATCCGGATCCAGAATATTGATCACGTGCGCCAGAGATTTCGCCAGCCGCGTTTCGTAGCGGCTGAGGGCCAGTTCAGCGAGGGGATCTTGCGCATCAACCAGACGGATGATCTCATTCCCCTTCAGCGGCTTGCCGCTCAGTCGGTGGTAATCGGTGGCAAAGCCCGTGCCGGAGATAAAGGTTTCAATACACCCCTGCTTGCCGCAATAGCAGGGCACTTCCGCGCGGTATTTCAGCTCATCTTCGTCCATCCACGGCAAAGGGTTGTGCCCCCACTCGCCCGCCGTGCCGTTGCCGCCGATATGAGAGCGACCGCCAAAGGCCACGCCCGCGCCGCAACCGGTGCCGATTATGACCGCAAAAACGGTCTGTGCCCCCGCCGCCGCCCCATCGATAGCCTCAGATACCGCCAGGCAGTTGGCATCGTTTGCCAGCCGCACTTCACGATTCAGGCGCTGGCTCAGATCTTTGTCAAACGGCTGGCCATTGAGCCAGGTTGAGTTAGCATTTTTCACCACGCCGGTATAGGGCGAAATCGAACCCGGGATCCCCATACCCACGCTACCACTCTGGCCTGTGGCCTGCTCCGCCATCTCCACCAGCGTGGCAATGGTTTCTATGGTTTGCTGATAATCATCACGAGGGGTGGGCAGACGGTGGCGAAACAGCTGCTCCCCCTGCTCACTCAGCGCTATCACTTCGGTTTTCGTGCCGCCTAAATCGATACCAATTCGCACAGGACGTTCCTCATTTTTTTGATTATCAACAGAGTAGAAGTCGGCATCCCGATTAGCAATGCAAGCGATGCGACAATTCGTTATCATGCCCGCTGCATTTAACGACAAGGCCGTGGAAATTATCATGCTGTGGTTCAAAAATTTGATGGTTTACCGTCTCAGCCGCGATGTCCCGCTGCGCGCTGACGAGATGGAAAAACAGTTAGCCCTTTATACGTTTAGCCCTTGCGGCAGCCAGGATATGGCCAAAACCGGTTGGGTTCCACCGATGGGCTCTCAGAGCGATGCGCTGACCCACACCACCAATGGTCACATCATCATTTGCGCCCGCAAAGAAGAGAAAATTCTGCCCGCGCCGGTCGTGAAACAGGCGCTGGAAGCGAAGATCTTTAAGCTGGAGGCAGAACAGGGCCGCAAGCTGAAAAAAACCGAAAAAGACTCGCTGAAAGATGAAGTGCTGCACTCGCTGCTGCCGCGTGCCTTTAGTCGCTTCAGCCAGACGATGATGTGGATCGACACCGTTAACGGCCTGATTATTGTCGACTGTGCCAGCGCTAAAAAAGCGGAAGATACCCTGGCGCTGCTGCGTAAGAGCCTGGGCTCCCTTCCGGTCGTGCCGCTGACCATGGAAAACCCCATTGAGCTGACGCTCACCGAATGGGTTCGCGGCGGTACCGTACCGCAGGGCTTCCAGCTGCTGGATGAAGCAGAACTGAAGGCGATCCTGGAAGATGGCGGTGTGATCCGCGCGAAAAAACAGGATCTGGTGAGCGATGAAATTGCCGTACACATTGAAGCGGGCAAACTGGTGACCAAGCTGGCGCTCGACTGGCAGCAACGGATCCAGTTCATGATCTGCGACGATGGCTCCGTAAAACGGCTGAAGTTCTCTGACGAACTGCGCGATCAGAACGACGACATCGACCGTGACGATCCGGCGCAGCGTTTTGATGCCGACTTTATTCTGATGACGGGCGAGTTAGCCGCACTGATTCAAAGCCTGGTAGAGGGTCTCGGCGGAGAAGCACAGCGCTAATCGGCCATGCTGTTCACCCTCTCCCGACCGGGAGAGGGTAAAAAAATTACAGATAACGGCAGAGATAAGAGGCCGGCTCAGCCACCTGCAGGTGGAACTCGCTATGGCCCGGAACGTTAAAGATCTGACCCGCAGTAAACAATTTCCACTCCGTCTCACCCGGTAACAATACCTTCAGAGAGCCACTGACGACGGTCATCTCTTCAGGTTGAGCGGTACCAAAAGTATATTCCCCTTCAGCCATCACGCCGACACTGGCATTGCCAGTGATGCTGCTGGTAAAACCGATGGACTTCACTTTACCGGAAAAGTACTCATTACTTTGAAGCATGAACTGGCCCTTTTTGTTGTTGGATGTCAATCCAATATAGGGGGCACACTCCCTGCCTGTCACGCAAAATCATTATCCCAGCAGCTCCGAGGCAAGCCGCGCCACCAGTACGTTTGATAACAAAACGGGCACATCGAGCGCTTTTTGTAACAGATCGCGATGACGCTGATGAAAACCGAGGCAATCCAGCATCAATACATCAGCTCCCTGCGCCAGCAGATCGCGCCCGGCCTCGATCAATTTGGCCTCGCTATCCCAGATAGGGTTCGCCAGCGAGTAGAGCGGCGGACGTTCTAACGCCTGCCATTTTCGGGACTGATTTTGCATCAATTCGGGGATCGGCACGATCACCCCCACCTGATGACCATCCACAATCGAGGCCACCAGCGGCGGGATAATCCGCATCGGCTCAAGCAGGATCGCATTACGGGCCACCAGCCCGGATACCGGGGCGGTACTCATCAGCAGGATGACGTCATACCCCTGATTATCAAGCACTTCAATCACAGCCTGTAGATCGCGTTCTATCTTCTGCCGGGATACCGTCGCCATTTTACCGTCGCTTAACAGTGTCGGCAGGGAATCATCTCCCGGCGCAACGCCGTAGGTCTCCATGACCGCCTCACGGCTTAGACTACCCAGCAAGCTATGATGGGTGATCTGTTGTTCCGAAATATGCTCGGTCAAGAGCGGTAACACTTCGCTTACTGGGACTACCCCAATCGTGAGGATCGCCAAGGTGGCCTTCATCTTTCTCGCCTTTCTCCACTACCACTACGTAAAACAGGCACAGGCTCACAACGCTGCGCGGCTCGCTGTTCTGGTATGAACAGCACAATAGCGTAGCAGCGTATGTGCCTGCCGGAATGTAAAGATCCGGACGCCTGGCAGAAGGTATCTGTAATAACTAGATATTAACCTCTGCTTAACTTATTCAATGAGTGATAAATGTGATTTAGGCGCGGTATTTCCCGCTTTCAGATTTTTTTTAAGTCTTATCGGGATCTTCGTAGCGGACCTTGGCGTCGAGCGCTTCCTGCTCCGTTTCATGCTCGCTAATGAGCGAATCGGGTTTTGGATGGTCGGCACGCAGCTGATACCAGGTGACGGTCTGGCCCGTAGCGCCTTTCTCAACGGCAACGACACGGGCTTCACGCGGATAGGGAGGTCTTGTTGGCATAGTTCATCCTTTTTATCTTTATCTGGGGTGAACTATCAGTATAGACATCAGTTAGCTAACACAAGCCAGACGCAGCGCAGTAGCAATATTTTGTACCACTTCTGACGGGGAGAGCGAGGCATCAACCACATGGTGAGCCGCTTCGCGATAGAGGGCGTCGCGTTCTGCCAGTACTTCGCTCACCTCTTCGCTGATCGGTTTGCCGGTAAGCGTAGGGCGTTGACCCTCTTCTGGAAATGCCACAAGGCGCTCAACCAGCACCGGCACGGGCGCAGAGAGATAAATAACAGTGCCTTTCTCGCGCATAAACTGCCGGTTATAAGGTGCCAGAATAATGCCGCCGCCGGTGGCAATGACGCCTGAGACCGCCGTCACCGCTTCCAGGGCTGCGGTCTCGCGAGCGCGAAAGCTTTCCCACCCTTCCTGCTCAACAATTTCAGCAATACTTTTTTGCGCGTGGGTTTGCAGCCAGCGATCGGTATCGATGCACTCACAGCCGCACAGACGCGCCAGCTCATGCCCCACCGTCGTTTTGCCGCAGCCGCGGGGGCCGATCAAGAATATAGGCTGGGTCATAACCTGGTGTTCCCCTTAAGGCCGCAAAGTTGCGGAGCGTAACGTCGAAAAGTGGCCAATGATACCATTTAACTAGTACAGAAGTCAGTGTAAATTTATTTTTACAAATGTAGATTTATCCCCTGATAATTAGGGATAGCGACTGTAAAGAAATGATTGCATACCTGATGCCGCACACCATACCTGATTGCGGCAGGGGCTGACAACCCCAGTGGCATAACGGGAGCACAATCCGACGACAATGCTGGGCTCATCCCTGACGACGTTTCACCTCGAGAAGCCATTTATCCAGCTCAGCAGCAAAGAGCTGTCGGTCGCGCTGAGATAAACTATCCGGCCCCCCGGTTTGTACGCCGCTGGCGCGCAGGGTGTCCATAAAATCACGCATCGTCAGTTTTTCACGGATGGTGGCCGGAGAGTAACGCTCACCTCTTGGATTTAGCGCGGCGGCGCCCTTTTCCAGCACCTCAGCCGCCAGCGGAATATCGGCGGTGATAACCAGATCCTCCGCGCTGCACAGACGCACTATTTCGTTATCCGCTACGTCAAAGCCGGCCGGTACGCGCATGGCGCGAATAAACCGTGACGGTGGGACTCGCAGGTTCTGGTTAGCCACCAGCGTCAGGGGCATTTGCACGCGCTCGGCGGCGCGAAACAGAATCTCTTTAATCACATTTGGACACGCATCGGCATCCACCCAAATCGCCATGTTCTCTCCTTTCGATAACTGCCCCATTGTCGCCTGCTTTTCTTCTCAGGCAAAGCAGCGGATGAGGCAGAAGCTTTAGCGCTGCGTAACAATCCGCGCTAAGCTAGCCTTCCATACACATAACAAGGCATAAAAGAGGGAGACGTGATGGAGAAGAAAATCGGTTTTATCGGCTGCGGTAACATGGGTAAAGCCATCCTGGGTGGCCTGATTGCCAGCGGCCAGGTGCAGCCTGGCCAGATTTGGGTCTATACCCCGTCGCCAGATAAAGTCGCTGCCCTGCACGATCAGTATGGTATCAATGCGGCGCAGAGCGCCCAGGAAGTGGCCCAGGTAGCGGATATCCTCTTCGGTGCCGTAAAGCCTAATATCATGGTCAAAGTGCTGAGCGACGTCACCTCAAGCCTGAACAAGGATACCGTTGTCGTATCGATTGCTGCCGGCGTCACTCTGGATCAGCTGGCTCGTGCCATGGGCCACGATCGCAAAATCGTGCGCGCGATGCCAAACACCCCTTCGCTGGTCAACGCAGGCATGACCTCCATCACCCCTAATGCGCTGGTCACCACGGAAGATGTGGCCGACGTGGTGAATATCTTCCGCTGCTTCGGCGAAGCGGAAGTGATTGCAGAAGCGATGATCCATCCGGTAGTGGGTGTGAGCGGCTCGGCGCCTGCGTATGTCTTTATGTTCATCGAAGCGATGGCGGATGCCGCCGTGCTGGGTGGAATGCCAAGGGCACAGGCATATAAATTTGCAGCTCAGGCGGTGATGGGCTCGGCCAAAATGGTGCTGGAAACCGGTAAGCATCCGGGTGAACTGAAAGATATGGTCTGCTCGCCAGGCGGGACGACCATTGAAGCTGTACGGGTGCTGGAAGAGCGAGGGTTCCGCTCGGCGGTTATTGAAGCCATGAATAAGTGTATGGAAAAATCAGAACAGCTGAGTAAGTCCTGATCGCATGCCGGGCGTCAGGCCGCCACTTCGGTGCGGTTTCGTCCGGCGTTCTTCGCTTTGTACAGGGCAACATCTGCCGCCTTTAGCCACTCACGATAGTGCCCCATCGGCGGCGTGAGCGGTGCCACCCCAACGCTAATACAGAGCTTCACCAGCGGTGCGCCCGGCAGGCTTAGCTGCGCCAGCCGCTCATGGACTCGCGACATCGCGGCGATAGCGCTGTCCGCCGCGGTGTTACTCATGATCACCGCAAATTCGTCCCCGCCAAACCGGCCTATGATATCGCTTCCGCGCAGCGTGAGTTGTAGCTGGTGCGTAATGGCGATAATGGCTTCATCGCCAATATCATGCCCCCAGGTGTCGTTGATGGTTTTGAAATGGTCGATATCGATAAGCAGCATGGTGGCGTCACGATGATGACGGCGGCAGCTATCAAACTCATTGCGCAGCAGGTCTTCCCAGTGCCGCCGGTTAAAGACGCCCGTCATGCCGTCGCGGGTACTCATTAATTCCAGCCGTCGCTTGTGTTCCGCCAGCCGGATTGCGGTCTGGTAACTGACCCAGGCAAAGAGCACCGGGTAGAAAATTAACACCGGCAGCGTGAGCCACCCCTGCAGCGCTGAGCTCACAAAGAGGGGGGGAATGCTGGCCATCTGCAGTGTCGCCAGGGCGGCAAGGGTCGTCAGCAGCGTGCCAGCAGTAAACAGCCGTAGCCCGCCAGCCCCCATCATGTTCATGCTGGTCATCATCAATAGCGCAGCGGTAGGAAACGCATTAACCCCCATCAGGCCAATCCAGATCCCGGCAATAATGGCATCAGCTTTCAGGTTATAGAATTCATTGCTGCGGGGATCGGCAGAGCGTGACGCCAACTGCCAGGCGAGATGTGGCCAGACGAACGCCCAGCCAACCAGCAGCAGCCACCAGCCGCCGGCCACAGGTTGCGTCACCAGAACGCCAGCAATGGGGAAAAACATCGTCGCAAGGCCAGCCATCCGCGGCAGGCGAACCCGCCGGGCGAAGCGTATGCCGGAACGATGATGGTCATCCGAGGGAAAAGGATAATCCCACTCTTCGCGCGTCAGCCCTTTCTGGTAAAAGTTTTCGTCATTCATTATCTTTTGGGAACATTCTGAAACAATTTCCCAAATTATAGAGAGGGGGTCCGACGGGGGAGTATGAGATTTTGGGTGAGCCGGGAAGCCCGCTCACCCATTAGCACTAGACAGCTTTCTTCAGACAGGCACTCATAAACTTATTACGGTCATCGCCTTTAAGAGACTGCTCTGTCGCCTTAACGTTACATTCACGCATCTTTTGCTGCTGTGGCGTCAGGCTCTTTTCGCCCGGTTTCGAGGCTCCATTTTTGAGGCAGTCGCTCATGTAAGTTTTTCGCGCATCGCCTTTCAACGCATCAGCCGTCGCCTGCTGGTTGCAGGTGGTCATACGTTGCTGTTGCGGCGTGAGGGTCTTCTCTTGCGCCCCCACCGTGGCGATGAAAAACAGGCCGAAGATCAAAGTAACAAGTAATGTGATTTTCATAGCACTATCCTTCTGTGAATGATCACATTAAGTCTGGTCGTTTGCGGTAAAAAAACCACCCGGCAGAGAAGATTCCCGCCGGGCATTCGTTTTACTTCATACCCAGAGCCGCTTTCATGGTGTAGAAGAGATCGGTCTGATCTGTCAGTCCCACCACGTTTGCGGCATGTGGACCATAGGCGGCAATGCGCAGCTGGCTACCGGTATGTTCCATCGACTCCTCTTCGGAGTTGCCATAGCTAATGGCCATCACAGCGCCATCTTTGGTGTTCAGCGCCTGGGTCAGACCCGGAGCTTTGGTATCCGGCGCCACAATCTGGCTGGAGTGAGCGTGGTCAGCCGTCACGATCACCAGCGTATTGCCATCTTTCTTCGCGAAGGCCATCGCTTTCTGCACGGCTTCATCCAGATCGACGGTTTCGCCAATCTGGCCGCAAGGGTTAGCGGCGTGATCCTGCTTGTCGATGGATGCACCTTCAACCTGCAGGAAGAACCCTTTTTCGCTCTTATCCAGCAGCGCGATCGCTTTTTCGGTCATCGCTGCCAGTGTCGGTACGCTTTCATTGCGTTTCGGGTTAGGCGCACAGGTGACGGCAGGCTTATCGAGATTACCGTGATAGCTGGCTTTCGGCCCTTCCCAGCGCACAGGCATATTGCCCTCGGAGAAGAGGCCCAGCAGCGGTTTATCCTGGTTGGCTTCGGTAATGGCCGCCAGTGAGGCCGCATCGTTAACCAGCTGATAGCCGCGCGCCTGGGCCTGTTCGCGCAGAGTTTTGCCCTGCCATTCACCGCTGGTGGCGGTCTCCATAAAGGTTTTGGCGCCACCGCCAAGCGTGACGTCGGCACGGGCGTTTAACAGCTGCTCCGTAATAGAGCCTTTACCGCCTTTTTCTAGCGCATTGGTAGCGCATTTTTCGCTGGTGACGCTCGGGCCGTAGCATTTACGTGACGTCACATGCGCCACCAGCGCCGCCGGGGTCGCGTCCTGCAATTCCGCCGTCGAGACGTTACCCGTCATCAGGCCTGCCGCTTTTGCCATTTCAAGAATGGTTTGGTGATCTTTTTCGTGAATATCCACGCCCAGCGCGCCGTTATAGGTTTTTACGCCGGTTGACCAGGCCGTGGCAGACGCGGCGGAATCCGTGACGTAATCCGGCTTACCGGTTTTTTTATCCAGCGCATAGTGGGTGTACTGGCCGGTAAGCGGCAGCGAATCAATCCCTTTAAAATATCCGCCCGCGCCTTCAGCATAATTTCGTGCAGCAGTAATTTCTGAATCACCCATTCCATCGCCAATCAGCAGGATAATATTCTTTGCTGGCTTATCATTTAAGGAGGCGCGCAATGCGGCGGTCTGGTCTTCCGACAAGCGACGCGCGCCGCCCGGCTGGGTGATATCACCCTGAGCTGCGCGATTTTCAAGAACGGGGAATGATGTTACCGTTTCTGCATAAATTGTAGGAGTGAACATCAGGGGAAGTAATGCAATAGCAAGTGCGCTCTGTTTCACTTATTTTCTCCATGTAAAAATACATAAAAAATAAAACAGAGCGACTATAGGCAACCGACGTGACAGATCGATGACAGCGTTTTAGATACGCAAACCAATCAGCTCCGCGGGTGCCGCAACAGCTTCTTTACGTATTGTTGTAGCATTTCGCTATCCTGCTCCGGCACCAGTGAATCTGGCCGTACCGCATCCAGCGCCCCTTCAACGCTTCGGATCAACGCCTGCTGATCGGACTGAGCCATCTGGCGTAATAACGCGGTGACGACAATTTCCAGCGCTTCAACCTGGGCTACCAGTTCTTTTGACTCTTCTTCCTTTTGGGCGAGCTTCACTAACAACTCAGCAATGAGATTTTTCATCGTGCTATTTCCTTATCAGATTTGCTCTGAACTTAGCACTAAGGATGGGGGTTGCAAAGAGGGAAAAGTATTATCTTTAGACAAATAAAATCCATTATTTTAAATAAATGCGATCCAGGTTCAGCGAAACGTTTTTATATTAGCGCCAAAGCTTGAATTGCTTTGCGTCATTAAAAAAACAGAAAGCCATTTTAGTTATTACCGTCAGGTTTAAGTATAAGAATATATAATACAGCAGCGTTATCTTCTGTTACCGACGCTTCTATTAGCCTCCTGCTGACGGCGCCGGCGTAATACCACCGCCAGATACAGAATATTCAGCAACACCACTACCGCCGTGGCAGCAAAGACCCAACGGAATCCTGCCATAGCCGAAACCGACGCCCCAATCAGCGGCCCGGCAACGTTACCGGGATACATGAAAGACTGGTTATAGCCGAAGATGCGTCCGGTCACCTGGTCGCTGGAGTATTTAACCAGCAGGGTCTGTACGGCTGGCAACATCGCGCCGTCGGCAAAGCCCAGTAAAAAGCGCAACACACCAAGCTGGAATGGGGTGGTGACAAACGACATTGCGAAGAAGAGCACCACGGCCACCACCAGCGTCGCCATTAAAATGCGTGCGGTGCCGATACGGTCTCCCAGCTTGCCCAGTCGCGGTGCAGCGATAAGGGCAGAAACACCCGGTACGGCGGCAATCATGCCGCTCAGAAAAGCGATATTGTTGCTGTCTGGCTCCATCGATTTGATAAACAGCGCCAGAATAGGCCCCACCGAGCCGTTACAGAGCTGGATCACCATCGTGGTGACGAAGAGAGCGATCATCAGCCCCGGGTAGGGCAGTGAGGCAAAGACCGCTTTCCCGCTCAGGCGCTGCGCTTTACTGACGGTGGGACGCGCCCCCTCTTTAATGAGGAACAGCGTGACCAGAAAACTGACCATCAGCAGGATAGCGGTAATAATAAAGACCGCCCGCAGCCCTACGTGATCGGCCAGGAAACCGCCCATCAGTGGCCCGCCAATTACGCCGCTAATTTGCGCCGTTGAGAGCGTACTCAACGCCCAGCCGCTGCGTTCGCGTGGTACCTGCGACGCCACCAGCGCCATGGCGTTAGGAATATAACCGGAGGTCAGCCCCATCAGCGCTCGTAGCAGAAAAAGCTGCCAGACGTTGGAGGCGAAGGCCTGCAACAGAATAGCAATGGCCATTCCCAGGGAGGCACGCAGCAGCATAAGCTTCCGCCCTTTGCGATCGGCAAGGCTTCCCCACATAGGCGAGACGATGGCAGAAACCAGAAACGTCACGCTGAAGGTAAGCCCGGACCACATCGAAAGCGCCTCGTGCGAGGAGACCCCCAGCTGAGACACATACAGCGGCAGAAAAGGTAAGATCTGACTGATGGCAAGCCCGGTGAAGAAACAACCGAACCAGACCGATATAAGGTTAACCTTCCAGGATTCCATAGCGCGACACATTCATTTTTTTGAGCGAATTCGCTCATAGATTAGCAAGTTACGCCTCATCACAAAGCGCAGCTGATGCTGTCGGGATGAATTTTAGTGTTTTATCTTCCCAGTCATCAAAAATGTGAAACAAATCACACTCTATCCTCTTTTAGCGGGGGATTTATGCTTACGGGCAGTAACCATATCCCCGCATACCCAGATGAAAATGGTTAGCATGCGCCCTGTTGTACTCTGGCCCAAGCCCATTGCCAAAATAGCCGCAGCTGGCGCTAAGCATCGCCTTTAACCAGGGCTGCGTTCGGGCGTTTTTCCAGCCTTGCAGCACCGTGATCTTCTGCCCGTCAGCCAACTGAAAGCCGCTAATATCGAGCGCCTGGGCGCTGGCATGCTCGCTGCGTCGCGCATCCTGTCGATGATAGATATTTCGGCAAGCAAAGCTGCCAAAATGGTCAACGCGGGTCAGGCGGCTCCCCATCATGCGCTGTGTCAGCGGTTGTGCCTGCTGGTGAATATAGAGGGCAGCACTGAGCGCCAGGGGACAACTGGCCAGGAAACTGCTGCTCAGCCCTACGCGGCCAAAGTCACGCACCCGCACCACATCCACCAGGGGACACTCGCCCCCACTGTCGGCAACCGTCTGGGTACGGATCAGCTTTGAATCGTTCGCCTGGCTGAGCAAGGTTTCGCAGTGCTCGGGCGTGAGTCGCCGCAGCTTAAACTGGGTGATTTTCCCGGGGGGATCGTCAAGCGAGAGAGGCGCAAAAGGGTTGTAGTAAGACGGCAACCAGCGATACCCCACCGCTGCCGCGCCGATAATAACAAGACAGATAATTAGACCTTTTCCTCGCACTTTCCCCCCTCCGTTGCTTGCTAAAACATTATGGCAGAAGGCGGCGAATCCCGCCGGGCATCGTGGTAAGGTATGGGTTTTGAGTCAGACTGGATGAGTGAGAGTAATGGCAAAGCTGCGTGTGGGTATTGTATTTGGGGGAAAATCAGCAGAACACGAAGTGTCGCTGCAATCGGCCAAAAACATCGTCAATGCGATTGATAAGAGCCGGTTCGACGTTGTGCTGTTGGGTATCGATAAGCAGGGACAGTGGCATGTTAATGACGCCAACAGTTACCTGCTTAATGCTGACGATCCGGCACACATCGCCCTGAATCCTTCTGACATGAGCGTCGCGGTTGTGCCGGGCGTGGCACAGAATCAACTGCTTAACGCCAGCAACGCACAGGCCCTTCTGCAACTCGACGTCATCTTCCCGATCGTGCACGGTACGCTGGGCGAAGATGGCTCGCTGCAGGGCATGCTGCGCATGGCAAACCTGCCGTTTGTCGGCTCCGACGTACTGGGTTCTGCCGCCTGCATGGATAAAGATGTCACCAAACGTCTGTTGCGCGACGCCGGTCTGAACGTAGCGCCTTTCGTTACCCTCACCCGCGCCAATCGCGACAAACACAGCTTTAGCGCTCTACAGGCAGAGCTTGGCCTGCCGCTCTTTGTGAAGCCGGCAAATCAGGGGTCGTCCGTTGGGGTGAGTAAAGTCAGCAGCGAGGCGCAATTCAACGAGGCCGTACGTCTGGCATTTACCTTTGACCATAAAGTGGTGGTTGAACAGGGTATCAAAGGACGTGAAATCGAGTGTGCGGTGCTGGGCAATGACTTCCCCCAGGCCAGTACCTGCGGCGAAGTGGTACTGAACAGCGATTTCTATTCGTATGACACCAAATACATTGATGACAAAGGCGCACAGGTCGTCGTGCCGGCAGCCCTGCACTCGGCGGTAAACGACCGCATCCGGGCCATCGCGATTGAGGCTTATCAGGCGCTGGGCTGTCGCGGAATGGCCCGGGTCGATGTCTTTTTAACCACTGAAAATGACGTCATCATCAATGAAATTAACACCTTGCCTGGCTTTACCAATATCAGCATGTACCCGAAATTGTGGCAGGCGAGCGGCATCAGCTATCCAGAGCTGATTACCCGCCTGATTGAGCTGGCGCTGGAGCAGCATGCCGCCGATAGCGCGCTTAATATTACGGTAAACGGTTAATCGACATTATTCGCCGTCGGCTCTTCCGGGCGACGGCGAATAATCAATCCTGCCAGCCAGAAGCTAATGACCCATGTCACCAGACCTACCGCATAGGTTTGCCAACCCTTCGCTTCAAATCCCAGTAACCCCACAACCCCATTAAGAATAAAGATCAGCCCAATGGCAAAGGCGTAGTAATGCCAGTCACGGCGAATTTTGGCAGGCAGTTTCATGGTCGCTCCTGAATAAAAAAAACATCCTCGCATAGTTTCCGCGTCAGGTCTGTGTCCAATACGGAAATTCTTAAATGTTAATGAATTTAACTTAAGGTTACGAAATTGTGAGTTGGTGCAGAAATCGGCGATCCAGGAGAAATCCATGCTGCAAATTACCACGATTCCGATATTGACAAATGCGATGACCTGTCAAACTTCGCTTATATCACTGGTGTATGGCCAGAACGAACTATACGGAGGTCTTTATGGCAGACTTTACTATGTCGAAGCCGATCTTTAATGGTAAACACCCGAAAACCTCCACGTCAGGTAATATCGCCTATGCCCTGTTTGTACTGTTCTGCTTCTGGGCGGGTTCGCAGTTTTTGAACATGTTGGTGCATGCACCTGGCGTCTATGAACATTTGATGCAGGTAGAGGACAGCGGCCGCCCGCGCGTTGAAATCGGACTGGGCGTGGGAACCATCTTTGGACTGATTCCCTTCCTGGTGGGCTGCGTCATCCTGGGTGTTGTCGCGCTAGTTAACCGCTGGCGTCGCTACCACTAATTCATTGCCATACAGCGAGCCCGACGATCGTCGACACGTTTCGCAAACCAGGCTGTGGTCAGGTTGCGCGTGATCTTCGGGCTCTCAAGCTGAATGCCTGGCAACATCTCTCGCGGCAACGTCTTTCCACTCTTCTGCTCCGCTAACGCATAAACTTGCTGATAAAGTTTCGTTTTCTCGAAGCTCTGGCTATCGCTCTTCTCCAACTGGTGTCGAATCTCGCTCTCGCTCATATCCAGCTTCCCGGCCAGCTTGCGAACCGCCATCTCGGTTTTGCCCGCCGTGCGGCTACCATAAGCAATTAAATCGCCATCCAGCGCCAGCTTCACACCGCTGGCGCGGCTGACGGCATTCTGAAATGCCGCGTTACGGCTCGCGTACCAGCCTGCATTGAAGTCGGCAAAGCGGTACAGCGGCGCGCTGTAGCTGGCAGGGTAATTGAGCAGATGATAAGTCCCAAACCACAAACCTCCGCGCAGGGAAAAGACCTCCTGACGCACGGTACCGTCATACTTCCACGGGTAACCGTCGGTGTGTTTCTCGGCAAAGGCGATACTGACCTGCATCGGCCCGCCGGTATGTATCGGGTTAAGCGAGCCGAAGAGCTTTTGCCCCATCGGCACCATGCTGATCATATCGTCGAAGATTTCACTCAACTGCTTCTCAGTTTTCACCGTGTCCAGCCGCTCGCTATAACTCTTGCCATCAGGAGAGGTGATTTTGAGGGCGGTATGGACCAGAAACGCCGGTATATGCATCGATTCTGCCCGTCGGTCGATCTCCTTCCAGGCGATCTTGTTCAGCCCGGGCACCTTAGGGTCGGATTGATACATTGACTCCTGCTGCGCTACCGCCAGTACCGAACAGATATTCTCTTCGGTCGGGGCTATCTTCTGGCTATCGAAGGTCTTTGCCAGCGCGCTGGCCCACTGGTCGCGATCTTTCACGCTGGCGGGCATTTTCTGCCGCACCACGCTCGCGACATCGACGGGTTTCTCGCCCTTTTTAAGCGGGGCTGCACCTTGCTCAGCACAGCCTGCCAGCACCAGGGCAGCAAGGAGTGATAACGGTAAGGCGCGTGATACGGCAAAAGGCATAACGACTCCCTGTATTAGCTTAACGTGTTGGTCACTTCCTGCAGTGGCTGGTTATCCAGCTCGCGTTCAAAGCTGCGTAAACGTTTATAGATAGACATCAACTCTACCAGCGTAGTCCAGGAGCTGATGAGATACTGGAACGAGCCCCTAACCTGGCCGAAGACGTTGGTGATCTGAGTCATCAGACCGAGGGTAATGGTACCGGCAACGATCGACGGGAACAGCAGGAATAAGCCGAATACGTTATCGACCTGCAGATAGAGAATGCGCGCAATGTTGAAGTACATGTAGTGGAAATAGAGGCGGAAATAGTTTTGACGTACCGCGCTGAACAGCTGACGCACAGTAGGCGGCGAGGCCCGGTTAGCGTCATCTTCACCGTAAACCAGCTCTTTACGGTAGGCGGCTTCAACGCGCTGGTTTTTGAACTCCAGTCCCGGCAGTTTGATCCCCACCACCGCCAGTAAACCGGTGCCCATCAGCGACCAGATAATCGCGGCGATAACCAGACCGTACGGGACATGGCCGATAATGGGCAGATCCGGCACGTGAGCCGACAGGGTAACCAGCACCGGCAGGAAAGCGATCAGCGTCATGATGGCGTTGAGAAAGCTCACCCCCATATCCTCCAGCGTAGAGGCGAAACGCATCGTGTCTTCTTGCACACGCTGGGCGGCACCTTCGATATGACGTAACTGCTGCCAGTGGGCCATATAGTGCTCGTTCATGGCGGTACGCCAGCGGAACACATAGTGGCTGACAAAGAAGTTATTCATCACGCCAATGATCACGGCGATCAGCGCGATGCCGAGGAAGACCCCCACTTCGTGATAAAACTGGTCGATAGAGACCTTGTGCGGGGAACTGAGAGCCTTCTGGATCAGATCATAGAAGGGAGCATACCAGGCGTTGACCGCGACCCCGACTTCCACCAAAAACCAGGTGACAAAAATAATTAATGCCGTTCCCAGCACGGACCAGTACTGCCAGCGATGGGGTGAAAAGGTAAACCAAAAAAGGGCAAACAGCCCAACGCAGAGGGCGTAATAGGCGTAGAACAAAAGATAACTACGCGCCCAGAAACGTGCGGCACTAAGGGGTACGTCGCTGGAAGCACCAATTAGGCGCTCAAGCCAGGCGCCGCCACCGGCCTGCCAGAAAATAACGGCGATAAGGCCCCATATAAATGCCGAGAGGAAAAAGGGCCCCGGCTTTGGGAAAAATGACTTAAACATAAAACTTCCTTCTTGTAATTATGGCTGTTGCTGTGTTCAACACATCACCACACGACATTGCATCCACCAGCCGGTCTCCGGCCGGTGCAAAAAAATCAGACCTGACGGGTAATTATTAGTTCGCTTTCCAGTGGGCGAGAATTGTTTCGGTGAGTTTCACACCCGGCGGATTGCCGGGAGCAATCAGATCGCGCCAGACATCGTTGTAGTGGTTTATCAGCGTTTCTGCCCGGGCGGCAGGACGGTGGGCGGTGGTGTGCGCATCACCGGCGACGGTGATATGGTATCCCCGGCTAACGCCATTTTTAAGGGTAGTATCCACGCAGTAGTCGGTAGCACAGCCGCAAAGCACAAAATGATGAATATCCAGCTCGCTTAATAACGCGGCGAGCGAGGTGCGGTAAAACGCATCGCACGCCGTTTTGGTCACGTAGTGCGCCCCTTCCGGCTGGTGCAGTTCAGGTAACAACGCAAACCCCTCGCTCCCCTCTTCCAGCCCACCAGCTTCGGTATGCTGGATAAAAATGACCGTATCGGCGGCCTGGGTTAACTGATTGATACGTGAAACGCATTGTTCGCGCTGAATACGAGGGGTCGCAAAAACACCTTGCTGCATATCGACAACCATCACCACACGCTTTTCTGACATCACCTTCTCCGGGTCGCTGAGCTACGTAGGGGTCTATCATAAGCCCGATGTCACAAAATGGGAGATGGCACGTAATGAAATTGTTTTTATTTACTCGCGGTTACGTTTTTCCCGCTATCGTTAGGCTATTCAGCCCATTGCACCGGGCACGTTAGTAGTATAAATACGCTTAATTATCTTCATTTCTCTTATGGATGCTTTTCGTTGAAATCTTGTCTGCTATCTATTGCCGCGCTGTGTGCGGTGAGCCTTTCGACGGTTCAGGCTGCCCAACCGCTGACCACCCCGGTACTTGCCTCTGATATTGCCGACCGTTATGCAAACCTGATCTATTACGGCAGCGGCGCAACCGGTATGGCACTGGTTGTTATTGATGGTAATCAGCGCGTGTTTCGGAGCTTTGGCGAAACGCGTCCAGGCAATAATATTCATCCGCAGCTGGACTCCGTGGTTCGTATTGCGTCCTTAACCAAATTAATGACCAGCGAGATGCTGGTGAAATTACTCGATCAGGGGGTCGTGAAGCTTAACGACCCGCTGAGCAAATATGCGCCACCGGGTGCACGGGTGCCAACCTATCAGGGCACCCCTATCACCCTGGTTAATCTGGCGACGCACACCAGCGCCCTGCCGCGTGAACAACCGGGCGGTGCGGCGCATCGGCCGGTCTTCGTCTGGCCAACCCGCGAACAGCGCTGGAACTATCTGAGCACCGCGAACCTGAAAACCACGCCGGGCTCCCAGGCAGCCTACTCTAACCTGGCATTCGATTTACTGGCCGATGCTCTGGCTACCGCCTCGGGTAAACCTTATACCCAGCTGTTTGAAGAGCAGATTACGCGCCCGTTGGGTATGAAAGACACCACCTTTACCCCCTCACCGGATCAGTGCAAACGCCTGATGGTGGCAGAGAAAGGGGCCAGCCCATGTAACAACACGCTGGCAGCCATTGGCAGCGGCGGTGTCTATTCCACACCCGGCGATATGATGCGCTGGATGCAGCAGTTCCTCTCTTCCGATTTCTATTCGCGCAGCACTCAGGCTGACCGGATGCAGACGCTGATATATCAGCGCAGCCAGTTCCAGCGCGTCATTGGCATGGATGTACCGGGCAAAGCGGACGCGCTGGGTCTGGGCTGGGTGTATATGGCGCCAAAGAACGGGCATCCGGGAATTATTCAGAAAACAGGCGGCGGTGGCGGTTTTATTACCTATATGGCGATGATCCCACAATCGAACGTTGGCGCCTTTGTGGTGGTCACTCGCTCCCCCAATACCCGTTTCGTCAACATGAGCGATGGTATTAATAAACTGGTCACGGAACTCAGTGACAACAAAGCTCAGGTTGTTCCTGCTTCCTGATCGCGTTAATACTCTGCGGGTAAACGGTTGATACTGACCAGTTTACCCCGAACCATATTGATGTAATTCCCCTGACGCAACGCGGCCAGCACCTCGGCCACCACAGAGCGCGAAATCCGCGTGCGTCGCTGGATGTAATTCATTACCCCCACGCGCATACGCAGCGTCTCATCCCACTGAGCCATATCCAGCAGTGTCGAGCGGATCTGGCTATAGGAGTTGTTTCCCACCAGCTGTTTATCGCGGATTTCCATGACCCGATGATGCCAGGAGAGCCAGCAAAAGGCCTCCCGCCACAGGCCGGCTTGTTGTATGAGGGTGCGGGCCGTGGCCGCAGGAAGATAAAAACCCGTGCAGGGTGAATGGGTGATAAGTTTGTATTCGGTACTACAGCCCATCATTCCGGCATTAATGCCAAAGATATAGGGTGCGCTCACTATTTCCATCAACAAGTCATCTTGCTGCCGATGAATTGCCAGCGTGCCGGTTTGCAGCAATAACGCAAACTGCTCCTCTTCGAAGACTTCCCCAAATACAGAGTGTTGTCCTGCCAGTTTGAACGTTTTGCTATGGTCAAAAAGGCACTTTTCAAGCCGGGAGAATTCAGGAACCGGCTTTGCGTAACGGTTCATGCAGACCTCAAATCATCCTTGAAAATACAATGGGGAGGCAAAGCCTCCCCATTTTACAACGACTACCAGGTGTATTTCACACCCAGGTTAGCACCCCAGTTCTGCTCAACGTCGCCGCCGCCCAGGTAGGTGGCGTCAGTATAAGCGCTGAAGTTTTTGGTGAAGCTGAACTGCGTTCCCAGACCTGCACGTACCGCAGAGCCTTTCACGCCGTTATCAATGCTATCGCCGTTAACATCAGCATTCTCGCTGGCATCGTCATAGACATAAGCCAGTTTGAAGTATGGCGTTAACGCCTGATCGTCACCGTAACCGAAGGTGTAACCCGCGTCTAAACCGAGTTCATAACGCATGCTGTTATAAGACTGCGAACCCACCTGCAGGTCGTTGCTCAGACGATAGTCATCACCCGACTGGAACAGGCCAGAAACCGCGGCATATGGCGTTAAGTAGCCTGCGTCGTTCGGCATCCAGTCGTAACCAAGCTTCAGGCCAAAGCCCCAGGCATCGGTATTCGTGCTGCCGTCAACGTACTCGCCGTTGCTCATGGTCGCGCTCAGATCATTGTTGAAGCGGGTATAGCTCATGCTGCCATCGAGGAACATATCGTTGGCAAATTTAGCAGCGGAGTAGATCATCGCCGTCTGGCTATCCTGATCCACCTGACCTGAACGGTCATTCATGTCGCCTTTAGCGAAGGCTGCAGCTGCACCGACGGTCCATTTCGCGCTGTTGCCATCAATCTGGGTATCTACACCCACCATGATGCCGCTCACGTCCTGATCGTACTTGATGACATCGTTGTCGCCATCGACGTTACCGCCAAAGAAGCTAACCCAGGCGCCGCCCTGATCCGTCAGGCCATGACGCCCATTGGTCAGGCGGGTGCCTACGGTATCCTGCTGCAGATTCCAGATATTGGTATTCGCAGAAGGAATGCTCAGCGCCATATTGGCGTAATCCGTTAAGCGTTCCTGATTCAGAACAACAGTATCGCCCTTCTGCTGTGCCTGGTAGGTATATGCACCCAGATCGGCGCGGTTAGCCGCCGTGAAGGAGACGCGGGTATCAGCGTTGTTATCATAAACACGGATAAGCTCTTTGTTGCGATAATCTGCAACGCCGCCTTTACCGGTCGCGTTATCAAGACGCACTTTGTAGTTACCTGAGGTTTCACCATTAACGGCCAGATGACCATCCGCGTTGATGGCAATCACACCGTAATCGTCCCCACTCTTCATGCTGTCATTAGTGATATAACGCGCGTTGTTCAGATCGGAATTGAACACATAATCGCGGCTGGCAACGTTCAGCACGCCGCCGTCGATCAGCACCAGTTTATGGGTATCAACCTGGCCCAGACCCAGCGCCAGCTCAGAGCGGTTGTCAACGGTGATGGTGTTCGCGTACAGATCGGCAAGCTCCTGAGTCAGGGTTGCCTGGCTGCTGCTGTCAAGGTTCAAGCTGTTTGTTGCCACACTACCAGCATCACCGATATTCAGGGTAGAGGCGTTAGTCAGCGTAATGCTGTCGGCCAGCAGGCCGGAGTTTTCTACATTAACCTGAGAATGGTTCTTCACGGTCAACGCATCGATGTTCGACTCTTTACGCGTGTCCCACTCTGAACCGTTATCCAGTGTAACGTTGAAAATACCGCTCTGATAAACCTGGGTACCCACCAGATGGTTGTTACTGTTGAAGGTTGAATCAGGCCAGATGCTGTTTGGTAACAGGGTAGTCAGATCAACGCTGCTATACCCCAGACCATACATCTGAGACGGGGCGATCATCTCCACGCTGGAGGTCGCCGCACCGACCCACTTGCTGCCATTGGTTAAGGTCAGATCCAGTTTATCGGTACCGTCCCAGCCGTTGGTGGTTGGGTTGTAAACGCCGTCGGCAGTGGTATCGGTCGCCGGGTCACCATTGACAAAGAAGTTATTATCAAAGGTGCTGGAGAACAACACATCGCCTGTCAGGGTCGAGTGGTCAAAGCTTGCCACCGTCTGCATGGCGTTATCAGCCGCGCCAGCCGCAACGATGAGCGCAGCATCATCCAGTGAGGTGGCACCCGGATTGCCGTAGTCGCTCGGCTTCGCTGACTGACCATAAAAACCGGTGGTTCCCAGGTCGCTGTAGGCACCGGATGTGACAGCAGAGTCGGTCACTTTGAGGGTGTTATTGAAGACATGCGCGCTGTTTTCGATGCCAACGGTGCTGTCGTAAGGGGTATTGTCCGGGTAGTTATAACCCTGAGTCAGGGTTATACCCGCGATGCGGGAGTTGTTTTCGATAACGATATCAGACTCAACATCCAGACTGATAGCATTGCCGAGCGCGTAGGTATCCCAGTAGTTGGTGGTAGTGCCGCCTGTTACCACGTCGTAAGCGTAATGCTCATAGGTGTCGTTAATGGTGGTATTATTCACCCTCAATGCGAAGCGGTCGTACTGGTAGTGGGTAGAACCGTCGCGATTCACGCCGCCCGCACACTCCGTGGTGATACATTCAGAGGTGACCATACCATTAAGGGTACTGTTGCTGATGGAGAGCGAGTTGGTTTTACCGCCGACTGCATCATCAAGGTAGTAACCAGAGATCACCCCGTTTACGACAGATTTGTTGATAACCGGATAGATATCGCCATCAACCGTGGCACTGGCATTGCGCCAGTCAGTGTAACCGTTATACAGCGTAGAGGCGGCGGTACCATCGTAGCCAAAGGTATTATAGGTTGTACCAGAAATATCTTTTGCATTTGCCTGAGAAGCGATAGCCATCGTGCAGGCTAATGCAATTTGAGATACAACAAGTTTCTTTTTCCATTTTTGCATTGGGTCATCCCTCCTCAGGGACGTAAGCAAGTTTGTCCATAAATACACAGCAAATAAATTGCGCAATGAATTATGCCGCCTCAAAACAAAATGGTTCAATGAATCGATGAATTATGTCCGAAAACAGACAGAATTAATAAACACTTTTTAATCGACAAAAATAAATTAAAAAATAATTTAATAACAATAGCTTATATTAAAACAAAAGATACAGCGCAAAAAACGAAAGATCAGAAAAATAAATCAACAAAGCGAAACAAACAATTATCATGAATATTAAAATGAAACATGAAAGATAAATTGCCCGTTAATCACAAGGCGTTAGATAAGAAATAACATCAAGAAAACACTTTTTGAGGATGACAATATTATTGCCCTACTTATTTCCTGACATTAATCAGGTTCATAAACCCGCGGGTACCGTACCGATCCGGGGCTTAAGGCTAAACGACAACTTTAGTAAAACAGTCCGGCAGCAGTTCAGGTAAACTGGTGCTCCTTATTTTCGCAAACGTCAGGCATACCATGACCGATTTAATTGCACGTCCCCGTCGCCTGCGCAAGTCACCCGCACTGCGCGCTATGTTTGAAGAGACAACACTGAGCTTAAACGATCTGGTGTTGCCGATTTTTGTTGAAGAAGAGATCGATGACTACAAAGCCATTGATGCTATGCCGGGCGTGATGCGCATTCCGGAAAAGCATCTGGCACGTGAGATCGAGCGTATCGCCAACGCCGGGATCCGCTCGGTGATGACCTTTGGTATCTCCCATCACACCGATGCCACCGGCAGCGATGCGTGGAAAGAGGATGGCCTCGTCGCCCGCATGTCCCGGATCTGCAAAGAGGCCGTGCCGGAGATGATCGTTATGTCCGATACCTGCTTCTGCGAATACACCTCTCACGGCCACTGCGGCGTACTGTGCGATCACGGCGTAGACAATGACGCTACTCTGCTTAATCTCGGCAAACAGGCGGTTGTCGCCGCTGCCGCAGGGGCTGATTTCATCGCGCCATCGGCGGCAATGGATGGCCAGGTGCAGGCGATTCGCCAGGCGCTGGATGCGGCGGGTTTTACCGACACCGCCATCATGTCCTACTCCACTAAATTTGCCTCCTCTTTCTACGGCCCGTTCCGTGAAGCCGCAGGAACCGCGCTGAAAGGCGACCGCAAAACTTATCAGATGAACCCGCTGAACCGCCGCGAAGCGATCCGTGAATCCCTTCTCGACGAAGCTCAGGGTGCCGACTGCCTGATGGTGAAGCCGGCGGGGGCCTATCTGGATATTCTGCGCGACATCCGCGAGCGTACCGAGCTGCCATTGGGTGCTTATCAGGTGAGCGGTGAATACGCGATGATCAAATTCGCCGCACAGGCGGGCGCCATCGACGAAGAGAAAGTGATCCTGGAGAGCCTGGGAGCGATCAAACGCGCGGGCGCGGATCTGATCTTCAGCTACTTCGCGCTGGATCTGGCTGAGAAGAAAATTCTGCGCTAATCCCCCACTCGACCGGGTAGCGGCTTTGCCCTGCCCGGCCTGAACCCCCCCGCACGAATCTTCACTAATCTGCAATAGAAACGACATCTGGCCCTACTACTGTCTCGGCAGGACAGGAGGAGAAGCCACCATGTTTAGTCTCGACAGCGTTCTCGATGACCTTTGGCCTCAGGCGAGGCCTGCGCCCTGGCAAAAAAGCCTGCTAAAAAAGCTATTTTATGAAGAAGAGTTTCAGCAGTTCGCCGCTACCCACCGCCACCTGAAAGGACTCGATATGGTGGAGCAGGTTCTGGAGCACCTGGATATTCATTGCACCGTCTCCGCCCGCGATCTCGAACAAATCCCCGAACACGGCCCGCTGGTCATCATGGCAAATCACCCCACAGGGACTCTCGACGGGCTGGCGCTCATGTACGCCGTCTCGCGCGTTCGCCGCGATGTCAAAGTGGTAACCAATCGTATGCTGACGCACCTTGAGCCGTTAAGTTCGCTGTTTATCCCGGTGGATAACCTGGGCGGTAAAACGGCGAAAACGTCGTTGATACAGATGGAACAGCATCTGCAAAACGCCGGTGTGCTTATCTTCTTCCCGGCGGGCGAGGTGTCGCGCCCCACCCGCAAAGGGATCCGCGATAAAAAGTGGCATTCCGGCTTTATTAAACTCGCCGGTAAGCTTCGGGCCCCCTTGCTGCCGGTGCACATTCAGGCACATAACAGCCTGCTGTTTTACGCCACCACGCTGATCTCCCCTACCCTTCCTCTGCTGTTATTGATGCAGCAAATGTTCCGCCGCCGCCACAGCGCGCTGCCGATTAAGATCGGCGAGCAGATTACCTGGCACAGCTGGTTTAGCCCCACCTTATCGCCCCGTGAGATGGCAGAGCAGTGCCGCCGGCACGTAGTGCGTTTGGGGAAAGGACTGCCCGGTATCTTTAAAACTGTCTCTGCGATTGCCCGCCCCGAAGATCGGGCGCTGCTCAAACGAGAGCTGGCGCTGGCGGAGTGTCTCGGGAAAACCGGCGACGGAAAAATCATCTATTTATGGCAACGCAACGGGCAGGAAGAGGCCCCGCTTCTGCGCGAACTGGGGCGTTTACGGGAAATTTCGTTCCGGGCCGTGGGGGAAGGCAGCGGCAGACGACGCGATACCGACAGCTATGACGATGACTACCTGCACCTGATCCTGTGGGATGAAGAGGAGCTGGAGATCGTTGGCGCCTACCGCTTTATGCCCACGGCCGCTCAGGTCGAAAAACGTGGCGTGGAGGGGCTGTACAGCTACAGCTTGTTCCAGTACGACGACAAAATGGAAGAGGTGCTGGCGCATGGCATTGAGCTGGGACGCAGCTTCATTCAGCCACGCTACTGGGGGCGTCGCGGGCTGGATTATCTCTGGTCTGGCATTGGCGCCTGGCTGGCTCGCTATCCGCATTATCGTTATCTGTTTGGCCCGGTCTCAATTTCAGGGGGACTACCGCCCGACGCCCGGGATTTACTGGTGGCCTTTTACCGCCTCTGGTTCCCGGCGAGCCACCCGTTGGCGGCTTCTCGCCAGCCTTATCCCGCGTCGCTGCCTGACGTGCTGGCGCAGTTTGGTGGGGTAGATTATGTTGATGACCTGACCCGGCTGAAATCACTGCTGGGTAATATGGGCTGCGGCATTCCGCCGCTCTATAAACAGTACTCTGAACTGTGCGAACCCGGCGGCGTGCAATTTATCGATTTTGGCAGCGATCCGGCCTTCAACAACTGCGTTGATGGGCTGGTGCTGGTGGATTTGTGTTATCTGAAGGCGAACCGCTATCAGCGGTATATTGAGGCGCATTTACCTCCCTCACCCTAAAAGGGAAAAGCTGAACACCGTACTACCCCATCTCCTCGCCCCAAAGGGGCGAGGAGATGGTGAAGGGAATCAGCTCGCACGATAAAACGGTTTATCCCCCAAAATTGTCGCTCGCTGCATAATCCGGCGCTGCGGCAGGTAATCCGCGTTGGCATAGTGCTGCGTCACGCGGTTATCCCAGATAGCCAGATCGTTCTCCTGCCAGCGCCAGCGCACCTGAAACTCCGGTTTGGTGATATGCGCGAAGAGGAAGTGTAACAGCGCCTCGCTCTCTTTTTCGGTGACGTCCACAATACGGGTGGTAAACCCTTCGTTCACAAACAGCGCCTGTTTGCCCGTCACCGGATGGGTACGCACCACCGGATGCAGCAGCGGAGGATGCTTCGCCACCGCCTCTTGCCAGCGCTGGTGCTCCTCTTCGGTCTTACGGTACTTATACTCCTGGAACGATTTCTTAAAATCGTGCTCCGCTCGCAGTCCGCTCAGTAGCGTCTGGAAGGGTGCCGATAACGCCTCAAAGGCCGCAATACCGCTGGCCCACAGCGTGTCTCCGCCCGTTTCGGGTAACTGTTTCGCCGCCAGAATCGCCCCGGCAGGTGGCGTATCGATAAAGGTCACATCGGTGTGCCAGTTGTCATTATCCGGCGGGTTATTGTTATGGGTATCCAGCACAATTATCTCCTCCACCCCTTCCGCATGGGGATAGACGGGGTGGATATGCAGATCGCCAAAACGCAGTGCCAGCGCACGCTGCTGCTGTGGCGTGATGGCCTGCTCGCGCAGGAAGACCACCTGATGGCGCAGCACCGCATGGTACAGCTGCTCAAACTGGTTATCGCTCAGCGGGCGGCTGACATCCAGGCCCGAGACCTGCGCGCCAATATGCGGCCCCAGCGGGGTAATGGTCAGACGTTCACTCATTGAATCTCTCCATGCCAGGGCGTCAGACGACGCTGTAACGCGCGCAACCCCAGTTCTAATCCGAAGGCAATCACGGCAATCACCGCAATACCGGCCAGCACCACGTCAGTCGCCAGGAACTCTCCTGCCGACTGCACCATAAACCCCAACCCACGCGTGGCGGCGATAAGCTCGGCCGCCACCAGCGTCGACCAGCCCACGCCAAGACCAATACGCAGCCCGGTTAAAATTTCCGGCAAAGCACCGGGCAAAATCACAAAAAGCAGCACCTGCACGCGGCTGGCGCCAAGCGACTGCGCGGCACGAATCCGCACCTGCTGAGCACTTTTCACCCCCGCCAGGGCAGACATCGCCACAGGAGCAAAAATTGCCAGATAGATCAGCAAGATTTTTGAGGTTTCACCGATCCCAAACCAGATAACCATCAGCGGCAGATAGGCCAGCGGCGGCACCGGCCGGTAAAGCTCTATCAGCGGATCCAGAATGCCGCGCAGCGTTGGGCTTAACCCCATCGCGATCCCCACCGGGATGCCGACGACCACTGCCGCCAGCAGCGCCACCAGAATACGCGCCAGGCTGGCCCCTAAGTGCTGCCAGAGCGTGGCGTCCATAAAGCCTTGTGGGCCAGCGATGCTGATCAGTTTTTCCAGCACCTGACCCGGCGGGGGGAGAAAGAGCGGGCTGATCCACTGCTGGGCCGCAACGGCCCACCACACGGCCAGCAGCGCCACCAGCGTACTCACGCTCAACGTGATTTGACGGGAGAAGGGCCAGCGTAATGCGAAGCGCGAGCGCCGCGTTTTTTCACCGAAGACAATGCTCACGAGAATGCCTCCCGTTGTTCAAACACGCGACTCAGCACATATTCGCGCTGCTCGATAAACTGCGGATCGGATTTGATACTGCGCACCGGCTCACCCGCCACGTAGCGACGGGCAAAGTCGAGCGACAAGCGCTCCTGCACGCGTCCAGGCCCGGGCGATAACAACACCAGTTCCGTGGCCATAAATATCGCTTCTTCAATATCGTGCGTAATCAACAGCACCTGTTTTCCGGTCTCATGCCACAGACGCAGCAGCAGGGTTTGCATCTGTTCACGGGTGAAGGCGTCGAGCGCCCCAAAGGGCTCATCCAGCAGCAGAAGCTGCGGATTCGCCGCCAGCGCGCGGGCAATTCCCACCCGCTGGCGCTGGCCTCCAGAAAGCTGCCAGATATAGCGTTTTTCCGCCCCTTCGAGCCCCACTTTTTTTAGCATCTCCCGGGCAACGGTCAGGCGCTGCTCACGCCCAAGGCCCGCCAGCTGCAGGCCAAAGGCCACGTTCTCCTGCACGTTACGCCAGGGCAACAGCCCCTCGTTCTGAAACACCACGCCACGTTCCGCGCCTGGCCCCTGGACCTTTTTTCCCTCCAGCTGGATGCTGCCATGCTGATAAGGAACAAACCCGGCAATCAGATTCAACAGCGTGGTTTTACCGCAGCCAGACGGCCCCAACACGACCAGCAGCTCACCGCGGTCGAGCGTCAGATTGATCTCTTCCAGTGCGGGCTTTCCAGCGTAATCCGCAGACAGATGGGTAATATTCAGCATCGCAGGCAACCTTATTTGACAAAGCGGTCGGTAACGTACTGGCTGTAATCTGCCGCTACCGCCGGCACTTTGCCTTGTTCTTTCAGGAAGCCAGCGGTATCCACAATCGCTTTATTCACCGGCCCGGCCAGCTGCTGTGCCTGCTGGGCAGGGGTCAGGTAGGTGTTGCCCTTCACCAGCCCCGGCACGTCCGCCTTCGGTACGCCGCTCAGACGAGAGAGTTTTTCCAGATTATCGGGTTGTTTCAGCCATTCATCCGGATTGGCAATGTAGGGCTGCTGGGCGTCGATGGCGCTTTTGGCAAAGGCCTTGACGACCTCGGGATGTTGTTCAGCAAAGTCTTTGCGCACAACCCATACGTCGAGCGTTGGCGCCCCCCACTGCCCCACTTTTTCAGAGTCGGTGAGCACGGTACCCTCTTTTTCCAGCTCATTCACGACAGGTGCCCAGACGTAGGCGCCATCGATATCGCCGCGCTGCCAGGCGGCAATAATTGCCGGGGGTTGCAGGTTAAGAATTTGGACCTGCCCCGGCTTGATGCCCCAGTGTTTGAGCGCTGCCAGCAGGCTGTAATGGGTGGTGGAGATAAAGGGAACGGCGATGCGCTTGCCGATAAGATCGGCGGGCTTCGTGATACTTTTCTTTACGACCAGCGCTTCAGACTGGCCAAGCTGGGACGCCAGCAGAAAAACTTCAATTGGCACCTGCTGGCTGGCCGCTACCGCCAACGGGCTGGAGCCGAGGTTACCAATCTGTACATCACCGGAAGCCAGCGCCCGCACGATAGCAGCCCCGCTGTCGAATTTGCGCCAGTCCACGTTGGCGCCGCTCGCCTTTGCAAAGGTGTTATCCGCCTGGGCCACTTTCGCCGGCTCGGCAGAGGTTTGGTACGCGACGGTGACATCCACCGCCTGCGCCTGAAATGCCCACAGCGCCAGCGCGCCGAGTAACGTCATTCTCGATGAAATCGCCATAGTCTCTGTCCCCCTTGTTGTTATGGGAGCAGTATTTCCGGCGAGATCATTTTCATAAAGGAACAAAATCGCATCGCTCATTCCGATTCGTTTTTAGAAAAAAAGCGGCAAAAGATAGTTAAAAACTGACGGAACGCTTTATTGCAATTCTGTTACATCCGTTACATAACCGCAGCCACAGCATTGCCA
This sequence comes from Leclercia sp. UBA5958, assembly GCF_002430365.1. Lineage (NCBI taxonomy): Bacteria > Pseudomonadati > Pseudomonadota > Gammaproteobacteria > Enterobacterales > Enterobacteriaceae > Leclercia > Leclercia sp. UBA5958. Next base: position 60,578 of record NZ_DJCE01000007.1, on the reverse strand, counting down.
GCCCGGCGGCAACGGGCATCATAGAGTCACTCTTGTGCAATGGGTGCTGAAATGATCAAAGTCGTGCTGGTAGACGATCACGTGGTGGTCCGTTCCGGGTTCGCCCAGCTATTAAATCTGGAAGATGATCTGGTGGTCGAAGGCCAATACAGCAGCGCCGCTGAGGCCTGGCCGGCCCTCTCACGGGACGCGATTGACGTCGCCGTGATGGATGTCGCCATGCCCGATGAGAACGGACTGAGCCTGCTGAAGCGGCTGCGTCAGCTACGCCCTCAGTTTCGCGCCATTATTCTGAGCATCTATGACACGCCGGCGTTTGTTCAAAGCGCGCTTGATGCGGGTGCCAGCGGCTATTTGACCAAACGCTGTGGCCCGGAAGAGCTGGTACAGGCGGTACGCTCCGTCGGCATGGGTGGTCACTATTTATGTGCTGACGCGGTAAAAGCGCTGCGCGGCGGCGAGCCGACGTCCAGCGTGCTCAACGTGCTCACCCCACGCGAACGGGAGGTGTTTGAGCTGCTGGTCAAAGGCGAGAGCGTCAAGGAGATTGCCTTTAAACTGGCCCTGAGCCACAAAACCGTACACGTCCATCGCGCCAACGTGCTTGGCAAATTACAGTGCAACAGCACCATTGAGCTGGTGCATTTTGCCCTCGACAACCAGTTACTCACGGGCCACTGATGCGGCGCCCCCTGCGACATCTTATTCTTTCGTTGTTTATTATGCTGGCCTGGGGCACCGGCTGGCTGATGCTATGGACGCTCAGTTTTTACCTCACCCACAATGGCCAGCAGGCGGCGCTTTTTCTGCCACAGGGCGTTTATCTGGCCCTGCTGATTCTGCTCGCACGCCGCTACTGGCTGGCGCTGATCCTGCCCGTGCTGGCGGCGCTGTTGTGGCTGCACGAGGAGCAATTACTTACCCACCACGTCATGCTCGCGGTGCCGCTAACCGGCCTGCTCAGCGCCTGGTTAGCCCAGCGCTACTGGCACGCGTTTCCCCTCTACTGGCAACGTCTCTCGATGCTGATTGCGGCCGTAACGGTTAATGCCCTGCTGCAAACCCTGCTGTTGTCGCCGTTTCTGGAAAGCACCGCTACCCTGCTATTACTGGCCTCGTTTACCGGTGGGGTGTTGCTTACTCCGTTTGTCTATCTGGTGTTTGAATTTTTGCGCCAGCAGCATCGCTATCATCTGCTGGGGCTGGATACCAGCAACCCGCCGCTGCGGACGTCCCTTATTATCTGGTGCAGCCTCTTTTTCATTATCGGCATCGGCACCCAGATGGTGCTCTCCCCATCGCTGGAGCGGTTACTGCTGATTGTGGTATTCCTGCCCAACGTGGTGATGGCGTGGAAATTTGGCTGGCAGGGCGGCGTACTCTCCGGGTTACTCGGCAGCATGATGATCACCATTGCCCGGCAGGTCGGGATCGGATTTAGCGATCTGCTGGAGCTGGAGATTTTCCTCGCCACCCAGTCTCTGCTGGGGATGGGTCTGGGGATCGCCATCAGCCGCCAGCAGCATCTGGCGATGAACCTTGACCGCTACCGCCGTCGGCTGGAAGCGGAGTTACAGGCCCGGCGAGAGCTGACGGAAAAGCTGATCCATACTGAAGAAGATACCCGCAAGCACCTTGCGCGCGAACTGCATGATGAGATTGGCCAGAACATCACCGCTATCCAGATCCAGTCTCAGCTGGTGAAACGGGCGGGCGATACGCCGCTGGCCGTGGAAGCCGCCGGTCAGATTAACGAACTGGCACGTCGTATTCATCACTCCACCCGCCAGCTACTGCGCCAGCTTCGCCCACCGGTGCTGGATGAGCTCTCCCTGAAGGAGGCGCTACATCATCTGGTGAATGAGTTTGCCTTTACCGAGCGCGGCATCGCCTGCCGGTTTGACTACCAGCTCCCCGCCCCGCCGCAGAGTGAAACCGTCATTTTCACCCTCTACCGCCTGCTGCAAGAGTTGCTGAATAACGTAAGCAAGCACGCCGACGCCAGCGAGGTGACGATCCTGCTCTGTCAGCGCCATGATCAGCTGCATCTTGAGGTGCGTGATAACGGCAGCGGGATGGGTTCACAGCAGCCAGCAGGGTTTGGTATTCAGGGGATGCGTGAGCGCGTCTCTGCCCTGGGTGGCGATTTGACGCTGGAATCCCACGCGGGGACGCGCGTAATTGTTAACCTGCCCACAAATTTGCAACAAACACCGCATTAACCAGGAAAAAGTCTTAGTCACTCCAGACTTTCTCTCATCCCATTTCAGTCGCGCTTAACTAGAGTCAGCTCAAACGGAGAAGATCATGCACGTACTGTCTGCCGAACAGGTTTCACAACGTTATCGGGCGCTTCGCCCCAGACTGCTGCTGTGTATGGTGATTGGCTACGCCGCGTTCTACCTGACGCGTAAAAGCCTTAACTATGTGTTACCCGCGCTGCAGATGGATTTGGGGCTGAGTAAGAGTGATATCGGGCTGATTGGCTCGCTCTTCTACCTGAGCTACGGGCTGTCGAAATTTGCCGCCGGACTCTGGCACGACAGCCACGGTCAGCGGGCATTTATGGGCATCGGGCTGCTGGCGACAGGGGTGTTGAACGTGTTGTTCACCTTTAGCGATGCCTTCCCGCTGCTGCTGTTTATCTGGACGCTGAACGGCTTCTTCCAGGGATGGGGATGGCCGCCCTGCGCCAGATTGTTGACCCACTGGTACTCGCGCAATGAGCGCGGCTTCTGGTGGGGATGCTGGAATACCTCCATCAATATTGGCGGGGCGATTATTCCACTGATTTGTGCCGCTGCCGCCCACTGGTGGGGCTGGCAGGCGGCGATGCTGACACCGGGGATAATCAGCATCGTGCTTGGCCTGTGGCTGACCACACAACTGCGGGGCACACCGCAGGAAGAGGGTCTGCCGACGGTCGGCGAATGGCGTAACGATCCGCTCGAGTTACGCCAGCAACAGCAGAGCCCGCCGATGGGTTTGTGGCAGATGTTACGCAGCACCATGCTGCAAAACCCGATGATCTGGCTGCTCGGGGCGTCGTATGTGCTGGTGTATCTCATCCGCATCGCCCTGAACGACTGGGGGAATATCTGGCTGGCAGAGAGCCACGGGGTAAACCTGCTGAGCGCTAACGCTACGGTGATGCTCTTTGAAGTGGGCGGACTGCTGGGGGCGCTCTTTGCCGGGTGGGGATCGGATCTGCTGTTCAGTGGTCAGCGTGCGCCGATGATTTTGCTTTTCACGCTGGGGTTGATGGTGTCGGTGGCCGCCCTGTGGCTGGCGCCGGTCCACCATTACGCCCTGCTGGCGATGTGTTTTTTTACGGTGGGATTTTTTGTCTTTGGTCCGCAAATGCTCATTGGCCTTGCCGCCGTGGAGTGTGGACATAAACAGGCTGCAGGGTCGATTACCGGTTTTCTTGGCGTGTTCGCTTATCTGGGGGCCGCGCTAGCCGGGTGGCCGCTGTCGCAGATTATCGAACGCTACGGCTGGTCGGGAATGTTCAGTTTGCTCTCGATCGCCGCCGTGCTGATGGGTTTGTTACTGATGCCATTGCTGATGGCGGGCATCACCGCTTCTCGCAGTCACATAACGTCATAAAAGGCTGAATAATGAAAACGACACTTCTCTCTACCCTCATTGCTTCCGGGATCGCGCTGGCTACCTTAACGGGTGCCGCACAGGCTAAAGGCCGCCTGGTGGTTTACTGCAGCGCAACCAACGAAATGTGCGAAGCCGAGACCAAAGCGTTCGGCGATAAGTACGACGTCAAAACCTCGTTTATCCGCAACGGTTCCGGCAGCACGCTGGCGAAGGTGGATGCCGAGAAGAAAAACCCGCAGGCCGACGTCTGGTATGGCGGCACCCTGGATCCGCAGTCTCAGGCGGGCGAAATGGGGCTGCTGCAGCCGTACAAATCGAAGAATCTTGAGCAGATCATGGAGAAATTCCGCGATCCGGCCAAAGTGAAGGGCAACCTCTCTTCGGCGGTCTACGTTGGGATCCTCGGCTTTGGTGTGAATACCCAGCGTCTGAAAGAGAAGAACCTGCCGGTGCCTCAGTGCTGGAAAGATCTGACCAAACCGGAATACAAAGGCGAGATCCAGATTGCCGATCCGCAAAGTTCCGGCACTGCCTACACCGCGCTGGCAACTTTTGTCCAGCTGTGGGGTGAAGATCAGGCCTTCGACTACCTGAAGCAGCTTAACGGTAACGTCTCTCAGTACACCAAATCCGGCATTGCCCCGGCGCGTAACGCCGCACGCGGCGAAACGGCCATCGGCATCGGGTTCCTGCACGACTACTCCCTGGAAAAAGAGCAAGGGGCGCCGCTGGAGCTGATCTCCCCGTGCGAAGGCACCGGGTATGAAATTGGCGGCGTGAGCATTCTGAAAGGGGCGCGTAACGAAGAGAACGCGAAGCTGTTCGTCGACTGGGTGTTGTCGAAAGAGGCTCAGGAGCTGGCATGGAAGAAAGGCAAATCCTATCAGATCCTGACCAACACCACGGCGGAAACTTCGCCGAACTCCCTCAAGCTCGACGATCTGAAGTTGATCAGTTACGACATGGATAAGTATGGCTCCACGGATGTGCGAAAAGCGTTGATCAACAAATGGGTCAGCGACGTGAAGATGGGTAAATAAGCCCGCAAACAGTGGTTATCACCCGGCGCCATTTTGCCGCCGGGTCTCCAACACCTGGAAAACTTATGTCACACACACTCGCTCTCCATCCCGTCAAAAAACGGGATGCGGTATTCCTTTGGGTTTTACTCGGCTGGCTGGCCTTTGCCCTGCTGCCGAGCTGGAGCCTTGATTACGGCCTGCTGGAGTCCACCAGCGACGAGATCCTCGATGCCTACAGCTGGTCGCAGGTTAATATCAGCTGGCTGTGGTACGTGCTGCCAAGCCTGCTGCTGGTGCGTCCGTTTAACGAAGCGAAACGCGAACAGCGCAGCCGCCATTACCTGGACGCCGGCTGGGCGCTACTGTGCATGGCGTTTGTGGTCATAAGCGCTACCCTGGAAGGGCGCGGTTTAGGCTATGCCACCATCGTGCTGTTCGTGGCGCTGGGTGCCATCATGACTCTGGCCCTCACCCGCCTGGAGTGGCTGGGCGGTGACCGCTTTGTCATTGGATCCCTTATCACCATTGTTGCCCTGATCGGCATTTTCATCGTCTGGCCCAGCATCGCCATCTTTATTCCGATGTTTACCAACGATGCCGGCGAGTTTGCTCCGCTGGCGTTTATGAATGTGCTCTCGCAGGCGCACATCATTCAGGTGATCATTAACTCCATTCTGTTGTCGATTGCCGTCGGTATCGGCTGCACCTTCTTCGGGCTGGTGCTGGCCATTTACACCACTCGCATCGCCAAACGCAGCGCGATCATCGGCCGCATCTTCTCCATTCTGCCCATTGTGACCCCGCCGTTTGTGGTGGGCTTAGGCGTAACGCTGATGATGGGGCGCTCCGGCTATGTGACCGAATTTATGGTGGAGTGGTTCGGTTTAACCAATACCAACTGGCTGTACGGCTTTACCGGCATCTGGCTGGCGCAGGTGCTGGCCTTTACGCCGATGGCCTTTATGATCCTCGACGGGGCCATTAAAACTATTCATCCGTCGCTGGAAGAGGCCTCCTATACGCTGCGCGCCAGCCGCTGGCAGACCTTTAACGGCGTCTTCGTGCCGCTGCTGAAACCGGCGCTGGCCAACGCCTTTTTAATTGTCATTGTCCAGTCGCTGGCAGACTTCAGTAACCCGCTGGTGCTGGGCGGCAACTTCGACGTGCTGGCGACGCAAATCTACTTCTATATCACCGGTTCGCAGCTGGACTATCAGGCGGCCAGTACGCTGGGTGCCTTCCTGCTGCTCTTCTCGCTGCTGGTGTTCTGTATCCAGTACATGTGGATTGGCAAACGCTCCTACGTGACCGTCTCCGGTAAATCCTACCGCGGTGACGTGCAGCCGCTACCGGTGACGCTGGTGTGGAGCGTCATCGCGCTGCTGGCGGTGTGGATCGCCTTCAACGCCCTGCTTTACGGCAGCATCTTCTACGGCAGCTTCACCGTCAACTGGGGGGTGGATTACACCCTGACGCTGGATAACTTTATCAAATTGTTCGGCCAGGGCATGAGCGACGGCGCATGGCCTTCGCTGCTCGACACACTGCTCTACGCCGGGATCGCCGCGCCGATCACCGCCGCCTTCGGTCTGCTGATTGCCTGGGTGGTTGTGCGCCAGCAGTTTAAAGGGAAAAAGACTATCGAGTTCACCACCATGCTCTGCTTCGCCGTACCGGGCACCGTGGCTGGCGTCTCCTATATTCTGGCCTTTAACAGCGCGCCGGTGTACCTGACCGGTACCGCCGCCATCGTCATTATTTCCATGGTGATGCGTAACGTGCCGGTGGGCATTCGCGCCGGGATCGCCGGGCTGGGTCAGATCGACAAGTCGCTGGATGAGGCCTCGCTCAGTCTGCGTGCCGGGAGCTTGCGAACCATTACCCACATCCTGCTGCCACTGCTGCGCCCCGCCATTTTGTCGGCGCTGATCTACAGCTTTGTGCGCGCTATTACCACCGTCAGCGCCATTGTGTTCCTCGTCACGCCGGATACCCGCGTGGCAACGGCCTACATTCTGAACCGCGTGGAAGACGGCGAATATGGCGTGGCGATTGCCTACGGCTCGATCCTGATTGTGGTCATGCTGGCGATCATTTTCCTCTTTGACTGGCTGATCGGTGAGGCACGTATCTCCCGTTCAAAAGCCAAAAACCAGGCGTAACACTATGACTCAGAAACATTTCGTTGAACTGCGTAACGTGACAAAGCGCTTCGGCGCTAACACGGTGATTGAGAATATCAACCTGGCGATTCCGCAAGGACAAATGGTGACGCTGCTTGGCCCATCTGGCTGCGGCAAAACGACCGTCCTGCGTCTGGTGGCCGGACTGGAGAAGCCGACCGAAGGGCAAATTTATATCGACGGTGAAGATGTGACACACCGTTCCATCCAGCAGCGTGATATCTGTATGGTGTTCCAGTCCTACGCCCTCTTCCCGCATATGTCGCTGGGGGAGAACGTCGGCTACGGCCTGAAGATGCTGGGCGTCTCGCGCGCGGAGATTAAAACCCGCGTCCAGGAAGCGCTGGCGATGGTGGACCTGGAGGGATTTGAAGATCGCTATGTGGATCAGATCTCCGGCGGGCAGCAGCAGCGCGTGGCGCTGGCCCGTGCGCTGATCCTCAAACCCAAAGTTCTGCTCTTTGATGAGCCGCTGAGTAACCTCGACGCCAACCTCAGACGCAGCATGCGCGATAAAATTCGCGAGCTGCAGAAGCAGTTCAACATCACCTCGCTGTATGTGACCCACGATCAGAGCGAGGCGTTTGCGGTCTCTGACACCGTACTGGTGATGAACAAGGGCAATATTATGCAGATTGGCTCCCCGCAGGATCTCTACCGTCAGCCCGCGTCGCGCTTTATGGCGAGCTTTATGGGGGATGCCAACCTCTTTCCGGCGAACTTCAGTGAAGAGGCGGTGGAAATCCACGGCTACCGGCTGCCCCGTCCGCTGCATTTCGCCGCGCAGGGGACAGGCACCGTTGGGGTACGCCCGGAGGCCATCACCCTGAGTCAGTACGGCGAGGCAAGCCAGCGCTGCGTGATTCGCCACGTGGCCTATATGGGACCGCAGTATGAAGTGATTGTGGAGTGGCACGGGCAGGAAATTTTGTTGCAGGTGAATGCCACGCGGCTACAGCCGGACGTGGGGGAGTCGTATTACCTGGAGATTCATCCGTACGGGATGTTTGTGCTGGCAGACGTGGCGTGAGGTTGTGCGCGCGTCTCCCCCTCACCCTAACCCTCTCCCTCAAGGGAGAGGGGACCGTTCAGTTTTCGTCTTTTCGCGGTTTTCTCCCTCTCCCTGTGGGAGAGGGGAGCGTTCGGTTTTCGTCTTTTCGCGGTTTTCTCCCTCTCCCTGTGGGAGAGGGGAGCGTTCGGTTTTCGTCTTTTCGCGATTTTCTCCCTCTCCCTGTGGGAGAGGGGAGCGTTCGGTTTTCGTCTTTTTGCGGTTTTCTCCCTCTCCCTATGGGAGAGGGGACCGTTCAGTTTTCGTCTTTTCGCGGTTTTCTCCCTCTCCCTGTGGGAGAGGGCCGGGGTGAGGGCATCAGGCTGCACAAAACTCAGCGCAGCGCATATAACTCAGCAATATCCTTCGGCGTCGTCCGACAACACCCGCCAATTAACTTCGCTCCGGCCGACTGCCATTGCGGCAAATACCCCACCAGCGTCTCGCACGCTTCACCGTGATGATGCCAGGTCTTGCTCACCGCATCATAGTGCTCGCCCGAGTTCGGGTAGACCACCAGCGGCAATGCCGTCAGGCCTTGCAGATGTTGCAGCGCCGCCGTGGTGTTCTCCAGGGCGATACAGTTGATACCCAACGCCACAATCTGTGGGAAGTTATCCAGCACAGCAATGACTTCACGCAGCGGCGTGCCGTCGCTCAGGTGCTCGCTGTCGCGCAGGGTAAACGAGAACCATGCCCGGGCGCGGGGGTATTCTGTCAGCAACGCGGCCAGCGCTTTAATTTCAGGGAATGACGGCAGGGTTTCGCAGGCCAGCAGATCGGCCCCCGCGTCCAGCAGCGCCTCTACCCGTGGGCGGTGGAACGCGGTAAATTCTTCCGCGCTGCGCACGTAGTCGCCGCGGTATTCGGAGCCATCCGCCAGGTAAGCACCATAGGGCCCGACGGAGCCCGCCACCAGCAGCGTGCCCGCCTGGGCGTTCTCGGCCAGATATGCCTCGCGCGCTTTGCGCGCCAGCTCCACGCTTTTACCAATCAGCGCCCGGGATTGCGCTTCGTCCAGCCCGCGTGCCGCAAAGCCTGCAGGCGTGGCCTGATAGCTGGCGGTGATCGCCACCTGCGCGCCAGCACGATAGTAATCAAGATGCACTTCACGGATAAGATCCGGGTTTTCCACCAGCACTTTGGCAGACCAGAGGCCGTCTGCAAGATTACAGCCGCGCGCTTCCAGCTCCGTTGCCATCGCGCCATCCAGCACCACAAAGGGTTGTTTTTCGAGGATGGCGGTAAGCGGATTATTCTGCGACATGTTGATGCTCCTGCGTTGTCAGATTTCGGGTCAGGTAGTACGCACCATAACACAGGGCGACGAAGGGGAGTCCGCAATAAAGGGCAATGCGCTGGCTGGGGTCAAACCACAGGCCGACGCAGGCCACTACGCAGAGGATAAAACCAAGCACCGGCACTAACGGATACCACGGCGCCCGATAGTGCAGGTCAGAGAGCGGCAGGCCAGCCTGCACATGACGGCGGCGGAAGACAAAGTGCGAAGCGCAAATGCTGATCCACACCGCCACCACCGCGAAACCGGAAATGGCAGAGAGCGCGACGAATACCGTATCCGGGGCCACCACGCTTGAGAACAGCGCCAGTACGCCGCCCAGCATCGACACCGACAGCGCCGTCAACGGCACGCCATTTTTGTTAACCCGGGCAAAGCAACGCGGCAACGTTTTCTCGTTCGAGAGCGACCACAGCATCCGGCCAGAGGCATATAACCCCGAGTTCGCCGCCGAGAGGATTGCCGTAAGAATCACAAAGTTAAAGATATCCGCCGCGTAAGGAATACCCACTTTCTCAAAGACCAGCACGAACGGGCTTTTCTCTACCCCGGCCTGCTGCATCGGGATCAGGGCCGCCAGCACAAAGAGGGTGCCGATAAAGAAAATGATCAGCCGGGCGATGGTGGTGCGGATCGCTACCGGAATAACCTTGTGCGGGTTTTCGGTCTCCCCCGCCGCAATGCCGATCAGCTCCGTTCCCGAGAAGGCGAAGTTCACCGCCACCATGGTCATCAGGATCGGCAGGCCACCGTGCGGGAACCAGCCTTCAGCGGTGATATTGCTCAGGCCCGGCGCGGGAGAGCCGTCCTGCATCGGGATAAACCCAAAGATCGCCGCGCCGCCGAGAATGATAAAGGCAATGATGGTGATAACTTTCACCAGCGAGAACCAGAACTCCCCTTCGGCAAAGAACCGGGTAGAGATGACGTTAAGGGCAAAAATCACGACGCAGAACACCACGCACCACACCCAGACGGGCACCTGCGGGAACCAGTACTGCATGCAGAATCCGGCGGCGGTAAAGCTCGACCCGAGCGCGACCGTCCAGGTAAGCCAGTAAAGCCAGGCGACGGTGTACCCGGTCGCCGGGCCCAGATAGCGGGCGGCATAGACGTGGAATGCGCCGGTCTCCGGCATCGCGACGGAAAGTTCGCCCAGACACTGCATCACCAGCCACACAACCAGTGCGCCAATCAGGTACGCCAGCAGCGTGCCCGCCGCGCCGGTCGTCGAAATAATGTATCCGGTATTGAAGAATAACCCTGTGCCAATGACCCCACCCAGCGAGAGCATAATCAGGTGGCGTGTTTTCATGGTGCGCTTTAGCTGCCCATTTTCGTGTTCTGTTTGCATATTACCTTCTAAACGTATGGACATCTAAACATCCAAAGAAGGTGTGTTATACCGCGATTGTTAACAAAAAGCTAGCCAACCAGCCGCAGCCGGGCACGTCGTGCGCTGAGTCTGGGGTGGGCTGTGAGGATCACGTAGAGTATTGGTCGCCAGGCCATAATGTCCTCCGCAAGAAGATACTTACAGCATGGCGCGGGGGGCAAACTTTCTCGGTCAGGCGAAAGTGGTATCTGTTTACTGTTTGCTAAACCTTTGTATGCCTTACGCAGTCTTTAAAGGCCATTACTGGACCCGGGCCCCCGCCCGCCCGCTTATCTGATGAAGCACGCGCGCAATTATTGGTAAATCCGTTAAAGGGTTCTATAGTCGTCACAGTTACTTAGTTATCAGGACTCACTATGCGATTTAACGGACTGACCAAAGGTTTCTTCATCTTTATTCTCGCCCTTGTCACCTGGGCTTTTTTTGATGTGCTCTCCCCCTACTTCTCTGCCATTTTGTGGGCGGCCATCCTGACCATCATTTTCAACCCGGTGAAAAACAAGCTGCGCACCCTGCTGGGCGAACGCAACGGCCTGGCGTCGTTTTTGACCCTGTGCATTATCTGCCTGATCGTCTTTATTCCGTTGATGGTGATCCTCTCGTCGCTCGCCATTGAGCTGAACGTGGTGTACACCAAGCTTCAGCAAAACAATACCCAGTTCCCGGAAGTGGTGGCCGGTATCCTTAACCGCCTGCCCGGCTGGGCGAGCGGCTTTCTTGCCGATCACAACCTGGCGAATGCGGCGGAGATTCAGAAAAAACTCTCTGAAGCCGCGCTGCGGGGTGGGCAGTACCTGGCTGGCAGCGCATTCCTGATCGGCAAAGGCACATTTGGCTTCGCCATCAGCTTTGGCATTATGCTCTATCTGCTCTTCTTCCTGCTGAAGGATGGGCCTTACCTGGTACGCCAGATCCTGGATTCGCTGCCGTTGAGCAACTTTGCGAAAGAGCACCTGTTTGCCAAATTCGTCGGCGTCTCACGGGCAACGGTGAAAGGTACGGCGGTAGTGGCGGTCGTTCAGGGCACGCTTGGCGGGATTGCATTCGCGATTGTCGGCATCGACGGCAGCATATTGTGGGGCGCGCTGATGGCGTTCCTCTCGCTCGTCCCGGCCGTCGGCTCGGCTATCGTCTGGGTGCCTGCCGCCATCTTCCTTTTCGCCACGCACCAGCTGTGGCAAGGGCTGTTTATTGTCGGCTTCTTTGTGATTATCGTTGGGCTGGTGGATAACATTCTGCGTCCATTGCTGGTGGGCAAGGACACCAAAATGCCAGACTATCTGATCCTTATCTCCACCCTCGGCGGCATGGAGTTGTACGGGATCAACGGCTTTGTGATTGGCCCGCTGATTGCGGCGCTGTTTATCGCCTGCTGGAATCTCTTCTCCGGACGTGACCATGCTGGCAACACCGAAGAGCTGGATGCCGATTTCCTTGAAGAGGGGAAAACCCCGCCCGATTTGTGAAGGGGCATCGGTAAACGATAAACCAGGCGGCACTGTGCCGCCTTTTTTATTAGCTGAAATCAAACATTTTCTATAATTTGAAAGAACGCCACCCCACTTTCGTCGTAAAAGGATCCAACAGGTGCGAATCGCTACGATTACCAACTGGGCCTACGGCGCCACCGTCTGTCTGACTATCGCCTCAGGCATTGTGATGCTAATGGCTTCTCATGCTGACAACGTTGAGCGTCAGGCCGTGAAACAGCGGCAGATGTTTGATCAATTCAGCGAAGAGATCGAAACAGATGCCTGGAGGCTGTCTGACTTAGCCCGCCTGTTTGTCATCAAAAAAGATCCCTCCGCACTGGAAGCGTACCGGCAGGAGGCCCTCGAACTGAAGAACGTGGAAGTCCGGCTGACGCAGCTGAAGGATAATGGCGCCTCTATTGAAGAGCTCTCCCTGCTGCGTGACGGATTACAAATTATCGATGAGTTGCAGGACGAACAGCAGGCGGCACTGGCGGGTATGGCCAGGGGGGAAGAGCAACAGGCCGTGGACCTGCTTTATGGCTCACCTTATGAACAAGAGCTTGAACGCGCCCAGCGACAAATTGACCATTTTCGCCAGATGCTGGACAAACGGATCATCGCAGACGTTCACGCCGCCACCAACAAATCAAAAACGTTGCGCACCGCTTCGGAAGTGATGGTGGGCCTCACTGCCCTGCTCTTCTTGTTCGTGCTGGGCTTTATTCTTAAACGCCGCGTCCTGCACCCGGTGGTGCGCCTGAGCGACGTGGTGCACCGGCTGGCTTCACAGGATTACGCCGTTGAAACGCCGAACTTCAATCAGATCGATGAAATTGGCGATATGGCGCAGGCCATCCGTATCTTCCGTGAAAACGGCCTGGCCCGACAGCGGCTAGAAAAAGAGCGCGATGCCGACTGGGCCATCCGCGAACTGCTGGCACGGATGACGCAGCGCCTGCAGGGATGCGAGAACTTTGCGGATGTCATTAACGTGGCGAAGCTGTTTGCCCCCAATATCGCGCCTGGCGTTTCCGGGCGCTTATATATTCTCGATCGCGAACTCTGGGAGATGCGCTGCGCCGCGGAATGGCTGGCACCAGAGGGGGACAAAACGGCGTTCCATCCGGATGCGTGCTGGGCGGTACGGCGCGGGCAGAGCCACCCTCCGAGGAGCGGTGAGCCGGATATCACCTGCTATCACTTGCCGGCATCCTGCGCACATCAATCCTTATGCGTGCCCCTTATCGCCCAGGGAGAAGCCATTGGGCTGCTCTCTTTCCAGAACCTTACCCCTGAAAACGCTCCGTCGCGTGCTTATCTGGAGTTAATGGCAGAGGCGCTGGGCCTGGCGCTGGCTAACCAGAGATTGCGCGATGCCTTGCTGGAAAAAGCCCTGTTCGATCCGCTGACCGGCCTGCGTAACCGCCATCATCTGGAAGATACCCTGCGAACCCAAATGGCGCAGGCGATGCGTAATAAGGAGCCGGTGAGCTGCCTGATGATCGACATTGATCACTTCAAGAGCATTAATGACCGTTTTGGTCACGAGGCGGGCGATCTGGTCATTAAAAGCGTGGCGACGATTGTGCAGCGCGCCGTGCATGAATCCGGCCTGGCTTTCCGCTATGGCGGCGAGGAGTTTCTGGCGCTGCTCGCCGGGGCAGATGAAGCTGCCGCCCACGCCTGCGCAACGGAAATTTATGACGGGGTACGGGGATTGTCGCTGCGCTATGGCCTGGCTGAACTCGGCCCGGTTGATGTCTCTATCGGCATCGCCAGCTACCCGGAACATGCTCAGAGCGATACCCTGCTGCGCGCGGCCGACGTAGCGCTATACCGCGCGAAGGAGCTCGGCCGTTCGCGGATTGTCAGTTTTGGCATGCTTGAGGCGGGTTAACGACCCGCGCTAAAAAAGTCAGGGCCGATAACGCTGTCTGTTTTTTCGCTTACAGGAGCACGCAATGCTGGAATTACGTCCCAACTGTGAATGGTGCGATGTCGATTTGCCGCCTGAATCAACGGCGGCAAGAATCTGTTCTTTTGAATGCACCTATTGCGCAGAGTGCGCTGAACACGCGCTGGACAATCGCTGCCCAAATTGCGGAGGCGAACTGGTGAGACGGCCGATTCGTCCGGCCAACAAACTTGAGAAATTCCCCGCTTCTCTTACCCGGGTGCATGCGAAGCGGCCAGCGTAATGCTAGCGCTTACTGATGGCCAGTTTGGCGGCAAACAGCAAAAAGACGCAGCCCGTTGTGCGATCCATCCATTTCACCACGGCGGGCTTTTTTAGCACTCCGGCGGCGTAGCGCGTCGCCACAATCAAGGTCAGCGACCAGAGGGTGCCAATCAGCACGTGGATACCCACCAACAAAAACGTCCAGAGCAGCGGCGAGTGACCGTTCGGGATAAATTGCGGTAAAAACGAGACGTAAAACACGCCCATTTTTGGGTTGAGCACGTTGCCCAGCATCCCGCGTACAAACCAGTTACCCGATGCATGGGTTGCAGCCTGATTAAGGGTAAATTGCTGACGCGGGCGCAGTAAGAGTTGAATGCCTAACCAGCAAAGGTAGGCTGCCCCACACCATTTCAGTAGCGTATAGGCGAATTCAGACACTGCCAGCAGCGCCCCCAGCCCAAAAGCCACCATTGCTCCCCAGATAAAACAGCCCACATCTATCCCCAGTGCTGCATGAAAGACTTTTTTGCCACCTTCCGCAGTGGCGGTGCGCAGGATCAGGGCGGTATCAAGGCCGGGAGTCAGTGTCAGTAGCGTGGCAGCGAGAGTAAAGGCCAGCAGGGCATCGGTAACGGTCATTCAGGAGCTCCGAAAACGCAGAGGTTAACGTTAAGCCATCGAAGGGGCAATCCTGAATATTGAGGGGATGCCCTTTTGAATCGTTCGATTATCGACGGGTCAGCGCCAGGCGAATACCCAGGGTGATAAAGGTCGCGCCAACAACGCGATCCAACAGCGTTTGCAGCGTTTTATTTTGCGATACCGCTCCTGCGGCGCTGCCCGCCAGAACGGCAAAAGTCACATCGGTGAGAAACGCAATGAGCGCATAAACCAGCCCCAGCAGCAGGAATGAAACCGCCTGATGCTCGCCGCCCGGGGAGACAAATTGCGGGAAGAAGGAGATGAAAAACAGCAGTACCTTCGGATTGGTGAGGGTAGTAATAAAGCCTTTTGACAGCAAACTGTAAGGGTGCAGTAGCGGCTTAATGGTCGGCCGCGCTGTATCCTCGGCCTTCTTCTTGCTTAGCGTGCCCAGGATCATCTTGCTGCCCAGATACATCAGATAGGCTGCACCTAAATATTTAATCACGGTGAACATCAGCGGAGAGGCGGCGATTAACGCGGTGAGACCTACCGCGCTGGCAACCGCATGGGTACAACTTCCTAACGCCACCCCCGCCGCAGAGATCACCCCGGCCCGGCGCCCATTGGCCACGCTCTGCCCGACAACGTAGGCGATATCTGGCCCCGGCGTGATGGAAAGAAGAAGAACAGACAGAGCAAACAGTCCAAAATGCGTAATATCCAGCATGGTGACCTCCAGAGGGTGGGTTCCATACCTTAACATTGTTGATAAGAAGTTACCCACGAACAAATAGCATGATTAATCAATATTTAAGCATAATTACTCATACAGCCCTTTTTCACTATTCCTACAGCCGCGAAACTAAGTTTGCATAGCCGTATTCAATGGACGTGATTACATGATCACAATTTACCTCTTCCTCAGACAATTTTATGCCGTATTTCGCTCATTCCAGGCGTCGGTAAACTGGATATTACCGTCTTCGATTCTCCAGGTTATTTTTTCATATTGAAGGCTGACGCTTTCAACGTGATTTATTTTACTGTTTCCTGCTAACTTTATATTAGGTACGCTACAATTAACGCCTGTAACCTTTACTTTTTCCATCAAAACCGTGTAGTAACATACCTCCTGACCGGCATCATTTATTTTATAAAACTTAATTTCCGCACTTTTCATTGATTGTCCAGTCGCGGCGGCTTTATATAAATAGGGTGTAGAACTGTCCACCTCTTTTTCAATCATCATTGATGAATGTTGTCGACTACCTGTAATCTTACCCGTTAAATTGTCTACCGGTAAATTTATACCATGGCCGAGGCCAATGATCTCTATACTGCCTTCGCGATATCTAATATCAACAGATCCTTTAATATCTGCACCACCATCATCTTTAAGCCACATATAGGGTGGAATTGGCATGTTATCTCTTCCTGTATCTATTGATTAAGTTTAAAAATGCTAAATAAATAAGCACTGCTAATGAGAGGATGACAAACATATCTATATAAAACAGCGTATCGTATAGAGTTTCGCAATTGACATCGCTATAAAGAAATCGACAAAACATTGTTGCCAGACTACCGTCGATATAACTTTCAGGGCCTGGCAAGACTCGACCCACAGCCATCATAACTATTAAAAACAATGACATGTGGCAAGCATAGTATAGGAAATGTTTATTAACCACTAGCCTGCACCTCGACCCACCCACGAGCCTTAAGTGAGCGCATACAGGGAACCTGAACAAGCTGAGTATTTAATAGTGCTTGTCTGATTATTGCAAAGTCTGAATCATGAGCGATGGTGATACAACCTTTTGAAACTCGCCCAGGATGCAAACGAAACAATCCCCGATAAACATCTTCGACCCAGGTTCCATCATCAATCCCCCAGTCATCTCTATAGAGCGCAAACCAATCGGATTTGCCGAATTCACGTCGCCCAAGTATTTTATTAGCCGAGTCTTTGAGTTCAACGCGTTTTTGAAATAACCAGTTGCCTTCTTGCCTGTCAACGATCCAATACTTTCCTGAAGGAATAGGGCCATCTCCTGCATTTGCCATACATGAGAGATTATTTCGACAAAACCCTTGTCCTGAAAAAGCCATAAAAACACCGACACCAAATAAATTGAAAGGCGCATAATCAGCGCCATTAAGAATCAAACTTCCTTGCAGCGCCATATACTCACCTTAAGCTAAAGTCATAATGGCCCAGGCTATAGGCAGCTTAAACTTAATTCAACAGAGAGATTTCCTTTTCAGAAATGATTAATATTTCATATTTGTATAAATAACATCGTTATCATATTGTGCATAGACAACCTTATAATGCTCATGCAACACAAGGCTCGACATGATCACGATTGAAGAATCCGACCCACGCAGTGCTGATTCGCAGCGACTTATTGAATATCTATCGGCTGAGTTATCCCACATTACGGGCTCCAGCGGGGAAAGCAATTTCAAGCTGGACGATGTCATGGCGCCGGGGGCGAGGTGGGTTATCGCCAGAGATGCCAGCCAAACGCCAGTCGGCTGCGGCGCGTTTCGTCCGGTGTCGGCTACCACTGCCGAACTTAAAAGAATGTTTTCCAGCAGAACACAACCCGGTATTGGCACAGCCATTTTGACCTGGCTGGAGCAGGCCGCGCGCGAGCTCGGGTATCAGGAGCTCTGTTTAGAAACCCGTGTCGTAAATACCCAGGCGGTAGATTTTTACTTAAAACAGGGATATCAAAAGATTCCCAATTACGGGGTGTATGTGGGGCGCGATGATGCGGTCTGTTTTGCTAAGCGGATTGGTTGAAAGGGGGATGGTGCCGATAATAGGAGTCGAACCTACGACCTTCGCATTACGAATGCGCTGCTCTACCAACTGAGCTATATCGGCTTTTCAGGCCTGCCACGAACGTGACAACGGTTTGCAAGGTTAAGAAAAAGCGCTTTCCTCGTCAACACCTTCGCCTTTCAGTTGATGTTTTTTGCATCAAGCCCTGAATAATCAGCACAAAATGTATGGGTAACCCTAACCGAAACCCGGTCCCCCCTGCCTTCACATTTATCATTAAAAGACCCGCTCGCGGCCACTCCCTCCCCTCTTTCCTTTCGAAATCAGCTATCTTCAATTTTATCTCTCTACAATAAAGCCCCGTGAGCGCAGGTCGATACTTCCCAGACCGCGGCAATAAAATCGGGAGTGGGTATCGGATGCAGAAACTTTTTGTCAATGATGAGACGACCGGGCCGGTTCTGGAGCATAAAAGTACGGCCTCCTTTATCAAACGCGCCCTGATGCTCATGGTGTCACTGCTATCGGCCCTGTTTGTCATCGCCATCATTGTGCTGCTGATTATCGTGCACAATATCAACCAGGAAACCGATAAACATAGCGCCCTGCTGCTGGAAAAAGCGATCCATAACCGCATTGATATCCTAACCACCCATATCAAAGACTATGCCTGGTGGGGCGAGGCCTATCAGCACCTTCACCCCTATGTGGATGTTGAATGGGCTTATACCCGGCAAAATATGGGCGCCACGCTCTGGCGTGATTTTGAGTACGAGGGGATATTCGTACTCGACGGTGCCGGCCAGACGCGCTACAGCGTGATCGACGGCGCGCTGGTCACGCGGCCTCTGCAAGCGTGGCTGGGGGATAACCCCATTCCAGAGCTATTGCATAAAATCGACAGGCCGGACGGGGAACCGCTGGCCAGCACCATCGTCATGAAAGCTGGGCATCCCGCCCTGGTGTTAGCGGCACGCATTACCCCTGGCGATGACTCACGCATAGCACGCATTCCTGGCCCGGCGCCTGTACTGGTGTTTGTGGACGTGCTGGATGACAAAAAGTTGATGGCGATGGGGGAAGAGTACGGCATCGCCCAGGCCCGCGTGCAACGTAGCAATGCGCCGGCGTTAGCGGGGCGTCGCGGCGTTGCCACCCTGCCTATCGACGGGCAGCATATCGCTTTTGAGTGGAAAAGTGAAAACCCCGGTCGGGAACTGATGCGCTACATTCTGCCGCTGCTGATTTTACTGGCGCTCTGTACCGGCTTTGCCGGGGTGATTCTGGGACGCAACGCGCTCAAAAAAGCCCGGATGTTTGATGAAAACACCTTCCTGCTGACCCAAAGTCGTCTTGCCCTCACCGCCAGCGAAAGGCGCTTTCGCGACGTGGCCGAGGCCACCACGGACTGGATCTGGGAAACGGACCCTGACCTGCGTTTTACCTGGCTCTCGGACCGCTTTCCCGGCATTACCGGGCACAGCATATCGGCATGGATTGGCCGTCCGGTGACCGAATTTTTAGAGGCTGAGGGTCAACCGCTGGCGGAGTGGATCACCCTGCCAGGCCAGACAGGCCATCGCCGCCTGCTTCACTGCCGCTATCTTTCGGCAATGGGCCACCAGCGCTATTGTCATATCGCCCTGAAGCCTGTAATCACGCCGGAGGGGATTACCGGCTACCGGGGCACCGCCACGGACGTCACGCTCGAAGTTGAAGCCCAGGCGCGCGTGCAGTATCTGTCGCGCCATGACGAACTGACCGGCCTGCCTAACCGGGTAAGAATGCGCGAGTTTCTGGAGGGTAAGCTGCAAGCGCAGCCTACACAGGCGCATCCGCTGGCAATGATCAGCCTCGATCTGGATAAGTTCAAGCCGGTGAATGATCTGTTCGGTCACGGTGCTGGCGATACCGTGCTGCATGAGGTCTCGGCCCGTCTACGCCACTGCGTGCGCGACTACGATCTGGTGGCACGCCAGGGGGGAGACGAATTTATCCTGATTATCTCTGACATTCTCGATCGTCAGGATATCGAACATCTGTGTGAACGTATTCTCGCCGAGCTGGCGCGGCCGTTCTTTATCAACGGCAATGAGATATTTATCGGCGCCAGTATCGGGATTGCGATGGCCCCGCAGGATGCCGTCGACGCGGGCGAACTGCTGCGCTTCTCGGACATCGCGCTTTATAAAGCCAAAAGCAGCGGGCGCAACAAATGGCTCTTTTACACTGCGGAAATGGCCGAGCAGATGGTGCAACGCCGCGAGATGGAAAACGGCCTGCGCGAGGCCATCAAGAAAGAGCAGTTCCGCCTGGTGTATCAGCCGCGCTATGGACACAACTCATCGCGGATTATCGCCGTGGAGGCCCTTATTCGCTGGGAACATCCTGAGCTTGGCCTGCTCATGCCCGATCAGTTTATCTCGCTGGCAGAAGAGACCGGCCTTATCGTTGCGCTCAGTGACTGGGTGCTTAAGACCGCCTGTCGCGATGCGCAGCAATCTCTGAATGGCCTCTCGGTGTCGGTCAACATCTCCGCCGTGGAGTTCCAGTCCTGGAGCCTGGTAGAGCGCATTCGTGACGCATTAACCCTTTCCGGGCTCGACCCGGCGCGGCTGGAGATTGAGATCACTGAAAACGCCACGCTATGGAACCCGGAAAATAGCCTTGAGCTGATGCTGGCGCTTAAGAAGCTGGGGGTGAAATTGCTGATGGACGATTTTGGCACCGGCTACTCCTCCCTCAGCTATCTGCGCAACTTCCCGTTCGATGGGATCAAGCTCGATAAGTCCTTTATCTCCGGCATGCCGGAGAGCGACAGTGCCAATACCATCGTTGAAAATATTATTGGCCTCGGCAAAGCTTTTTCGCTGAGCATCACGGCGGAGGGGGTTGAGACGGAAGGACAGCTGCAAAAACTGATGATGATGGAGTGCGATGAAACCCAGGGGTACTTGATTGGGCGGCCGCTCAGTCTGGCAGCGTTACAGGAGCAGATGGCCGCGCTCGACTCGGCGGCGCAAGAGCGCACAGGGCAGCGGCTGGAGGAGTAACGCGGGCGGCCCTACAAGCCACCCGCGTGCATCAGCGTCGTTAGCGACGTACCGTGTCGTCGCCGAAGCCGACCCACTTGTAGGTGGTTAAGGCTTCAAGCCCCATTGGGCCACGCGCATGCAGCTTCTGGGTACTTACCGCCACTTCCGCGCCCAGGCCAAACTGGCCGCCGTCGGTGAAGCGGGTAGAGGCATTGACGTACACCGCCGATGAGTCCACTTCATTGATAAAGCGGTCGGCATGGCGCAGCGTGCGGGTCAGGATAGCATCAGAGTGCTGCGTGCCATGTTCACGGATGTGCGCAATGGCCTCATCCAGATCGGCAACCAGTTTGACGTTCAGATCCAGCGACAGGTATTCGTCGTCATACTGTTCCGCTTTCACCGCCTCAACCTTCGCCGGGCCGTTTTGCAGCAGGGCCAGCGCATCCGGTTCCGCGTGGAGGGTGACGCCGCTTTCCGCCATCTGCTTACTCAGCGCCGGCAGGAAGGCGCTGGCGATGCCCCGGTGTACCAGCAGCGTTTCAACGGTGTTACAGGTGCTGGGACGCTGGGTTTTAGCGTTAACGATGATCTTCAGCGCCGGGTCGATCTCGGCGCTCTCATCGACCAGGATGTGACACACCCCGATCCCTCCGGTGATCACCGGGATCGTTGACTGTTCGCGGCACAGTTTGTGCAGGCCAGCGCCACCGCGCGGGATCAACATATCGATGTACTTATCCATGCGCAGCATTTCGGTTACCAGCGCGCGATCCGGGCTTTCGATCGCCTGTACGGCACCGGCTGGCAGGCCGCACTCTTCCAGCGCTTGCTGAATCACTTTCACGGTCGCGGCGTTGGTACGCCAGGTCTCTTTCCCGCCGCGCAGGATCGCGGCGTTGCCGGTCTTCAGGCACAGGGAGGCAACATCCACCGTCACGTTCGGGCGGGCTTCATAAATCACGCCGATTACGCCCAGCGGTACGCGGCGACGTTCAATGCGCAGGCCGCTGTCCAGCAGACCGCCGTCAATAATTTGTCCAACCGGGTCGGCCAGATTGCAGACCTGACGCACATCGTCGGCGATGCTTTTCAGACGCGCCGGATTCAGGGCCAGGCGGTCGAGCATCGCCTCGCTCAGACCATTGCGACGGGCTTCCAGCAGATCCTGTTCGTTGGCGAGCAGAATCTCAGCGGACTGTGCTTCCAGATAATCAGCGATTTTTTCCAGCACGCGGTTTTTCTCGCGACTAGAGAGGAGCGCCAGCTTGTACGAGGCGGCTTTGGCGGCGGCGCCCATTTGTTCCAACATTTTCTGGCTCCTTAGCGAATGATCATATCGTCACGATGAACAGCAACCGGGCCATATTCATACCCGAGAATCGCGTCAATCTGCTGGGAGTGATGGCCTGCGATACGGCGCAGCGCATCGCTGTTATAGCGAGAAACGCCGTGGGCAATATCGCGCCCTTCCTGATTGCAGATACGGATCACTTCACCACGGGAGAAGTTACCTGTCACGTTTTTAATGCCTTTTGGAAGCAATGAGCTCCCACGTTCCAGAATTGCCGCGGTCGCGCCTTCGTCCACGGTGAGCTGCCCCGCCGGGGGGGCACCAAAGATCCAGCGTTTACGGTTCTCCAGCGGCGTCGCTTCGGCATGGAAACGCGTGCCGACAGAGATACCCTCCATCACATCGCCAATCACGCCAGGACGGCTGCCCGCCGCAATAATGGTGTCGATGCCCGCGCGGCAAGCCACGTCCGCAGCCTGCAGTTTTGTGCCCATGCCGCCCGTCCCCAGGCCCGAAACGCTGTCGCCGGCAATCGCGCGCAGCGCATCGTCGATCCCTTTCACATCGGTGATCAGTTCAGCCTGTGGGTTGGTACGCGGATCGGCGGTGAACAGCCCTTGCTGGTCGGTCAGCAGCAGCAGTTTATCGGCTCCCGCCAGAATAGCCGCCAGTGCAGAGAGGTTATCGTTATCGCCGACTTTGATTTCGGCGGTGGCCACCGCATCGTTTTCGTTGATGACCGGCACAATGTTGTTATCCAGAAGCGCGCGCAGGGTATCCCGCGCGTTCAGGAAACGCTCGCGGTCTTCCATGTCTGCGCGGGTCAGCAACATCTGGCCTACGTGAATGCCGTAAATGGAGAAGAGCTGCTCCCAAAGCTGAATCAGACGGCTTTGGCCCACGGCGGCGAGAAGCTGCTTGGAGGCAATCGTTGCGGGGAGTTCAGGGTAGCCCAGATGTTCGCGCCCGGCGGCAATCGCGCCGGAGGTAACAATAACAATGCGATGCCCTGCGGCATGCAGCTGCGCGCACTGGCGCACCAGCTCAACGATATGGGCTCGATTAAGGCGGCGCGATCCGCCTGTTAATACACTGGTACCGAGTTTTACGACCAGCGTCTGGCTATCACTCATGATTCTCTGCCGTTCAACAATAAGGGAAAATGATGTTAATCAGACGTTTTAGCAGGACTGAGCCGCGTTGCCAACAGGCTTTGCGCAGAGGGGAACACTTTATTGCGCGGGATCAGGAAGCGTAGCGGCAGATTTTTACATTTTTATTACTGAAATAATAAATCAGCGCTTTTTGAAATTATTCTGAAATTGTCATAAAACGTTCACCCGCGGACGTTAAAACCCTTCCTGTTTTTCACGGGGTAATAAGTCGATTCTTATTGCTCAGCGAATATTAGCGCGTTTACAAAACACTCAGGATTGAAAATGAAAAAGAGTACTCTGGCATTAGTGGTAATGAGCGTTGTTGCTTCCGCATCTGTTCACGCAGCAGAAGTTTTTAATAAAAACGGAAATAAACTGGATGTGTACGGTAAAGTAAAAGCCATGCACTACCTCAGTGATGACGACGCCAAAGATGGTGACCAGACCTACGTCCGTTTCGGCTTTAAAGGCGAAACTCAAATTAACGATCAGCTGACCGGTTACGGTCGCTGGGAAGCAGAATTCTCTGGCAACAAAGCCGAGAGCGACGCTACGCAAAAGACCCGTCTGGCCTTCGCCGGTCTTAAAATTAAAGATATTGGTTCTTTCGACTATGGCCGTAACCTGGGCGCACTGTACGACGTTGAATCCTGGACCGATATGTTCCCTGAATTCGGCGGCGACTCCTCTGGTCAGACCGATAACTTCATGACCAAACGCTCCAGCGGCCTGGCGACGTATCGCAACACCGACTTCTTCGGTGCGGTAGACGGCCTGGACCTGACTCTGCAATATCAGGGTAAAAACGAAGATCGCGACGCCAAGAAACAGAACGGCGACGGCTTCGGTACCTCTTTAAGCTATGATTTCGGCGGCAGCGCGTTTGCGGTGAGCGGCGCGTATACCAACTCCGATCGTACTAACGATCAGAACTTGCTGGCACGTGGTAACGGCGACAAAGCCGAAGCCTGGGGTACCGGTCTGAAATATGACGCTAACGATATCTACCTGGCGGCTATGTATACCGAAACCCGCAATATGACCCCTATTTCCGGTGGCTTTGCGAATAAAGCACAGAACTTTGAAGTAGTGGCACAATATCAATTTGACTTTGGTCTGCGCCCATCCCTGGGTTATGTCCAGTCTAAAGGCAAAAATATTGAAGGGATCGGCAGCGAAGATCTCGTGAAATATATCGATGTGGGCGCGACCTATTATTTCAACAAAAACATGTCCGCGTTTGTTGATTATAAAATCAACCAGATCGACGACGATAATGCGCTGGGCGTGAGCAGCGACGACATCGTTGCCCTGGGTATGACCTACCAGTTCTAATTCAGACTAAAAAAAAGCCCGGCTGCCAGAGCGCCGGGCTTTTTTATTTTGTATTGGTGACCCCGCAATCAGGCGGTAAGTTTCACCGGTTGATTGGTGAAATCATCGGCAGGTTCCAGTTTCAGTTCAAAACTTGCCAGCAGAGTGCGTGCTTTTTCATGGAATTCACGCAGGGTGTGTTCCAGACGCTGCACCACCTCGGGATCTTTAATGGCGACCGCCTGCCAGTGCCCATCTTTATCAAACAGACCAAACTGGTAGCTGTAAGTAAATCGGCTCTCTTCTGCTTCCATCTCCATCCACCAGCCCCAGAATTCGCGCTTTTCCGGCGCGGGCTTAACATTGACGCAAACTGCCAGGCAATCGAAAAAAAAGCGTGCCCCTTCGCACTGCTCTTCCCGGATATACGGGCCAAGAGCCATGAACTTTTTGATCATTCTACTTTTCGGATGTCCACTCGGTAACGTCATTGCGATCTCCTTTTGTGAAGCCACTGTTTTACCAAACCACAAAAAATTAGCAATCAATCAACACAATCTCTGATGGATCCAACGCGAGATTTGCTGCAGTGCTTTGTCAAAATTCTGGTAAACCGGGCTAAACGGCACCTCCAGCAGCTTGCCATCGACAGATGACGAGGTGATTAAACGTGACTCCTCTTCCGGGCTGAATGGATCGTTCTTCCAGTAGCCCGAGAGCATCGGCGTTGGGCAGCGTCGCCCCAGCAAGCCCTGCGTTTTTAACGAATAACGGTTGAGCTCGATGCGCAGCGCCTCGTCGGAGGCTTGCTGCATGCCCAGGCGGCTGGCGAGCACGTCCAGATACATCTCTGGCACGCCCCCCTGCCGGGCGGGTTCGCTAAGCAGGGCGTGGACGACCGGACCGAGACAGGCCACCGCCTTCAGGCGCGACGACTCCAGATAGGCCAGACGCACGGCCACGTTCGCACCAAAACGGAAACCAAATGCCGCGACGCGGGTATGATCGACCCAGGGATTTTTTTCCAGCGATCTCAGGGCGTGCTGATGGAGCAAGCTGGAATCCTGGGTCAGCTTCCATTTCGAAGAGAAGCCAATAGAGGGCATATCCAGGGTGAGCATCGCGACGCCCTGCGGGGCGAAATAGCGTTCATAAAGGCTGTAATAATCGGTCTGCAGAGAATCGAGGCCGCCGCACATCATAACCGTCGGGAAGGGACCCTCGCCTGCGGGCATATGCAGGAATCCGGTCACGGAGGGGCCGCCGGGAATGGTGAATTCGATTTCACGTATCCGCCCCGGCAGGTGCTGCGCGGCCTCCTGATAGGCGCGATTCGCCAGCGCCTGCGCCTGCTCTGCCAGCTCATCGCCCTTCAGATGCGGATACGCCGCGATACTGTAAAGGTCGGCGGCGTGCAGCCAGTGCTGGCCGCTGAGGGCCGGGTCTGGCTCCTGCGTGGCTTTCTGCTGCCAGAGCATCGCCTGTTTTGCCCACTCATAGATCCAGTTGCCGCCACGATATCCCACCACCGTGTCGTACAGTTCCGGATCGGTACGCTCAGCATCACTCATCACAATGCGCGCCTGCACCTCCAGAATTTCACGCGGATCGATTCCGCGCCAAATCCACATCAGGCGGTTAATCATGCGATACCAGTGAGGAATATTTTTGCCATCCAGCGCGGACTGCACCTGCTGCTCTGTGCCACTGTTGAAGCGGCGAACCAGGGTCGAGGTTTCCGGATGTTTGAATTTGGGTTTGAAGAGAATTTCGCTGAGATTCGCCTGGGTCATTTCGCGCTGCCTCTAGAGATACGTCAGAGAAGGCTATTGTAACGTGCTACAGGCAAAAACAATAACGCCCGGCGTCACCGGGCGTTAAAAAGAGGATTTAGCGGCCTGAAATAGGCGGTACGAAGACCACGCCCATATCCCATGGCTGCTCAATCCAGGTATCTTGCGGGATATCAATCACATAATCATCCACCAGTGGTTTACCCGCCGGTTTTGCGAAGATAGTGACGAAATGCGCTTTTGGATACATTTCGCGAATAGCGACCGCGGTGCCACCGGTATCGACCAGGTCGTCAATAACGATAAAGCCTTCGCCATCACCTTCGGCGCGCTTGAGTACTGTCAGCTCACGCTGGTTGTCATGGTCGTAGCTGGAGATGCAGACGGTATCGACATGACGAATACCCAGCTCACGTGCCAGCAGCGCCCCCGGTACCAAACCGCCACGGCTAACGGCGATAATGCCTTTCCACTGTTCGGAAGGCATCAGGCGCGCAGCCAGTTTGCGTGCGTGAATCTGCAACATGTCCCAGGTGACGACGTATTTTTCGCTCATGTGAAGTGTCCCAGCCTGTTTGTATACGGCTTAAAAAAATGAGGGGTGAACCAGGTTGCGCGAGATTATAGAGATCTGACGCACTAAAAACCAGTGTTAAGCGGCATGGGGTGGAGTTTTTGCATGCTTAATACTATGCGTTGCCAGAGAAAGTGGTATTCTCAACCGCATCTCGCAAGTCTGACTTGTGGTGACTCTAAACCTGCTAACCCCGTGTCCTGCATCCCTGTTGCAGGATATCGACAAGGAGACTCATAGTGTCTGAACTGTCTCAACTATCTCCACAACCGCTGTGGGATATTTTTGCCAAAATCTGCTCCATTCCTCACCCTTCCTATCACGAAGAACAGCTTGCCGAACACATCATGGGCTGGGCGAAGGAAAAAGGGCTGCACGCCGAGCGCGACCAGGTTGGTAACATTCTGATCCGTAAACCTGCCACCAAAGGCATGGAAAACCGCAAAGCAGTTGTACTGCAAGCGCACCTGGACATGGTTCCACAGAAAAACAACGACACCGTCCACGACTTCACTAAAGATCCGATTCAGCCGTACATCGACGGCGAGTGGGTTAAAGCGCGCGGCACCACGCTGGGCGCGGATAACGGTATCGGCATGGCCTCTGCCCTGGCCGTACTGGCTGATGACAGCGTTGAGCATGGCCCGCTGGAAGTGTTGCTGACCATGACGGAAGAAGCGGGTATGGACGGCGCATTTGGTCTGCAGGCCAACTGGCTGCAGGCAGATATCCTGATCAACACTGACTCCGAAGAAGAGGGTGAGATCTACATGGGTTGCGCTGGCGGTATCGATTTCATCGCCACCCTGCCGTTGACCCGTGAAGCGGTACCCGCCAATTTCCAGACCTTTAAGCTGACCCTGAAAGGGCTGAAAGGTGGCCACTCCGGCGGCGATATTCACCTGGGCCTGGGCAATGCGAACAAACTGCTGGCACGCTTCCTGGCAGGCCACGCGGCCGAACTGGATCTGCGCCTTGTCGATTTCAATGGCGGCACCCTGCGTAACGCCATCCCGCGCGAAGCCTTCGCCACCGTCGCCGTTGCGGCTGACAAAGCCGACGCGCTGAAAAACCAGGCGAACGTTTATCTGGATATCCTGAAAAACGAACTCTCGGTGAAAGAGAAGAACCTGACCGTGGTGCTCGAAGCCGTCTCCAGCGACAAAGCGGCGCTGACTACCGCATCCCGTGACGCCTTTGTTCAGTTGCTGAATGCCACACCAAACGGCGTGATCCGTAACT
The DNA here is from genome assembly GCF_002430365.1 of Leclercia sp. UBA5958. NCBI lineage: Bacteria > Pseudomonadati > Pseudomonadota > Gammaproteobacteria > Enterobacterales > Enterobacteriaceae > Leclercia > Leclercia sp. UBA5958. Next base: position 32,512 of record NZ_DJCE01000007.1, on the reverse strand, counting down.
CCGACGTCGCGAAAGGGGTGGTGGAAACCTCCCTGAACGTGGGCGTGGTGACCATGAGCGACGACAGTGCAGAAATCATCTGCCTGATCCGTTCACTTATCGACAGCGGTAAAGAGTACGTTGTGAGTATGCTGGAGTCGCTGGGCGCCCTGACCGGAGCGAAAACATCCGCAAAAGGCAGCTATCCAGGCTGGCAGCCGGACGCAAGCTCGCCGGTAATGGCCCTGGTTCGTGAAACCTACCAGCGTCTGTTCAACAGCACCCCGAACATTCAGGTGATTCACGCCGGTCTGGAGTGCGGTCTGTTTAAAAAACCGTACCCGGATATGGACATGGTGTCTATCGGCCCAACCATTACGGGTCCGCACTCGCCAGACGAGCAAGTTCATATTGAAAGCGTGGGCCACTACTGGACCTTGCTGACAGAACTGCTGAAAGCCATCCCGGCGAAATAAGCATTTCTGCTCGCCATCCAGCCCGGCTCCGCCGGGCTTTTTTATAACCCCAGCAACAGCTGCCGCTCTAATTGCGGATCCAATAGCGTGACGTGTAAACCCACCAGCCGTACGCCCCGCCCTGCCCGACGCTCTGCCCAGGTTTTCTTCGCGGTGGCGACAAGGTCGTCTTTGTTGAGACGCGGCCAGACGTGCTCCTGGGTCGTCTGCTGAAAATCGTTAAATTTAAGTTTGACCCCCTGACGGGCAATCAACAGGTCTGGCTTCACTTTCGCCAGTCGCCGCTCTAGCTCGGGATAGAGCTGTTCGGTAATGATTTTTTCACACTCCGCCCAGTCATGAATGTCATCACTCAGGGTGTGCTCCACACCAACCGATTTTCGCAGCCGCTCGCTGTTAACGTCGCGATCGTCAATCCCCTGGCTTCGCTCCCACAACACCCGGCCAAATTTACCGAACCGCTTAAGGAGCATAGCAAGATCGCTATTTTGCACATCTTCGCAGGTGCGAAGCCCCATGCTCTCCAGCTTTGCCGCAGAGACTTTGCCCACCCCGGGGATTTTACTGAGCGACAGGGTTTTTAAGAACGCCGGGACGTCATCGGGCGTGATCACATACTGACCGTTGGGCTTATTAAGATCGGACGCGATCTTGGCCAGGAATTTTACCGGCGCCACCCCCGCCGAGGCGGTGAGGTTGAGTTCGTTGGAAATGGTTTGGCGAATCTCCTGCGCCATCAACGTTGCCGAGCCGTGGCAATGCAGGCTTTCCGTAACGTCGAGATAGGCTTCGTCAAGCGACAGGGGCTCAATGAGAGAGGTGTAGCGGGAGAAGATATCGCGAATATGCAGCGACGCTTCTTTGTAGGCCTCAAAGCGACCCGGCAACAGGGTTAAGTGGGGGCATAGCTTCAGGGCCATCGCCGTAGGCATGGCGCTGCGCACGCCAAATTTGCGCGCCGGGTAGTTTGCCGTGCTGATGACGCCCCGCTTTACGCGGCTGCCGCCGATAGCAATGGGAATATCCCGCAGCGCCGGATTGTCCCGCATCTCTACCGCAGCAAAAAAGCAGTCCATATCGACATGAATGATTTTGCGCATTCCATTCACCATACCTGTAATTGCATACAGTATAACAAACAACATTTAATGCGACAGCCGTTTTAGCGTCTCATTACCGTCATACGGCTATGTTAAAAAGAGAACCCTATAAAAATCTTATAATTCATTATTTTAAAAAATCTCTGGAGATCGTTTCATGAACAAACGGATTGCCGCCTCGCTGCTGTTTCTCAGCACCTCGCTCTGGGCCAGCCCAGAAATCATTGCGCATCGTGGCGGCACGAGCGACGCGCCAGAAAATACCCTGCCGGCCATTAAGCTGGCGCTGCAAAATCAGGCTCAGGCCATCTGGATAACCGTACAGCTTAGCCGTGACGGCGTGCCGGTGCTTTATCGTCCCAGCGACCTGCAGGCGTTAACGTCAATGAAGGGAAAAGTTTCTGCCTACACCGCTGCCGAGCTTACGACCTTTAATGCCGCTACCAAATGGAAAAGGACGATTGCAAATGCCACCATCCCGACGCTAAAAGCCGTACTGGAACAGTGGCCAGAGACCCGGTTCTTTATTGATATTAAATCGCCGGACGCGGCGCCGGAGGAGATGGCGAAACAGTTGACGGCCACCCTGCAAGAGACGAATAGCTTACAGCGGGTTCGCGTTTACTCCACGGAAGATCGTTACCTGGACGCATTGCCGCCTACGGTACCGCGTTTTGTGACCCGCAGTGAAACCCGGACTCGTCTGGCAAACATTTCGCTGAATCATCTGTGCGATGCCCCAGCCAAAACCATGGATGAATACTGGTATGGCCTGGAGCTTAACCGTAAGGTTGAGATAGTCGAAAAATTCACGCTTGGCGAAGGCATTTCGCCGGCGACGCTGACGTGGGACAAAGAGGCGATGACCTGTTTCCGTTCGCAGGGGAATGCGCACATTATTTTACTGGGCATCAACGCCAGCAAAGATTTCCAGACTGCAAAAATGCTGGGTGCCGACGGTGTCGTGGTCGATTCCCCTGCGCAGGCCAGCCAGTGGCATTAATCGTTAATCAGGCCGCGAGCGCGGCCTGATGATTTTAGAGTATTCTGCCCTGCTGACGCCGGGCATCACGTTCCATCCGTTTTTTCCGCGCATCGCACGGTTCCGGGCAGTCGCACACTTTCTCCATGCCCAGGGAGGAGATCCCACCGCAGCTGCCCTGCAGGCTTTTACGCTTGATGATCCAGCCGAGCGACATGGCAAAGATAACCAGCACAAATACCGCAAAGGTGGCGATAAAAACAAACATATCAGCCTCCGAAGTCGTCCAGCATGATGTTCTCATCCTCCACGCCAAGATCTTTCAGCATCCTGATAACCGCCGCGTTCATCACCGGTGGACCGCACATGTAGAACTCGCAGTCTTCCGGCGCGGCATGGTTCTTGAGGTAGTTCTCATACAGCACGTTGTGAATGAAGCCAGTATAGCCCGTCCAGTTATCTTCCGGCTGCGGATCGGAGAGCGCAACGTGGAAGCTGAAGTTAGGATTTTCTCGCGCCAGCTGTTCAAACTCGTCATCGTAGAACATCTCACGCCGCGAGCGGGCACCGTACCAGAAGCTGATTTTACGCTTACTGCCAAGACGCTTTAGCTGATCGAAGATATGTGAGCGCATCGGCGCCATGCCAGCACCGCCGCCGATAAAGACCATTTCGGCCTCGCTCTCTTTGGCAAAGAACTCGCCAAACGGCCCGGAAATCGTGACCTTATCGCCCGCTTTCAGCGACCAGATATAGGAGGACATAATTCCCGGCGGCGCATCAGGCACGCCCGGGGGCGGCGTGGCGATACGCACATTGAGCATGATGATGCCCTTCTCGTCCGGATAGTTGGCCATGGAGTACGCCCGCAGCGTGGGCTCTTTGACGTCAGAGACGAAGCGGAAAAGATTAAATTTATCCCAGTCCGCACGGTACTGGTCAGGCACATCAAAATCGGCGTAAGCCACGGTGTGTTCGGGACATTCGATTTGAATATAACCCCCTGCACGGAAGGGAACATCTTCGCCTTCCGGTACCCGTAGCTTCAGCTCCTTGATAAAGGTGGCTTTGTTATCGTTGGAGATCACTTCACACTGCCACTTCTTAACGCCGAAAATCTCTTCAGGCAGTTCGATTTTCATGTTCTGGCGCACCGCCACCTGACAGGCCAGACGACATCCCTCTTTCGCCTCGCGCTTACTGATATGCGCAAGCTCGGTGGGGAGGATGTCACCGCCCCCCTCTTTCACGACAACCCGGCACTGTCCGCAGGAGCCGCCGCCGCCGCAGGCGGAGGAGACAAAAATGCCGTTGCCGGAGAGCGTATTGAGCAGCTTATCACCCGCTGCGGTGCGAATCTGTTTGTCCGCTTCATCGTTAATATCGATCGTGACATCACCTGCATTAACCAGCTTCGCACGCGCCACCAGAATCAATCCGGATAGCATCAGAACGATGAGCGTAAACATCACGACGCCAAGAATAATTTCCATTTATTAAGCCCTTATAGCTGCACACCGGAGAAGGACATAAAGCCCAGCGCCATTAAACCGGTGGTGATAAAGGTGATCCCTAAGCCGCGTAAACCGGCCGGCACGTTAGCGTATTTCATTTTTTCGCGGATCCCTGCCATGGTGACAATCGCCAGCATCCAGCCAATACCCGAGCCAAATCCGTACACGACCGACTCGGTGAAGTTGTAATCACGCTGAACCATAAATGACACCCCGCCAAAGATGGCGCAGTTCACCGCAATCAACGGCAGAAAGATCCCCAGCGCGTTGTAAAGGGATGGAAAATATTTATCGAGGATCATCTCCAGAATCTGCACCAGCGCAGCAATCACGCCAATAAAGGTAATAAAGTTAAGGAAGCTGAGATCCACCCCTTCCACCAGCGCACCGTCGCGCAGCACCAGGTTGAAGACCAGATTGTTAATCGGGACCGACAACCCCAGCACCACCGTCACGGCCACGCCAAGACCAAACGCGGTCGATACCTTTTTGGAGACGGCAAGAAAGGTACACATCCCGAGGAAGAACGCGAGCGCCATGTTTTCGACAAACACCGCGCGCACAAACAAACTAAGGTAATGAGCCATTGTCGGTTACTCCTTTTCCTGCTGCTCCGGGCGCCAGGTTCTCACCGCCCAGATCAACAAACCGATAATGAAGAAGGCGCTTGGCGCCAGCAAAAACAGGCCATTCGGCAGGTACCAGCCACCGTTTTGCACGGTATCCAGTACCGTAATCCCAAACAGTTTTCCGCTGCCAATCAGCTCTCGCAGGAAGCCCACGGTCAGTAGAATCACCCCGTAACCGAGGCCGTTGCCAATGCCATCCATAAAGCTTGCCAGCGGCGGCATTTTCATGGCGTAGGCTTCAGCCCGGCCCATCACAATACAGTTGGTGATGATCAAGCCGACAAACACCGACAGCTGTTTCGAGGTTTCATAGGCGAAGGCGCGTAACAGTTGATCCACCACGATCACCAGCGAGGCGATGATCGCCATCTGCACAATAATGCGTACGCTGTTGGGGATATGGTGGCGAATCATCGAGATAAACATGCTGGAGAACGCCGTCACCAGCGTCACCGCCAGAGTCATGACCACCGCCGTTTCCAGTTTTGTGGTCACCGCCAGCGCCGAGCAGACCCCCAGCACCTGCAGGGTGATAGGGTTATTGGCAATCAACGGCCCAATCAAAACCCGTTTGACTTCTTTCAGCTCGCCCGCGTCAGCCATGATTCAGCTCTCCTTCACGTACTTTTTTAAGAAAGGGCCCAAAACCCAATTCGCCCATCCAGAAATCGAAACTGTGTTGTACGCCGTTCGAGGTGAGCGTGGCGCCAGAAAGGCCATCTACCGCGTACTCGTCGCCTTGCCGCGCAGCGCCTTTCATCACTTTCAGCGCCGGCTGCCCGTTATCGTCCAGTACTTTTTTGCCAATAAATTGCGCACGCCAGCCCGGGTTTTCGACTTCACCGCCCAGCCCCGGGGTTTCTCCCTGATCGTACCAGGTGATGCCTTTAACGGTGCGACCATCGGTATCAAGGGCCACAAAGGCATACATCATTGACCACAGGCCGTTGCCATAGACCGGCAGAACCAGCTGCTGCACACGTTGTTGTTCATCGCGCACCAGGTAGATTTCAGCAACGTTGCTGCGACGCTTAATACCCGCCGGATCTTCGCTGGCCTCCAGTACCGTACTCATTTTGGGATCCTTTAGCGCCAGCCCCTGGTTATAGCTGTTTGGATCCTTGTCGAGTATCGCGCCGGTTTTTAGCTCCACCAGCTTCGGCGTGATACGCTCGGCAAAGGTCTGTGCGACCTCTTCAGCACTCATCTCACCCTGCATGAGTCCCGTTACCGCCAGGATATTGCGCTGTTTGTCCAGGGCTCGCTGCTCCTGCTGGCGCGACTTCAGCCCTACGGCAGAGCCCGCCACCACAATGGAGCACACCAGGCACAGCACCAGCACCACCATCAAGGTCTTGCCGATGCTATCGTTATTTTTGTTCTCAGCCACGCGCCTTCCTCCGTCTGATGTTGGCCTGCGCTACCAGGTAGTCGAACAGCGGCGCGAACAGGTTGGCAAACAGGATCGCCAGCATCATCCCTTCCGGATAAGCCGGGTTGACCACGCGGATCAACACGCACATGGCACCGATCAGGATGCCGTAGCACCACTTCCCTTTGTCGGTAAATGAAGCCGAAACCGGATCGGTTGCCATAAACATCATGCCGAAGGCAAAACCGCCCAGTACCAGGTGCCAGTACCATGGCATAGAGAACATCGGGTTGGTGTCGGAACCTATCAGGTTAAAGAGCGAGGCGATGGCAATCATGCCGATCATGACCCCGGCCACGATGCGCCAGGAGGCGACGCGACCAAACAGAATGATGGCACCGCCAATCAGGATCATCAGCGTTGATACTTCACCTATCGACCCCGGAATGGTGCCGATAAAGGCATCAAACCAACTAACGGGCTGGCCGGTGGCGTTATTGACCAGCGTCTCACCGCCGTGTGCCGCCCACTGCGAAAGCGGCGTTGCGCCCGAGAAGCCGTCAGCCGCCGTCCAGACCAGGTCGCCAGAAATTTGGGCCGGATAGGCAAAGAAGAGAAAAGCACGGCCGGCCAGGGCCGGATTGAGGAAGTTACGTCCGGTGCCGCCGAAGAGTTCTTTCGCCATCACCACGCCAAAACTGATGCCCATCGCCGCCTGCCACAAAGGAAGCGTGGGGGGCACAATCAGGGCAAACAGAATTGAGGTGACGAAGAATCCCTCGTTAATCTCGTGCTTACGCACGATGGCAAACAGCACTTCCCAGAAGCCACCGACCAGGAAAACCGTCATATAAACAGGCAGGAAGTAGACGGCCCCCAGGGTCATCATGCTTATCCAGCCAGCATCGGCAGCAAAGCTCACGCCGAGCATCTGCGCCACGCGGTAGTGCCAGTCGCCCTGAATAACCTGCTGGAGTTGCTGGGCGTCGTACAGATGGTGCAACGCCGGGATGGTTTGCAGGCCCACGTTGTACATGCCCCAGAACATCGCAGGGAAGACGGCAAACCAGACGAGGATCATCATCCTTTTGAGATCGATGGCATCGCGTACGTGCGCAGCCCCCTTCGTCACCTGACCCGGGGTGTAAAACACCGTTGTGGTCGCTTCAAACAGCGGGTAATACTTTTCCAGTTTGCCGCCATGCGTAAAGTGCGGCTCCAGTTTTTCAATGAGATGTTTCAGGCCCATCGGTTATCCTTCCTGCTCAATGCGGGTTAATACCTCGCGCAACACCGGTCCATATTCGTATTTTCCTGGGCAAACGTAGGTGCAGAGCGCCAGATCTTCTTCATCCAGCTCCAGGCAGCCCAGCGCCTGTGCGCCGTCGGTATCACCGGCCAGCAAATCGCGCAGGAGCAGAGTGGGCAAAATATCGAGCGGCATTACCCGCTCGTAGTTGCCGATGGGAACCATGGCACGTTCGCCACCATGGGTGGACGTCGAGAAATTAAACAGCTTTTTACGCAGGAAATGGCCGAGGGTGGTGCGGGTGACGGAATGCTTCTCCGCGCCCGGCATCACCCAACCGAAAAGCTCTTTTTCACGCCCTTCCAGCACGACGCTGACCTGCAGATGAAAACGCCCGAGGTATGCCTGCGCACCTGTGGCATGCCTGCCGCTCAGCACCGAACCGGAGATGTGACGGTTTTCCCCATCCAGGGTCTCCTGGGCCAGCAGTTCGTTAAGATCGGCACCCAGTTCGGTACGCACCAGTCGCGGCGTTTTCAGCTGTGGGCCGCCAAGCGCGATCACGCGTTCACTGGAGAGCACCCCGGTGGTAAAGAGCTTACCGATGGCGATGACATCCTGATAATTGAGATGCCAGACCTGTTTTGTCAGGCTCACCGGCTCAAGGAAATGGATATGCGTACCTACCAGCCCGGCCGGATGCGGGCCAGCAAACGCATTAAAGGTCACTTGCCCCTGTGCATGACCGCCCAGCTTCCCGCCGCTGGCCTGGCAGACATGTACCCGCCCGTCGGTCAGACGCGTCAGTACCGTTAGCCCGGCATCAAAGTCCTGACGCTGGGCCAAAATAATCGGCTGCGGGTCAGCGCTCAGGGGATGGGTGTCGATAGCGGTCACGAAAATGGCTGCCGGGACCGTATCGGGAACCGGCGTTTTACTGTAAGGACGCGTGCGTAGCGCCGTCCAGAGACCAGAAGCCAACAGTTGCGCTTGCACTGCCGAACGACTGAGCGTTGGCAGCTCAGCGAGCGGGTAGTGGGCGAACTCACGCTGGCTGTCGCCCTCAATGCGAATCACCACCGATTGCAGAACACGCCGCTCGCCGCGATGAATAGCCACCACGGTGCCGCTGGCCGGGGCGGTAAAGAGCACGCCCGGGTTCTTTTTATCTTCGAACAGCGCCTGTCCTTTTACAACGCTGTCCCCCTCCTGTACCAGCATGGCAGGCCGCATCCCCACGTAGTCATCCCCCAGAACAGCGACATGATGCGGGCGCGAGCCTGGAGAGATCTGCTGCACTGGAATGCCGGAGATCGGCAAATCAAGTCCTTTTTTGATTCTTATCATAGTGTTAGCAATACCCATAAACAACCTGACCGGCGAACAAGCCAGACGGGTCAATAATCGATACACAGGAAGAAAGGGAGGGTTGAGGCACCCGGATAAGCGGCGGAGTTGAGCCAACTCCTGAGAAAAGCATCCTTTCTAATCCTTCGGTCTTAAGGCTGCCGAAGTGTACCATTTCCCGGGTTCAGGCGGCAGGAATTGCGGCGTGCCGGGCACTAAAATGCGAGCTAATGCGCAAAGTTCTCACAGCCATCGCAGACGAGATGGGATATAACGTAAAACTATTTTGTAAACCCGCGCCCTGGATCTTGCGAAAAACTCCAGTGGTGCTAATGTGAGCGCTCCTAAATGCAGATAAATCTGATTTCGGGTCTCTTTTGCCGTCCTGGCAAGTTGGTTTAGTTTTATCAAGGAACATGTAGTATGCGCAAAATCGCATTGTTCATTGCGATGCTTCTGATTCCGTGCGTGTCATTTGCCGGGCTGCTCAGCAGCGATAGCTCGACAACGCCGGTCAGCAAAGAGTATAAGCAACAGTTGATGGGGTCCCCTGTCTATATCCAGATCTTTAAAGAGGAGCGGACGCTCGATCTTTACGTGAAGATGGGTGAGACGTATCAGCTGCTCGACAGCTACAAAATCTGTAACTATTCCGGCGGACTAGGCCCGAAACAGCGCCAGGGCGATTTTAAGAGTCCGGAAGGGTTCTATACCGTGCAGCGCAGCCAGCTCAAACCCGATAGCCGCTTCTATAAAGCGATCAATATCGGCTTCCCGAATCAGTACGACCGTGCGCATGGTTATGACGGCAAATACCTGATGATCCACGGTGCCTGCGTCTCAGTTGGCTGCTACGCCATGACCGACAGCGGAATTGATGAGATCTTCCAGTTTGTGACCGGCGCACTGGTGTTTGGCCAGCCTGGCGTTCAGGTGAGTATCTATCCGTTCCGCATGACCGATGCCAATATGCAGCGTCATAAATACTCTTATTACGCCGATTTCTGGAAACAGCTCAAACCGGGTTATGACTACTTCCAGCAAACGCGTAAGCCGCCGACCGTATCAGTCGTGGATGGCCGCTATGTGGTCAGCAAGCCGCTTAGCCACGAAGTGGTTCATCCACAGCTGGCGTCAAATTACGCGGTCCCCGAGGCAAAATAAGACCCACTCTCCTGGCATGATCTTTTGCCAGGACTCATTGCCCGTCAGCGGCTGAGTGGCGATCACCGTGACCACATCGTTGGGTGTGGTCTCGGTCTGAAAATCAATTTCCACATCCTGATCCAGCAGCTTTGCCACACCGAACGGCGCCCGACGGGTGATCCAGAAGAGGTTGGTAGAGCAAAACGCCATGACGTAACGCCCGTCCGACAGCAGCATATTAAATACCCCTTTCTCACGTAGCTCGGTGGCCAGCGAGGCGATGTATTTGAATACCGCGGTCATATTGCCTGGCGTGCGCGGGTAGCGCTCGGTCAGTTTGTGCAACAACCAGCAAAAAGCCTTTTCGCTGTCGGTTTCGCCCACCGGGCGGAAGTTGCCGGTTTCCAGCGATTTATAGCCCGACAGTTGCCCGTTATGCGCGTAAGTCCAGTTACGTCCCCAGAGCTCGCGGGTAAAGGGGTGGGTATTTTCCAGCGCCACTTCGCCGCGATTTGCCTGGCGAATGTGGGCAATCACTGAGCAGGATTTTATCGGATAATCCTGCACCAGACGGGCTATAGGTGAGTTAAAGCTGGGTTGTGGATCCTTGAAGGTGCGACAGCCTTTGCCTTCATAGAAGGTAATACCCCAGCCGTCTTTATGCGGCCCGGTCCCTCCTCCGCGCTGCACCAGCCCGGTAAAACTAAAGCAGATATCGGTTGGCACATTGGCGCTCATCCCGAGCAGTTCGCACATACATGACCTCCACAACAGCGGGGACAATGATGCCCCCGGCGAAGATTTACTTAACCATCTCTTTTTCGATCAACTGAATCAGGATATGAATCACTTTAATGTGAATTTCCTGGATGCGGTCAGCATAGCCAAAGTGAGGTACGCGGATCTCGATGTCCGCCGTGCCGGCCATTTTGCCGCCATCTTTACCGGTCAGGGTGATGACTTTCATCCCTTTCGCCCGGGCCGCTTCAATCGCTTTGATGATGTTACCGGAGTTACCAGACGTGGAAATGCCCAACAGAACATCCCCTTCACGCCCCACCGCTTCAACATAGCGAGAGAAGACATAGTCGTAACCAAAGTCGTTGCTCACGCAGGAGATGTGGCTCACGTCGGAGATCGCAATCGCCGGGTAGCCCGGACGGTTTTCACGATAACGACCGGTCAGCTCTTCGGCGAAGTGCATGGCGTCACAATGTGAGCCACCGTTGCCGCAAGAGAGCACCTTACCGCCGTCTTTAAAGCTGTCGGCAAGCAGGACCGCCGCGCGCTGAATAGCGTGGATATTGGCTTCATCTTTCAGAAAGTTGGCCAGCGTTTCCGCCGCTTCGTTCAGTTCGTTACGAATAAGATCCTGGTACATGAGGATAATCCTTCAGTATTGATGAAATAACAGTGCGAGTGTAACGGATAGCGCGAAAAGCGAGAAGCTAAAGCCACACGATTCGTCGGCGGTTTTGATTTTTTGTGCCGGGTAAAACATGAACAATGTGAACCAGGTTGTAATTACTTTGTAAACACATTGCTAAAAGAAGTGACATCCACTACAACCATATCATCACAAGTGGTCAGACCTCCTACAAGCAAGGGAGCTTTTCTTTATGATGATTTTGAGTCTTATCGCAACCGTTGTTCTGATCGGTGCGCTCTTTTATCACCGCGTCAATTTGCTGCTGAGCAGCCTGATTTTGCTGGCCTGGACCGCAGCGCTGGGATTAGCTGGCCTGTGGAATATCTGGATGGTACTGCCGCTGGCCATCATCCTGTTGCCGTTCAATTTACCGTCGATGCGTAAGTCGATGATCTCTGCCCCGGTATTCCGCGGTTTCCGTAAAGTGATGCCGCCGATGTCCCGTACAGAGAAAGAGGCAATCGACGCTGGCACCACCTGGTGGGAAGGTGACCTCTTCCAGGGCAAGCCGGACTGGAAAAAACTGCACAACTATCCTCAGCCGCGTCTGACCGCAGAAGAGCAGGCCTTTATCGATGGCCCGGTAGAAGAAGCGTGCCGCATGGCAAACGACTTTGCTATCACCCATGAGATGGCCGATTTACCGCCTGAGCTTTGGGCATATCTGAAAGAACATCGCTTCTTCGCGATGATCATCAAAAAAGAGTACGGCGGCCTGGAGTTCTCGGCTTACGCGCAAGCCCGCGTGCTGCAAAAGTTGGCCGGGGTTTCGGGCATCCTGGCGATCACCGTCGGGGTACCTAACTCATTAGGCCCGGGTGAGCTGCTGCAACATTACGGTACGGAAGAGCAGAAAAATCACTATCTGCCGCGACTGGCCCGTGGCCAGGAGATCCCTTGCTTCGCATTGACCAGTCCGGAAGCGGGCTCCGATGCGGGCGCCATTCCGGATACCGGCGTGGTCTGCATGGGTGAGTGGCAGGGTGAGCAGGTGCTGGGTATGCGCCTGACCTGGAACAAGCGCTACATCACGCTGGCACCTATCGCCACCGTGCTGGGGCTGGCCTTTAAACTCTCTGACCCGGACAAACTGCTGGGCGATGATGAAGAGCTGGGCATTACCTGTGCGCTGATCCCGACCTCAACGCCTGGCGTTGAAATTGGCCGCCGCCACTTCCCGCTGAACGTGCCGTTCCAGAACGGGCCGACGCGCGGACAGGATATCTTTGTCCCGATTGATTACATTATTGGCGGTCCGAAAATGGCCGGTCAGGGCTGGCGTATGCTGGTGGAGTGTCTGTCGGTCGGGCGTGGTATTACCCTGCCGTCGAACTCTACCGGTGGCCTGAAATCGGTGGCGATGGGGATTGGTGCTTATGCGCATATCCGCCGTCAGTTCAAAATTGCCATCGGCAAGATGGAAGGGATCGAAGAGCCTCTGGCGCGTATCGCAGGCAATGCCTACGTGATGGACGCCGCGGCATCATTAATTACCTACGGCATCATGCTCGGCGAAAAACCGGCGGTGCTGTCGGCGATTGTGAAGTATCACTGTACCCACCGTGCGCAGCAGTCGATTATTGATGCGATGGATATCGCAGGCGGTAAAGGCATTATGCTCGGCGAAGGCAACTTCCTGGCGCGAGGCTATCAGGGTGCGCCTATTGCCATCACCGTAGAAGGGGCAAACATTCTGACCCGTAGCATGATGATCTTCGGCCAGGGGGCGATTCGTTGCCATCCTTATGTGCTGGAAGAGATGGCGGCGGCGCAGAACAACGATCTCGACGCGTTCGATAAGCTCTTCTTTAAACATATTGGTCACGTGGGAAGCAACGAAATGCGTAGCTTCTGGCTGGGTCTGACGCGCGGTCTCACCAGTGCCACCCCAACCGGCGATGCCACTAAACGTTACTACCAGCACCTTAACCGCTTGAGTGCTAACCTGGCGCTGCTCTCGGACGTCTCCATGGCCGTGCTGGGCGGAAGCCTGAAGCGTCGTGAACGCATCTCAGCCCGTCTGGGCGATGTGCTGAGCCAGATCTTCCTCGCCTCGGCGGTACTGAAACGCTACGACGATGAAGGCCGTCATGAAGCGGATCTGCCGCTGGTGCACTGGGGCGTACAGGATGCGCTTTATCAGGCAGAACAGGCCATTGATGATCTGCTGGCGAACTTCCCGAACCGCTTTGTGGCCGGTGCCCTGCGCGTGGTGATCTTCCCGACCGGACGTCACTACCTGGCACCGAGCGATAAGCTGGATCATAAAGTGGCGAAGATCCTGCAAATACCGAGCGCAACCCGCTCCCGTATCGGCCGCGGTCAGTATCTGGCCCCGACGGAGCATAATCCGGTCGGTCTGCTGGAACAGGCGCTGCTGGATGTCATGGCGGCCGACCCGATTCACCAGAAAATCTGTAAACAGCTGGGCAAAAACCTGCCGTTTACCCGTCTGGATGAACTGGCTCAGCAGGCGATGGCGGGTGGGATCATCACCCCGGATGAAGCGGCTGTGCTGGTGAAAGCGGAAGAGAGTCGTCTGCGCAGTATCAACGTTGATGATTTCGATGCTGAAGAGCTGGCGACCCAGCCGGTAAAGCTGCCGGAGAAGGTCCGCAAGCCTGAAGCGGCGTAAGCCAAATCGGACCGACAAACCCCGCCCCGTGCGGGGTTTTTTATTGCCCCCATTTCGCCGGGCCTCGTGCTACAGTGTTTTGATGCGGTCCTGTGAGGAGTCTTAACTGTGCCTGGTTTGAAAATTACGCTGTTACAACACCCCTTAGTCTGGATGGATGGCCCTGCCAACCTGCGTCATTTTGATCGTCAGCTGGAGGCGATTTCCGGTCGCGATATCATTGTGTTGCCGGAGATGTTTACTACCGGCTTTGCCATGGAAGCCGCGACAAAATCGCTGGCACAGGAAGAGGTCGTGGCCTGGATGCAGGCAAAGGCACAGCAAGCCAACGCGTTGATCGCAGGCAGCGCTGCCCTGCAAACTGAACGTGGCCCGGTGAACCGCTTCCTGCTGGTGGAGCCTGAAGGTAAGGTGCATTTCTACGACAAGCGCCACCTCTTCAGAATGGCCGATGAGCATCAGCATTACGAGGCGGGTAATGTGCGCGTGGTGTTTGAGTGGCGCGGCTGGCGTATTCTGCCGCTGGTCTGTTACGACCTGCGCTTCCCGGTCTGGTCACGTAACCGCGACGATTATGACCTTGCGCTGTATGTTGCCAACTGGCCCGCTCCGCGCTCGCTGCACTGGCAAGCTCTGCTGACCGCGCGGGCCATTGAAAACCAGGCCTGGGTCGCGGGATGTAACCGGGTAGGCACCGACGGCAATGGTCACCATTATCGTGGTGATAGCCGGGTGGTGAGCCCGCAGGGCGAGCTCATTGCCACCGCCGAGCCACATCAGGCGACGCGCATTGACGCTGAGCTCTCGCTGACGGCGTTAAAGGAGTATCGGGAGAAGTTCCCTGCCTGGCAGGATGCGGATCCGTTTCGTATTGAGTGAGTTCTCCTCACCCTGACCCTCTCTCCAAAGGGGCGAGGGAACCGTGCAATGCCGTTCCCTCCCCCTAAGGTCAGTTATTAACTCACTAACGCCTGCCCGTCTTTGCGGCTCTCCGTCGCGGCAACATAGTGCCCCTCCGGCAGGCGATAGATCACCTGTGCGCCGCCAAAGTTGTACTCTTGCAGCGGATCCTCCACCACAATCTGATGCCCACGCGCACGCAGCGCGGCGATGGTATTGCGATCGAAGGTGGATTCGACGATCACCTCCCTGCCCTGCACTACGCGCCAGCGCGGCGCATCGATCGCGGCCTGCGGGTTCTGGCCGTGCAGCATAATTCGCAGCGCCATTTGCATATGCCCTTGCGCCTGCATCGGCCCGCCCATCACGCCAAAGGACATCAGCGGTTTGCCGTTGCCGTCCATCGCAAAGCCAGGAATGATGGTGTGGAACGGACGCTTGCTGCCCGCCAGCGTGTTCGGGTGTTTAGGATCCAGCACAAAGCCGCAACCGCGGTTTTGCAGGCTGATACCGGTATCTGGCACTACTACGCCTGAGCCAAAGCCCATAAAGTTAGACTGGATGAACGAGACCATCATTCCGCTGGCGTCGGCCGTAGAAAGATAGACCGTGCCGCTCTGGGTCGGTGAACCGTAGACAAAGTCAGAGGCGTTATCCGGGTCGATTAGCGCGGCGCGTGATTTCAGATAATGGTCGCTCAGCAGCTCTTTGGCGGCAAATTCCATATGAGCTTCATCGGCCACATAGCGGTCAAGATCCGCCAGTGCCAGCTTCATGGCCTCGATGGAGAGGTGCAGCGACTGCACGGAGTCCGGGTGATGCTTTTCAATGCCGCACTGCTCCAGAATACCCAGCGCGATCAGCGTCGCAATGCCCTGGCCGTTAGGCGGTAACTCCTGAACGGAACCGCCGGCAAAATCACGTGACAGCAGCTCCACCCAATCCACGCGATGGTTGGCAAGATCGTCTTTCGTCAGGTGTGCGCCATGCTCGGTTGCAAAGGCGGCAATTTTCTCTGCCAGCTCGCCCCGGTAAAAGGCCTCGCCATTGGTTTTGGCAATCAGCTCCAGCGACGCGGCCTGCGCCGGATTGCGGAAGATCTCACCCACCCGCGGCGCGCGGCCTTCCGGCGCGAAGCAGGCGCTAAAGCCGGGCTGATCTTTTAGTTTGTTGTAACCGCGCTGCCAGAGATGGCCAATCAGCGGCGATACCGGGAAGCCATTCCGCGCATATTCAATGGCAGGCTGTGCCAGCGTGGTGAGGGGAAGCGTGCCGAAACGCTCTGCCAGAGCCACCCAGCCGGAGACCGCGCCAGGCACGGTTACTGCATCCCAGCCCAGCTCGGGCATGGCGGTTTTCCCGGCAAAGAGATCCGCATGCCAGCTGGCCGGCGAGCGCCCGGAGGCGTTCAGACCATGCAGCTTTTCGCCATCCCAGATGATGGCGAAGGCATCGCTGCCGATGCCGCAACCCGTTGGCTCCACCACGGTCAGCGCCATGGCGGTGGCGACCGCGGCATCGACCGCATTACCACCCAGTTGCAGCATACGCATACCTGCCTGCGCCGCCAGCGGCTGTGACGTAGCCACCGCGTTATGTCCCATCATGGGCGGACGGCGAGAATCGTAACCGGTCGTAAAATCAAGCGCTTTGGTCATCATGACTCCTTAGTCGTGGCGCGGGTCGAGCGCATCGCGCAGGCCGTCACCGAGTAAATTAAAGCCCTGCACCGCCAGGAATATGGCGATCCCGGGGAAAACAGACATCCAGGGCGCCTGTTCAAGAAAACCTTTTGCCGTATTCAACATCGAGCCCCAGGAGGGGTTTGGCGGCTGTTGGCCCAACCCCAAAAACGAAAGGCTGGCTTCGGCAATAATCGCTGAAGCAATCGCCAGCGTGGCCTGCACCAGAATCGGCGACATCACGTTTGGCAGCACGTATTTGATGATGATCCAACGGTCCGGCAGACCGATCGCCCGCGCGCCGTCGATGTACTCTTCGTTGCGAATAGCGATCACCTGGCCACGCGTCAGGCGAGCAAAAATCGGCATCGCCGAAAGACCGATGGCGATCATGGCGTTGGTCAGGCTCGGGCCTAAAAACGCCCCCAGCGCGATAGCCATGATCAGGAACGGGCAGGCCAGCAGCGCCTCGATAAAACGGGAGATGACGCCATCCCAGATCCCCTGGAAGTAGCCCGCCACCAGCCCCAGCGGGACGCCGATAACCACCGCAATCACCACCGAGACACAGCCCGCCATCAGCGAGGTACGCGCGCCCCAGATGATGCGTGACAGAATGTCGCGCCCCAGTTCGTCGGAGCCAAACCAGAACAGCTCCGACGGCGGCTTACGGACCGCGAGGAAGTTCGCTTTCACCGGATCGAACGGGGCAATCCAGGGTGCCAGCAGCGCAATCAGGACAAAGATCCCCACAACCACGGCCCCTATTACCGCACTTTTGTTGGCGAGAAATTTTTTCAGCACCCGGTTCTGCGCGCGGGGGGTGACGGCCGCAACGGATTGAGTAGTCAGTTCCGCCATAATTAACCTCGCATTTTCGGGTTGATAAGCACGTAGAGGACGTCCGCCAGCAGGTTCAGCATCAGGAAGCCGATAGCCACAATTAGCACCACGCCCTGCACTACCGCGTAGTCGCGGTTAAAGACAGAATCGACGATCATTTTGCCGAAGCCTGGAATAGTGAAGACCTGTTCGGTCAGGACCGCCCCGCCCAGCAACTCGCCAAACAACAGCGTGGTAAGGGTGATCACCGGCACCAGCGCGTTGCGGAATGCGTGCTTGAGGATCACCGCGTTGGGCAGCAGCCCTTTGGCCCGCGCGGTACGGATATAATCTGCCTTCAATACCGCGATCATCGAGGCTCGGGTATGGCGCATGAGCGTCGCCGCCAGACCGGTACCCAGCACCGACGCAGGCAGCAGCAGCGTGCGCAGGTTCTGCAGGGGATCTTCGCTAAACGGCACATAGCCTGAGGCGGGAAGCCACTGCAGATTGACCGAGAAGACCAGAATCAGCAGGATCCCCAGCCAGAAGTGCGGTATCGAGATCCCGGAGATCGCCACGAAGTTAGCCCCATGATCCACCCAGCTATTTTTATTCACCGCGGCAAGGATCCCCATGCTGATGCCAAACACCAGCGCGATGATCATCGCCAGCAGCGACAGCTCAAGAGTTACCGGCAACTTGCTGGCAATCAGCGTGGTAACCGGTTCATGGGTACGTAAGGAGACACCGAGGTCGCCCTGCAGCGCGCGGGTCAGCCAGTCGTAATACTGCACCGGTAGCGGTGCGTCGAGGTTTAACTCCGCGCGCAGTTGAGCGATGACCGCCGGGTCACGCTCCTCTCCCGCCATCGCAATCAGCGGGTCGCCGGGCAGCAACTTTTGCAGCCCGAAGACCATCATGCTCACAAGCAGCAAGGTCGGGATGGCCAGCAGCAGGCGTTTGCAAATCAGTTCCAGCATGGTTTCTCCTCACGCCCTCAGTTATTTGGCCAGCGACAGGCCCGCCAGACGCACGATACCGTCCGGATAGGGCTTGAACCCCTGTACGTTCTTATTCAGACCGAAAATACGCGGTTCGAAGTAGAGGTAGGCGATCGGCATATCGGTTTGCAGCTGCTTCACGACGTTGTTGTAGAGCGGCTGGCGTACTGCCGGGTCGTTACTCAGACGTGCCTGCGCGAGCCACTCGTCTACCTGCGCGTTGCTGTAGCGCCCATCGTTGAGGTTGCCCTTGCTGTTGATGAAGCCATAAATGCTGCCATCGGGATCAGGACGGCCTGACCAGCCGGAGAAGCTCAGCTGATAATCGCCGCTCTGCTGGCGATCCAGTAACGTGGCGAACTCGGTCATTTGCAGATTGAGGTTAAAGCCCGCTTCCGCCACCATCGCCTGCAATACCTGGCCTACCTGCTGCGAGGTGGGGTTATTCGGCACCAGCAGATTGACGTTCAGCGGCGTGGTCACACCCGCGGCTTTCAGCAGCGCTTTGGCTTTTTCAACGTCGCGCGGCGGCACCGGCACCTTCACATGGTAAGGACTGACCGGCGAGAACGCCTGGTTTGCTGGCGTATAGAGTCCTTCAAACACCACCTGGTTCAGCGCATCGCGGTCAATCGCCTGTGAGAAGGCTTCACGCACGCGAGCATCCTGGAACGGATCGTTTTTCGACACCTTGCCGTTATTGATATTAAAGGTGATGCCCTGGTAGCCGAGGCCAGTGACCTTCGCCAGCGCCAGTTTGCTGTCGGCCTCAACGGTTTTGACATCGCTTGCGGCCACGCCTTCCGTGAGATCCAGATCGCCCGCGCGCAGGTTCGCCAGACGCACCGACGCATCCGGGATCGGCAGATAAATGATTTTGTCGAAGTGGTAGGCCTCTTTGTTCCAGTAATTATCGAAACGGCTCAGCACGATGCGATCCTGCGAGACGCGGCTGTCAAATTTATAGGGGCCAGAGCAGACCGGATGCGCGGCGAAGTCGGGTTTCGCCGCGGCTTGCGGCGCCATCATTGCGCCGGCACGGTCGGTAAGCTGCATCAGCAGCGCCGCGTCCGGGGTCTTCAGGTGGATAGCAATCTGGGTTGGGCTTTTTACCTCCACCGATTCGATGGAGGAGATTTCGCTTTTACGCAGAGAACCTTTCAGCGTGAGGGCGCGATCGAGGTTATATTTCGCCGCAGCCGCATCAAACTTTTCGCCATCGTGGAAGGTGACCCCCTCGCGCAGATTCATGGTCAGGGTTTTACCGTCTTCGCTCCATGTCCAGTCTTTTGCCAGCCCTGGCACCACTTTCAGGTGCTCGTCCACGTCCACCAGCCTGTCGCACAGCGAGGCAAAGATAAAGCGGCCATAATAGGTGCGCGCCAGGTGAGGATCGAGCATATCGGGATCGGCACCGAGGCCGATGCGCAGCACGGTTTCAGACTGCGCAGGCAGCGCCGCGCCCAGCAACATAACACTTCCCAGTACGGTCAAAAGAGAATTTCGCATTGTCATTATCATGAGTTCCTGGCTGGAAGAGAGGAGTGGGTTGCCGCGTGTTCGAACAGCGCGCGGCGTCGCAAAAAGGCTGCCGATGGCGGTGCTATCTGAATAACACTGCGATCGCGGTTGATCTCCTGCCAGCGGTGGCAGGCCACCTGACGTCCACCTTCCAGAACCTGATCGATCGGCTCTACCTGGCGGCATTCATCCGTGACGTAAGGACAGCGAGTGTGGAAACGACACCCGCTGGGGGGATCCGCCGGATTCGGCAAATCGCCCTGTAGCAAGGGGGTATCGCGCTGGGCACCCGGCTGCATCTGCGGAGCAGAGGCAATCAACGCCTGGGTATAGGGGTGCAGCGGCGCGTCAAAAATTTCATCTACCGTCGCCAGCTCGACGATCTGCCCGAGGTACATGACGGCTACGCGGTCGCTCATGTGGCGGATCACCGCCAGGCCGTGCGCCACGATAACCATGGTCAGACCCAGCTGATGTTTTAGACTTTCCAGCAGGTTGACCACCTGCGCCTGAACCGAGACATCCAGCGCCGAGACAGGCTCATCCCCCAGCAGCAGCTTTGGCCCGGAGGCCAGTGCGCGTGCGATCCCGATACGTTGACGCTGCCCACCGGAAAACTCGTGGGGATAGCGCTCCGCCCAGGCGGCCGGTAATCCAACGGTTTTTAATAGCTCCACCACCCGGTGTTGACGATCGGCTTTTTTCATATCCTGATGCAGCCACAGCGGCTCACCGACGATCTGCTCCACCGTCATGCGCGGGTTTAGCGAGGCAAAGGGATCCTGAAAGATAATTTGCAACTCACGACGCAGCTGGTTCAGACGGGAACCCGAAGCATGGGTGATCTCCTCGCCCTGATAAAAAACGCGCCCTTCACTCGCCGCCAGCAGACGCAGCAATAGACGGCCCAGGGTCGATTTACCCGAGCCCGACTCGCCGACTATCGCCAGCGTTTCGCCAGGCATAACCGAGAGCGAGACCCGATCCACCGCGGTGACAAAGCGCTGTGGGGCAAAGAGCTTTTTCGGCCCGGGGAAGAGTTTGCTCAGATCGCGAGCTTCCAGAATGGGTGTGGTCATGCAATTTCTCCCAGGGCGATGTGCTGCTCAAGCGGTACGCGGAAACAGGCAACCTGATGGCCCGCACCCTGCGTACTGAGCTGCGGTTTTTCGTTATGGCAGCGAGTCTGCGCAAACGGACAGCGCGTGGCGAAACGACAGCCCACAGGCATGGATTGGGGCAAAGGTACCGCACCAGGAATGGTCGAGAGCTGGCCTTTGCGGGCCCCCATCGAAGGGATAGAGCCCATCAGTCCGATGGTATACGGGTGTTGCGGGTCGGCAAAAATCGCCTCAACGCTCCCCTGCTCGACCACCTGTCCGGCATACATTACGGCCACCTGCTGCGCGACCTCCGCCACCACGCCAAGATCGTGGGTGATCATCAGCACGGCGGTGCCGGTCTCGTCTTTAAGGGTGTTTAGCAGCGTCAGGATCTGGGCCTGAATAGTCACGTCCAGCGCGGTCGTTGGTTCATCGGCAATCAGCAGACGCGGATGGTTGATCAACGCCATCGCAATCATCACGCGCTGGCGCATGCCACCCGAGAGCTGATGCGGATACGATTTCAGGCGCATTTCTGCCGCCGGGATCTGCACCTTTTCGAGAATCTGCCGTGCAACGGCCATCGCATCAGACTTAGAAACCTTCTGATGACGCATGACCGCCTCGCTAAGCTGATCGCCCAGGGTAAAGGCCGGGTTGAGCGAGGTCATCGGCTCCTGGAAGATCATCGCCATTTCGCTGCCGCGCAGGTCGGCGTATTCACGCGCCGAGAGTTGGCGCAGATCATGGCGTCGAAACTGCATCTCACCGCTAACAATTTGCGCGCTTGAGGGGAGCAGCCCCATTAGCGCCAGCGACGTAATGCTCTTTCCGCAGCCTGATTCACCCACCAGCGCCAGGGTTTTCCCCGCTTTAACGCTGAGTGAAATACCGTCCAGTACGCTGACCGGCGAGCCAGCGAACTTGACGTTGAGATTATGCAGACGCAGAACTGGCGCGGTCTCCTTAAAAGGGATTGTCGTCATAGCAGGGGAGCATCCTCAAGGTTGATCGCCTGGATCAGGGCGGTTTGCAGACTCAGCAGATGCTCGCGCATAGCGGCAGCAGCTTCGTTGGGCTGGCGATGAATGATCGCCGTGATGATTTTGTGGTGATGGTCGTTATAAACGTCGACGCGCTCCGGCGTACGCGCCATTTCACGCAGATGCTGCCAGGCAGGATCACGTCTGACGGCATCGATGGCGTCAAAGAGGCCAAGCATCAGGCGATTACCTGCGGCTTCGGCGATGGCGCGGTGAAAGGCGCTGTCCCACAGTTCATTCAGATCGCGGTCGTCCGGGCTGACCTTGTCGATACGTTCAAGCATGCGCTGCATCAGCGCGAGGTTTTCCCTGGTGGCACGCAGTGCCGCAAGACGGGCTAAGCCGGGTTCGAGCTGCAGACGGGCTTCCATGACCTCCAGCAAATTGGTCTGCTGAACCAGCCCCTGCAAGGCTAAGGGTTCAACGGGTGCAGCGGGGCCAATAAACGTGCCCTTGCCCTGCTTGCGCCAGATACGCCCTTCCTCTTCCAGCACATCCAGCGCACGACGAACTTCCCGTCGCCCTACGCCGAGTTTTTCCGACAGCTCACGTTCAGTGGGCAGCGGAATGCCTGGTGTTGACTCATGCTGGTTGATAAGCCCGCGCAGTTGCTCAAGCGCGGTACTGGAATTTGCCAGAAATCCGGACGTTTTTTCCATATTGGTTCGCCTGCTTTCATCATTACTTTATTTTTATTAACAATAAGTTATTGATATAGATTTTTACTTATTGCCTTAATGATTAAGCAATTAACGAACCAATTACGCATTGGTTCAGGAAATTTCTGGGATCGCTCAGATAAGATGATGATAAAAAAAGGGTTATTTCTTTACAGAAATGTTACATCGAGAAACGAATAAAAAGCACCTGGACGATAAAATGCACAATAACAGTGCAAATATTGCACCAAAAAGCTGCAATTGTTAATAAATTGCACCATTTAAATTAATTAAATGTTAACAAAAAGGAATGGTGAGATAAGAAAGAGAGGGGATAGAAAGGACAGACAGAGTAGAAACGACGAAGGCCTGAATCATTTCTGATTCAGGCCTTCTGAATGTGGCGGAACGGACGGGACTCGAACCCGCGACCCCCTGCGTGACAGGCAGGTATTCTAACCGACTGAACTACCGCTCCGCGTTGTTCCCTTGGGAACGAGGCGAATATTACGGTCTGCCTCAGAACCCGTCAATGCTTTTTCTCTTGTTTTTAATCGTTTGCTGCAAAAATCGCCCACCCGATGATATTAACAGCAAAAAAGCAGGTTTTATGCCCGCCATAGGCAGCTCCCACCCTTCTTTTGCACCAGATCGAGACGTGATTCGTGATTTACCAGCTCCTCATCACCTGCCCGTATAACCCGCAGATTGCTCGCCTGACGAACAAGACGCTGAATGCCGCCTTCGTTTTGCTGCTGCTGTGCGTCATTATCACTGCCAAACTTTAACAGCGTTTGACCACCGGTCATCGTTAGCCAGACATCGGCCAGGATTTGGGCATCGAGCAGTGCGCCGTGCAGCGTTCGCTTGGTGTTATCGATTTCGTAGCGCGAGCACAACGCATCCAGGCTGTTACGCTTGCCCGGGAACATTCTTCTTGCCAGCGCCAGGCTGTCGGTCACCTTACAGAAGGTATCCGTTTTAGGAATGCCGCGATTAAGCTTACTGAACTCATAGTCCATAAAGCCGATATCGAACGATGCGTTATGAATGATCAGCTCCGCGCCGGTGATGTATTCAAGAAAGTCGTCGGCGACGTCAGCAAAAGTGGGCTTATCGAGCAGAAACTCATCGGCGATACCGTGAACGCCAAAGGCTTCAGGATCAACCAGCCGGTCTGGCTTGAGGTAGACATGGAAATTGTTGCCGGTAAGACGACGGTTGATGACCTCGACCGCCCCGATCTCGATTATCTTGTGGCCTTCATAGTGCGCCCCGATTTGGTTCATACCGGTGGTTTCAGTATCGAGGACGATCTGTCGTGTAATTGCAGTGCTCATAGCGGTCATTTATGTCAGACTTGTCGTTTACCGATCGTTTCAAAACAGGAAGTCTACCAGAGATGCGTAAACAGGTAGAAATTTTCACCGATGGATCTTGCCTTGGCAATCCCGGCCCTGGCGGCTATGGCGCGATTCTCCGGTATCGCGAGCATGAAAAAACTTTCAGTGAAGGCTACCGGCTCACCACCAATAACCGCATGGAGATGATGGCGGCTATCGTGGCGCTGGAGGCCTTAAAAGAGCATTGCGATGTGGTGCTCAGCACCGACAGCCAGTATGTGCGCCAGGGGATCACCCAGTGGATCCATAACTGGAAAAAACGCGGCTGGAAGACAGCAGATAAAAAACCCGTTAAGAACGTCGATCTGTGGAAACGTCTTGATACCGCACTAAGCCAGCACCAGATTACCTGGGAGTGGGTTAAAGGCCATGCGGGACATCCAGAGAACGAACGCTGTGATGAGCTGGCGCGGGCAGCGGCAATGAATCCGGTTCATGAAGATGTGGGTTATCAGCCGGAGGCGTGATCAAGGCTTCCGGTATTGCCGGGTGGCACCCACGGCCTGACGCAGCGGCGTTTTGCTTTTGCTCTGTTTCATCGGATTAAGCGTGAGCGGGATAGTCCGCTTGCGCGCCACAATGACCTGCATGCAGCCCAGCGCCGGGAAATGCGTGCTAAGCAACTTCCCTCCCCGCCGCGTCCAGGGTAAAACCTGGAAACCGCTGTGATACATCACTTCAAAGTTGAGTAATGAGAGCCAGTCCAGCTGGCGCATCATCGTAAACATGCGGCTGTTATAGGGCGGTGTGCGACGCAATACGGGCACCAGCTTGCGCAGCCCCATCAGACTCATCGGGTTGAAACTGCTTAAAATCAGCCAGCCATCATCGATAAGCACCCGATCGGCTTCCCGCAGAAGACGGTGAGGATCGCCACACCAGGGTAAGGTATGCGCCAGCAGACAAGCATCGACAGACTTTTCGGCAAAAGGCAGGTGCAATGGATTGGCTTTGACTTGTAGCGGCTGACCAGCCAGAGAGACATTCACCTGGTGCGAAATAGCACAGCATTCCGAGTTGATTTCCGCGCTTAAATTGCCAATCTTAAGCAGGTGAAAACCATACATTTTTGCAAACCAGGGTTTGAGTTGCTGCTCGAGCGCTTCGCGGTAGTATTCACCCCAGGGCAAATCGGCCCATCGCTCCGGTGGTGAGACTGTCTGAGGTATCCTTGCCGGTTTCATCAACACACCCGCTACGTAGTCAGAGGTAATAAATGAATCTTATCAGTATTCCCGCGTTTCAGGACAACTACATCTGGGTTTTGACCGATGATACAAACCATTGTGTGATCGTTGATCCCGGTGAAGCCGCGCCAGTTCTGCAGGCGATTGAGGAGAACCAGTGGCAGCCTGACGCCATTCTGTTAACGCATCATCATCATGACCATGTGGGCGGCGTGACGGCGCTGCGCGCTAAATTCCCGCATCTTGTGGTATATGGCCCCGCTGAAACGCAAGATAAGGGTACGACACGCTTAGTAGAAGATGGCGATAAGATCCTCATACTAAGGTCGGAGTTTTCCGTAATTGCTACACCAGGTCACACTTTGGGACATGTTTCTTTCTTCAGTTTCCCTTATATTTTTTGCGGTGACACGATGTTCTCTGGCGGCTGCGGAAGACTTTTTGAAGGTACACCAGCCCAGATGTATCAATCATTCCAAAAAATAAATGCGCTTCCTGACGAGACGTTAATTTGTTGTGCGCATGAATATACATTAGCAAATATGAAGTTTGCCCGACACGTTCTGCCTGAGGATCAAGCGATAAACGATTACTACCATAAAGTTAATGAGTTACGTGCAAAAAACCAAAAAACACTCCCTGTTATTCTGAAAAATGAACGTAAAGTTAATGTTTTTCTACGAACGGATGATCCTGTTTTAATTGATAAAATCAACAAAGAAACAACTGTGCAACACCCTGAGGCCTGTTTCGCATGGTTGAGGGCTAAGAAAGACAACTTTTAACAATTGCGGGTTGCCTTTTCAAAAATTGGTCGTTATCATCGCTCGTCTTTTAAGCAACTATTGACACACACATGAAGGCAAAAGCGATTTTACTCGCCTCTGTCCTGCTTGTGGGTTGCCAGGCGTCTCAGAACACTGGCAACGTACAACAGCACGCACAGAGCCTTTCTGCAGCTGGTCAAGGGGAAGCAGGGAAGTTTACAAGTTCGGCGCGATGGATGGACGATGGGACGTCATTTGCGCAGGAACAGGACTTGTGGGCCTCTATTGGCGACGAGCTAAAGATGGGAATTCCGGAAAACAGCCGGATACGCGAACAGAAACAGAAGTATTTAAGAAATAAGAGCTATCTCCACGATGTAACTTTACGGGCAGAGCCGTATATGTACTGGATAGCCGGGCAAGTTAAGAAACGTAACATGCCGATGGAGCTGGTACTCCTACCCATAGTGGAGAGCGCTTTTGACCCACACGCAACGTCTGGTGCCAATGCCGCAGGTATTTGGCAGATCATACCGAGCACAGGGCGCAATTATGGTTTAAAACAGACTCGCAGCTACGATGCGCGTCGTGATGTGGTCGCCTCAACTACGGCCGCTCTCGATATGATGCAGCGTCTGAACAAGATGTTTGATGGTGACTGGCTGCTAACTGTCGCGGCTTACAACAGCGGTGAAGGTCGTGTACTGAAGGCAATGAAAGCGAATAAAGCGCGTGGCAAACCCACGGACTTTTGGTCGCTTCCACTGCCACGGGAAACCAAACTGTATGTCCCAAAAATGCTGGCTTTGAGCGATATTCTCAAAAACAGCAAACGTTATGGGGTGCAGTTACCGACTTCCGACGAGAGTCGGGCACTGGCGAGAGTGCGTCTGAGCAATCCTGTAGAACTTAAGCAGGTTGCCGATATGGCGGGCATCTCGGTGACGAAACTGAAAGCCTTTAACGCTGGCGTGAAGGGTTCGACGTTAGGTAACAGTGGTCCGAAATACGTACTGGTTCCGCAGAAGCATGCAGAACAGTTACGTAATTCGCTGGCGTCTGGTGAAATCGCTGCGGTGCAGTCAACCCTGCTCGCCGATAACTCACCGGTCAGCAGCCGTAGCTATAAGGTTCGTTCAGGCGATACGCTTTCGGGCATCGCTTCACGACTCGGCGTGAGCAGCAAAGATTTGCAGCAGTGGAACAATCTGCGTGGTTCAAACCTGAAGATAGGTCAGAACCTGACCGTTGGCGCGGGTACTAGCGCGCAGCGTCTTGCCCGCAACAGCGATAGCATTACCTATCGTGTTCGCAAAGGTGATTCGCTCTCCAGTATCGCGAAAACGCACGGCGTAAATATCAAAGATGTGATGCGCTGGAATGATGATACTGACAACCTGCAGCCAGGCGACCAGTTGACGTTGTTTGTAAAAAACAACGCAACGCCAGACTCCTGATAACAGGCGCAGAAAGAAAAAGGCACCGATTCCCCTCGGTGCCTTTTTTTATTTAGCTGGCCTTTTGCGCCTCAGCAAACAGGGTATCGCTGGTAAAAGAGCCGTCACTTTCCAGTTCGAAGTACGCTTTCACTTCAGCGGATGCGCTCTGCTGATAGAGTCGAATCGCCTGGCTCAATGCTTCTGGCGTGCGCATTCTGGCGATCCAGGAGCTGAACTCCAGCGGTAAGCGATCGGTCACCATCGTGCGAGCTATTAATCCCGCTTCGGTCATCCACGTTAACCATTCGCCGCTACTGTAGTTACGTACGTGCGAGGTATCGCGCAGCGCTTCGACGGTCTGTAACCAAATATCACGTACCGGGTGGCCTGGCGCCATCACGTCCATAATGATGAAAATACCGCCAGGTTTCAGTACCCGCTTAATCTCGCGCAACGCCTGTCCGACGTCATGCCAGTGGTGGGCTGAATAGCGGCTGATCACCACGTCGAAGCTCCCCTCTGCAAACGGCAATGATTCTGCATACCCTTGTCGGGTAGTCACATTGGTCAGCCCTTTTTCCTTTGCTGCCACGTTAACCACATCGAGCATCTGGCTGGATAAGTCATATGCGGTCACCCCTGCAACCTGCCCGGCGGCAATAAAGCTGGCGTGCCCTGCCCCACAGCCTAAATCCAGTACCTGGGCGTCTGGAAATGAGGCGAGACGCTCGCCCAGACGCACTAAATCGCGTCCCGACGCGTGTACTGCACTTGTCAGATAAGCGCTTGCCTGTGAACCGAACTGTTTTTCTACGTTGTCATGATGGGATTGTGTTGTCATCGTACTGTCCTTTGTTGTTAGAAAAAAGAAAGGGCAGCACCTCACCAGCACAGGTCTGCCCCACGGCAGACCTGACGAACCATTACTTCTCAGGTTTGCCGGGACTGAATTCAACTAGTAGAGGATTATGGTCGGAAGCGCGCGTAACCAGTACAGAGGCTTCGTGCACGTTCAAACCACGATAGAAGACGAAATCGAGAGGACGACCGAACGCTTTGCGGCGCTGATCATCGGTAAAACGCACTTCGCGCAGTGACATTTCACGGGCAAAGCGATACAGCGCATTCATCCGCGGGCGGCTCCAGGCATTGAAATCCCCGGCCATGATAATCGGCCCGCTATGGTGAGCAATTTGATCGCCTATTGGGAGTAACTGCTTACTGTAGACATCGACGCCCAGACTGAAATTCACGGCGTGTATGTTTACGACCATCAGTAAACGGGTGTCAGGCAATGGGTAGACCGTGACCAGTGCCGATTTGGCCAGCCGCAAAATAGGCTCTCGCTCGCGAAGCGGGCAACAGTAAACCGGGTGTGCAGCAGAGAGCGTCATCACGCCGGAGGGATGCTGCGGCAGGACAAAGGCCGGAACCTGATCGGCAGCCAGATAGTTTGTGGTAGCGAATCTGACCAGCTCAGGGGTCGTTTGCGCCTCCTGCAGTAACACCAGATGCGCATCCTTGCCGAAGTTCTTCAGAACAGATAACCATTCGGCGCGTTGCTGCTTAAAAATGTTCCACACCAGCACGCGAATTTTTTCGTCGCTGCTTAACGGCGCACCGGCTGGCAATGCCTGGCCGATAGTCGCAAACGAGCCCGGAGGTAAAATTCTCTCCGCTGGCTGTCCGGCTACATAGCGCATGGCATAGGTATTCTTTCGCACTGTTGAAAACGGCCTCAGTCTCATGGACCGCCCAAAAAACGGGCGGGTACTATTGTTATAAGGTTTTCAGGTCACACTTTCAATGCAATGGGTGAGAAACATTTAATGGGTTTATGAAAGCTGCCGCATAACCGTTGATAGTCCTGATGCTTCATCAGGACTATCACTTCGCTAAACCAAAAGGATCAAATGATTGACTAGCCTTCAGACGCATTTTTCAGAACGGGGCTGTCGGTCTTATCCAGACGGCCGCTGATGCCAACCAGCACCAATGCAGCCAGAACAATAAGGGAACCTATCCATGGCGTTTGCGCCAACCCAGCATGCTGTACCGTTTGTCCGCCAACTATCGACCCCAGTGCGATACCAATATTGAATGCCGCGATATTCAGGCCAGATGCCACATCTACCGCGTTCGGGGCATACTGCTCCGCTTTCTGCACGACATAGACCTGCAGGCCCGGAACATTACCAAAGGCAAAAATCCCCATGACCAGTACGGTTGCCAGCGCGGCATATTGAATCGACGCAGTAAACTGGAACACCATCAGTAATATCACCAGGGCTGCAAAAATAATCTTCAATGCCGGCACTGCACCCTGTTTATCCGCAAGTTTACCGCCCCAAATATTGCCTATCGCGACAGAGACACCATAGCCCAGCAGGATCCAGCTCACTGCGCTGGGGGAAAAGCCAGCCAGGTTCTGCATCATAGGTGTTAGGAAGGTAAACGCCGTAAACACGCCACCATAACCGAGGGCGGTAATGACATAAATGATCAACAGTCGCGGGTGTGTGAGCACTTGCAGTTGCTCACGCAGTGTCGCCGCTGTACGACCCGGAATATTTGATGGGATCAATAACACACTGCTCACTAACGCAATGACGCCCAGTAAAGAGACCGCAAGAAACGTCTCACGCCAGCCGAAGTGCTGCCCAATAAAGGTCCCCAGCGGTACTCCCGTTACCAGCGCGACCGTTAATCCGCCAAACATAATGGCAATAGCCGATGCGGCTTTCTCTTTCGGCACTAAGCTTGTCGCTATGGTTGAACCAATCGAGAAGAACACCCCATGAGCCAGGCCGGTAAGCAGGCGCGCAATCACCAGCGTCGTATAATCTGGCGCCTGCCAGGCAAGCATGTTCCCGGCGGTGAAAAGTACCATCAGCCTTATGAGCAACTGCTTTCTCGGCAAACGGCTTGTGAGCGCGGTCAGGACTGGCGCGCCGATAGCGACGCCGAGCGCATAGATGGAAACCAACAACCCCGCTGAAGGCAGCGAAATAGCAAGTTGTTCGGCGATGGTAGGGACTAAACCTACGATAACAAATTCGGTCGTGCCAATTGCAAAGGCACTGATCGTCAGGGCAAGTAATGCCAGTGGCATAATAACTCCGTCTCATCAGGATTAAGATGACACGTAGTATGCGTTAGTGCTTAAATAACAAAAATGGTCAAAGTATCAATATAATTTTGCGGAAATAGCAACAATGAAAGCAACCTCAGAAGAGCTGGCAATCTTTGTCGCCGTGGTCGAAAGCGGAAGCTTTAGTCGTGCTGCGGAGCAGCTTGGGCAAGCCAACTCAGCAGTGAGTCGGTCAGTGAAGAAGCTTGAGATGAAGCTTGGCGTCAGCTTGTTAAACCGCACGACGCGGCAACTCAGCCTGACGGAAGAGGGAGAGCGCTATTTCCGCCGGGTGCAGTCCATACTGCAGGAGATGGCAGCGGCAGAAACCGAGATCATCGAGAGCCGTAACACACCGCGCGGGTTATTACGCATTGATGCCGCCACGCCGGTCGTACTGCATTTCCTGATGCCGCTAATCAAACCTTTCCGTGAACGTTATCCTGAAATGACGCTTTCGCTGGTCTCCTCAGAGACATTCATTAATCTTATTGAAAGAAAGGTTGATGTCGCCATTAGAGCGGGTACATTAACCGACTCCAGCCTCCGCGCTCGCCCTCTGTTTAAAAGTTATCGTAAGATTATTGCTTCTCCGGCCTATCTTAAAGAATTTGGCGAACCCGCAACGGTGAACGATCTCAAACAACATATGTGCCTGGGTTTTACCGAGCCTTTGTCCCTTAATACGTGGCCGCTAGCCTGCCATGACGGGCAGCTACATGAAATTGAGTGTGGATTGTCTTCCAACAGCGGAGAGACGCTAAAACAGCTCTGTCTGGAGGGAAATGGAATCGCTTGTCTGTCTGACTACATGATTGATAAAGAAATAGCCCGAGGCGAGCTGGTAGAGTTGATGGCAGATAAACGTCTGCCCGTTGAGATGCCTTTCAGTGCCGTGTACTACAGCGACAGAGCGGTAAGCACGCGGATCCGCGCCTTCATTGATTTTCTGAGTGAACGTATAAAAACAGCTCCCGAAGGAGCTGAGTAAGGGTTCAGAGAGCCAGAAAACATTAATCCCAGTCTGGCGCTAATCCTTCCGGACTCACCAGACGATCGTTGCACTCTAGCGCCGCGATCGCTTTTCTATCTTCGTCATCCAACTTGAGATCCTGCGCCAACAGGTTGCTCGCCAGATTCTCACGTTTAGTCGAGGAAGGGATCACCGCGAATCCTTCTCCTAAAGCCCAGGCCAGAATGATCTGAGCTGGTGTCGCATTATGTTTGTCGGCGATACGAACTATAACGTCATCTTTTAGCGCTTTACCGTAAGCCAGGGTCATATAAGAGGTGATATGGATACCGTGCTCTTTTGCCCAGCTCACTACTTTGCGATTCTGCAGATAGGGCGATAATTCAATCTGATTCGTTGCAATATTCTCCGCGCCTACGGCTGCAATGGCTTTTTCCATCAGTGGAATGGTGAAGTTAGAGATGCCGATCTGGCGGGTCAAACCCTGTTCTTTCGCTTCCAGCAGTGCCTGCATGAACGTTTCGATAGAGACCACATCGTTTGGCGAAGGCCAATGGATTAGGGTCAAATCAACGTACTCAGTACGCAACTTCTTCAGACTCTCTTTAAGGCTTGGGATCAGCTTTTCTTTGCTGAGATTCTCGGTCCAGATTTTGGTGGTGATAAAAAGCGCGTCACGCGGTATACCGCTCTCTTCAATGGCCTGGCCAATGGCCGCTTCATTATCATAAATCTGCGCCGTATCAATGGTGCGATAGCCCAGTTCAAGGGCAGTTTTTACCGACGCGATAACAACGTTGTCTTTCAGACGGAAAGTGCCCAGACCAAGTGCAGGGATAGTCATGTCATTCCTCATAAATCATTTTGTTATTAAGTGAGGAAGATTATCGCTGCTGTCGTTATGCAGAAAAAGATCGTGAAACGCAGAGGATTTTTGCTGTTCAAGCAATAATAATAGCGCGGACGAAAAAAAAGCCCTGAGCATCTGCTCAGGGCTTTCAATAAGTGGCGGAACGGACGG
>NZ_DJCE01000009.1:0-95524 GCF_002430365.1 Leclercia sp. UBA5958 | reverse complement strand
TCGCTTTTCTCTGTTGGCGTTCATCTCTGACCCCCGCTAACCCGGCGGCCTGTATGCCGTTGTTCCGTGTCAGTGGAGGCGCATTATAGGGAGTTCTTCTGCGGTGACAAGCAGAAAATACAAAAAACTTTTCGTTCGCTCACTTTTCATTCTTAACGCTTATTTTAACCACTAATTGCCGTTTAATTGGGCAATTTCGCGGGCAAAACCGGTCACTTGCTGCCAGTCGGTATACACCACCTCTTTACGCGTATCCGTTTCACCGCCGGTCATCTTCATAATAAGACGAATCATAAAACGGTCGTACCAGCGATAGCGCGGGTAACGCAAGGCCCCGGCAAAGACAGCACACAGCTGCGGCTGCCAGGGAGAGTTCAGCAGGAACTTACGTGTATAGCTATTCGTTTGTGGCGTACGCTTCTCAGGCTTGCGGGCCACAAGATTCACGGAATAGAACGCACCAGGCATACTGCTTAGAGTCGCCGCGTGCTTTTTCACAAAGCGATCGAGTGCCGGGTGGAAGTGCCCATAACGGATAGACGCTCCGATAACCACGCGGTCATATGCCTGCCAGGTAATCTCCTGGGTTCGGTTGAGATTCACCACGTCGGCATCCACGCCCTGCTCTTGTAATTCTGAAGCCAGATAATGCGCAATCTCGCGCGTCTGACCATCACGGGTAGAGAAAAGAATTAACGTTTTCAAAAAATGGCTCCCTTACTCGCGCCAGAAGGTTGGGGTAAACAGCACCAACAGCGTAAAGACTTCAAGACGACCAAACAACATGTTGGCAATCAGGATCCACTTCGCCACCGGATTCATGCTGGCAAAGTTATCTGCCACGACGCCGAGTCCTGGTCCCAGGTTGTTCAGCGTTGCCACCACGGAGGCAAACGCCGAGAAGTCATCCACGCCGGTGGCGATAATGGCCAGCATGCTGACAATAAAGACCAGCGCATAGGCAGAGAAGAAGCCCCACACCGCTTCGAGGATACGCTCTGGCAGCGCGCGGTTACCGAGCTTGATGCTGTAAACCGCGTTCGGGTGGACCAGGCGCTTCAGTTCACGGTTCCCCTGCTTGAATAGCAAAAGAATGCGGATCACTTTCAGGCCACCCCCCGTTGATCCGGCGCAGCCACCGATAAAGGCAGAACAGAGCAGCAGCACCGGCAAGAATAGCGGCCAGCGTGCAATGCTGTCGGTGGTGAACCCGGCCGTGGTCGCCATCGACACCACCTGGAAGAATGCCTGGTTAAGCGTCGTTAGCGCCGAGTTATAAACGTTGTGCAGCCACAATACCGAGGTGCAGATCGCCACCAGCGTCAGTTGCACGCCAATAAACATGCGAAATTCCGGGTCACGCCAGTAGACCTTCAGACTGCGTCCGCTCAGTAAAGAGAAGTGCAGGCCATAGTTACAGCCAGAGATCAGCAGGAAGATAGCGATAATCGTGTTGATAGTCGGGCTATCGAAATAGCCGACGCTGGCGTCATGCGTAGAGAAGCCACCAATGGCGATAGTGGCAAAGCTGTGGCCAATGGCATCAAACGCGGGCATGCCGGCAAACCACAAGGCCAGCGCGCAGGCAACAGTCAGTAAAACGTAGATAAGCCACAGGGTTTTTGCCGTTTCGGCAATACGCGGGCGCATCTTATTATCTT
Organism: Leclercia sp. UBA5958; assembly: GCF_002430365.1. Taxonomy (NCBI): domain Bacteria; kingdom Pseudomonadati; phylum Pseudomonadota; class Gammaproteobacteria; order Enterobacterales; family Enterobacteriaceae; genus Leclercia; species Leclercia sp. UBA5958. Next base: position 93,863 of record NZ_DJCE01000009.1, on the reverse strand, counting down.
TCAGCGGGCCGGGCATCTCTGCCCGGTAAAGCTGCATCCCCCCCACGCCCAGGATAGGCAGTATTGCTACCGCTAACACGATGATCCCCATCCCGCCGAACCATTGCAGCATCTGGCGATAGAAGAGGATGGCATGGGGTAAAGAGTCCAGCCCTACCAGCGTGGTGGCACCGGTGGTGGTCAACCCGGAGAAAGATTCAAAGAACGCATCGGTAATGGTGAGGTTCGGCTGTTCAGAAAAGATAAAGGGCAGCGCACCTACGCTACCCAGCACGGTCCAGAACAGCACCACTATCAGGAACCCTTCACGGGATTTCAGTTCACCTTTTTCACGACGGTTCGGCCACCAGAGAACGGAGCCAATCACCAGCGCGGCAAAAAAGGTCTGGGTAAAGGCGCGGCCTGCACCATCCCGGTAGATAAGCGCCACCAGTCCGGGCAGGATCATCGTCCCGGAAAAGAGTATGACCAGCAATCCAACGATTCGGGTTATGGCGCGAAAATGCATTTCTGCCGCTTCCTTAGGTATTCAATAAGTAAGGTGGGGATTATTCTTCAATCGGCAGTAATTGCAACGAACCACGACTAAAATCAGCCAGCTTTGCTGAAAATGTCGCCAGTTCCGCCTGAGGAAGCGCTACACGCAACTGTACTGTCGCCTGGTATTCACTCTGCACTATCATGCCTTGAGAGAGCCTCAGCAGCGATTCGATGCCGGATAGCTGGGCGTAATCACACAATAAAGTATATTCGGTCAGCGGCGTTTTGCGGGTCGTTGCGAGTTGATTCAGCGCTTGCTGCACGCCACCCCCGTAGGCTTTAACCAGACCACCGGTACCTAAAAGCACGCCGCCGTAGTAACGCACCACGACGGCGGTGATTTCGCCGATGCCGCTGCCCATCAACTGCGAGAGCATCGGTTTGCCGGCTGTCCCTGCCGGTTCACCATCATCAGAGAACCCCAACTGCTGCGAGTCGTCTGGCGGCCCCGCAACCCATGCAACACAGTGGTGACGCGCGTCGGGATGCTCAGCTCTGACCGACTCAACAAAGGCTTTTGCCGCCTCTACGCCATTGGTATGGGCCAACAGCGTAATGAAACGGCTTTTTTTGATCTCTTCTACGAAGGTGACCGGCGACGCCGGTATCAGCCAGCTCTCCATCACGCCAGCTTCAGATCTCGCGTCATGTTTTCGGTACCGTTTTCGTGGATCACCACGTTATCTTCGATACGAATACCGCCAAACGGCTTCAGCGCTTCGATTTTCTGCCAGTTGAAATGCTTGCTGAACTGCCCTTCACGCCATGGCGCCAGCAGCGAATCAATAAAGTAGATACCCGGCTCGATGGTTAGCACCATGCGCGGCTGCATAATTCGGGTGCAGCGCAGGTAAGGATATTTCGATGGCGCAGCCAGATGGGTACCGGTGTCATCCTGCATAAAGCCAGCAACATCATGGACCTGCAGACCCAGCGGGTGGCCGATGCCGTGCGGCATAAATGGCCCGGTGAGGTCGTTTTCAACCATCGCCTCTTCGCTGATGTCATTCACAATCTGATGTTTACGCAGCAACTTCGCAATGCGTTGATGGAACTGGATGTGAATGTCCACGTAATTAACGCCCGCTTTCATCGTGCCGATCAGCGCCAGTTGCTCATCGTTAACGTCTTTAATCAGCTGCGCAAAGTCGGTATCACCGTTCGCGGCCCACGTACGGGTGAGGTCTGCGGCGTAACCGTTATATTCTGCTCCGGCATCCAGCAGGAAGCTGCGGATTTCAGACGGCGCGCGGTGATCCAGTTTGGTGTAGTGCAACACAGAGGCATGTTCGTTAAGCGCCACGATGTTGCTGTAAGGCACATCGATATCACGGTGGCCAGTAGCCGTAAGGTAAGCCAGGTTGATATCAAACTCGCTCATACCGGAAAGGAAGGCTTCGTGCGCCGCGCGATGGCCATTAACCGCTGTTTTCTGCGCTTCACGCATGCAGGCCAGCTCATAGTCAGTTTTATATGAGCGGTAATAATGCAGGTAATCCAGCACCCCTTTCGGGTTGATCTTGTCTGCTGCGATATCCAGTCCCAGCGCGCGTTCAGCCACCGGGCCGATATAAGCAATATTGCCACGTCCTGCAGGTAACTGGCTGCCAATGCCGTCCGCTTTTGGCAGCGCGATCACCTCGACCTCTTCAGTCCAGAAGGAGGTGGGCAGCGGCTCTACGTTGTGCCAGTAATCAACCGGCAGGTAGAACCACAGTTTTGGTTTGTTGACGCCATCAACCAGTAGCCAGCAATTTGGAACCTGAGTTACCGGCACCCAGGCTTTAAACTGCGGGTTAACCTTGAACGGGTAAGCGTGGTCGTCGAGAAAGACATTGATCAGCTCGCCAGAGTGGATGAGCAGTGCATCCAGCTTAAAACGAGCCAGTACGTCGCGGGTACGTTCCTGTAGGGTTTCGATATGATTTTTATACAGCGTGGCCAGTGAATCCATCATTCATCCTTTCGTTTTTTTGACCCATGTTCTCGCATCTTAGCACACCTCTGGATGGCGGGGTGATCTCCGCTGAGCGTGATCGAACCTACAATTATTTAATGACTAATTTGCATTTTATTAACACAAATCCCACACTCCGCTTCATCTGGTATGACCAGATCCCCTTGGTGGATTCAGGAGACCGACATGCTCTACAAAGGCGATACCCTGTACGTAGACTGGCTGGATGATGGCATTGCCGAACTGGTGTTCGACGCCCCCGGCTCAGTGAATAAGCTCGATACCGCAACGGTAGCCAGTCTGGGCCGCGCGCTGGACGTGCTGGAAAAACAAACCGATTTAAAAGGTCTGCTGCTGCGTTCTGAAAAGGCCGCGTTTATTGTCGGCGCAGATATCACCGAATTTCTCTCCCTGTTTCAGGTGCCGCAAGAGCAGCTGAGTCAGTGGCTGCATTTTGCCAACAGCGTCTTTAACCGTCTGGAAGATCTGCCTGTCCCCACGATTTCGGCCATCAATGGCTATGCGCTGGGCGGCGGCTGCGAATGCGTGCTGGCAACCGATTATCGCCTGGCGACACCCGACCTGCGCATTGGCCTGCCGGAAACCAAGCTGGGGATCATGCCGGGCTTTGGCGGTTCGGTACGTTTACCGCGTCTGCTGGGTGCCGATAGCGCCCTGGAAATTATCGCCGCCGGTAAAGACGTCAGTGCCGATCAGGCGCAGAAAATTGGCCTGGTTGACGGCGTGGTAAAACCCGAAAAACTGCGCGAGGGGGCGATTAGCATCCTGCGTCAGGCCATCAAGGGCGACCTTGACTGGCGAGCCAAACGCCAGCCGAAACTGGAGCCGTTAAAACTCAGCAAAATCGAAGCCACCATGAGCTTCACTATCGCCAAAGGGATGGTGATGCAGACGGCGGGCAAGCACTATCCGGCGCCCATTACCGCCGTGAAAACCATCGAGTCCGCTGCACGCCTGGGCCGTGAAGAGGCCCTGAAGCTGGAAAACCAGAGCTTTGTGCCGCTGGCGCATACCCATGAAGCCCGTGCGCTGGTCGGGATTTTCCTCAACGATCAGTTCGTTAAAGGCAAGGCTAAACAGCTGACCAAACACGTTGAGACGCCAAAACAGGCGGCGGTACTCGGCGCAGGCATTATGGGCGGTGGCATCGCTTATCAGTCCGCCTGGAAAGGCGTGCCAGTAGTGATGAAAGACATTAATGATAAATCCCTGACGCTGGGGATGACCGAAGCCGCCAAGTTGCTGAATAAACAGCTCGAGCGCGGCAAAATCGACGGGCTAAAACTCTCCGGCGTAATTTCAACCATCCATCCCACGCTGGAATATAGCGGCTTCGACCGCGTAGACGTGGTCGTTGAAGCGGTCGTCGAAAACCCGAAAGTCAAAAAAGCGGTGCTGGCCGAAACCGAAGAGAAAGTTCGCCCGGATACCGTGCTGGCCTCCAATACCTCGACGATCCCCATTAGTGAACTGGCCAGCGTGCTGAAGCGCCCGGAGAATTTCTGTGGGATGCACTTCTTTAACCCAGTGCACCGTATGCCGCTGGTCGAAGTGATTCGCGGGGAGAAGACCTCTGACGAGACCATCGCCAAAGTGGTGGCCTGGGCCAGCAAAATGGGCAAAACCCCGATCGTAGTGAATGACTGCCCTGGCTTCTTTGTTAACCGCGTTCTGTTCCCTTACTTTGCCGGTTTTAGTCAGCTGCTGCGCGACGGTGCGGATTTCCGCAAGGTCGATAAAGTGATGGAAAAACAGTTTGGCTGGCCTATGGGCCCGGCTTACCTGCTAGACGTGGTGGGCATCGATACCGCGCATCATGCGCAGGCCGTGATGGCAGCGGGCTTCCCGCAACGTATGCAGAAAGATTATCGCGACGCGATTGACGCGCTGTTTGATGCCAATCGCTTTGGTCAGAAAAACGGTCTGGGCTTCTGGCGCTATAAAGAAGACAGCAAGGGCAAACCGAAGAAAGAAGAAGATGCCGCTGTAGATAGCCTGCTGGCTGATGTTAGCCAGCCGAAGCGTGATTTTAGCGACGAAGAGATTATCGCGCGAATGATGATCCCGATGGTCAACGAAGTGGTGCGCTGCCTCGAAGAGGGCATCATCGCCAGCCCGGCAGAGGCAGATATGGCGCTGGTCTATGGCCTGGGCTTCCCTCCCTTCCACGGCGGGGCATTCCGCTGGCTGGATACCATTGGTAGCGCGAAATATCTCGATATGGCGCAGCAGTATCAGCACCTCGGTGCGCTGTATGAGGTGCCGGAAGGTCTACGCACCAAAGCACGCCATAACGAACCCTACTATCCCCCGGTTGAGCCTGCCCGTCCGGTTGGCGAACTGAAAACGGCTTAAGGAGTCACAATGGAACAGGTTGTCATTGTCGATGCAGTCCGTACCCCGATGGGCCGTTCGAAAGGCGGTGCATTTCGTAACGTGCGCGCGGAAGATCTCTCCGCGCATCTGATGCGTAGCCTGCTGGCACGCAACCCGGCGCTGGAAGCCGCCTCCCTCGACGATATTTACTGGGGCTGTGTGCAGCAGACGCTGGAGCAGGGTTTTAATATTGCGCGTAACGCCGCCCTGCTGGCCGAAATTCCCCACTCCGTACCGGCGGTAACCGTAAACCGCCTGTGTGGCTCGTCAATGCAGGCCCTGCATGACGCGGCACGCATGATTATGACCGGCGATGCCCAGGCGTGCATGATTGGCGGCGTAGAACACATGGGCCACGTGCCGATGAGCCACGGCGTTGATTTCCACCCCGGCATGAGTCGTAACGTGGCAAAAGCGGCGGGCATGATGGGCCTAACGGCCGAAATGCTGGCGCGCCTTCATGGCATTAGTCGGGAAATGCAGGATACCTTCGCCGCACGCTCCCACGCCCGCGCCTGGGCTGCGACGCAATCCGGCGCATTCAAGAACGAGATTGTGCCGACAGGCGGTCACGATGCCGACGGCGTGCTGAAACAGTTTTTCCACGATGAAGTGATCCGCCCCGAAACCACCGTTGAGGCACTCTCCACGCTGCGTCCGGCGTTTGACCCGGTGACTGGTACCGTGACGGCTGGCACCTCCTCTGCCCTCTCTGACGGCGCCGCCGCCATGCTGGTGATGAGCGAAAGCCGCGCCCGCGAACTGGGCCTGAAACCCCGCGCGCGTATCCGCTCAATGGCGGTGGTAGGTTGCGACCCGTCAATTATGGGTTACGGCCCGGTACCGGCCTCAAAACTGGCGTTGAAAAAAGCCGGGTTGTCGGCCAGCGATATTGACCTGTTTGAGATGAACGAAGCCTTCGCCGCCCAGATCCTGCCGTGCATTAAAGATCTGGGGCTGATGGAGCAGATTGACGAGAAGATCAACCTCAATGGTGGCGCGATCGCGCTCGGTCACCCGCTGGGTTGTTCCGGCGCCCGTATCAGCACCACGCTGTTGAACCTGATGGAACGCAAAGATGCACAGTTTGGTCTGGCTACCATGTGTATCGGCTTAGGTCAGGGGATCGCAACGGTGTTTGAGAGGGTGTAAACAGAAGATAACTCCCCTGGTTCATTCGCGCTGCATCACGGCGGCAACGGAGCGAATCCCCGGTCATCTCGTTAACGCTATGACCGGGGTAAGCGAAGATAGCCAACAAAAAGGCAGCGTGAATGATGAGGGGGCAAGGTTTAGTTGCCGTTTTCCCGCCTGTCAGGGGCGGGTTTTTTTATTTAGATAAACGCAAAGGCATCGCCGAACAGGCGATCTTCACGCGCACCGCGCTCATTACAGAACAGGTCACGGGCAATCTTCGCCATCTCGAAACGGCCAGCAATATAGATATCATGCTCCGCAAGCGTGGTGTAATCCTGCAGCACGGCGGTCAGTACGGTGCCGTTACGACCCCGCCAGCCCTCTTCCGGCTGCTCGACCACGGGCTCAACGCGAAGGCCTGGGTGATTAACGCTTAACGCTTCCAGTTCGGAGAGATCGTACAGATGTTTTTCTTCGCGGCCACCCCAGTAGATGGTGATGTCGCGGTCAGGGTTACGCGCTAACGCCGTCAGCAGAATAGAGCGCACGTAAGAGAAACCAGTGCCGCCGGCAATCAGAATCAGCGGACGCTCTTCGTCATCACGCAGCCAGGCTTCACCGTGAGGAATATCAATCTCAATCTCGCTCTCTTTCAGAATGCGATCCATGACGGCCATCGCATACAGATTGAGCTCAGACGCGCCGATGTGCAGCTCGATAAACTCCTGCTCAGCTGGCGTCGAGGCCATTGAGAAGGGGCGCTTATCCCGCTCATCCATCACGACCATCAAATACTGGCCAGCGCGGAACGAGAAAGGCGCTTCTGGTACTAAACGGACGCGATATACAGTGTCGGTTATCGCGTCTACCGAGTTCACTTTACAGCTTAAGATTGTCATTCGCTCTCTCTGTCGGGAAGTCTATAGGGCTTAACGGTCGGATTCGTGGGAACCGTTATTCATTATGGCCAGTTCATCCCAGATCGCGTCGATTCGCGCAGTCACCTCAGGATCCTTTTTAATCGGTCGACCCCATTCACGCTGGGTTTCGCCGGGCCATTTATTTGTGGCATCCAGTCCCATTTTTGAGCCAAGGCCGGAAACCGGCGAGGCAAAGTCCAGGTAATCAATTGGCGTGTTTTCCACTAACACGGTATCGCGCGCCGGATCCATACGGGTCGTAATGGCCCAGATCACGTCATTCCAGTCGCGGGCGTTGACGTCATCATCGCAGACGATCACAAACTTGGTGTACATAAACTGGCGCAGGAAAGACCATACGCCCATCATCACCCGTTTAGCGTGACCCGCATACTGCTTCTTAATGGTTACTACGGCCAGGCGATACGAGCAGCCTTCAGGCGGTAGATAAAAATCGACAATTTCCGGGAACTGCTTTTGCAGGATCGGCACAAAGACTTCGTTTAATGCCACTCCCAGTACCGCCGGTTCATCCGGTGGGCGGCCGGTATAGGTCGAGTGATAAATCGCATCTTCACGCTGGGTAATGTGCGTAACGGTAAATACCGGGAAATGATCGATTTCGTTGTAATAACCCGTATGGTCGCCGTAGGGCCCTTCCGGGGCCATCTCCCCCGGCTCGATGTAACCTTCCAGCACAATTTCAGCGCTGGCGGGGACTTCGAGATCGTTGGAAATACACTTTACCACTTCGGTTTTGGTGCCGCGCAACAGGCCCGCAAACGCATATTCAGATAACGTATCAGGAACCGGCGTCACCGCACCGAGAATGGTAGCTGGATCTGCACCCAGCGCCACCGAGACCGGGAATCGTTCACCCGGATGGGCCTCGCACCACTCCTGGAAATCCAGCGCGCCGCCGCGATGCGACAGCCAGCGCATAATGAGTTTATTTTTACCGATTAACTGCTGGCGATAAATCCCCAGATTCTGGCGTTCTTTATGCGGGCCGCGAGAAACCGTCAGACCCCAGGTGATCAGCGGAGCGGCATCTTCTGGCCAGCACTGCATGATAGGAATACGCGTCAGGTCAACCGCATCGCCTTCGAGGACTTTCTGCTGGCAGGGGGCGCCACGCAGCCGTTTGGTTGGCATGTTTAATACTTGCTTAAACTGCGGCAGCTTGTCGAAAAGGTCGCGAAAACCTTTCGGCGGCTCTGGCTCTTTTAAGAAGGCCAGCAATTTACCCACTTCACGCAACGCGCTGACATCCTCTTGCCCCATGCCCATTGCCACGCGCTTTGGCGTCCCAAAAAGGTTACACAGCACAGGCATGTCATAGCCTTTCGGGTTTTCGAACAATAGCGCCGGGCCACCAGCACGCAGGGTGCGGTCGGCAATTTCTGTCATTTCCAGATACGGATCAACAGGAAGCGTAATACGTTTGAGTTCGCCCTGCTTTTCCAGCAGCGCCAGGAAGTCGCGTAGATCGTTGTATTTCATGCAGTTAATCTTGGCCTCTCGGTAAGCGCTTCATTATACGGCGTAAGACCGCGTGATGCTGTATTTTTGTTAAATTAGCGTGAAGTTTCACCTTCAGCAGCCAACCCGACCATTATAATCAACTTAGCGATCCCGCCAGGGTTTTGATATGCTTGCGCCCGGAATTAAGGGAAAGAGTGATTATGCAGGCCTGGTATTTACTGTATTGCAAGCGCGGCCAGCTTCAGCGCGCGCAGGAACATCTTGAACGTCAGTCAGTCAACTGCCTGACGCCTGTGATCACGCTTGAAAAGATGCAGCGCGGCAAACGCACAATGGTGAGCGAACCGCTGTTTCCTAACTATCTGTTTGTTGAGTTTGATCCGGAAGTGATTCACACCACCACCATTAACGCCACGCGTGGCGTGAGCCACTTTGTGCGTTTTGGTGCGCGCCCCGCGGTGGTCCCCGCTTCCGTGATTCATCAGCTCTCGGTGTATAAGCCAGAAGGCATCACTGACCCTGAGACCCCTTATTCGGGCGATAGCGTGGTGATCACCGAAGGTGCCTTCGAAGGGCTGGTTGCCATCTTCTCAGAGCCTGACGGCGAAGCGCGTTCGATGTTGCTGCTCAACTTGCTGAATAAACAAGTATTGCAGAGCGTGAAAAACACCGCATTCCGTAAAGTTTAAAACCGCAGGTTAAACAGACGGCGAACGTTTTCATCCGTTTGCGCCGCCAGCCAGGCGGCATCCTCGCCTCGCCAGTGCGCGATCCGCTCAACAATATGCCCCAGCCAGGCCGGTTCATTACGCCGTGAGGCCGGCTTAGGCGTCATGTCGCGCGGCAGCAGGTACGGGGCATCTGTTTCGACCAGCAAACGCTCCGCCGGGATCATCGGCAATAACTCCCGTAGCGCAAGACCACGCCGCTCATCGCACACCCAGCCCGTAATACCCAGGTAGAGCCCTCTGTCCAGACACTCAGCGGCTTCCTGACGCGACCCGGTAAAACAGTGCAGCACCGCACCCGGGAGTTTATCCAGCCAGGGGGTCAGCAATTCGAGGAAACGCGCATGCGCATCACGGCAGTGCATAAAGACCGGCATGCCCAGCTCAGCCGCCAGCGCCAGCTGTGCCGTAAACGCATGCTCTTGTTCGGCAGGGGTAGAGAAATTACGGTTAAAATCGAGACCACATTCGCCGATCGCGACTACCTGCTCCGTACGCGCCAGGGTACGCAGAGTTTCAACGCTCTGCGGCGTCCAGCTGCTGCTGTCGTGCGGATGCACACCAGCGGTTGACCAGCAGTGCGGGTAGCGGGTCGCCAGCTGTTGTGCCTGCTCACTTTCGTGCAGATTAGTGCCCGTCAGAAGTAGGCCACTTACCCCGGCGGAAAAGGCGCGCGCCACCACCTCGTCGCGATCTTTCGCAAATTGTGAACTGGTCAGATTCAGACCGATATCGAACATACTCGCTCCCATATGACAACCGCCCTGGCGGGCGGTTGGTTTTACTCTTCGGTGGTTTTTGCGTTTTCCTCGTCTTCCATTCGCTGTCGGCCTTTGCCAACGTAGAAGCGAGAGAAGAAGACGCCGACCTCAAACAGGCAATACATCGGTATCGCCAGCAGCGTCTGCGAGAACACGTCCGGCGGGGTCAGCAGCATGCCCACCACAAATGCGCCTACCAGAATGTACGGGCGCTTCTTACGCAAGTCGTCCGGCGTTGTGACTCCCATCCAGCAAAGCAGCACGATAGCCACCGGCACCTCAAAGGCCACGCCGAACGCCATAAAGAGCGCCATCACAAAACTGAGATAGCTGGCGATGTCGGTCGAGACCTGAACCCCTTCCGGCGCGGTATGCGTTAAGAACCCAAACGCCAGCGGGAAGACCACAAAGTACGCGAAGGCCATGCCGATATAAAACAGCAGCGAGCTGGAGACCAGCAGCGGGATCACCAGGCGGCGTTCGTGCTTATAAAGCGCGGGCGCCACGAAGGCCCAGACCTGGTACAAAATCACTGGCGCCGAGGCAATCAGCGACACCCAGAAAGTGAGTTTAATCGGCGTAAAGAAAGGCGAGGCCACGTCGGTGGCAATCATCGTCGCCCCCAGCGGCATCTGCTTAATCAGCGGCGAGGAGACCACCTGATAGATGTCGTTGGCGAAATAGACCAGTCCTAAGAAAATAAGGCAAACCGCGATGATGCAGTTCAGCAGGCGTTTACGCAGTTCGATCAGGTGCGTAATCAGCGGTTGAGTTTCATCTACGGCCATGTTTAAGGTTTATCACTCGACGAGGGGGTGGAGGGTTCAGCGACGACATCTGCAGCCCGGGAGGTAGAAGCCGCCGTCTGCTCAGCTTTTTTGCTGGCCGGCTCAACCGGCGTCTGCACGGGCGCGCTGGCCTGATGCTCCGCGCTGGCAGGCGTAACGCCTTCATGCTGCGCTTCGTTATCTTTCACCACCGGGTTATGAATGGTGTTGGCTTCGTCGCTCGCTTTTTCCGGATCGTTGACGCTATAAGAGCGTTTCATGGACTCTGCCGCTTCACGCAGTTCATCCATTGAGGCTTTCAGTTCCGGCGTCAGGTTCTGCATGCTCGCCTTCTCAACCTTTTTCAGGCTGTCCTGAAACTCCTGCAGCTTTAGCTCTTGCGCCAGTTCGTTCTGTACCGTGGTTGCCAGCGAGCGCAGGGCGCGCACCCAGCCAGCCACAGTTTTCACTGCCACCGGTAAACGCTGTGGCCCCAGCACAATGAGGCCAATCACGAAGACCAGTATCAGTTCACCAAAACCAATATCGAACACGAATTACACCTGCTCATTATCGTGGCGTTTAATCTCTTCCTTTTTAGCATCGGCCTGCTTTTCAGCGAGGGTTTTAGCAGGGAATTCAGCGTCCTGGCTGTTTTTATCCTGCTTGTCTTCGTCATCACTGATGGCTTTTTTAAAGCCTTTAATCGATGCACCCAGATCGGAACCGATAGAACCGAGTTTTTTCGTACCAAACAGCAGCACAACGATGACGGCAATAATCAACAATTGCCAGATACTGATACCACCCATACATCTTCCTCAGTTGAAATTCATTAACGATTACTCGCGCAGTATACGTGATGCCGCTCAGCAAATCAGCGGGTTTTGCGCCAACCTACCAGCCAGACCACCAGTCCTGCGGCCATCAGCCAGGCGGGTGCCATCTCCCAGTCAGGGCGATTGATCAGCAGTAGCGTGCCGCTTAAAAGCAGCGTTGCACCGATACCGAACAGATAGCGCGACTGGCCCTGGCGAACGTGATTTGTTTGAAGCTCGCGGGCGATTTTATCCACGCTGTGTTGCAAGTTCTTGCTCTGACGCAAAGTGTCGTACACCAGTTCCGGAATTTCGGGCATTTTTTCGATCCAGAACGGGGCTTTCTCTTTTAACGACCGCGTCAGCGCAGGCAAACCAACCTGATCTTTAATCCAGGATTCAAGGAACGGTTTTGCCGTCTTCCACAAGTCTAACTGAGGATAGAGCTGGCGACCTACGCCCTCAACGTAAAGTAATGTTTTTTGCAGTAAAACTAACTGCGGCTGCACTTCCATGTTGAAGCGTCGAGCGGTGTTAAACAGATTCAGTAAGACATGCCCGAACGAAATATCTGCTAGCGGCTTCTCGAAGATAGGCTCGCAGACGGTTCGGATAGCGAATTCAAACTCTTCAACGTTGGTATCCGGCGGAACCCAGCCGGAATCGACGTGCAGTTCGGCCACTTTGCGATAATCGCGATTGAAGAAGGCGATAAAGTTCTCTGCCAGGTATCGTTTGTCTTCTTTGTTCAGTGAGCCGACGATGCCGCAGTCGATACCGATGTATTGAGGATCTTCCGGGTGTTCGTAGCTGACGAAAATATTGCCCGGGTGCATATCGGCGTGGAAGAAGCTGTCGCGGAACACCTGGGTAAAGAAGACCTGCACGCCACGTTCAGCCAGCAGTTTCATATTGGTGCCCTGCGCTTCCAGGGTAGCAACATCCGATACCGGAATACCGTAGATACGCTCCATCACCATCATGTTCTGGCTGCAATAGTCTGAATAGACTTCCGGCACGTATAGCATCGGGCTATTTTCAAAATTGCGGCGCAGCTGAATGGCGTTCGCAGACTCGCGCAGCAGATTCAGTTCATCAATCAGCGTTTTTTCATACTCGCGTACCACTTCCAGCGGTCGCAAACGGCGGCCATCGGGCAGCAGTCGCGGCACCCAGCGGGCCAGGCGGTAAATCAGTTTCATGTCCGCTTTGATCACCGGCAGGATATCCGGGCGGATAACCTTAATGACCACTTCTTTGCCGTTCGACTTGAGACGCGCAGTATGAACCTGGGCAATGGAAGCCGAGGCCAGCGGCTGGATATCGAAGTCGTCGAACCAGCTTTCAACCGGCATGTCGCCCATCGCTTTTTCAATCTGCTGCTTTGCCAGCTTGCCGTCAAAGGGCGCTACTTTGTCCTGCAGCAACGCTAACTGATCGGCAATCTGCGGCGGGAAAAGGTCGCGGCGGGTTGACAGCATCTGACCGAACTTGATCCACACCGGGCCAAGCTCCTGTAATGCCAGGCGCAGACGTTCGCCAAGCTGGCGATCTTTATGCCGATTTGGCATCCAGAAGAGGAAACGACGTCCAAAGCGCAGCGGCAGTGTAAGTCGGATACGAGGGATTAACTCATCCAGCCCATAACTCAAAAAGGTGCGGATGATAAAGTAGAGGCGCCGCATTTCACCAGGCGTCATTTGCCCTCCAGTTTTTCAATCCGTTTAGCCAGTGCATCTATCGTGCGATCCACCGCAGCCGTCTCTTCAGCGAACCACGCCATTTCAAGCGGGCCAGGGGCCATACGCCACTCTTCGGTGAGAACGTCGGCAACATAACGCTGCTGGCGTTTTACACCTTTGCTCAGAAAAGAGAGTCCGCCGCGCAAAACGTTGCTGATCCCCTCTGCGGCGATATCGCCGGTATAAGGTGCCAGCAACTCTGCCGGATCGAACTCAGCCAGATCGGCTAAAGAGACAAAGTTTTGTACTACCTGGAGATCGCCTTCAACTTCCAGCTCACCGCTACGGATGAGTGCCGTAAGCTGTTGACGATCGCGCAATTTAGGCAGTACGCGCATATGGGTAATGACAGAGCAGTCGGCCTCGCCTTCCCATTCCCCCAGCACATCAAGCTGACGTTCGCTGAAGACCAGTACCAACGGCGTTGAGAACTCTTTTACGACTACGCGCAACACTTTACCGTTCAGGCGCTGACGCGCCGTCTTCAGCGCAGGTGAGCGATAGAGAAACGTATTAAGCACATTTTCAACGCCAGCGGAGATCAAGGGTTTAAAAGGCATAGGCCACCTCCACTCAGAACTTATAGCCGCGGTGCAGAGCAACCACGCCCGCCGTCATGTTGAAGTAATCAACATTGTCAAAACCTGCGTCCTGCATCATCGCCTTCAGGGTATCCTGATTAGGGTGCATACGAATGGACTCTGCCAGGTAGCGATAGCTGTCGGCATCGTTCGCCACCATCTCGCCAATGCGCGGCAGGATGTGGAAGGAGTAGGCGTCGTACGCTTTACTCAGAGGTTCGATAATAGGTTTAGAGAACTCAAGCACCAACAGACGGCCGCCCGGCTTCAGCACCCGATACATTGAGCGCAGCGCTTTCTCTTTGTCGGTCACGTTACGCAGACCAAACGAGATGGTAATACAGTCAAAGGTATTGTCAGGGAACGGGAGTGCTTCGGCGTTGGCCTGAACATATTCAACGTTGCCCACCACGCCGATGTTGCGCAGCTTTTCGCGGCCCATTTTCAACATCGAGTCGTTGATATCTGCCAGCACCACGCGGCCTGTTTCGCCTACAAGACGCGAGAACTTTGCCGTCAGATCGCCAGTGCCCCCAGCCAAATCCAGCACGGTCTGACCGCGACGCACACCGCTACAATCAATAGTGAAGCGCTTCCACAGACGATGAATACCAAATGACATCAGGTCATTCATCACATCGTACTTTGCCGCTACGGAATGAAATACATGGGCTACCATGTCAGCTTTTTGCGCTTTGGCTACAGTCTGAAAGCCAAAGTGCGTCGTATCTTGTGAATCTTCAACCATCTCAGGGCCTGCTAATCAGTCAAATGTTCGAGAAGTGTAACAGATTGGGCGCATTTGCCCTATGATTCAACCACCCTGAGAATAACGTTCCAGGGGGTGTTGTGTGACGTGAGGGTCAGTTAATTCATTGTCTTTATTGGCTGAAACTTGCGCGTCGCTCGCCTCACGCAGGCGATACTCTTCGTCCTGCGATGTTGCATATTCTGCTAAATCCGGATTTATCTCGCGCTTTACCTCTACGCCAAGGCTACGGAATGACTCTGCCTGCGCAAGGAGGTTACCCCGCCCGGAGGTAAGTTTTTTCATGGCCTGATGATAGTTATCCTGGGCGCGATCCAGACTCTGCCCGACGGAGGACATATCATCCACGAACAGGCGCATCTTGTCGTACAGCTTGCTGGCGCGATCGGCGATCTGCTGAGCATTGCGGCTTTGGTGTTCATAACGCCACAAATTGGCGATGGTGCGCAGCGCCACCAGCAGCGTGGTGGGGCTCACCAGCATGATGTTATTTTTTAATGCTTCGGTGATCAGTTCCGGCTGCCTGTCGAGCGCCAGCAAGAAGGCCGGCTCGACGGGGATAAACATCAGGACGTAATCCAGCGACCGCAGGCCAGGCAACTGCTGATAATCTTTGCGACCCAGCAGGCGAATATGGTTTCGCACCGAGGCGATATGCTCCTGGAGCGCCGACTCGCGAGTGTACTCATCTTCGGCGTTGAAGTAGCGCTCATAGGCCACCAGCGTCATTTTCGCATCAATAACCACGTCTTTGCCCTGCGGCAAACGCACGATAACGTCGGGCTGCATACGCGCGCGGGTGTCGGTTTCGATACTGACCTGGGTTTCATACTCATGCCCCTCTCGCAGGCCCGATGCCTCCAGCACGCGAGTTAACACCACTTCGCCCCAGTTACCCTGGGTTTTATTATCGCCTTTCAGCGCCCGGGTCAGGTTTACGGCCTCCTGAGCCATCTGGGCATTGAGCTGCTGAAGATTACGAATTTCATGCGCCAGCGTGTGCCGCTCGCGAGACTCCTGACCAAAGCTCTCTTGCACCTGGCGGCGAAAGCCATCCAGCTGTTCACGCAGGGGGGCAAGCAGGCCGTTCAGGCTCTGACGGTTTTGCTCATCGGCACGGCGATTGCTCTGTTCGAAGATGCGGTTGGCCAGGTTTTCGAACTGCTCGCTAAGGCGCTGCTCGCTGTTCATCATCTGGCGGATTTTGTCTTCTGCATGCAGTTGGGTCGATTCCAGGCGGGTGGTCACTTCGCGGAGATCGGCCTCCAGCGAGGTGTTGATGTCGCGTAAATTACGCAGTTCGTTATTAAGCAACTCACACTCATCACGCCAGTGTGCGCTTTGGGCAACCTGCTGTTTCACTGCGCTTAATTCAGCAACGATCTCTTCACGTTCCGCCAGCTGGTCGGCTTTTTGTTGGGCATGTTGATAACTGGCAAGCAGCCAGCCTATCGCTACGCTCACCAGTGCCACTACGGCATAAAAAATGACTGAGATATCCACATCGCCCCCTGCATCAAGGTATTACCGGCACAAAATAGAATTGTGCTGTATAAACGTCCACCCTGGAAAGGCTTTTCTGCAAGGGATTACGCAAAGAAAAAGGCCGAACAGGTCGGCCTTTGTCGAAGGGAAACGGCGTTAGATCAGGCGACGCGCTGCTTCAACCACGATTTTCACCGCATGGCTCTCGGTCTGTTTCATGGTTTCGGCGTTCGGGATCTCTTGCTGAGTGCGGTTTACGATAACGCCCGCCACCATACCGGCACGCAGACCCTGGCTTGCGCACATGGTCAGCAGCGTTGCCGACTCCATTTCGTAGTTCATTACGCCCATGGACTGCCACTCTTCCATCGACCCTTTGAAGCGGTTCACCACACGGCCGGAGAAGGTATCGTAACGCTCCTGGCCTGGGTAGAAGGTATCGGAAGAGGCGGTCACGCCCACGTGCGTGGTTGCGCCCACAGATTTCGCCGCTTCAACCAGCGCAGTGGTGCATTCGAAATCAGCCACTGCCGGGAATTCCATTGGGGCAAAGTGCAGACTTGCTCCGTCCAGACGCACGGATGCGGTGGTCACCAGGACGTCACCCACGTTGATATGCGGCTGAATAGCGCCGGTGGTGCCAATACGCAGGAAGGTACGAATCCCCAGCTGCGCCAGCTCTTCAACAGCAATTGACGTAGAAGGGCCGCCGATACCGGTAGAGCAGACAATAACCGCTTTGCCGTCCAGCTCTGCACGCCAGGTGGTGAATTCGCGATGCGATGCCAGCTTAACCGGCTTATCCATCAGCGCGGCGATCTTTTCCACACGCTCCGGATCGCCAGGGACGATAGCAAGCGTAGCCCCTTGTAAATCGTTTTTGGTGAGGCCGAGATGAAAAACATCAGACTTGGACATAAGTGACTCCTCTGTGGGTCGGATTGTCAGCAGAAGTAAAAAGGTACTCTACAGAAGCAGAAGGACGATTTACGTGACGCACCTCACCTTGAATGAAAATGATTGCATGCTATTTCCATAAAATAGTGATCAACATCACATTTACAAGTTATATCAGCCCTTGCAGCACAAAAGATAGCCGCTTTCGGGCACTGTGGAATAATGACCTGCAGTCTATATTTATATGCACCAATTGGTACGGAGAATGCCATGACTGAAAAATCTGCTTTTGCCCCTGCCGCTGGCCCGCAGGCCGCAACGGTTGTCTCCACCCCGGAACAGGCGATTACCGCCGGTGAGACATCTATTCCGACGCAGGGCGAGAATATGCCTGCCTATCATGCCCGCCCAAAAGATGCCGAAGGCGCCCTGCCGATCGTGATTGTGGTACAGGAAATCTTTGGCGTGCATGAACATATCCGCGATATCTGCCGCCGTCTGGCGCTGGAGGGCTACCTGGCCGTGGCTCCTGAGCTCTATTTCCGTCAGGGCGATCCCAATGAGTACAGCGACATCCCGACCCTGTTCAGCAACCTGGTGACAAAAGTGCCGGATGCGCAGGTCCTGGCCGACCTCGATCACGTGGCAAACTGGGCAGCCCGCAACGGCGGCGATCCGCATCGCCTGCTGATGACCGGTTTCTGCTGGGGCGGTCGCATTAGCTGGCTCTATGCAGCCCATAACCCGCAGCTGAAGGCGGCGGTGGCATGGTACGGCAAGCTGGTCGGTGAAAAGACCCTTAACTCACCCAAACATCCGGTTGATATCGCCACCGATCTCAATGCCCCCGTGCTGGGGCTGTATGGCGCGGAAGATACGGGCATTCCCCAGGATACCGTCGAGACCATGCGCCAGGCGCTGCGCGCTGCCAACGCGAAGGCGGAGATCGTGGTATATCCTGAGGCTGGCCATGCGTTTAATGCCGACTACCGCCCGAGCTATCATGAAGAGTCAGCCAAAGATGGCTGGCAGAGAATGCTGGGCTGGTTCCGCCAGTACGGGGCGAAAAAAAGTTAAGCGGCTCACAATTCGCACCCTCCGTTCTGCCGGGTGTTTGACTTTTAAACACAATCTGGACGATATAAACAGCACAGGCGTGTAACTACGATCCGTAGGCAAGACCTGAAGCCCATCTCCCTTTCGGGGGAGATGGGCTTCAGGTCTTTTTTTTTGCTCTGGAGACAGGGGCCAGACATGAATCACTTGCAGACTGCGCTGGACATCATCACCCAGGTGGGCGGTGCTGAAAATATCGAACATATCGAACACTGCTCGACTCGCTTGCGTCTGAGCCTCTACGACAATGGCAAAGTCAACGAGGCTGCGCTGGCAAAGATTGACGGCGTACTCGGCGTGCGTATTAACGTGCAATGCCAGGTGATCATCGGCCATGAGGTAGTGCAGGTCTACGAGGCGGTGCGTTCACTTGCGGGCGAGCCGCAGGCTCAGTCCACGCAATCTGTCAGTACCAAAGCCAGCCGTAGCGCTCAGGCGGTGGATTTTGTGATCAGCGTTTTTCAGCCGCTGGTGCCTGCCATCGCAGGCGGTGGCGTGCTGAAATCGTTGCTGTTGCTGCTGGATGTACTGGGCTGGCTGAGCCGGGATAGCGACACCTATAAAGTGCTGGATAACATCGGCTCAGCACCGCTCTGGTTCTTGCCGATTCTGGTGGCGATCACCACCGCCATGAAGTTAAAAGTTAACGTTCTGGTCGCGGTTTCGGCAGTTTCCGTCATGCTCTTACCGGCCATGACCAAACAGCTGGCAGAGGGCACGGCGTTTATGTCGTTTGATCTGCGCAACGTGGCTTACGCATCGCAGGTCTTCCCGGCGATTCTCTGCGTGCTGTTTTACGCCCAGACTGAAAAACTGTTTAACCGCTATTCGCCAGGAGCGCTGCGCATCTTCCTGTCGCCAATGCTGTCGCTGCTGGTGACGGTACCCGTCACGCTGCTCATTCTGGGACCGCTGGGTTACGAGCTGGGCGCCGGGCTGGCAACGGTGATTCTGTGGCTGTATGGCAAGCTGGGCTTTGTGGCCACCGGCCTGCTTGCCGCTGCCCTCCCCTTTATGGTTGCCGCCGGCATGCACAAACCGATGCTTCCTTATGCCGTCGCGTCGATGAGCCAGTTTGGTCGCGAAATGCTCTATCTGCCTGCGTCGCTGGCGCACAATATTGCCGAATCGGGCGCCTGCCTCGCCATCGCCCTGAAAAGCAAAGACAAAGTATTAAAGTCCACCGCCTTCTCCGCTGGGATCTCTGCGCTGTTTGGCATTACCGAGCCGGCGCTTTACGGCGTGACGCTCCTGAACAAAAAAGCGCTCTATAGCGTGATTTTAGGCAGCGTGGTTGGCGGCGCCTTTATCGGCTGGATGGCGATCGAAGCCTTTGCCCTGGTCGGCCCTGGCCTTGCCAGCATCTCCATGTTTGTCTCGCCCGATAACCCAACGAACATCGTCTGGGCGTTTGCTGGCGCCGGGCTCTCTTTTGCTATCGCCTTTATCAGCGCCCTGCTGTTGTGGCGTGATAAAGCGGCGGAAAAAACGGATGAGCTGACCTTCACCCGCCCGGTAGAGGGGCAAATCATTCCGCTGGAGAATGTTAATGACGATGTTTTCGCACGCAAAATTATGGGGGATGGCATCGCCATCGTTCCCTCCCAGGGGGTGCTGCGCGCCCCGGCAGACGGCACCGTAGTCAATATATTTGAGAGTGGCCATGCGCTGAGTCTGCTCACCGATGCGGGCGTAGAGTTAATTTTTCACATCGGTATCGACACCATCAAACTTCAGGGCGAGGGCTTCTCGCCACAGGTGAAAGAAGGCCAGCAGGTGAAGCGCGGCGAAACCCTGATTGAATTTTCTCTCGACACCATCACCGCCGCCGGGCTCGATCCGGTGGTGATGATGGTCGTAACAAACGGCGAACGCTTTTCGCTGACACCAGGCAGTAACGACGATAAAAATCACAATCCTCACATCATCATGACGCTTAAGGAGTCCGTGTAATGGAGAAATCCCTCCCGTTTCCGCAAGGTTTTTTATGGGGCGGTGCCATCGCTGCCAATCAGGCTGAAGGGGCATGGAACGTTGACGGCAAAGGGCCGTCAGTGGCTGATGCCATCACCTGGAAACCGAACCTGTCATTAAAGGATTACGATGGCCATATGGCGCTCACGGATGAGAACATCCGCGATGCGTTTGAAGGTAAGAACGATGCGTTGTACCCCAAACGTCGCGGCATCGATTTCTATCACCACTATAAAGACGACATTGCGCTATTCGCTGAGATGGGTTTTACCGTGCTGCGCGTATCGATTGCCTGGTCACGCATTTTTCCCAATGGTGAAGACGCCGCACCAAACGAGGCGGGCCTGCGGTTTTATGAAGAGATGTTCCGCGAACTGCGTCGCCATAATATCGAACCGCTGGTGACGCTCTCCCACTATGAGATGCCGCTGGCGCTCAGTGAAAAGTATAACGGCTGGGTCCATCGCAACGTGGTGGATGCCTTTGTGCGCTTCAGCAAAGTCTGTTTCGAGCGCTATAAAGATCTGGTGCGTTACTGGCTTACCTTTAATGAGATCGACAGTATTCACCGCCACCCCTTTACCACCGCCGGTATTCGCGAGGAAAAAAGCGCCCCGGGCAAAGCGAAGCAGGATATCTACCAGGGGCTGCACCACCAGTTCGTCGCCTCAGCGCTGGTCACCCGCGACTGCCATGACATCATTCCGGGCAGCCAGGTGGGCTGTATGCTGACCAAGCTCACCACCTACCCACACAGCTGCCGTCCAGAAGATGTGGAAGCAACGCTGAAGAAAAACCTTGAGAACTACTTCTATGCCGATGTGCAGGTGTTCGGCGAGTATCCGCCGCTGATCCTGCGCGAGCTGGCCCGCCGCGATATTCAAATTGAGATGCTGGCCGACGATCAACGCATTTTAAAAGAGAATACCGTCGACTTTGTCTCATTTAGCTACTACATGTCGCTGACAGAATCCACTCAGCCTGATGTAGAACGCATCCCTGGCAATACCGTCCTCGGCGTGAAAAACCCCTACCTTCCTGCCTCTGAATGGGGCTGGCAGATCGATCCGGTAGGGCTAAAAATCTCGCTGCTTGAACTCTATGACCGTTATCAGAAGCCGCTTTTTATCGTCGAAAATGGGTTAGGTGCCAAAGACGTTGTGGAAGATGGGAAGATTCACGATAGCTACCGTATCGACTATTTCCGTGCCCACTTCGCGCAAACTTTGGCAGCTATTAATGAAGGGGTGGATGTGATGGGATTCACCACCTGGGGCTGCATTGACATTATCAGCGCAGGGACGTCACAAATGTCCAAGCGCTATGGCTTTATCTATGTCGACCAGGATGATGAAGGCAAAGGCACCCTCAAGCGCCTGAAAAAGGACTCCTTCTGGTGGTACCAGAAAGTGATTGCCAGCAATGGCGCGGATATGGGCTAAGCGGCGCGGCCGCAGGAAATGACCGTGATTACGATAAAAAAATCGCTTAATAACAGCATGCTGCTGGTCGATCATGACCAGCGTGAGATGATCCTGTTCGGCAAAGGGATCGGTTTTGGCGCAAAACCGGGTACACCGATCGACCTGAATCAGGTCGAGAAAGTGTTCCTGCCGTTAAACGACCTTAAGTCTCGCCATTTTTTATCGCTGACCGATACGATTCCTGCGGCATTCTTTGAACTCAGCCACGAGATCCTGCTCCTCGCTCGCGGTCTATGCGGCGATAAGCTGAACTCCGTCCTGCTCTTTACCCTTGCCGAACACCTCCATTTTGCCGTGGAGCGCAGCCGCAGCGGCCAGGTCATCCTCAATAAACTGAGCTGGGAGGTGAAGCGCTACTATCCGCAAGAGTACAGCGTTGGGGTGCAGGCGCGGGAGCGGGTCAGCGCGCTATTTGACGTTTCCCTGCCGGAAGATGAAGCCGTGAATATCGCTTTTCACCTCATTAACGCCAGCAGCCAGAGCGACGATAGCCATGCCCATCAACAGGTGGAGTTAGTCAATCGCATCGCGGAGATCGTGCGCTATAAGTTAAGAAACGCCATTGATACCGGATCGGTGAACTATATGCGCTTTATTACCCATCTGCGCTATTTTGCCGAACGCGTGCTGGCAGGAAAAATTGTCTTTAGCGAGACGGAAGATTTTTATCAGGAACTGATGCGTCATCGCCCGGACGCCATGACCGTCGCATGGGTGATTCGGGATTATGTGCAGGAGAAGCATCAGCTCACCTTACCGAAAGATGAGCTGACGTGGTTAAGCATTCATATCAGCCGACTGATGGATGGGCAGGCATAGCCCATCCCAATTTTTGCTTACGCCTGACGTAAGTTGCGCGCGGCTTCTACCATGTTCGCCAGTGCGGCACGGGTCTCCGGCCAGCCGCGGGTTTTCAGGCCACAGTCCGGGTTTACCCACAGGCGTGCGGCCGGAATACGCTGTGCCGCCTTCTGCAGCAGGGCCTCAATCCACTCTACGCTCGGCACGTTTGGCGAGTGAATATCATAAACGCCAGGCCCGATTTCGTTCGGGTAGTCAAATTCCTCGAACGACTCCAGCAGCTCCATATCCGAACGCGAGGTCTCGATGGTGATCACATCAGCATCCAGCGCGGCAATGGCATCCATGATGTCGTTAAATTCGCAGTAGCACATATGGGTGTGGATCTGCGTGTCATCCCTGGCCACGGCGGCGTTGATGCGAAAAGCGTCCACGCCCCACTTGAGGTAAGCATCCCAGTCGCTGCGGCGCAGCGGCAGACCTTCACGCAGCGCCGGTTCGTCAATCTGGATGATGCCAATGCCCGCCGCTTCCAGATCCGCCACTTCATCCCGCAGCGCCAGCGCGATTTGCTTCGCGATGGTTTCACGGCTGACGTCTTCACGGGGGAAGGACCAGCAGAGAATAGTCACCGGGCCGGTGAGCATGCCTTTCACCGGTTTGTCGGTCAGCGACTGTGCATATTTTGCCCACTCGACGGTGATCGCCGCCGGACGGCTGATGTCGCCAATCACCACTGGCGGTTTTACGCATCGGGAGCCGTAGCTCTGTACCCAGCCATTCTGGGTAAAGACAAAGCCATCCAGGTGCTCGCCAAAGTATTCCACCATATCGTTACGTTCAGCCTCACCGTGTACCAGCACGTCCAGGCCTAAGCGCTCCTGCTCCACAATAGCCTGTTTGATGTGCTCAGCGATGCCGGTGCGATAATGGGCGGCATCAAGATTCCCCTTTTTGAAGTCCAGCCGCAGGCCGCGAATCTCCGTGGTTTGCGGGAAGGAGCCGATGGTAGTGGTTGGCCACGCAGGCAGCCTGAAGCGGGCGCGCTGCGCTTCAGCACGTACCGCATAAGGGCTCTGACGCTGGCTATCCTGGGAGGTAATGGCGGCCAGACGTTGTTCTACCGCCGGATTGTGCACGCGCGCCGAGTGACGACGCGCCTGAATTGGGGCGCTCCACTCGATTATCGCTGCCGTATCACCGCTGTTCAGTGCATCGCGTAGTAAGGCCAGCTCTTCACACTTTTGCAGGGCGAAGGCAAACCAGCTTTTCACCTCTGGGTCCAGACGGGTTTCCACGCTGAGATCGATGGGGCTGTGCAGCAGGGAGCAGGAGGAAGCTACCCACAGTTCACGCAGGCCTGCGATATCGTTAATTTGACCATATTTCTCCGTGAGATCGGCGCGCCAGACGTTACGTCCGTTCACCAGACCGGCAGAGAGCAGCCACTCCGCGGGCAGGCGCTGGTGCAGTTCAGCGACATCATCTTTGCCGTGAACCAGATCGACGTGTAGCCCCTGCACTGGCAGCGCAGTAATAGTGTCGAGGTTCGGTGTGACGCCTTCGAAATAGGTGGTCAGCAGCAACTTCACCTGGCCCGTTAGCGTTTCATACGCCGGTTTGTAAGCATCCAGCCACGCCTGCGGTAGCTCAAGCACCAGCGCCGGTTCGTCGATCTGTACCCACTGAATGCCGCGTTTGCCCAGTTCAATAAGCACCTGTTTGTAGACCGGCAGGATCTCGTTCAGCAGGCTCAGTCGATCAAATTGCTCACCCTTCACTTTACCCAGCCACAGGTAAGTGAGCGGGCCCAGCAGCACCGGTTTGACGTGGTGGCCCAGCGCCAGCGCTTCGTCCACTTCCTCCAGAAGCTGGGTCCAGGTCAGCTTGAACTGCTGGCCTTTGACAAATTCCGGCACCATATAGTGATAGTTGGTGTTAAACCACTTGGTCATTTCCGCCGCAGCCGCTGGCTCCCCCGTCGGCGCACGGCCACGGCCAATACGGAACAGGGTATCGATATCTACCGATCCATCTTTGTTCTGATGACGAGCCGGCACGTTACCAAGCAGCAGGCTGGTGGTCAGAACATGGTCGTACCAGGCAAAATCCCCTACCGGCAGCAGATCGATGCCTGCCTGTTTTTGCTGCTCCCAGTGACGTGCGCGCAGCTCGCGTCCGACCGCCAGAAGCTCCTCACGGGTGGCATTGCCCGCCCAGTAGCGCTCTTGTGCTTTTTTCAATTCGCGGCGCAGGCCAACGCGAGGGAAACCGAGTGTGTGATTGCGGATAGTCATGGTATGCCCCTTATGAAATTCGTTATTTAGACGTCCAGATGTTTACACATCTATAATTGGCAGGTAGTGTATATTCCTCAAGCGCAAAATATTCACGGCGAAGTGAAGGACTTTCATGATTGAGATTAAACACCTGAAAACGCTCCAGGCGTTGCGGAACTGCGGCTCCCTGGCAGCGGCGGCGGCCACGCTGCACCAGACCCAGTCCGCCCTTTCTCACCAGTTCAGCGATCTGGAACAACGCCTTGGCTTTCGTCTGTTTGTGCGCAAGAGCCAGCCTCTGCGCTTTACTCCGCAGGGGGAGATTTTGCTCCAGCTGGCCAATCAGGTACTGCCGCAAATTGCCAGCGCCCTGCAAGCCTGTAACGAGCCGCAGCAGACCAAATTGCGTATCGCCATTGAGTGCCATAGCTGTATTCAGTGGTTGACGCCCGCACTTGAGAACTTCCGCCAGAAGTGGCCGCAGGTTGAGATGGACTTTAAATCTGGCGTGACCTTTGACCCGCAGCCCTCGCTCCAGCAGGGCGAGCTGGATCTGGTGATGACCTCAGACATTCTGCCGCGCAGCGGTTTGCACTATTCGCCGATGTTTGATTTTGAAGTGCGTCTGGTGCTGGCGCCGGATCACCCTCTGGCCAGCAAAACGCGCATTACCCCGGAAGATCTGGCGACGGAAACCCTGTTGATCTATCCGGTGCAGCGCAGTCGCCTGGATATCTGGCGTCACTTCCTGCAGCCCGCGGGCATTAGCCCGCAGCTGAAAAGTGTGGATAACACTCTGTTGTTGATTCAGATGGTGGCGGCCAGCATGGGGATCGCCGCGCTGCCGCACTGGGTAGTGGAGAGTTTTGAACGCCAGGGTCTGGTGGTGACCAAAACCCTGGGCGATGGGCTGTGGAGCCGGCTGTACTCTGCCGTGCGCGATGGCGAGCAGCGTCAGCCGGTAACGGAGGCGTTTATTCGCTCAGCGCGGAACCACGCGTGCGACCATCTTCCGTTTGTACGGAGCGCGGAGCGACCCAACGCCGATGTACCCACAGCGAAGCCAGGATCACTGTTCCCCCAATAACGAAGCTCGGCCAGTGGGGTTGTTCCTGCCAGATGGCCAGATTCACCAGCAGCCCTGCGGGCACATGCACGTTGTTCATAATGCCCAGCGTCCCGGCGTCGACCTGAGTTGCCCCATAGTTCCACATGAAGTAACCCAAACCGGAGGCCACCACACCCAGCCAGACCAGCACACCCCACTGTAGGGAGGTCGTTGGCAGTTTTTGCGGATTTCCCAACATAAACCACGCCGCCACCGCCACAATCGCCGCGCCCATATAAAACCAGGCAAACGCATTGTGCTGGGGCATCGGACGCGTTTCCATCAGCCGTTTATAACCCACCATACCGATGGCAAAGCTAATATTTGCCAGCTGAACGAACATCAGTCCGGTCCAGAAATGATCGCTCACTTTGTCGTAGCGGATGATCGCCGCGCCCACTACCGCCAGCGCCGCGCTGAGCAGGTAGCCCCAGCGCAGACGGCGTTTACTGAGCAGATCGTAAATCAGCGTGATATAGAGCGGCGTTAGCACCGTAAAGAGCAGAAACTCCGACACCGACAGGTAGATATAGGCCCGAAAGCTAAAGAGGTACATGATGCCAAGCTGCATCGCCCCCACCAGCATGTACAGCAGAAGGGTTTGCAGCGACTGTCCGCGAGTGCGCAGAAACGGCAGGAACACTAGCGCAGCCAGTCCAACGCGCATCAGCACAGAGAAATAGCTGTCAACTGACCCGGCAAGATATTCGCCGATCAGGCTAAACGAGAAGGCCCACAGAATAGTGGTGATGATGAGTAGCGCCACAATGCTTGTCTCTCAGAAAGAAGGACAGGCATTGTAGCGAACTCTTTAGTTGACAACTGAGCAATAAACAACCAAATGAAGATTATTCAAGAAACAGTTTGCGCAGGTATTTCGGCACGGCGTTATCACCATTGGTGCCAATCACTTCCAGCTCTGGATGCAGATCTTTAAGGCGCTGATGCGCGTTGTCCATAATGCAGCCCTTCCCCGCCATGGAGAGCATTTCGGCGTCGTTCATGCCATCGCCAAAGGCGATGCAATCTTTCAGCTCAAAACCCAGACGTTTGGCGACCGCTTCCAGGGCATGACCTTTTGAGACGCCACCGGCCATGACTTCCAGGCAGGTCAGCGTGGAGAAGCTAACGTTGACGCGATCGCCCCAGCGCGCGTTGATGGCCTGCTCAAGCGGCAGCAGCGCCTCGTGGGTGTCACAGGTGAAGAAGACTTTGCTAATCCCTTCTGGCTCCAGTAGACCAGGCTCATAGAGGGAGTAGTTAAACACCGCCTCTTTGAAGAAACGCATCTCGTCCGGGCGATGGCGGTTCATAAACCACTCATCATCGCGATAGACGTTAGTGATGATATCCGGGTTGTTATACATCATGCCAAAGAGATCGACGGCAATGTCGCGATCCAGGTTGTGGGTGAAGATCAAATTACCATCGGTATCGTGAACACGCGCACCGTTGGAGGTGATCATATAGGCTTTGATGTCGAGGTTATCGCGGATCTGCCCCACATCTACATGGTGGCGACCGGTCGCGAAGACAAAGTTCACGCCACGCGCGGTCAGGAGTTTTAGGGTCTCTTTCGCGTAAGGCGATAAGGTGTGGTCGGGTGAGAGCAGCGTGCCGTCGAGATCAGACGCAACAACCTGGTACATAAGAAAATTTAACCTCTGGTGAATATCAATTATGCCGGTCGAAAAAACCGACGATGGCGTTGAGCGCAACTGAGCGCATATCGTCCTTTTCGAAAAGGATCTCATGGTACGCGCCTTTTATGACCATCGGCTTACCCCCTTCACAAGGGTGACCGGCGGCGGCACGCAATTCACAAAAGCGGTCGTGCATGCGGTTATCGACCACACGCTCCTCTTCCGCCTGAATCAGGAGTGTTGGAGTCGCATCATCTGCGACCCCGGCCAGCACCTGCTCACCGGCCAGAATGCCTTCCCGCACCCAGTGCCAGGTGGGGCCGCCGACGCGTAAACGCGGCTCGTCGGCATAAAAGCGTAAATTCCGGCGATAACGCTGGCGACTATGGGTCAAGACGTTAATGGCAAAGGGCAGCGCACGCCAGCGCCCGGTGCCTATGGCATAGCCCTCACGAATGCGCTGATGGCCCTCAGCCCAGTCGAGAATGTGGCGCACCATCCAGTCGGGTAAACGTATGATGATGCCAAACATCGGTGCCGTGAGCGCAATGGCATCGCACTGATGCACATGGCGTTGTAAAAAGAGCGTTGAAATGGCACCGCCCATGGAGTGAGCAAGGATATAACGCTTGCGCCACGGGCCGGGCAGGACCTCCTGAGTCCAGAACGCGGCCAGATCCTCAACATAATCGCTGAAGTGATCAACATGCCCACGATGCGTATCGGACAGCATACGACCCGACAGCCCTTGCCCACGATGGTCGATAATTAAAACATCAAAACCCATGTGGAACAGGTCATAGGCCAGCTCAGCATATTTTACGTAGCTTTCGATACGGCCTGGACAGACAACGATAACGCGATCGTTTTTCTCATCCCGAAAACGCACAAAGCGCACGGGAATCTCATTCACACCCGTAAACTCATCTTCCTCACGCTGACGCCAGAAATCGGTCAGCGGCCCCATGGAGAAAGCAGCAAAAGTGTTTTCTCGAGTTTCCCAGTCCTTTTTCTGCTGAAACATCGGGTTTCCACCCCCGTAAGCCAAGGAATATCGTTTTTTCGCAGCAGCTCACAAAACGAGCCGACATTAGCGTATTGTGGCATAAAAACAGACGTTCCGGGAGTTTCAAATGACCTTCGAATGGTGGTTCGCCTACCTGCTCACTTCTATCATCCTCAGCCTTTCACCGGGTTCTGGCGCGATTAATACCATGACGACCTCTATCAGCCATGGCTATCGCGGTGCCGCGGCGTCCATTGCCGGTTTGCAGACCGGGCTGGGTATTCATATTGTGCTGGTCGGGATTGGTCTGGGTACGCTTTTCTCCCGCTCGGTACTGGCATTTGAAGTGTTGAAGTGGGCAGGTGCCGCCTATCTGATCTGGCTGGGTATTCAGCAGTGGCGCGCAGCCGGTTCGCTGGACTTAAACACGCTGGCGGTGAGCCAGAATCGTAGCCGCCTGTTTAAACGCGCGGTGTTTGTAAACCTGACCAACCCGAAGAGCATTGTGTT
Source organism: Leclercia sp. UBA5958 (assembly GCF_002430365.1). NCBI lineage: Bacteria > Pseudomonadati > Pseudomonadota > Gammaproteobacteria > Enterobacterales > Enterobacteriaceae > Leclercia > Leclercia sp. UBA5958. The sequence goes on along the minus strand of NZ_DJCE01000009.1, from coordinate 64,958 downwards.
TCTCGCCGCCCTCTTTCCGCAATTCATCGTTCCTCATCAACCTCAGGTAATGCAGTATGTGGTGCTCGGTGCTACCACTATTATCGTCGATGTCATTGTGATGATTGGTTACGCGACCCTGGCGCAGCGGATTGCCGCGTGGATTAAAGGGCCAAAACAGATGAAGGCCCTGAACAAAGTCTTCGGTTCACTGTTCGTGCTGGTGGGGGCGCTATTGGCCTCGGCACGGCATGCGTAACGAGAATGTATTGTGTATGAAACCCGGCGCATAGCGCGCCGGAAAATAGCGAAAGAAGGAGAAGCAATAAAATACCGCGTGTGGCACGACGGTAAAGAGCATTTGCCAGAATAATATATAAATAGTAAAGAATAAGTTTTAGCACGGTATTCACAACCGCAGGTTGATCTAACAATAAATAAGAATACAACCCTACCGATAACATTTAGTTTTATATTCCAATAAAGTCTTATTTTTAGTGCTTTTAGCTAATGGTCAAGGAAGAGACATGAGGCGTATAAAAAAATAACCCAGCAACTTTAACCGAAATAAAAAACCACATATTGATTAAATACAGACATTTCATTCCGTCAAAATGTAACTAACAGACAAAACCCGGCAAGCAACGTCAGTGCAATCGCGTCTTGAAATTACGCACACCAAACCTATAATTCCGACTGCTTTTTTTATTGCTGAGTGGACTGGTTATAATTACAGGACAAAGTGGTGATATGATTTATCAGCCATATGCTTTTTTAATTGATAATGTCATCCATATAGATATCAAGAAAGGTTGTATTTTCAGAATAGATAGCGTTGATAAAAACAATGAGTTGTCGTTAGGTATTCTTTATTTGAATGACACCATGATGTCTCTGCTTTCCTATCTCTTAATCCATGCACAAAAAAGGTATATCACCAAAGAAGAGGTATTGATAAAAGTATGGGACGAGAACAACCTCAGTTCATCTGGGACACGGCTATGGCAGGTCTTTACGACGTTGAAACAGAAGCTTGCTTTGCTTCACTTGCCGGAAAACTTGATTGAGTATGAAAAAAGAAAAGGATACATCATTAAACATGACAATATCCTGACACTCTATTATAAGGAAACTGAGAACAGTCAGCTGACAGTATCCGCGGTTAAACAACGTCGTGCCAGCACCTTCATCAGCCTCCATCAATAGTAATATTTTAAGATGAGAGCGCATTTTTAAAATCAGCGCTTACCTGAGCAACGCAATCAAATGAGAAATTAATATTCATTGTGCGAATGAAACAATGAATATTAATTTACTCTGGAACTTATTATTTAAAGATTTTCTGACAGGATGTTGGAGCATATCCCATGGATGGCGCGTTGAAAAACTCATATATCTCACTGAATTTTTCTCTTGCAGATCGGCATCAGCAAGACACTTTTTTCGATCGTGGTCACACCCGCGGTCTCTTTATGCAATATCACTTAGCTACGCCCAGCAATACACCCGAGCGGCGACCGCTTCTCAGGATGTGAAGCATTCACTTAATTCACTATTTCAATAACAAAATTTCAGATTTCATTTAATTGGCAGGAGCCATAATGAATAAAATATATCGATTGATCTGGAACCCAGCATTACGTACCTGGGTTGCCGTGAGCGAATTTGCAAAAGCGAATGGAAAAGGTAAATCCGGGCGCACGGGCTTAAGTGCAACTGCCGTTAGCCTTATCGGCGCGTTGACCCTTTCGTCGCTAGTAAGTACCAGCGCATACGCTGATGATCCCGTCACCACCAGTACTGACCCCGACTCGGTGACGATTGGTACCAACGCAGAGACCGGCGATACCACCACTCTGGACGCGAATACCATCACCACAGGCAATACCAATGTTAACCAGCAGGAGCTGTCTAACGTCGCAGTTGGCGAAAGCGCTAAAGCGGCTATGGGCGGTATCGCGCTTGGCGATCACGCTGACGCAGATACCAGCACCTCGCAGACACCCGGCGGCAGTGTGGCAATTGGCGCCTATGCTACGGCAAACAAAAGCGGCGGGGCGACGGCGATCGGCTTAGCCTCTGAAGCAGACGGACAAAACGCGGTCGCCTTTGGTGCTGGCGCGCACGCTAACCGTAGCGGCGATATCGCCATCGGCTACAGCTCCACTTCCGGCACCTATACCGGCACGCAGAACAGTAATGATCTCGAAGGAGAAAATATTTCGCTGGGTAACTGGTCAACCGCCTATGGTGGACAGGCCCTGGCGGTGGGTAACCATGCCGAAGCTACGGCAAAATCCAGCATGGCGCTGGGCATCGGTAGCCGGGCATACGGTGTAGAGTCGTTATCCATAGGGAGTGATTCAACCTCCTCGGGTAATAACTCTCTCGCAATTGGCAGTGACTCTACCGCAACCGGTGTGGATGCCCAGGCGATTGGCAACAGCGCAACTGCGTCTGGTGAAAGCTCGCTGGCCATTGGCAGCCACGCCAGTTCCAGCGACAAGCAAAGTTTCGCCGTAGGCTATAAAGCTCAGGCAACCAAAGCGGACACCGTTGCACTGGGGACCCAGGCCAAAGCACAGGGAGATAGAGCACTGTCGTTTGGCTACAACTCTTCCGCCACGAAAAACGATGCTATCGCGATGGGCTCAAACGCCAAAGCTCAGGGGATGTCTTCCCTGGCCTTTGGTACCAACGCGACCTCCGCAGATGATAACAGCGTAGCCCTGGGGTCCAACTCTCTGACCGCAGCGGCCGTAGGGACGCAAGATATCACTATCGATGGCAAAACCTACGCATTCGCGGGCACGGCGCCGCTCAGCACCGTTAGTATCGGTAAAAAAGATGCTGAACGGACACTGACCAACCTGGCCGCAGGCCGTATTAGCAAAACCAGTACCGATGCGATCAACGGCTCGCAGCTTTTTGCCGCCACACAAGCGACAGAAGCCCTCGCCAATGTCGCGGTTAAATACGACCTGAACCAGGACAGCACGGTTAATTACGATAGCATTACCCTTAACGGCGATGCGTATGACAGTACCGACAACAGTGGCGGCACCACCATCACTAACGTTGCCCGGGGGGTGAATGACAGCGATGCGGTGAATATGTCTCAGCTTAACGAGACCAACGCCGACGTGGCAGACGTCACGAACATCGTTAACAACATCGCCGGCGACACCAGCACGACCTACACCGACCTGAACGGCAAAGGTATCCGCTATGCGCGGACCAACGAGAAAGGACTGACCCAGGCCGATGCCTACGCGAAAGGTAAAGGCAGTTCCGCCGTCGGCTATAACGCCACCGCCACAGGCGAAAACAGCCTTGCCCTCGGCTATAACGCCAAAGCCAACAATGCTAAAGACGTGGCGCTGGGCTCTGACTCACTCACCGCTGCGGCCGTTGCGACCACCGGCACGACCCTGCGCGGCACGGCTTATACCTTCGCGGGCGCCGCTCCTGCAAGCACCGTCAGTATCGGCAGCGTAGGCAAGGAGCGTACTCTCACCAATCTCGCTGCCGGACGCCTCAGCGCCACCAGCACCGATGCGGTGAATGGCTCTCAGCTGTATGCCACCAACCAGGCTATTGAAGGGATATCTGGTGATATTTCCGATCTCAGCGATCTGGCGGTCAAATACGACACCAATCCGGACGGCACCATCAACTACAACCGCGTGTCCATGGGCGGCACCACCTATAACAGCACGACGAAAGCGGGCGGTACCACCCTCACTAACGTCGCTTACGGGGTGAATGACAGCGATGCGGTAAACGTACAGCAACTCAGAGACGCCACCAGCGATATGTATAACAACGGGGTGAAGTATTTCCACGCTAACTCCACCAAAGCAGATTCCATTGCCACCGGCACCGACTCCATTGCGGTAGGCCCGGCTGCAAAATCGGTGGGCGAAAGTTCGATTGCCATGGGTAACGCGGCCACGTCAACCGGCGAAAACAGCGTTGCCATTGGCGCTGGCGCGGTCGCTAACAATAAGGGTGACGTGGCGCTGGGCGCAGGGGCCACCACGGAGCGTGCCGTGGGTACTCAGGGCGTAACCATTCGCGGCAACGACTATCAATTTGCCGGCACAACGCCGACTGGCACCGTCAGCGTAGGCAGCCTGGATAACGAACGCACCATCACCAACGTTGCAGCGGGCCGTATCAGCGCCACCAGCACGGATGCCGTGAACGGCTCGCAGCTGTATGCCACAAATCAGGCGATCGAAGCCATCAACACCAATTTCTCCGGTCTGGATAACTCCGTGGTGAAATATGTGGTAAACGGCGATGGATCCATTGATTACAGCAAAATAGCGCTGGCGGGCGATACCTACGATCAATCCACTAAAACCGGCGGTACCACCATTACTAACGTTGCGGCGGGCGTCAATGCCAGCGATGCCGTAAATAAGCAGCAGCTGGATGAAGTCAGCCTGAACGTGACCAACATTGCCGAGGGCAAGGACGGCATGTTCCAGGTGAATAATACCAGTAACCTGCCGAAGCCGAAACCGACGGGCCAAAATTCCATCGCTGGCGGCGCAGGCGCGGTGGCCGGCGCAACAAACAGCATGGCCCTGGGTAACAGCGCGAAGGCTACCCACAGCAACGCCGTGGCGCTAGGAACAAACTCCGTTACCGATCGTGATAACAGCGTTTCCATGGGATACGCGGGCGGCGAGCGTCAGATCACTCACGTGGCAGCCGGTACCGCAGCCACCGATGCCGTCAACGTGGGTCAGTTGAAACAGAGCATGGGCGATTCTTACACCTATACCAATAACAAGTTTGGCGAACTGAAAGAGATGATTGCCGATCAGGACGACAAGCTGAGCGCGGGAATCGCCGGCGCGATGGCCATGGCGAGCTTGCCACAGCCTTATTCGCCAGGCGCCAGCATGTTCAGCATGGCGGGGGGAACCTATCAGGGCGAGTCTGCGATTGCGATGGGGGTATCAACCGTCTCTGACAATGGTAAATGGGTCACGAAGCTGTCTGGCTCCTCTAACAGCCAGGGCGATCTGGGTGGTTCTGTTGGCATTGGCTATCAGTGGTAAGTCTGAATTAACAAACATCTCCGGCGAACACGCCGGAGAGTAAAAGAGAAATTATGATGAATTGTAAAAAGATGACCCGGCTGGCGCTGCTTATTGGCAGCATGGCTTTGCTTACCGCCTGTACCCGCGCTGTTAGCGACGTAAATGGTGAAGGGAAGACCGATAACGCGATATTCCCGGATAAATCGCACGCAGTACGTACTGACGGCAGCTTCGTGAATAAAGACAATCTTAACGAGATGCACGCAGGTTTAACCAAAGCGCAGATCTATGAGCTGCTCGGCGCACCGCATTTCAGTGAAGGCATGTTTCGCGTGAAAGAGTGGGATTATATTTTCCACTTCACCCAGCCAGATCACAGCGTGCGTACCTGTCAGTACAAGGTGCTGTTCGACTCACAGATGAAGGCGCAAAGTTTCTATTTCCTGCCTGAAAACTGCCTGACGCCGCAGACAAAACCGCAGCAACCTGTTGCGGTCGTTCAGAAAGAGCTGAGTGCAGAAAGCCTGTTTGCCTTTGGTAGCGCAGCGCTGAGTCCGGAGGGCATCAATCAGGTGAATCTCATCAGCGGCGGGCTGAAGGCTGAAACACAGCAAGGTAAACACCTGATCGTTAAAGGCCATACTGACCGTATCGGCGACGAGGCCAGCAATATGACGCTGTCCAAAGCACGCGCGGAATCGGTGAAGCGCCAGCTCATTGAAAACGGGATTGATGCCACCCGCATCGAAACCGAAGGTCTGGGCGAAAGTATGCCGCGCGTTGATTGTCCGGGTGTCGCCACATCACATGTCATTGAATGCCTGGCCCCCAATCGCCGCATGACGATTGAAATCGTGGCTGATAACGCAGGTAAATAACGTCATGCGCCTCACTCTAATCAAGACCGCCGTCGGCGGTCTTTCTTTACTGACCGCAGCCACCGGCTTTGCGGCTTCCCAGGATCTGCCCGTCAGATTTGTTAGCGTGCCCGCTTATAGCATTATTACCGATACCCTGTTCAATTTGACGCCTCAGGTTGCAGGAAAACGTAATACCTTTTTGATGCAGCAAATTTGCGATTTAGCGCGTGGCGATGCGACCCAGCAGGAGGTGAATCAGCGGCTTATCCAGAATAAAGTTGACCCGATGCAGCTCGCGAAATTAGGCGTGCCGGGCATGCTGGTGTTAAAAAGCGAGCGCGAGGAGCGCCAGCTCGCCTGTGCGGCGTTTCTGGCGACGTCGCTCTTCCAGCCGGTAGATATGACAAGTTACTACCTGCAGGACAAAAAGGAGAAGGAGAAATCCAGCTGGTTACCCTGGCACCCGGCGAAAGAGGAGCGGACAGAAAAGAGCGACTTCCTGAGGGATCGATTTATCCATGATGCACAGGTTCAGCTCGCGGTCGCGCGCGCCACGGCTCAGCTTTATGCCGTTATCGCGCAGAATATCCCCCCGCAGCCAATCGGCGACTGGAAGACCAGGCAACAACAAATCACAGACGTCGTTAAACACTATGCGCCGGACTATCTCAACGCCATCACCAGTTTTTACAAAGCCGAAGGCAGTGGCGCACTGACGCTGGATTACGTTACCAGCAACAGCTACAGCGTTCGCAATACCTTTGGCAACCGGCTGGTCAAAAATAGTGAAGATGTTGAGCTCTATTCCCGGGGCGTGACCTGGTTCGGCAAGGGCATGATTATTGGCAAAAGCTATTTTGTCGATATTGCGATTCTTGCCGCACCCGCGCATGACGATGCAGAGCAGAAGAAGAAGTAAAGGCAAGATGGCGTACAGGGTCCTGTACGCCATTGAAGCAATTAGCGAGAGATGATGAGGTGAATACCGAAGCCCGCAAAGAGTGCACCAGCAAAGCCATCGATCCACTTCGCAATGCGCTGATAACCACGGCGCATTGCCGGCAGGGCAAACAGGCTTGCTACAAGGGTGAACCAGGCAAAGGTTTCCACCACAATCAGCAGGAAGATGCCCCAGCGCGCTCCCGCGCCGACGCTGTCGCCCACAAAGAGTGAGAACACCGAGCCGAAGTAGATAATCGCTTTCGGGTTCGCCAGGTTCGTCAGCAGCCCTTTCATAAAGCTACGACCGCCGGTAGCCAGCTCAACTTTTGGTTCCTGCGGTGTTGCTACCTCTTTTTTCAGCGCGCCGCGCAGCATCTGGTAGCCCATCCAGCACAGATACAGGCCACCGCCGACCATGATGATGTTATGCAGCCAGGCCATCTTCGCCAGAATCAGGTTCAGACCAAGCAGCGCCACCGCCGCCCAGACCATGACGCCCATGGTAATGCCGAGTACGCCCATCATCGCCTCTTTGCGGGAGCGGCTGACGGCAGTTTGCGATACGAAGAAAAAGTCAGGGCCGGGGCTCATCAGCGCAACGATGTGCACTAATGCCACGGTGAGAAATAGCATTAACATAATTAGCTCGCGGGGAAATAATACAGTGAGTCATCATACTGGCACTTTTTTGGCTGGCTGACTACTCCTCATCATCACCATCGGCATGAGAGCGAATAAGCGCCATAAACTCTTTCCCGAAACGCTCGAGCTTGCGCGTGCCGACACCGTTAACGCTGAGCATTTCACCGGCGCTAAGCGGCATCTGCTCGGCCATCTCTATCAGCGTTGCGTCGTTAAAGACCACGTACGGCGGGATGTTCTCCTCATCGGCGATGGCTTTACGCAGCTTGCGCAGTTTGGCAAACAGCTTCCGGTCGTAGTTGCCGCCGTAAGATTTCTGCATTACGCGCGGCTTCAGGGCAATCACGCGCGGCACGGCGAGCTTCAGTTCAATTTCGCCGCGCAGCACCGGGCGTGCCGCTTCGGTCAGCTGCAGCGCCGAGTGCTCGGCAATGTTTTGCGTAGCGAACCCCATGTGGATCAGCTGGCGGATAATGCTGACCCAGTGCTCGTGGCTCTGGTCTTTGCCGATGCCGTAGACAGGCAGCTTGTCGTGGCTCATATCACGGATACGCTGATTATTCGCGCCGCGCAGCACTTCCACCACGTAGCCCATCCCGAAGCGTTGATTGACGCGGTAGATGGTTGAGAGCGCCTTACGCGCGTCCATCAGGCCATCGTACTGCTTCGGTGGGTCGAGGCAGATATCGCAGTTACCGCACGATTCCTGTCGTCCTTCACCAAAGTAGTTGAGCAGCACCAGACGGCGGCAGGTTTGCGCTTCGGCAAAGGCCCCCATCGCGTTCAGCTTATGGCGCTCAATGTCCTGCAGCTGTCCCTGCGGTTTCTCTTCCAGGCAGCGGCGCAGCCACGCCATATCCGCCGGATCGTAAAACAGCATCGCTTCCGCAGGCAGGCCATCACGCCCGGCGCGGCCCGTTTCCTGATAGTAAGATTCGATATTGCGGGGGATGTCGAAATGCACCACAAAGCGCACGTTGGGCTTGTTGATCCCCATGCCGAACGCCACCGTCGCAACAACGATTTGCAGATCGTCGCGCTGGAATTTCTCCTGCACGTCGGCGCGGATGTGGTTTTCTAACCCGGCATGATAGGCTGCGGCGCTGAAGCCACGGTTTTGCAGGCGCGCGGCGGTGTCTTCCACCTTTGCGCGGCTGTTGCAGTAGATGATGCCCGACTTGCCGCGCTGCTCCTGGACGTAGCGTAAGAGCTGATCCAGCGGCTTGAATTTCTCCATCAGCATGTAGCGGATGTTAGGGCGATCGAAGCTGCTAACCTGGATAAAGGGGTCATTCAGCCCCAGCAGTCGGACGATATCCAGACGGGTCGTGTCATCTGCCGTGGCGGTGAGCGCCATAAAGGGCAGCGCCGGGAAGCGCTGGCGCAACTGACCGAGCGCGGCATACTCCGGACGGAAATCATGCCCCCACTGGGAGATGCAGTGCGCTTCATCCACCGCCAACAGCACCGGGTTCCAGTGCGTCAAATGGTCGAGGAAGTTATCCAGCATCAGCCGCTCTGGAGCGATATAAAGAAGACGGATCTGCCCGGTACGGCAACCAGCCATCACCTCTTGCTGCTGCTCGCGGGTTTGCGTCGAGTTCAGGCAGGCCGCTGCCACGCCGTTAGCCAGCAGCTGATCGACCTGGTCTTTCATCAACGAGATAAGCGGAGAGACCACCACCGTCAGGCCGTTAAGCACCAGCGCGGGCACCTGATAACAGAGCGACTTCCCGCCGCCGGTGGGCATCACGACCAGGCAATCACGCCCTTCGAGGACGGCATCGATGATGGTCTCCTGGCCCGGGCGGAATTGCTGGTAGCCAAAGGTCTCATGCAGAACCTGTTTAGCCAGCAATGTCTGATTCAAAACTTCCGCCTGCGCCACATTAACCACCTGCCTGAAATAAAAACAGGCGCTATTTTCAGCGCCTGAGAGAGAAACTTCAACGATTAAGACAAAAACATTCGAGGATGCTAGAAAAGATCGTTCAGCATCACGCCCACACCGACGCGGGTCTGGTTGAAGTTATAATCGATAAGTGACTCGCCATAGCCGCTATATACCTGAGTATAAAGGCGTACATGCCTGGTCATTGGATAGCTGAGGCCAATCTCCGCACCGCCGTAGCCGGTATTCCAGTTGTACTGCCCTTTCGCGCTTAATACCGCCTCGCCCAGCTGATAACCCACGCGCAGCTGGTAATAACCCATATATTTGGTGATATCCGGGTTATCGTCGGTATCGCCTACGACGTACCAGGGCTTCACTTCAACCAGCCAGTTGCCGTTTTGCGCCGCCAGTCGGGTGTACAGACGGTTCCAGCTACGTGAGGTCGGGTCTGAACGTCCATTGGAGTCGTGGTTATAACCAAACTCCACATCGCGCAGCGTCCAGCCAGCAAATTCATAGTCAGTCGCAAAGCCGAGGAACAACTGCGGTTCGTAGTTGGTCTCGCGGAACGGCGATGATTCACCGCTGTTTGAGAGCTGCCACCAGGATTTCTGCGTATATGATGCGCCCAGCACCGAATTCGGCCCCAGAATACCGCGCCAGAACGGGAAGGCCAGGCTCAGCTGAAATTTTACCTCATCTTTACGCGCGTTATCAGACCAGTTGTAGGTGCTAATAGCTTCTTTGTTCAGGTCGCTGGTGGTCGTGTAAAGCAGGTAGTTAGTGTCGTATGGATAGAGCGTAAATGGGTTGTCATGCTCCTGCAGCAGGTTAGCGATGATGCTCCCGCGTACCGCCGGGGCATCGTGCACCTCTTTAACGGTCGCTTCCTGCGCATAAGCTGTGAAAGGCAGCGCAACCGCTGCAAGTAACCAGACCAGATACGTCCGCATCGGTGGTGTTCTCCAGGTAGATAGTTTTTAAGAATAATTTTGCCCACCACATTCTACATATTTATTTGCCGTCTGCTGCATCCAGATGTCTTAAAGTGGTAAATCGCGTTGGCGAGGGATAAAATCAACATTTTATTAACAATAAGGATCTGTTGTGCCATGTCAGCCACGCTAACTGCGGAACAAGCTCTGAAGCTGGTCGGTGAGATTTTTGTCTATCACATGCCATTTAACCGCGCACTGGGCCTGGAGCTAGAGCGCTACGAGAAGGATTTTGCGCAGCTCAGTTTCAATAACCAGCCGATGATGGTGGGAAACTGGGCGCAGAGTATTCTGCACGGCGGGGTGATTGCCTCAGCGCTGGATGTCGCCGCCGGGCTGGTCTGCGTGGGTAGCACCTTAACGCGCCACGAGACCATCAACGAAGATGAACTGCGTCAACGTTTATCAAGAATGGGCACGATCGATTTACGCGTTGACTACCTGCGGCCCGGCCGCGGAAATCGCTTCACCTGCACCAGCAGTCTGCTGCGGGCGGGTAACAAAGTCGCCGTTGCCCGCGTAGAGCTGCATAACGACGAGCAGGTTTATATCGCCAGCGCAACAGCCACTTATATGGTGGGTTGAGGTGAGAAAATCGGGTAAAGTGAATTCACTTATTTGTAACGGATTTTCCCGATGGATGCTAAACAGACGCGGCAGGGCGTTTTACTCGCTCTTGCCGCTTATTTTATTTGGGGTATCGCACCGGCGTACTTCAAACTGATCGCCTACGTGCCGGCGGACGAGATCCTCACTCACCGCGTTATCTGGTCCTTCTTCTTTATGATTGCGCTGATGAGTATCAGCCGCCAGTGGTCGGGCGTTAAAACGCTGCTCAAAACGCCGAAAAAGGTCTTTCTGCTGGCGCTCTCTGCCGTGTTAATTGGCGGCAACTGGCTGCTGTTCATCTGGGCTGTGAATAACCATCACATGCTCGAAGCAAGCCTGGGTTATTTTATTAACCCGCTGGTGAACATTGTGCTGGGGATGATTTTCCTCGGCGAGCGCTTCCGCCGGATGCAGTGGGTGGCGGTACTTCTCGCCTTCTGCGGGGTGCTGGTCCAGCTATGGACGTTCGGCTCGCTGCCTGTCATTGCGCTGGGGCTGGCGTTCAGCTTTGCTTTCTACGGCCTGGTGCGCAAAAAAATCGCCGTCGAAGCCCAGACCGGAATGCTGTTCGAAACTTTGTGGCTGTTGCCAGTCGCCGCGATTTATCTGTTTGGCATTGCCGATAGCGCCACCAGCCATATGGGCGGCAATCCATGGTCGCTGAACCTGATGCTGATGGCCGCAGGTGTCGTCACTACTATCCCGCTGCTGTGCTTTACCGGTGCGGCAACGCGCCTGCGCCTCTCCACGCTGGGCTTCTTCCAGTACATCGGCCCCACGCTGATGTTCCTGCTGGCGGTGGTGTTTTACGGTGAAGTACCCGGTGCGGATAAGATGGTGACGTTTGCGTTTATCTGGGTCGCACTGGCGATTTTCGTTGCCGATGCGATTTATACCCAGCGTCGCGTAAAAAGAGGATTGTAGTATTTCACCCTCTCCCCATGGAGAGGGTGATGTGCTTACAGCCAGTTACGGCGCTTGAAGTAGAGGTAAGGCGCCAGCCCGGCGAGGATCATAAAGACAATCGCGCCCGGATAGCCAAAGCTCCACTTCAGCTCCGGCATAAACTCAAAGTTCATTCCGTAGCTTGAGGCCACCAGCGTCGGTGGCAGGAACACGACCGATACCACCGAGAAGATCTTGATGATGCGGTTCTGCTCGATGTTGATAAAGCCCATTGCCGCCTGCATCAGGAAGTTCACCTTCTGGAACAGGGATTCGTTGTGCGGCAGCAGGGATTCGATATCGCGCAGGATCTCACGCGCCTGCTCCAGTTGGCCCCCTGGCAGACGCGCCTTGCGCACCAGGAAGTTCAGCGCGCGCTGGGTATCCATCAGACACAAACGTACCTTCCAGCCAATATCTTCCAGCTCGGCCAGCGTCGAGAGCGCTTCGTCATACTCATCGCCCTGATGCCCTTCCATAATGACGCGGCTCAGCTTTTCCAGATCGCTGTAGATATTTTCAATCTCGTCTGCCAGCTGTTCAATTTTGGTTTCAAACAGATCCAGCAGCAGTTCGTAAGCGTTCCCGTCCACCATCGCCTGGCTGCGGGCCCGCATGCGGTAGAGGCGAAACGCGGGCAGTTCCCGTTCGCGCAGCGTGAACAGGCGGCCATCACGGATGGTAAATGCCACGGTGGAGTTGCCAGCGTGATCTTCGGCATCTTCAAAGAAGAAGAAGGAGTGAATATGCAGGCCGTCTTCGTCCTCGAAGAAACGGGCGGATGCTTCGATGTCTTCCAGTTCCGGTCGGGTGGCCAGACTCTGCCCGAGCTCTGACTGAACGCGTGTACGTTCCTCGTCATCCGGCTCGACCAGATCCACCCATACGGCATCAATGAGGGGTTGTGACTCCTCGGCTTCAAGCCGGGTTAGTCGGTTGTTTTCCAGTTGAAATGCGCTCAGCATGACCGGGACTCCCAATGCAAAAAATATCGGACAGTTCGGTGGGCACACAGAAACAAATTGGGTTTCAGACCATTAAACAGCCTGACTCAGCGCGACGGGAATAATGCAGTCGCTGACAACCACTAAGGCCATCAGCGTGAGGAGATAGCCTTAGGAGTTGTTCCTGGATGACAGGGAATTGAGCCAGTATCTACTGGGTGTGTCCAAGGCGAATGTCCTCTTAGCGTAATCGTGCGCGCATGTTACGCCAGCAATAACTGCGGCGTCAACACGCAACGGAACGCTGAAGAGCAATAAATCACCCTCAACGTATAAGGCTAGCAGATAATTACAAAATTATGATGTTTTTCTGCAAGTTACACTGCTTCCAGCTTCGCGTAAGCGGCCACCAGCCATTTAATTCCCTGGCCCTGAAACGCGACCTGCAGGCGGCTGTGCTCGCCGCTGCCTTCCAGATTGACGATGGTGCCCTCGCCAAATTTAGCATGGCGGACACGCTGCCCCAGTTTGTATCCCGTGTCGTTTTCAGAGACGGGCGTTCCCATACGCTGATGGCTGACCGGACGGCTGATGCTGGCGCGCAGGCGTACCTCTTCCACGCACGCTTCTGGCAGCTCGCCAATAAAACGTGACGGGCGATGATAGACCTCTTTGCCGTACAGACGACGGGTTTCGGCGTAGGTGAGCGTCAGCTTCTGCATTGCACGCGTCACCCCCACGTAGGCCAGGCGACGCTCTTCTTCCAGACGACCGCCCTCATCCAGCGACATCTGGCTGGGGAACATCCCCTCTTCCATCCCGACGATGAACACCTGGGGGAACTCCAGCCCTTTCGCGGAGTGCAGGGTCATAAGTTGCACCGCGTCCTGCCAGGTATCCGCCTGCCCTTCGCCCGCTTCCAGCGCGGCGTGAGAGAGGAATGCCTGCAGCGGCATCAGGTCTTCGTCTTCTTCGTTGTAGCTGAACTGGCGCGTTGCCGTCACCAGCTCCTCTAAGTTTTCGATACGGGTCTGGCCTTTCTCGCCCTTTTCCTGCTCATACATGGTGCGCAGGCCGGAATCTTTAATCACCCGGTCGGTCTGCACGTGCAGCGGCATGTCGGCGGTCTCTTGCGCCAGCGCTTCGATAAGCTCGAGGAAACGCTGCAGGGCGCTGGCGGCACGCCCGGCGAGGGCTCTCTCCTGTAATAACTCGCGACAGGCCTGCCATAACGTGAGCTGACGTTCACGCGAGGTCTGACGCACCACGTCCAGGGTACGATCGCCGATCCCGCGCGTCGGGGTATTCACCACGCGCTCAAAGGCGGCATCGTCATTACGGTTGGCAATCAGGCGCAGATAGGAGAGCGCATCTTTGATCTCCTGGCGCTCGAAGAAGCGCATGCCCCCGTAAATGCGGTACGGCATGCTCACCTGCAGCAGCGCCTCTTCCAGCACACGCGACTGGGCGTTGCTGCGATAGAGAATAGCGCACTGCTCCAGCGCGCCGCCGTTGTCCTGCCAGGTCTTGATGCGGTTCACCACAAACCGCGCTTCATCGAGTTCGTTGAACGCGCAGTAAAGAGAGATTGGCTCGCCATCGACGCCGTCCGTCCAGAGCTTTTTGCCCAGACGTCCGTTGTTGTTCTCGATCAGGGCGTTGGCCGCGCTCAGAATGTTGCTGGTTGAACGGTAGTTCTGTTCCAGGCGGATGGTCTGCGCACCGGGGAAGTCGTTGAGGAAGCGCTGAATATTTTCAACCTGCGCCCCGCGCCAGCCGTAGATCGACTGGTCGTCATCGCCAACGATCATCACCTTGCCGGTGTCGCCCGCCAGCAGGCGGATCCACGCGTACTGAATGTTGTTGGTATCCTGGAATTCGTCCACCAGGATGTTGGTAAAGCGCTCGCGATAGTGCTGCAAAATATGCGGCTTGTTGAGCCACAGCTCATGGGCACGCAGCAGCAGCTCAGCGAAGTCGACCAGCCCCGCACGGTCACAAGCTTCCTGATAGGCCTGGTAAACCTTCTGCCAGGTCTGCTCGACCGGATTACCGAAACTCTGGATATGGTGTGGACGTAGCCCTTCGTCTTTCTGGCCGTTGATGTACCACATCGCCTGACGCGGCGGCCACTGCTTCTCATCAAGGTTCATCGCCTTGATCAAGCGCTTAAGCAGACGCAGCTGGTCTTCGCTATCGAGGATCTGGAAATCCTGCGGCAGGTTAGCATCCAGATGGTGAGCGCGCAGCAGGCGATGCGCCAGGCCGTGGAAAGTACCCACCCACATACCGCCCTGGCTGGTGCCCATTAGTTGAGTGATACGGTGGCGCATCTCCGCCGCCGCCTTGTTGGTGAAGGTCACCGCCATGATGGAGTAAGGCGAGCAGTTTTCTACGCTCTGTAACCAGGCGATACGGTGCACTAACACACGTGTCTTACCACTCCCCGCCCCTGCCAGCACCAGCAAGTTAGTGCGCGAGGCGGCAACCGCATCACGCTGTTTATCATTAAGGCTGTCGAGAAGGTAAGAAACGTCCATTGGCACCGCCAGAAGTGAGCTGCCCGGCGGCGCTTGCCACCGGACATACTGTTAATTTATACAATACTGCTGGTGATTATATCAGCGTCGTGAGGGATGCCAACCGCGAAATTTCCACGTGTGGCAGCAGGCGGCTGTCGAAAGCCTGCATCAGGTCGGCGTTTTCAGGCTTGATCCAGCAAGCCTGCATGCCACAGCGGATCGCCCCCGCCACGTCGGTGGTGAGGTCATCGCCCACGTGCAGGATCTCGCCCAGCGGTACGTTGAGTCTTTTCGCCGCCAGATGGTACATGTCGTTGAACGGCTTCGAGCGTCCGTCCGGGCCGGCACGCAGTACAAATTCGAAGTAATCACCCAGGCCAAAGAGCTCTGGCTGAGCATTGCCGTTGGTGATAGCCACCAGCGGCCACTTTTCGGCAAGCGCGGCAAGGGTATCGTGCGTCTCTTGCGGCACATCGATACGGCTACGCCATTTAGCAAAATGCGCCATCGACGCCTCCGCGCCCAGAGCCGCTTCGGACGCCGTGAGGCCGGCATCCAGCATTGCCTGTTCAACCGCCCGACGCCGCCATTCGGTGACATCGTGATAAATATCCGGTTCAGTCTCCCGTAACGCCTGGCGCAGGCGATGAAACTCGCTGTTTTGCAGCGTTTTTAACGCCGGGTGATAGTTCTGAACAAAGCTCAGCGCTTCCTGCTCGGTGCGCAGGATCACCTGACGGTTATCGTACAGCGTGTCATCAAGATCAAAGGTCAGCGCAGAAATCTGGCCGACCGGACGGTAAAAACGCATTATTTCCCCCGTTTGGCGCGTGGATGCGCCGCGTCGTACACCGAGGCAAGGTGTTGAAAATCGAGATGGGTATAGATTTGAGTGGTGGATAAATTGGCATGCCCCAATAACTCCTGAACGCCGCGCAGATCGCCGCTGGACTCCAGCATATGAGAGGCGAAGGAGTGGCGCAGTTTGTGAGGATGCACATGGCTGTTCAGCCCCTGCTTGATGCCCCACTCAGCGAAGCGTTTTTGCACGTTACGCGCCGAGATGCGCTTGCCCAGCTTCGAGAGAAACAGCGCATCGTCGTCGGCACCAAACAGCCCGCGCAGATCCAGCCAGTGTTCAATCCAGACGACGGCGTTGCGGCCAATCGGCAGACGGCGCTCTTTGCTCCCCTTGCCTATCACCCACACTTCACCGGTGTCGAGATCGAGATGTTTACTGTCCAGGTTCACCAGTTCAGAGAGTCGCAGGCCGGCGCCATACATCACTTCCAGCATCGCCCTGTCGCGCACCGCCAGCGGATCGTTAAGGTCGATATTCAGAAGGCGGTTAACGTCATCCACATCGATATTTTTAGGCAGATGACGCGGTGCTTTCGGCGCGGAGATGCCTTTCGCCGGATTGGCCGTGAGTTCGCCCTGAGCCACCAGCCAGTCAAAGAAGCTACGTAATGCCGAGAGGCGTAACGCCAGGCTCGCCGGGCCAAGGCCTTTGCGGCGGCTGCGTACGGCAAATCCCCGTACCGTGGCAGCATCGCACTGCTGCCAGCTTTGCAGACCGCTCTCTTCCGCAATCTGCATGATGGCATCCAGCTGACGCTGATAATTCTTAAGCGTAATGGGGCTGAGCTGGCGCTCAACGCCCAGGTAGCGCATAAAGCGCGTCACGGCAGAAGTTAGCGAGGCCCCGGTCATAGGCGCTCGACCCAGCGCTCCAGCAGTTCTGGCAACATCAAAGCTATCTCCTGGAGCAGCTGAGTGCCCTGTCCCTGCTGATAATGCTGCGCGTCCCGGCTGGTAAAGAGTATCACGCCAAGATCGCCGTCACGTCCCATCAGCGACATCGCCACCGAACCGATGGCTTTAGCCTCCGGTAGCACCACCAGCAGTTCTGGTCCGTTGAGCGTACCCAGATAGTGATGCTCTCTGCCCAGACGCTGAATGCGCAACGGTTCGAAGGCCTGACGGTTCAGTGCCAGATGGGTAAAGCCAGAGGGCGCGCCGATACGCCAGCGGTCAGGGAACAGGCGGATCGTTGCGCCTGCCAACCCCAGTTCGCGGGCCCAGCGATGGAAACGGTTGAGGAATTCGTCCAGGCTGCTGGCAGATGCCAGCCGGGACTGCAGATGCAGCAGCCGGTAGAAGAGGCTCTCATTGCTGGTGGCTTGTTCCATCAGCAGAGAGATATTCTCTTCCAGATGCGAGATCTGATGACGCGAGCGCGCCATATGCCACTCGACCAGTGACACGGTTTCGCGAACCGGATGCGGTACACGCATCTGTTCGACAACGCGCGCATTGCGGATAAAAAACTCAGGATGGCGCAGCAGATAATCAACAACCGCCCGATCGTCCAGCTCTGTCAGTGACTCCTGCAGTTCTTCCCCTGGTTGCTTCATAGATGAATAAATCCGTCGTAAACATGTGCCGCCGGGCCGGTCATATACAGTGGGTGACCCGGGCCTTTCCAGGCAATATCCAGTCGGCCGCCGGGTAACTCCACGCGAACCTCTTCTGCCAGTAACCCTTGTGAGATCCCTACCGCAACGGCGGCACACGCGCCGCTGCCGCAAGCTTGTGTCTCACCCGCACCACGCTCATACACGCGCAGCCGGATATGCTCGTTTTTCACTACCTGCATAAAGCCGATATTGGCGCGCTCCGGGAAACGTTCATGGCTTTCCAGTATCGGGCCAAGGGTTTCGACGGCGGCGGTAGTGACATCATCAACCTGAATCACACAGTGGGGATTACCCATGGAGACCACGCCGCACAAGACTGTCTGTTCCGCGGCGCGCATGATATAGGTCTTTTCCGCTTTGTTGGCGCGAAACGGCACCTGCGAGGGCTCAAACTGCGGCTCACCCATGTTGACCCGCACCAGTTCATCATCGGTAACGCTAAGCACCATGCGGCCGTTGGCGGTGCTGACGCGAATGTCACGCTTGTTGGTCAGCCCTTTCAGGCGGACAAAGCGGGCAAAACAGCGCGCACCGTTGCCGCACTGAGAGACTTCGCTGCCGTCCGCGTTAAAAATGCGGTAATGAAAATCGAGATCCGGATCGTAGGGGGGTTCAACCACCAACAGTTGGTCAAAACCCACGCCCAGGTGTCTGTCTGACAGACGGCGAATCAGCTCCGGGGAAAAGAAGACATTCTGCGTTACCGCGTCGACGACCATAAAATCGTTGCCAAGGCCATGCATTTTAGAGAACTGCATCATTTGCTCCATTGCGCGGGTACAGAACGGGTCGTCAGTAGTTCACCTGAGTCGGGCCGCCGTTGTCGCCACGATCGTTACTGACCGGGGTGGTTGACTCAATATGGCTCTCCACCGGCCGGGTTGGCGGCGGCGCCGTTTTATCCGCGGGTGGGAAATAGAGCGGCCCCTTCAGACCACAGCCGGTCAGGCTCAGCAGCGTGAGGAGAACGGCCAGCGTTCCAAAAACGTTTTTCATTATTTAGTTGCCTGTAAGTTCGTGCTTTATGCTTTCTATCATCGCAGGAGAAGACACAAAAGCAAGAGTTTGCCGCTTACCTGCAACGGGAATTATTTAGCGTTATACTGCCGCCATCACGAAAAACAGGAACAGACCAATGAATGACAGTGAATTCCATCGCCTTGCAGACGACCTGTGGCAGACCATTGAAGAGCGCCTGGACGACTGGGACGGCGACAGCGATATCGATTGTGAGATCAACGGCGGCGTGCTGACCATCAGCTTCGAAAACGGCACTAAAATCATCATTAACCGTCAAGAGCCGCTGCATCAGGTGTGGCTGGCGACCAAACAGGGCGGCTACCATTTCGATCTGAAAGGTGATGAGTGGATTTGTGACCGTAGCGGCGAGCGCTTCTGGGATCTGCTGGAACAGGCGGCAACATCCCAGGCAGGCGAGACAGTCAGCTTTAGCTAACGCGTTTTAGCCCGGTAGCGTCACGCTTACCGGGCCCGACTACGAGAAATACTGCTGCAGCAGCGGTGCGCCGGCGTCCTGATTCGCGGGGGCGGCGGCAATCACCTGCGTACGGAACGGAATCACCTGTGCACGGCCATCCACTTTCACAATCTGGTAGAACTGCGGCAGGTTAAAGTTAATAAAGCTGGAGCCGTAGGTGAAGCGATCGTGCGATGAGGAGTAGAAGCGGCTCACGTCGCGTACCAGCTCCTCTTTGCTGCCTTCACAGTGGTGATAAACTTCGGCGCGGTTGGTCTCATCCAGGATATAGATGTTAAACCCGGCGTCATCCCCCACCTCTTCAAAGAAGAACTGAATAATCCCTTCACTGGCAAAGCCATCCACTACCTGCGGCAACTTCACGTGGTTGGTTTCTACCTGCACAGACAAGCCATGCAGCTTGTTATGGGAAATCGCGCCGTAAAACTCGATGGCGTTTTCCAGTTTCTGCACCGATACGTTCAGCCGCTCGAAGAACAGCCCCCAGGTCTGGCCGGAGACACGCAGCGCTTTGAAGCGGCCAGTTTCGTGGCGGGTGCTTGAAAGACGCAGTTCGATACACTCGGAGACCAGTTGCTGCACGCGGGTACGGATCAAACCGCGCAGGTGCTGGCTATAGCAGAACACCTCGACGCTGTCCGGCGGAGCCGCATCCTGGTGCATCTTGCCGAGAATGGTCTTCAGCGCTTCGATCATCGCTTGCTCGCCGTTGAAGTGCAGCGTACGCACTTCGTTCCAGGAGTTGCGATAGAGCAGGTCGATACTGCCCACCAGGCAATTTTGCTGCTCGCCAAAGCTAAAGACATCCAGCTTGCGGAAATCAAAGTGAACCACCTGATTGCGGAAGGCCGCCGTCGGGTCGTACTCCAGGTTAACGATGATCGCCAGATGGCGAATTTCGCACGGACTGTAGAGCGCTTTTGGCGTCGGTGCCGGCAGACGCAGCGGGAAGTGGCTCGATACGTCTGCGACCATCTCCTGCAGCTTGGCTAAGTCGACGACCTCATTGCCTTTGATAAACAGCCGGGTGCGCGACGTCAGCAGGCCATTGAACCAGGCCCAGGCCACCAGCTTGTTCAGGTAGCGGTTATATTCCAGCGGCTGATGGCTGATAATCGAATCCATGCTTGGCGCACGGTTATACAGATACCACCCGGTGCGGTTCGCGCGGCCCGGCGGTACATAGATAAAGGTCAGATTCGGTTCAGACAGGTCTGGCGAAATCTGCGGGTTAACCAGCGTGACTTTACCCGGCAGCGCTTCAAACGCAGCGTACAGTTTACGGGTCAACACCCCAATATCCTGCGGACTGGCGGAAACGCTGAGGTTGTTGCGTCGAGCAAAGCGAATCAGGTTACGGTAGCTCTGCATCATGGCATCGAGCAGTTCATTATGCGCTTCTCGCACCTGATCGATCTTCCAGTTGGCGCGATTGTCGAGCATTGCCAGCCGCTCTTCGTCCCATCCCCACTCTTTGACCAGTTGGCTGACTACTTCACGACGCCAGCCCACGCAGGCCCGTTCGCGGCTCAGCTTCTCACAGACTTTGAGATAGAAACAGCGACGCACCAGGTCCAGACGGGTGGTGTCGTCAATGGCTTTCAGGTATTCCGTCACGCGCTCCAGCATCATGCAGTAGGCATCGAGCCCGAAGGAGACAATCTCCCCGTCGTGCAGACGCTGCTTGATGTCTTTCGCCAGCAGGCGCGGCGTAGGATATTCCCAGGAGTAGGTTTCGAGGAGCAGGGTTTTCAACACCGCTTTGTACGGTGAGTCGATACTTTTATAGAGCTGCCAGAGGCTGGCGCCAAAATACTCTTCAGCGGAAAGGGAGCTTAAGCCGCCCAGGTCCAGCCACTCGTTTGGCGTCAGCACACCCTGAGAATAGAGCGACATGACGTAATCGTCGTAATGCTCTTCTTCATCGCACGGCACCATATTCCACAGAATACGCTTACCGGCCAGGCGAACAGCACTACGGTAAAATTCATCCAGCAACAGCATATGCTGAGTCGAGCCGCAGTCTTCACCACCCAGACTGCCGCTTTCGTTATGACGGAATCGGTTTTCATCAATCAGGAAGAAGCTCACTTCCACACCGAGCGATGCCGCCCAGCTCTCCAGCAGGCTGCATTTACGCTGCAACAGCTGGCGCTCTTCGTTATCAAGCCAGGATTGATGGCAGACCCAGATATCCAGGTCAGAAGAACAGCTTTGCCCTACCGATGAGGTACTGCCCATCGTGTAAACGCCGGTGATCGGCAGTTCACCTTTCGGAGAGTCTTGTGGCGGCATGCCACGGTAGAGTTCCAGCTCGTTCAGATAGTGCTGTTGGGTTTCATCAGGCGTGAAAAGACAGATGCCTCTGGGAACGTTACCGTCCAGGTAGCCTGGCATCAGCGGATGGTGATAGTGCAACAATGTCGGCAGTAGACTGTAAACCTGCTGGAAAGCGGGTCCCATTGCAGCAAGCGCGCGATCTACGCGCAGTTGGTTAATGGCATCCAGTCTCTGTTTCAGAGTCTCAATATAGAGGTACAAGACGTATCGCCTGATGTTCTGAAGGCGTTGCCGTTGGCGGGGCCGCGAGAAACGCATTCACACTATTTCAAAAATAAACCGTCACTTTTCGCCCTGGGTCATTATGGTCATAACGACGAAAAAATGGTCTAAAACGTGATCAATTTAACACCTTGCCGATTGACCGTAAAGAAAGATGCGCTACATACAAGTGTAGCACCGTTCTGTACGTGTAAATTCCTGAATACGGCGCCAGGCAACTTGTGCCGCTGCCTTGTCCCTCTTCCCATCATCGTCCGTAAAACTGCCATCACAGAGACAACAATGTTAGGATGGTCAGTAGACGAAAATGACGGTAACAAGCATGTTAGACAATGTTTTAAGAATTGCCACACGCCAAAGCCCTCTTGCGCTCTGGCAGGCACATTATGTAAAGCAGCGCCTCGAAGCCTACCACGCCGATCTCCATGTTGAGCTGGTTCCTATGGTGACGCGGGGCGATGTGATCCTCGATACGCCGCTGGCCAAGGTGGGCGGTAAAGGGCTGTTTGTCAAAGAGCTGGAACTGGCCCTGCTCGAAGGCCGTGCCGATATTGCCGTTCACTCCATGAAAGACGTTCCGGTTGAGTTTCCCGAAGGGCTGGGCCTGGTCACGATTTGCGAGCGTGAAGATCCGCGCGATGCGTTTGTCTCCAACCACTTCGCCTCGCTTGACGCGTTGCCTCAGGGCAGCGTGGTTGGCACGTCAAGTTTACGCCGCCAGTGTCAGCTGGCCGAGCGGCGCCCGGATCTGGTTATCCGATCGCTGCGCGGCAACGTGGGTACCCGCCTGAGCAAACTTGATAACGGCGACTATGATGCCATCATCCTTGCGGTCGCTGGGCTGAAACGTCTGGGGCTGGAGTCACGCGTACGCGTGGCGTTGCCACCCGAACTCTCTCTGCCTGCGGTGGGCCAGGGTGCGGTGGGTATTGAGTGCCGTCTCGACGACCAACACACCCGCGACCTGCTCGCCCCGCTCAATCACGACGAAACCGCGATTCGTGTCCAGGCGGAGCGCGCCATGAATACCCGCCTCGAAGGCGGCTGTCAGGTGCCGATTGGCAGCTATGCTGAATTAAAGAATGATGAGCTGTGGCTGCGGGCGCTGGTTGGCGCCCCGGACGGATCTAAAATGGTGCGCGGTGAACGTCGCGGTAAACCGCAAGATGCCGAGCAGCTTGGCGTATCGCTCGCTGAGGAACTGCTTGATAATGGCGCGCGCGAGATCCTGGCAGACGTTTATAACGGAGAACCCCCGGCATGAGTATTCTCGTCACCCGCCCTTCTCCCGCAGGAGAGCAGTTAGTGAGCCGTCTGCGCGCACTGGGGCAGGTGGCATGGAGCTTTCCGCTGATTGAGTTCTCTCAGGGAAGGGAGCTGCCTCTGCTCACAGAGCAGCTTCACGCCCTACGGGAAGGCGACCTGCTTTTTGCGCTGTCGCAACATGCCGTGGAGTTTGCCCATGCGCAATTGCAACAGGAAGGCCAAACCTGGCCGCTTTCCCCCGGCTACTTCGCCATTGGCCGAACCACCGCGCTGGCCCTGCATACCGTTAGCGGAATCGATATTCGCTATCCGCGGGATCGGGAGACCAGCGAAGTATTGCTACAA
Organism: Leclercia sp. UBA5958; assembly: GCF_002430365.1. Classification (NCBI taxonomy): domain Bacteria; kingdom Pseudomonadati; phylum Pseudomonadota; class Gammaproteobacteria; order Enterobacterales; family Enterobacteriaceae; genus Leclercia; species Leclercia sp. UBA5958. The sequence goes on along the minus strand of NZ_DJCE01000009.1, from coordinate 41,418 downwards.
TTACCTGAATTACAGTCTGTTGCAGGAAAGCGCGCACTGATTCTGCGCGGAAACGGCGGGCGTGAGCTGTTGGGTGAAACGCTTCGCGAGCGCGGCGCAGAGGTGAAATTCTGCGAATGTTATCAACGTTGTACCAGGCATTATGATGGTGCGGAAGAGGCCATGCGCTGGCATCAACGCGGCGTGACAACGCTGGTGATCACCAGCGGTGAAATGCTGCAACAGCTCTGGTCGCTCATTCCACCATGGTATCGTGAAAACTGGTTACTCCGCTGTCGGCTGATTGTCGTCAGTGAGCGTCTGGCGAACCTCGCCCGGGAACTGGGCTGGCAAGATATTAGGGTCGCTGATAACGCCGACAACGATGCGCTGCTGCGCGCATTACAATAACTCTCATAATGGGAAGCCATAATGACGGAACAAGAAAAATCCTCCGCCGTGGTTGAAGAGACCAGGGAGACGGTGGACACCACGCCACAGTCAGAGAAGACCGAGAACACTACTGCCCAGAAGCGCGACACGAATAAAACCAGCCTTGCGCTAAGCGCCATTGCGATTGCGATCGCGCTCGCCGCGGGCGTAGGTCTGTACGGTCTGGTGAAAAATCAGGCCTCCAACCAGACCGCCACCAATGATGCGCTGGTGAGCCAGGTCACCGCCTTGCAAAAAGCGCAGGAGACGCAAAAAACGGATCTGGAAGCGGTTATTAAGCAGCAGGCCGATGCGCTGACCGCCGCCAATAACAAGCAGGCTGAGCTGACAAAACAGCTGGACGAGGTGCAGCAGAAGGTGGCCACCATCTCCGGTACCGATGCCAAAACCTGGCTGCTGGCCCAGTCCGATTTCCTGGTCAAACTGGCCGGACGTAAGCTGTGGAGCGATCAGGATGTCACCACCGCCGCCGCTCTGCTGAAAAGCGCCGACGCCAGCCTGGCCGATATGAACGACCCGAGCCTGATCAACGCGCGTCGTGCCATCACCGAAGATATCGCAAGCCTGGCCGCCGTTTCTCAGGTCGATTACGACGGCATTATCCTTAAGGTTAACCAACTGTCGAACCAGATTGATAACCTGCGTCTGGCGGATAACAACGATGACGACACCCCGATGGATTCTGATAGCGGCGAACTTTCCAGCTCTATCAGTGAGTGGCGCATAAACCTGCAAAAAAGCTGGCAGAACTTTATGGACAGCTTTATTACCATTCGCCGCCGTGACGAAACCGCCGTACCGTTACTGGCGCCTAATCAGGATGTCTATCTGCGTGAAAACATCCGCTCCCGCCTGCTGGTCGCCGCCCAGGCCGTGCCGCGCCATCAGGAAGAGACTTACAAGCAGGCGCTGGACAACGTCTCCACCTGGGTTCGCGCCTATTACGATACCGACGATGCCACCACCACCGCGTTCCTGGAAGAGGTGGATAAGCTCAGCCAGCAGAACATCACCATGAATGTCCCGGACAAGCTGGAAAGCCAGCCGGTGCTGGAAAAACTGATGCAAACGCGCGTGCGTAATCTGCTGGCACAGCCTGGTGTCGCCTCCGAAGCAAATACCGCTGCGCCTGAAAGCGCGCCACAAAGCGCACCGCAGGGAGAGTAACCATGATCAAAGTCTTGTTGCTCTTCTTACTGTTGATCGCCGGGATCGTCCTCGGCCCAATGCTGGCGGGCCATCAGGGGTACGTCTTGATCCAGACGGACAACTACAACGTTGAAACCAGCGTCACGGGGCTGGTGATCATTCTGATCCTGGCGATGGTTGTGCTGTTCGCCGTCGAGTGGATCCTGCGCCGCATCTTCCAGACCGGGGCTCACACCCGGAGCTGGTTTGTGGGACGTAAACGCCGTCGCGCACGTAAACAGACTGAACAGGCGCTGCTGAAACTGGCCGAAGGCGACTATCAGCAGGTTGAAAAGCTGATGTCGAAGAATGCCGACCACGCTGAACAGCCGGTAGTGAACTACCTGTTGGCGGCCGAAGCGGCGCAGCAGCGAGGCGATGAAGCTCGTGCCAATCAGCACCTGGAGCGCGCCGCTGAACTGGCGTCCAACGATCAGATCCCGGTGGAAATTACCCGCGTACGCCTGCAGCTGGCGCGTAACGAAAATCATGCGGCACGCCACGGCATTGACCGTCTGCTGGAGATCACCCCGCGTCATCCTGAAGTGCTGCGTCTGGCCGAACAGGCCTATATCCGTACCGGTGCCTGGGGCTCGTTGCTGGACATCATTCCATCGATGGCGAAAGCCGACGTGGGTGACGAAGAACAGCGCGATGAGTTGCAACGTCTCGCCTGGATTGGGCTGATGGATCAGGCCCGGGCCGATTTGGGCAGCGATGGTCTGAAAAGCTGGTGGAAGAACCAAAGCCGTAAAACGCGCCAGCAGGTATCGCTGCAGGTGGCCATGGCGGAGCATCTTATCGAATGTGACGATCATGACACCGCACAGGAGATCATCCTCGATGGCCTGAAGCGCCAGTATGACGATCGCCTGGTCATGGTCATCCCGCGCCTGAAAACCAACAATCCAGAGCAGATCGAAAAAATGCTGCGCCAGCAGATCAAAACCGTGGGCGATCGCCCGCTGCTGTGGAGCACGCTGGGCCAGTCGCTCACTAAACACGGTGAGTGGAAAGAGGCCAGCCTCGCCTTCCGCGCCGCGCTTAAGCAGCGTCCGGACGCGTTCGACTATGCCTGGCTTGCCGATACGCTGGACAGGCTGCACCAGCCAGAAGAGGCCGCCGCGATGCGTCGCGATGGCTTGCTGTTAACGCTGCAAAATAACAGCGTCCAACCGTAGCGCATCAGGAGGCCGTAAGGCCTCCTTTTTTTATCGCTGCAGGCCTGCTACAGTCTGTTCATCGCCATCAGAGAAACGTCCCGCCAATGTAACGACATCCTTTCATCAACCTTTATTCGTACACGCGCTTTGCCGCGTGGATTAAACCGTTTTTGAAAGGACTGTGTTCATGAACACCCTTCTGTACGCGCTCTTGAGCGCGCTGCGGTGCCATCGTTGGCTCCGCCTGCTTGCCTGTGCTTTTATTTTTACCTCACTGGGTAATGGACTCACGCAGGTGCTGGTGTTTGGCCTGTTGCTGGAGTGGCAAGCGCCCCCATCATTACTGACCCTTGCCTGGCTTTTTGCCACCCTTCCCGGCTTTGTGGGTAGCCTGCTCGGCGAAAAGCTCTGCACGCGATTTGCCCCCATCAGGATCTTAATCATCACCGAGTTACTGGGTTTACTGGCGCTGTTATTTCCCCTGCTGGGGATGCACTATCACAGCATCACGGCGCTGCTGGCGGTACAGTCATGCGAAGCATTATTGAGCGGTATGAGCTGGCCTGCACTGACGTTGCTCTTCAAACGGGGCCTTCCTGAGCCAGAGCTGCCAGCCGCGACTTGCCTTGAGCATATGATTTTTGCCTCGCAGGTATTGCTGGGCACCGGGCTTGGGGTTTTGTTGTTTCAACATGTCCCTATGGCCGTGTTACTGGCGACAGATGCGCTCAGCTTTGGGGGATCTTTACTGCTGCTTTATCAGACCGGGCGAGCCTTTTCTGGCAAACCTGCGCCTTCAGAGCCCAACACCCCGCAGGCGGTAACCGTGTCCTGGCGAAGCCTCACGCTACGGCAAAAACGCAGCCTGTTACTCTTGCCTGCACTGGCGGCTGTCGGTGCGCCCGCTATGGCCCTCCTTCCTGCACTGGCGCAGCAAATTCAGCCTGCTGACGCTGCCGGTATGGCGCTCCCGTTACTGTTTGCCCGTAGCCTGGGGCAACTTTGCGGGCCGCTGCTGATCAATAAGGAGAGTCTTCCCCGCTATGCAGGTCAAAATCGACCGCTACTGCTTTGTCTGGGCCTGTTTTTCGTCGCTTACGCATTTATTCCGGCTCTGCCTGGAAAGCAAGCCATCGCTCTGGGGCTGATTTTTATTGCTCACCTGGCATCGAATATTATCTTTGCGGCCGGAACCTTTGGTGTGCTGAGCAGTTTTGCAGCCACGCATATCTCCGCCGCCAGTGGCAAAGCATGGCGATGGCAAACAGTCAGTGCCTCGGTCTTTACCAGCATCGCGGCGCTGATTGCCGCCACGCACGGGGCGATACAGGCGTTTTATCTGGTGTCGGCGAGCGCGCTGTTGCTGGTCGCTGCCGTGATGATCCGCTACCGGGAATAAACCAAAAAAAACGCCTGCTATAAAAGCAGGCGTTAAACAGGTCTGTTTGACAACATAGTGGTGCTTCACTCAACGTTATGTCCATGGTGTTTGATGAGGCCGAAGCGACATCTGTCGGTGGACGATAAGCACCTTAAATGGCTCTGCATCATTCCTGAGTTTATGAGGCACTAAGGCGAACATAAGAGATGGAATGAGCATCTACATTTATATTATTGCACGTAACGTGCCAACGTCGCATCTGAAAATGGATTTCACTACAACTTTTTAAGTTCTAAGGGATTTATGTCAGTTCATAGGGAATGAGGCAGGAGAAAAAGGGTCAGCGATACAATAAGTGTCTCCTGGTAGCGACACTAAAGGCGTTCAAATAAAATATGTAGATTATTCAAAGCGTTATTTGTCACCCATTCACGACAATGCTGAACGGGATTGTCGGCGATGAGCAACACAGCAGGAAAGGTAGAAAACAAAAAACCCCGCCGAAGCGGGGTTCAAAATTGGTCGGCGAGAGAGGATTCGAACCTCCGACCCACTGGTCCCAAACCAGTTGCGCTACCAAGCTGCGCTACTCGCCGATGTACTGCTTTTTTACTTTTTACTTCAACCCTGCGAATCGTAATTCGTCGGGTGGGATACAAAAAACCCCGCCTTGGCGGGGTCCAAAATTGGTCGGCGAGAGAGGATTCGAACCTCCGACCCACTGGTCCCAAACCAGTTGCGCTACCAAGCTGCGCTACTCGCCGCTTTACTGCTTTTTTGAATTTTTAGTTCAACTCATTAAGTCGTGGTGCGAGGGGGGGGACTCGAACCCCCACATCCTAAGGACACTAACACCTGAAGCTAGCGCGTCTACCAATTCCGCCACCTTCGCATTTCACAACTTTAAATAATGGGGTGGCTAATGGGATTCGAACCCACGACAACTGGAATCACAATCCAGGGCTCTACCAACTGAGCTATAGCCACCACTGCAAATCTTTTCTACGCGGTATCGAAACCACCGCAGCTCCAGCACCGGGTTAATGGTGCGCCCGACAGGATTCGAACCTGAGACCTCTGCCTCCGGAGGGCAGCGCTCTATCCAGCTGAGCTACGGGCGCTTAGCGCCGTTGCGGGGCTGGATATTACGGAGGTCTCGTAGTTCTGTCTAGTGCTTTTTTTAAAAAAATGCGCGTTTGGTTACGCTTTGCGCATTTTGCCGCTTATTCGCCCATATTATGACGCGTGACGTGGCGCCCAAGCCCAAAAAGCTTGTAGAACGCTGTTACCAGCGCCAGGAAGGCGACCCCGACAAACAGCGACATACGGGTATCTTCGTTAAAATACATGCCGATCAATACGCAGACCAGGAACGCCATTGTCGCATAGTTGGTCCACGGGAACAGAATCGAGCGGAACGGATGGCTGGCGATGGCTTTTTTATGCGCTTCACGGAAACGCAGTTGGCTAATCAGGATCACGAACCATGGCACCATACCCGGCAGCACGCTGGCGCTGTAGACATATACAAACACGCGCTGCGGGTTCGGGATAATGTAGTTGAGGCAGGAGCCGATCAGCAGTATCGCAATAGAGATCGCCACGCCCGCTACCGGTACGCCCGCACGCGAGACCTTACCTACCGCCGCCGGAAGCTGGCGGTTTTTCGCCAGAGCATAGAGCATACGGCCGCAGCTATACATGCCGCTGTTACAACCCGAGAGCGCCGCCGTCAGCACCACGAAGTTGATGATGCCTGCCGCCGCCGTAATACCAATTTTGGCAAAGGTGAGAACAAACGGACTGCCGTTGCTACCAATCTCGTTCCACGGGAAGATGGTGACGATAACGAAAATCGCGCCCACATAGAAAATCAGGATACGCCACAGCACTTTGCCTACCGCGCTGCGCAGCGTCACCTGCGGATTTTTCGCTTCACCGGCGGTGATGCCGATCAGCTCTACGCCCTGATAGGACGCCACTACGATACACAACGCCGTCAGGAAGCCTTTCCAGCCGCCGGCGAAGAAGCCGCCGTTCTCGGTCAGGTTGCCAAAGCCAATCGACTCGCCACCATTACCCAGGCCAAAGAAGATCACCCCCAGCCCGACCACAATCATCACGATGATGGTGGTGACTTTAATCATCGCAAACCAGAACTCAATTTCGCCGTAAAGACGTACGGCAGCAAGGTTAGCTAACGCGACCAGCCCCACGGCAATAAGCGCGGGTATCCACTGCGCCATCTCCGGGAACCAGAACTGGACATAGACCCCTATCGCCGTAATTTCAGATATCCCTACCGCCATCCACATAAACCAGTAGGACCAGGCGGTAAGATAGCCGAAGAATGGGCTCATATACCGGTGAGCATACACCGCAAAGGAGCCAGCCACCGGCTCCAGGAACAGCATCTCGCCCATCGAACGCATGATGAAGAAGACGAACAGCCCGGCGATAATGTAGGCGAGCAGGACGGACGGGCCTGCCCACTTCAGGGTGCTGGCGGAGCCCATAAACAGCCCCACGCCAATAGTGCCGCCGAGGGCAATCAATTCGATATGACGAGCTTCCAGCCCACGCTGTAGCTCCGGTTTTTTCTCTGCCATAAATCCTCAGTTGTGCTTGCTACTCTCCCGGCGTCAGCCGGTTATTGTTATGGTAAACATGCGCCATAACAGGCCATGCAGCGTCGACCGTCTGATTGACGGTTGGCGCAAAAAACACCATGGCACTGCGACGGGAGGGAATGGTTTCTTAAAATCGGAGAAATGGCAAACGGTGTGTTAAAAAAATAGATGTATCGTACAATAATGCAGCAGGTTTACAGGTGGGTTGCAGCGCGACCACTCTGTCGCGCTGCCCGGCCAACTTTATAAGCGCCCGGTATAGTGCCAGCGCAGATAACGCAGCAAACGGAGCTGACGCGTGATGCGGCTCGGCTGAGAAAGCAGACGATAGAGCCACTCAAGACCCAGGTTTTGCCACACTTTTGGCGCGCGTTTCACATGCCCGGTGAAGACATCGTAAGTCCCGCCCACGCCCATATAGAGCGCATCCGGGCAGACCTGACGGCAGTCTCGCATCAGGATCTCCTGGCGCGGCGATCCCATCGCCACGGTAATAATTTTGGCTCCGCTGTCGCGGATACGTTCAAATAGCACCTGACGATCGTCCGGTTTGAAATAGCCGTCCTGGCTGCCCACGATATTGACGTTCCACAGGCGGCGTAGCTTCTGTTCCGTCTGCGCAAGGATTTCTGGCTTACCCCCAACCAGGAACACCGGCGTGCCGTCCGCGCCTGCACGTGCCATCAGCGCCTCCCAGAGATCGGCCCCTGCCACGCGGGAGATATTCGCCGCGGGGTATTTTTTACGTACCGAACGCACTACGCTGATGCCGTCGGCGTATTTAAATTCTGCCGCCTCGATCAGTTGACGAACCTCGGGGTTGTCTTCAAGGGTAAGCATCTTTTCTGCATTGATGGCGACCAGGGTGCCAGTTTTGATGTGGCCGCCAGCACACAGATAGTCCAGCGCATGCTGCATATCACGCCAGCCGATCAGTTTCAGACCACGCAGGTCATACTGCGGCGCAGAGGTATTGTCAGTCATTCTTATCCTTACTCAGACTTGCGAGAGCGTTCTGCTGGGTCTTGATTCACGTTTATGCACCAGTCCGGCGCTGTCGAATAGCCAGTACAACAGTTTCGCCATCAGCAGACAGGCACCAAAAATCATCATGAAAAAAACCACACGGGAGACGAACGAATCCAGCCCCTCTCGCGCCAGCACGATCATATTGAAAATGGCACCAAAACAGAAACTATGCAAAATCGCGGCCTTATAGCGGTTTGTCTCCTGGTTACCCAGGGTGTAGAGCCAGTCAAACCACTTGATAATCAGCCCCACGACAATCGCGCCCGGCAGAATAAACCAGCCGCCGCCCATCACCACCAGCGAGCCGATAAGCGTGGGGGAGATAGCCAGCCCGGAGTGGTTATTCAGCACTTCCCAGGTAAAGTAGTTGGCAGTATTGAGCACAATGCCTGGTCGGTCTGGCCACAGCCAGGTGGGGATAAAGACATAAAAATCGCGGACAATCGGCGCCAGCCCCTGGAAGTCGATCTTGTCGTAGTTTTGCAACAGTAACGCCAAATTTTCCCATGGCGAAAAGGTATCGCGGGTGAGGTAGAGGAAGGTGTAAAACGCCTCGTCTCCGCTCACGTCCATACCGTAGCGTTTAAGCGCTAGCCAGAACATCCCCACAATGCCCATCACTCCCGCAGCGGCCAACATCCACAGCGAAATCCAGCCACGAATAATGCCGATAAACAAGAAGATGGCGAAGGCGATAATAATATTGGCGCGCGTGCCGCCGACGATCATATAGGTCAGCAAGCCAAACGCCACCGTACTGACGAGGAAGAAGAGCCATCCTCGGGCATCCTGGCGCAGGAAATAGACCACCAGCATCGCCGGTATAAAGAAGTAGAAGAACCTTTTCAGCGCTACACCGGACACTTCACTGGAGAAAATCTGGCTGTAAGAGTGCAACTTAAACAGCAAAAATCCGTTGTGCATAAAGAAGATGCCGACACTTACCAGCGCGATCATCATCAGCATTATCCAGGTCAGATGCGTCTCGACCCGATTCATAGTGAACAACGCACTTCGCGGCGCGGTGCTGGCGTTCGACCTTAGCCGCGTCTTGTAGGTGACGTAATAGACACCATAGAAACAGGTAGCCGACAGCAGCGCCTGCATGAGAATTTCGGGCGGCACCACGGCTACATCAAAGCGGAAGACCAGGATGCTGGTTAGCGGGAAGCCGAAGTAAAAAGTGAGCAGAAACAGCAACGAGAAAAAGACGTTGAAGTTAAAACGCACGCGACGGAACTCGAACCACGTCAGAGTAGCGATGAAGAGCGTGCTCAGCAGCCATACCACCAGCAGGCCACTGAATTGCAACTGGCTCATTTCTGACCTCCTGAAGCGATCCGTAATGCCTGATGCCAGGGAGCAAGATAGTTCGGGCTGAAAAATGTGATGGCGTTTTTATCAACCAGTGCGAGCTGGCGCTGTGCTTCGCGTACCACCTCTACATTCAGCTCATCGCTGGTGAACAACACCGGGATGCTCTGCTCAGCCATGTCCTGCCAGAAGGGATTTTCGCGATTCAACACACAGGGCACGCCCGCCTGAATCAGCAGACAGAGTGTGCCAATGCCCTGCTGTCGCGCAAAGATAAAATAGCCTAAATCGCACTGACGCAGCAGCGCCAGATAAGCGTCAAACTCCAGCTTATCACTGAGGATCTGGACATTGTCGGCGCTGAAAAGCCCCAGCGCACATTGGCGCACCTCGGCGATATACCCTTCGTTATGTGCAGGGTAGCCCATCGGCACAACCACATTAACCGTATCGCCAAATTGCTGGTGTACCGCTTTTAGCGCCGCGAGATGGTCATTGCTGCGGTCCCCGGAGTTCCCCACCAGAATGGTTAACTTCCCTTCCCGGCGGATATCCTTCGCCAGACTGTTCAGACCAGGATCCATACGGGTGGGAAAGTAGAGCAACTCACCACGGACAGCCGGATGCTGTTTCGCAAAATAATTGAGATCGCCTCGGGTGGCAAAAACGCACCCTACCCGCCCTTGTGCCATCCGGCGTATCGGGTAAAAGAGGCGGAATTTCCAGCCCCGCGATGCTTCATAGAGGTCGGCGCCCCAGATGTGCCAGCTCACCTGCGAAGGCCGCAGCCCACCGCTTAGTAGTCCCAGCCAAAGCCCGGTATTGAATTGCCCATGGAAGAAAAATCGCTGCTCGCGGTTCGCTTTCGCTTTCGCGATAACGGCTTTTGCCAGGCTGGCTTTATCAGGCCAGACGGTGATAGCCAGAGCTGGAAAATGAGCAACGGAGTCGGGCGTTTGACTAACCACCATAAACGCGCGCGCATCAGGATTACCTGACGCCAGTTGATCGTTAAAAAACCGCAATACGGTCTGGTTATGGTGCGGGATATCCGATCCCAGTACGTGAATCAGTGCAGTCATGCGCGTCTACGCCAAAGTAAAAATACGCCGCAACAGGCAGCGAAATAGACAATATAGGTGGCCATATAGGCCTGGGCTGCCCCCAGCGCACCGTGCGCAGGTATCAGCCAGTAAGAGAAAGCAGTTAACAAGGTGAACTGGCTGATTTCCGCCAGGATGTACAACCGCAGCGAGGCTTTCGCAATCACCAGATAGCCGAAGACGTAAGCGCCTACTTTCAGTACATCCCCCACCAGTTGCCAGGCGAACAGATCGCGCATGGGGGTGAATTTGTCGGAAAAGAGGAGCCAGATGGCAACATCGCGCAGCAGCCAGACAGTTAAGCTGGCCACCGCTACAGCAGGTAACACAAAGCGCAGCGAGCGGCCAATCTCGCAGGTGATATCCTCGCGGGAGGTCAGGCGCGACAGCGTTGGCAGCAGCCAGACGCTAAAGGAGGCCGTGATAAACTGCAGGTAGGCGTCAGAAATACTGCTCACCCCCTGCCAGATCCCCACTTCGTCCCAGCTGTAGTGCGCCGCCAGCAGGTTTCGCATCATCACATAGGCGACAGGCAAGGTGACTGAGGTGATCAACGCCATCAGGGTAAACTTGCCCAGGCTGCTGGCCAGCATCTTGTCCCACTGCGGCTTCAGATAATGCAGCGGGATATTGTCGCGCCGAAGCAAGAAAAATCCTGCCGGGATCACCACCAGTGCAGGCACCAACGCCAGCCCCAGCAGCGCCCCTTCGTAGCCGCCCAGCCGATAGCACGCATAATAGGCAATCACGCCGATTATGCTGCCAGAGATGAGCGCCAGCGCGTTACCGGCCGCGTCACGGAACCCTTTCATCAGCGCCAGGAGCAGGTTGGCCCAGGCGATGCCCATCTGAACCAGCGCCACCAGGCGCACCAGCCCCTGGTAGTGGGTATGCCCGAACAGCCCCTGGCTGATAGGCGCAGCAGCCAGAAGAAAGATGACAGCCAGCAGCGTAGAGAAACCCAGCACCATCGCCGACGAGGTGCCCACCACGCGGCGCAACTGTGCCGTGTCATCCTGGTATTGCGCGACGTATTTGGTCACGCCGTTAAAAATCCCCGCCCCGGCCAGTACGCCAAGCACGGTGACCAGCTGGCGGAAGTTACCCGCCTGCCCAACACCAGAAGGACCATAAGAGACCGCCAGTAATTTCACAACCAGCAGTCCCGTGCCGATTTTGACGAGGGTGGACGCGGCGGTCCACACCGATGCTTTCGCCAGAGACATATCAGCTGAAGTAGCTCAGAAGGGAATTAATAACCGTGCGCTGATTAGACGCAGTAAGGTTGTAGAACAGCGGCAAGCGGAGTAACCGCTCACTCTCTTTCGTCGTAAAGCGGTCTTCGCCCACGAAACGTCCGAAGGCTTCGCCAGCCGGGCTGGAGTGCAGCGGAATGTAGTGGAAAACGGCCAGAATCTCGGCTTCTTTAAGATAGTCGATCAGCTTGCTGCGATCGTCGTTGTCACGCAGTTTGATGTAAAACATGTGCGCGTTATGAACGCAGTCCGCCGGTATCGTTGGCAGCGCAATACGCCCTTTCTTCGCCAGCGGGGCCAGCGCATCGTAATAGGTCTGCCACAACGCAAGGCGCTGCTGATTGATGCGGTCTGCAGCCTCGAGTTGCCCCCACAGATAGGCGGCCTGCAGGTCGGCCATCAGGTAGCTGGAGCCAATATCACGCCAGGTGTATTTATCCACCTGGCCGCGGAAGAACTGGCTGCGGTTAGTGCCTTTCTCGCGGATGATCTCGGCACGCTCTACCAGCGCGCGATCGTTAATCAGCGTTGCGCCACCTTCACCGCCTGCGGTGTAGTTCTTCGTTTCGTGGAAGCTGAAACAGCCGACATGGCCAATGGTGCCCAGTGCGCGCCCTTTGTAGGTGGACATCACCCCCTGTGCGGCATCTTCTACCACGAACAGGTTGTGTTTTTTGGCGATCGCCATAATGGTGTCCATCTCACAGGCCACGCCCGCGTAATGCACCGGCACAATCGCCCGCGTTTTATCCGTAATAGCCGCTTCGATCAGCGTCTCGTCAATGTTCATGGTATCCGGACGCACATCAACAAAGACGATTTTTGCACCGCGAAGCACAAAGGCATTCGCCGTCGAGACGAAGGTATAGCTCGGCATGATCACTTCATCGCCAGGCCCAATGTCCAGCAGCAGCGCGGCCATCTCCAGCGAGGCGGTGCAGGACGGGGTCAGCAGGACTTTGGCGCTGTGGAAGCGCTGCTCCATCCACTGCTGGCAACGACGAGTAAAACCACCATCGCCGCAGAGCTTGCCGCTGCCCATTGCAGACTGCATGTAATCGAGTTCGGTGCCCACCACAGGAGGCGCATTAAATGGAATCATCTTGTCACCTGTATAGCCAGTAAGCAGTCGCTGTAATGTTGGCGCCGCTCGCAATGTAACGTTTAAGTGCGGCGGTGTTGCCCAACTGGGTCGCCACGCGCAGAGTGGAAAGCTGCTGTTGCTGCGCCCAATGGAGGGCTGCCTGCATTAATTTTTCGCCGAGACCGCGCCCGGCGAGAAGACCAATCCGTCCTTCGCTGTCGTTCAGTTTTCGCAGCGAGACAAACCCCTGGATCCCGCCATCTGCCGCGCGAAACACCAGGCAGAGATGGTCGAAGGTGCCTTGTACCGCGTTCTCAATCCACTGGGCATAAAAACGCCCGCTGTCTTGTGGCGCGTACCAGGGCGTTCGAAAACGGCTTTGGGCAAAGGCTTCTGCGGCAAGATGACGAAGCGCAGGAATATCCTGGACCTTCGCCACCTCCGCGCCAGGATTGGTGTGCTGACTCACCGTGATGGCCAGATCAACTTCACCTTCGACAAGGCGAAACCCTTGCTGTTGAAGCGCATCCAGCAGATCGCTACGATCTGCCGGAATTTTCGCCTGCAGACGTTGCCAGGGGGCGAAATCGGCTGCAGAAAGCGGCGGCGCGTCAGCATTGACCCGTACAATCGCCGACGGAATGCCGAAAAAATCGCTCTCCCAGACGAGAGGGTCAATACTGGCGTGGACGTGCACGGAGCAGCTCCAGCAGATACTGGCCATAACCCGTTTTAGCCAACTGGCTGGCCGCGCGTTTCACGCCGTCGTCATCCAGCCAGCCATTACGCCAGGCAATCTCTTCCAGACAGGCAATTTTAAAGCCTTGTCGTTTTTCGACGGTTTGCACAAACGTACTGGCTTCGATCAGGCTGTCATGGGTACCGGTGTCCAGCCAGGCGAAACCGCGGCCCAGCAGCTCAACCGTGAGGTTGCCCTCTTCGAGGTACATCTGGTTGATTGAGGTGATCTCAAGCTCGCCGCGCTCAGAGGGTTTGACCCGCTTCGCGTAATCTACGACCTTGTTATCGTAGAAATAGAGACCCGTCACCGCCCACTTTGATTTTGGCTGTTTGGGCTTCTCTTCCAGCGACAGTGCGCGGAAATTATCGTCAAACTCCACTACGCCAAAGCGTTCTGGATCCATGACCTGATAGCCAAAGACCGTCGCCCCTTCGGAGCGTGCCGCAACCGAGCGCAGCTTAGGGCTGAACCCCTGCCCGAAGAAGATGTTATCTCCCAGCACCAGGCAAGAGGGCTCGCCGTTCAGGAAGGTTTCGCCAATGATAAAGGCCTGGGCAAGACCATCCGGGCTCGGTTGTTCTGCGTAGGTCAGCGCAATGCCAAATTCGCTACCATCGCCCAACAGGCGCTGATAGGTGCTTTTATCTTCCGGCGTGGTGATGATTAAAATTTCGCGAATACCGGCCAGCATCAGCACCGAAAGCGGATAATAAATCATCGGCTTATCATAAATTGGCAGCAGTTGCTTCGATACGCCGCGAGTGATGGGATGCAGGCGCGTGCCTGAGCCCCCTGCCAGAATAATGCCTTTCATAAATTCTCCCGGTTAGCCCTTCAGCCCCAGACGCTCGCCCTGGTAACTGCCATCCAGTACCTGCTTCCACCAGCCTTCATTGGCGAGATACCACTCAACGGTTTTGCGAATGCCGCTTTCGAACGTCTCTTGCGGGGCCCAGCCCAGCTCACGTTCGATCTTGGACGCATCAATAGCATAGCGGAGGTCATGACCTGGACGGTCGGGTACCCGGGTGATCAGATCACGATACTGCTGTACACCCTGCGGTTTCACCGGGACCAGCTCTTCCAGCAGATCGCAAATGGTAGTAACGACGTCGAGATTTTTGCGCTCGTTATGCCCGCCGATATTCCAGGTTTCGCCGGGGGTGCCTTCTGTCGCCACCAAATAGAGCGCCCGGGCATGATCTTCAACATACAGCCAGTCGCGAATCTGTTGACCATCGCCGTATACCGGCAAGGGTTTGCCCGCGATGGCATTCAGAATCATCAGCGGAATCAATTTCTCCGGGAAATGATAGGGGCCATAGTTATTGGAACAGTTGGTCACCAGCGTCGGCAAACCATAAGTGCGCTGCCAGGCGCGAACCAGATGGTCGCTGCTGGCTTTAGACGCGGAATAGGGGCTGCTGGGCGCATAAGGCGTGGTTTCGGTGAAAAAATCGTCCATCGAATGCAGGTCGCCATACACCTCATCAGTAGAGATGTGATGGAAGCGGAACGCCGCTTTCTGCTCAGCGGCTAAGCCGCTCCACCAGGCACGAGACGTCTCCAGCAGGTTATAGGTACCGACGATATTGGTCTCGATAAACACTGCCGGGCCATCGATAGAGCGATCGACGTGGCTCTCTGCGGCCAGGTGCATCACCACATCGGGTTTATGGGTAGCAAAGACGGTGTTCAGGGCGTCGCGATCGCAGATATCAACCTGCTCAAAGGCGAAGCGCGGATTGTCCGCCACTGGCGCCAGCGAGGCCAGGTTGCCCGCGTAGGTGAGTTTATCCACCACCACTACGGCGTCCTGGGTGTTCTGGATAATATGGCGAACTACCGCGGAACCGATAAACCCCGCGCCGCCGGTAACTAAAATCCTTCTCAACGCCAGACTCCTTTTGTATCGACGACATGCTGCTGATGAATCGCATCGCCGCTGATGGCTTTGAATTCTTTATGATCGACCAACAGCACCAGTACATCTGCGGTAGCCAGCGCTGCGTCCATGGCCACCAGCTGACATTTATCCGCCAGTTTTTTCGGTAAGGCGTGGATATTGGGTTCGACCACCAGCGTTTCGCCGCTGTGCCAGTCGGCGATCATTTCGGCAATCTCCATCGCCGGGCTTTCGCGCAGATCGTCAATATTGGGTTTGAACGCCAGACCAAAGCAGGCAATTTTCAGTTCGCTGGCGCGTTTGCCGCTTTCAGCCAGGCTATCTGCCACGGTGGCTTTAACCTGATTAATCACCCAGTGCGGCTTTCCGTCGTTAACTTCACGTGCAGTGCGGATCAGACGCGCCTGTTCAGGGTTTTGCGCCACGATAAACCAGGGATCGACCGCAATGCAGTGGCCCCCGACGCCCGGACCGGGCTGCAGGATGTTAACGCGTGGATGGCGGTTAGCCAGGCGAATAAGTTCCCAGACGTTAATCCCCTGATCGGCACAAATTAACGACAGTTCATTGGCAAAAGCGATATTAACGTCGCGGAAGCTGTTTTCTGTCAGTTTGCACATTTCAGCGGTGCGGGAGTTAGTTACCACGCACTCACCCTCCAGGAAGATTTTATAAAGCTCGCTGGCGCGGGCGGAGCAGACTGGCGTCATGCCGCCAATAATGCGGTCGTTCTTGATAAGCTCAACCATCACCTGTCCCGGCAGTACACGCTCCGGGCAGTAGGCGATGTTCACATCAGCCTGCTCACCAGCCTGCTGCGGGAAGGTCAGATCCGGGCGGGCATCAGCCAGCCACTGGGCCATCTGCTCGGTCGCCCCCACCGGCGAGGTGGATTCAAGGATGACCAGCGCTCCCTTCTTCAGCACCGGGGCGAGCGATTTTGCGGCCGCCTCAACGTAGACCATATCGGGCTCATGATCGCCCTTAAAAGGCGTCGGCACGGCAATCAGCCAGGCATCGGCTTCTACCGGCGTGGTGCTGGCTTTCAGATAGCCACCCTCTACCGCGCTCTTAACAACCTTATCGAGATCGGGTTCGACGATATGAATTTCACCCCGGTTAATGGTATCAACCGCATGCTGGTTGATATCTACCCCTACAACCTGCTTTTGACGCGAAGCGAAAGCGGCAGCGGTTGGCAAGCCAATGTAGCCCAGGCCAATGACGGAGATGGTAGTAAAACTCATAGCGATACCCGATTGTGTTTAAGTGCATACAAAATACGATCACAAGCCTGCCCGTCACCGTAAGGGTTATGGGCACGGCTCATTGTCTGATACGCCTCGTCGTCATGCAGCAGGCGAGTGACCTCTTCAACGATATGTTTGGTATCGGTGCCAACCAGACGCACGGTACCGGCCTTGACGGCCTCCGGACGTTCGGTTGTTTCTCGCATGACCAGCACCGGTTTACCGAGGGATGGCGCCTCTTCCTGAATACCACCGGAGTCGGTCAGAATCAGCCAGGCGTGGTTCATTAGCCAGACAAAGGGCAGATAGTCCTGCGGCTCAATGAGGATCACATTCTCAACGTGGCCGAGAATACGATTCACCGGTTCGCTGACGTTTGGATTGAGATGCACCGGATAAACAATCTGCACATCTTCGTTCTGCGCCGCCACTTCGGCTAACGCATGGCAAATCTGCTCAAAACCGCGGCCAAAGCTTTCACGGCGATGCCCCGTCACCAGGATCATCTTTTTACCGTTGGAGAGGAACGGATAACGTTCTGCCAGTTCGGCACGCAGCGCGTCATTAGCCATCACCCGATCGCGTACCCAGATGAGCGCGTCGATGACCGTATTGCCGGTAACAAACACCGTGCGGTCAGGAATATTTTCCCGCAATAGATTCTGGCGAGAGTTTTCGGTTGGCGCAAAGTGGTACATCGCCAGATGTCCAGTCAACGTGCGGTTGGCCTCTTCCGGCCAGGGCGAATAGAGATCGCCCGTACGCAGGCCCGCTTCGACGTGGCCAACCGGAATACGTTGATAAAATGCAGCAAGGCTCGTGGCGATGGTGGTGGTGGTATCACCATGCACCAACACCACATCAGGCTTAAAGGATTCCAGAATCGGTTTTAACCCTTCCAGAATTCGGCAGGTAATTTCTGTCAGCCCTTGCCCCGGTTTCATAATGTTAAGATCGTAATCAGGAACAATAGAAAACAGGGTCAAGACCTGATCCAGCATCTCACGATGCTGGGCGGTAACACAGACTTTCGCTTCAAAATGAGGGTCATTCGCCAGCGCATGAACCAGAGGCGCCATCTTGATGGCTTCCGGCCTTGTACCAAAGACACTGAGTACTTTCACATCGATTCTCTTCGATTAGACGATGAAGGCCAGAGCCTTCATCGTAGACGGCGATCTTAATTTCTGCGACGGCGCGTCAATGCGACGCCAGCACCAATTAATGCACCCACGATCCCCCACATAATCATCAGGAAGGCACGGCGTGGGCTATCGCGTTTTACAGGTTCTTCAGGCGTGCGCAAATAACGATAGGTCTGAAAACGCGGGTCCAGTGTAGGACCTACGTTCAGGGTGGTCATCATTGCGCGGTTCTGGTCGTAATCGAGATCGAAGGCGGGTCCGACGGCCTGTAAATTCTCCAGGCGAGCCTGCAGCATCGGGCGCCCCAGCAGGAACATTTCGGAGTCCGGCAGTTCATCTGCTGGCACATCGGTTTCACTGCGTGAGATATTGCTCTTCTCAGCGATTTTCAGCGCCTGTTCAATGTTGTGAACGCGACGCGTGAAGATAGCTTTGGCTACCTCTTCCTGACGCTTCACCTGCGCTTTCATCTGAATGGTTCGCGCTGCCCAGGCACCTTTAAGCTCATCGTTCAGATGGCTTGCCGCGCGCTGGCTGGCGAAGGCCACGTACTGACGTAGAAGGTTATTGGCGTCTGGCGCGGTTTCCGCGATGAGCTTCACGCTGTCATTCACATTGCGCAGCGCATCGCCGGGCATGAACTGAATATTGTTAATCATTTCATCAAGCAGCGCGGCATCCGCCTTACTGTTACCGACCATCCGCTGTTTGTAGTAGTCGGTCTGGCTCCAGAAATCACGGCGCGTATCCCAGGAAGCCAGCTGCATAATGAACTCTTTGTACGACTCATCCATAACGGACGGCTGATCAACCGGGGCGAGATTTGCTTTAACATCCAGATTACGCAGAAATTGCTGCTGAGAGTAGAAGCCGCCGAGCATATTCACAGTCGGGCGATCGGTGATCGCTGTCGCGCTCCACTCCTGCTTTGCAAAAAAAGTATAGGCCAGTGCGATTAACGCAAAGCCCAGCGCGATTCCTGCAATCCAAAATTTGCCCGCCCATAACACGCGAAACAAACCACGAACATCCAGCTCATTCTCAGTTGCCACTGATTTAGCTCCCGCCAACGGTTGAGTCATTTCAATCCCGATTTACCTGGTTTAAGTTTGATTGCTGCTACTGTTACGACGCATCCGGCGTTTTACACGTTTAATAAACCGCGCAACCTTCCAGGCGCGCTTAATACAGTAGCCATACAGGAAGAATGCTAGCAAGAATAATACCAACATCACCCACTCAGGGACGAAATGGGAATATTCTGCTACAACGCCGATGGCTGCCAGAAGTGCAGCGGCTAAGGTGATAAGGACAAAAGCCTGACGCGAAGTAAACCCTGCGCGCATGATCAAATGATGAATATGCTGACGGTCTGGCGAGAAGGGACTCATCCCTTTACGCAGACGGCGATACATAATGGCCACCATGTCCATCAGTGGGATGGCGATGATCCAGAGCGCCGTTACCGGGCTGATGGGGTGCGTTTTACCCTGGGTGGTTTCGAGCAATATCCAGATAACGGTAAAACCAATCAGCGTGCTACCTGCGTCGCCCATAAACACTTTATAACGACGTCCCAGCACCCCGAGATTAAGCAGGATGTAAGGCAGGATGGCGGCAATCATGGCAAAACACCACATGGAGAGGCTGTATTGGCCGTCAAACCACAGGATGATGCCAATAGCGCCGAATGAGACGCTGGAAAGGCCGCCCAGCAAACCATCTATGCCGTCGACCATGTTAAAAGCGTTAATCGCCGCCCAGACGGCAAATAGCGTCAGGAAATAACCGAATGGCCCAAGCACCATCTCCCACGAGCCAAAGATATGGCCCAGGCTGCTGAGATAGAGATTGCCGACGGCCATCATGACGATACCGATCGCGGCCTGGATTGATGCCCGAATCTTTACACTGATGTCGTAGCGATCGTCGAGGGCTCCCACGAGCACGAGTACACCTGCGCATCCCAAATAGAGAGCTGCGTGCGGTATATAGTAATCGGCAATACTGAAGGTAAAACAGATCCCCGCATAAACGGAAATCCCTCCAACCAGCGGTATCAGGCCCTGATGGCGCTTACGAAAGTTGGGCTTATCCACCAACCCGATTCTTTTTGCCGCCTTACGTGCAACGAATAAGAAGCAGGTCGTGAACAGAAAAATACTGATTAGCTCAGTCACCGCAGTGAGTAAATTCACAATGGAGGCTCTCTACAAATGTTGATCCCAGAAGTATAACCTTGAAGACGCTACGCCTGAAGGAATAAAGCTCGCCTCTTACAAGTCCCTTTGTATATTTTTCAATCAATTAATTTCCTGACTTTCCGCACATTCCCTTTGTCGTGAAGGAAAGGATTCATTCAGTGATTGTCGTAATAGCGTATAAGCGTTAAAAGAAAAACGCCACGTAAAAACGTGGCGTTTGTCGGCTTTAACGTGATTTTACGAACGTTTCATCATATCGAAGAAATCATCGTTCGTTTTGGTCATCGCCAGCTTGTTAATGAGGAATTCCATTGCGTCGATTTCGCCCATTGGGTGAATGATTTTGCGCAGGATCCACATTTTCTGCAGCTCTTCCTGAGTGGTAAGCAGTTCTTCTTTACGGGTACCGGAACGGTTGTAGTCGATAGCCGGGAAGACGCGTTTCTCAGCAATCTTACGAGAGAGGTGCAGTTCCATGTTGCCTGTACCTTTAAACTCTTCGTAGATAACTTCGTCCATTTTAGAGCCGGTGTCGATCAGTGCCGTTGCGATGATGGTCAGGCTACCGCCCTCTTCCACGTTACGTGCGGCACCGAAGAAACGCTTCGGACGATGCAGGGCGTTGGCATCCACACCACCGGTCAGTACTTTGCCGGAAGCAGGGACGACGGTGTTGTACGCACGCGCCAGACGGGTAATGGAGTCGAGCAGGATGATGACATCTTTCTTGTGCTCAACCAGGCGTTTCGCCTTCTCGATAACCATTTCCGCAACCTGAACGTGACGAGATGCGGGTTCGTCGAAGGTAGAAGCCACAACTTCACCTTTTACCAGACGCTGCATCTCGGTCACTTCTTCCGGACGTTCGTCAATCAGCAGCACCATCAGCACACAGTCTGGGTGGTTGTAGGCGATGCTCTGCGCAATGTTCTGCAGCAGCATGGTTTTACCCGCTTTCGGCGGCGCAACAATCAGACCACGCTGTCCACGGCCGATCGGCGAAGCGAGATCCAGCACGCGAGCGGTTAAGTCTTCGGTAGACCCGTTACCACGCTCCATGCGCAGACGAGAGTTCGCGTGCAGCGGCGTTAAGTTTTCGAACAGGATCTTATTACGCGAGTTTTCAGGCTTATCGTAGTTAACTTCGTTAACTTTCAGCAGCGCGAAGTAGCGTTCACCCTCTTTAGGAGGACGAATCTTACCTGAAATGGTATCACCTGTGCGGAGGTTGAAACGGCGGATTTGGCTGGGGGAAACGTAGATGTCATCAGGACCGGCGAGGTAGGAGCTGTCTGCAGAGCGGAGGAAACCAAATCCGTCCTGCAATATCTCCAGCACACCGTCGCCAAAGATATCTTCGCCACTCTTTGCGTGCTGCTTCAGGATGGCAAAAATAATGTCCTGCTTGCGCATACGAGCCTGGTTTTCCAGCCCCATATTTTCGCCGAGAGTGATCAGCTCAGAAACCGGCGTATTCTTTAATTCGGTAAGATTCATAATGGTGTGGGTTCTTAAACTCGGGGTAATACTCGAACTTAATATTGTGAATGGTATGGCAGGGTCATCCATGCCTGTTAGCGGCCATCAACTCATGTCTGTTCGCTGTCTGCTTACAGGAAAAAGCACAGAACTGAAACGACAAGACGGATTGAGTGACAAGCCCGGAATCTATCCACTTCTCGCACTGTTTATGTCAACAACGGGAAGTATCGGGTAAAACAAGAACGACAAGGTATGTTTAAAACGAAGTCATAGGTAACTTAGCACGACTATTGCCGGGCGTCCAGAGATCCAAACAATTTTGAAACCCCGGACGCGCCGCCGAGAACCCTTACGCCAGGTTAGCGTCCAGGAACTCTTTCAGCTGACCTTTGGACAGGGCGCCCACTTTGGTAGCAGCCACTTCGCCATTTTTGAACAGCAGCAGGGTTGGGATACCACGGATGCCATATTTCGGCGCGGTGCCCGGGTTCTGGTCGATGTTCAGTTTCGCAACGGTCAGTTTGCCCTGATATTCGTCGGCGATCTCATCCAGAATCGGGGCGATCATTTTGCAAGGACCACACCATTCTGCCCAGAAATCGACGAGGATCAGCCCGTCAGCTTTAAGCACGTCCGTGTCAAAACTATCGTCAGTCAGGTGAATAATTTTATCGCTCATATATAACTCCACAGGAATAAGCCTGGCGCGTTGGTGTAGCAATCATCAACGACGTGTTGATGTCGCATTAACCAACTAAAGGTTGACTTTATTTCACCGGATACGCTTTCGTAAAGCAATAGTAAGCTGATATTCTACCACACTATGAGCAAAACACATTTAACAGAACAGAAGTTTTCCGACTTCGCCCTGCACCCAAAGGTGATCGAAGCCCTTGAAACTAAAGGGTTTCATAACTGCACGCCTATTCAGGCTCTCGCCCTGCCGCTGACGCTGGCCGGTCGCGATGTTGCGGGGCAGGCGCAAACCGGTACCGGCAAAACGATGGCGTTTTTAACGTCAACGTTCCATTATTTACTTTCTCATCCCGCAATTGCAGACCGTCAAGTTAACCAGCCGCGCGCGCTCATTATGGCTCCGACGCGAGAACTGGCGGTACAGATTCACGCAGATGCGGAACCGCTGGCACAGGCTACCGGCCTGAAGCTCGGCCTCGCCTACGGCGGTGATGGCTACGATAAACAGCTGAAAGTGCTGGAAAGCGGCGTAGATATCCTGATCGGTACTACCGGCCGTCTTATCGACTACGCCAAACAGAACCACATCAACCTCGGCGCCATTCAGGTGGTGGTACTGGATGAAGCAGACCGCATGTACGATCTGGGCTTCATTAAAGATATTCGCTGGTTGTTCCGTCGCATGCCTGCGGCAAACCAGCGTCTGAACATGCTGTTCTCCGCAACCCTTTCTTACCGCGTACGCGAGCTGGCATTCGAACAGATGAACAATGCCGAATACGTGGAAGTCGAGCCAGAGCAGAAAACAGGTCACCGTATTAAAGAAGAGCTTTTCTATCCGTCTAACGAAGAGAAAATGCGTCTGCTGCAAACCCTGATCGAAGAAGAGTGGCCAGATCGCGCCATTATCTTCGCCAACACCAAACACCGCTGTGAAGATATCTGGGGCCACCTGGCTGCAGACGGACACCGCGTTGGCTTGCTGACGGGTGATGTTGCGCAGAAAAAACGCCTGCGTATTCTTGATGAATTCACTCGTGGCGATCTGGACATCCTGGTGGCAACTGACGTTGCGGCACGCGGCCTGCATATTCCAGCCGTGACTCACGTCTTCAACTACGATCTGCCTGATGATTGCGAAGACTACGTGCACCGTATTGGTCGTACCGGTCGTGCCGGTGCCAGTGGCCACTCCATCAGCCTTGCCTGTGAAGAGTACGCCCTGAACCTGCCAGCCATTGAAACGTATATCGGCCACTCTATTCCGCAGAGTAAGTACAATCCGGATGCGCTATTAAGCGAACTGCCGCCAGCGAAGCGTCTTACTCGCCCACGCTCCGGCAATGGCCCGCGTCGTTCAGGCGCACCGCGTAATCGTCGTCGTTCAGGCTAAACATTATGCTCAGCACCACCTCACTCTATGCCGCTATTGATTTAGGTTCGAATAGTTTTCATATGCTGGTAGTGCGTGAGGTGGCGGGAAGCATACAAACGCTGACACGTATTAAGCGTAAGGTCCGTCTCGCGGCGGGCCTTAGTAGTGATAATCATCTCTCTCCTGAGGCCATGGAGCGCGGCTGGCAGTGCCTGCGTCTCTTTGCTGAACGCCTACAGGATATTCCCCACCAGCAGATTCGTGTCGTCGCGACGGCCACGTTGCGCCTTGCGGTTAACGCGGGTGAATTTATTGCGAAAGCGCAGACGATACTGGGCTGCCCGGTGCAAGTCATCAGCGGTGAAGAGGAAGCACGTCTGATTTATCAGGGCGTGGCGCACACCACCGGTGGCGACGAGCGCCGTCTGGTTGTCGATATTGGCGGAGCCAGCACTGAGCTGGTAACGGGCAACGGCGCCCAGGCCACCTCCCTCAACAGTCTTTCCATGGGTTGCGTGACCTGGCTCGAGCGTTTTTTCACCGACCGTAATCTGACAAAAGAGAGCTTCGATCAGGCAGAGCTGGCCGCCCGCGAGGTGGTTCGCCCTGTTGTTGGTACGTTACTACAACACGGCTGGAAGGTCTGTGTCGGCGCATCGGGTACCGTTCAGGCGTTGCAAGAGATCATGATGGCTCAGGGAATGGATGAGCGCATCACCCTGGCCAAACTGGAGCAGCTGAAACAGCGCGCCATCCAGTGTGGTCGACTTGAAGAGCTGGAGATAGAGGGGCTGACCCTCGAGCGTGCCCTCGTCTTCCCTAGCGGGCTGGCTATTCTGATCGCCATCTTTACCGAACTGGATATTCAGTGCATGACCCTGGCCGGTGGTGCTCTGCGTGAAGGGTTGGTTTACGGCATGCTGCACCTGGCAGTAGATGAAGATATTCGCAGCCGTACCTTGCGCAATGTACAACGCCGCTTCCTGGTGGATACCAGCCAGGGCGAACGCGTTGCACAGTTGGCGCTTTATTTCGCCGATCAGGTCGGCAAAAGCTGGGATTTAGGGCCGTTAGGCCATGTTCTGCTGCAAAGCGCCGCGCAGCTACATGAAATTGGGCTTAGCGTTGAATATAAGCAGGCACCGCTGCATGCCGCCTGGCTGGTTCGTCATCTGGATCTGCCCGGCTTCACTCCTGCGCAGAAAAAATTGCTCGCCACGCTGTTATTGAACCAGACCAACCCGCTCGACCTCTCCTCTCTGCATCAGCAAAATGCGGTACCGCCGCGCGTTGCAGAACATTTGTGTCGCATACTGCGTCTGGCGATCATTTTTGCCAGCCGTCGTCGCGATGATTTGTTGCCAGAGATTGGCCTGCAGGCTGAAGGTGAGATACTCACCCTGATGTTACCGGAAGGGTGGCTGATGCAGCATCCACTGGGCGCAGAGATGATTGAGCAAGAGTGCCAGTGGCAGAGCTACGTTCACTGGCCCCTGCATATTCAGTAAAACGCCGCCTCTCCCGCAGGAGAGGGACATGTTACTTATCTTTCGCTTTCGCCAGCATGGCACGTATGTTTGCCACGTTTGCCTGACCTTTGTGCATTCTCTCTTCCGCCGTAATGACCTTACGCTCCTGCTCCCAAATCAGATCATCCTGGGGCAATTCCATCAGAAAGCGGCTCGGCTCCGGACGCACCAATTCACCGTACTGGCGGCGCTCTTTACAAAGCGTAAAGACCAGTTCCTTCTGCGCACGCGTAATGCCCACATAAGCCAGCCGGCGCTCTTCATCGACGTTATCTTCGTCAATGCTGCTCTGATGCGGCAGTATCCCCTCTTCCATTCCCACCAGATAGACATAGGGGAATTCCAGCCCTTTCGAGGCATGCAACGTCATTAGCTGTACCTGATCGGCCTCTTCCTCGCTCTCGCCACGCTCCATCATATCGCGCAGGGTGAAACGGGTGACGACCTGGGTCAGGGTCATGGGTTCATCAATTTCTGAGCCTTCAAGCATTTCACTCATCCAGCTGAAGAGCTGGTTAACGTTTTTCATGCGCATTTCCGCCGCTTTTGGGCTCGCGGAGGTTTCGTATAGCCAGGACTCGTAGTCGATGCCGCGAATCAGATCGCGTACGGCAACCACCGGCTCACGTTCAGCAAGACGCTGAATTTCACCTAACCACTGCGTAAAGCGCGTTAGCGATTCGTAGCCCCGTCCGGTGAGGGTCTGACTCAGGCCCATATCAAAGCTGGCGGTAAACAGACTTTTGTTGCGAGTCATCGCCCATTCGCCCAGCTTTTGCAACGTTGCAGGGCCAATTTCACGCTTCGGCGTATTAACGATACGCAGGAATGCGCTGTCGTCATCCGGGTTGGTGAGTACCCGCAGATAGGCCAGCAGATCTTTGATTTCAGGGCGTGAGAAGAAAGAGGTGCCCCCGGAGATTTTGTACGGGATGCGGTTCTGCATCAGCATCTTTTCAAAGACGCGTGACTGGTGATTGCCGCGATAGAGGATCGCGTAGTCTTTATAGCCGGTTTTATTAACGAAGTGATGCGCAATGAGTTCACCGGTGACGCGCTCAGCTTCATGCTCTTCATTATTGGCGCTAAGCACCTTGAGTTCGGTACCGTAACCCAACTCGGAGAAAAGGCGTTTCTCAAAGACGTGCGGGTTGTTAGCAATCAGGATATTTGCCGCTTTCAGGATACGCCCGGAAGAACGGTAATTTTGCTCCAGTTTGATCACCTGCAGCGCCGGGAAGTCTTTGCTCAGTAGCACCAGGTTTTGTGGACGTGCGCCGCGCCAGGAGTAAATCGACTGATCATCATCACCCACCACGGTAAAGCGCGCACGTTGTCCTACCAACAACTTCACCAGTTCGTACTGGCTGGTGTTGGTATCCTGATACTCATCCACCAGCAGATAGCGGATTTTATTCTGCCAGCGCTCGCGTACCTCTTCGTTGCGTTGAAGCAACAGGGTTGGCAACAGAATGAGATCGTCAAAGTCGAGCACATTGCAGGCCTTGAGATGCGCATCATACAGGCTGTAACAGTGCGCGAAGATCCGATCCCGCTCACCTTTCGCGCTTGCCGCAGCTTGCGCAGGGGTCATAAGATCGTTTTTCCAGTTGGAGATCGTCGAGATCAGTTGTTGCAGGATCAACTTGTCGTCTTCGATCAACCCTTCGGTTAACTCTTTAAGTAACGCCACCTGATCGGTATCGTCAAAAAGCGAAAAGTTCGACTTCATCCCCAGCGCGGCGTATTCGCGCTTGATGATATCCAGCCCCAAAGTGTGGAAGGTCGAGATCATCAGGCCGCGCGCCTCTTTGCGCCCCAGCGTCTGGCCGACACGCTCTTTCATCTCGCGCGCTGCCTTGTTGGTAAAGGTCACTGCCGCGATATGGCGGGCCTGATAACCACAGCCACGAATAAGGTGGGCGATTTTATTGGTGATCACGCGGGTTTTACCGGATCCTGCCCCTGCCAGCACCAGGCATGGTCCAGTAACGAATTCGACCGCTTGTTGTTGTCCAGGGTTTAAACGCATGGGAATAGTGCTCAATCTTCGAACGGGGTGTGGATTGTAGCAGAAAGCGGGGCGCAGATTTACCGGCTAATGATAAAGTGAAGGTCACGCGTGTAACCCCGAGAACAGTACCATGGTAAAGACCGCAGCAGCCCTGCACATTCTGGTGAAAGAAGAGAAGCTGGCGCAGGAGATCCTCGCCAAACTGGAGCGTGGCATTAGCTTTGATCATCTGGCGAAACGCTATTCGAAATGTCCTTCAGGGCGTAACGGCGGTGATTTAGGCGAGTTTAAGCAGGGGGCGATGGTCGGCCCGTTCGATCAGGCGGTCTTTAGCTGCCCGCTTCTTAAGCCCTTTGGCCCGGTGAAAACCAGGTTTGGCTACCATATCATTAAGGTGCTCTATCGCCGTTAACGCATGGTATATTGCGCTCCGATGACTTAAACCCCTTCGAGGCACAATCATGGCAAAAACAGCAGCAGCAGTGCATATCCTGGTGAAAGAAGAGAAACTGGCTCTGGATCTTCTGGAACAGATTAAAAACGGTGCCGACTTCGGCAAGCTGGCAAAGAAACACTCTATCTGCCCGTCAGGCAAACGTGGCGGTGATTTAGGCGAATTCCGTCAGGGCCAGATGGTACCTGCATTCGATAAAGTGGTCTTCTCTTGCCCGGTGCTGGAACCCACTGGTCCACTGCACACCCAGTTCGGTTACCACATCATTAAAGTGCTGTACCGTAACTAATCTCTTTGCAGGGGCAGGCTTAGTTGTCCTGCCCTTGTGCATTGAAATAGTCGATAAACTCACTTCCTACCTCTGCCAGCGTCAGGCGTTTAAACCTTTCCAGTATTAGCGTTTCTGCTTCGGCAAAGGTATCTGACATTACCCTGTTTACCCCCTTTTCGACCAGGCAGCGCGGATTTTCGTTTCGGTTACCCAGTGCAAACAGCACTGGCGAGCCCAGCGCTGTATAGATGTCATACAGCGTGACCTGACTCGCGGGGCGTGAAAGCGTCCACCCGCCATGATGCCCTTTGCTTGAACCAACAATTTTTTGCTCACGCAATCCTGCCAACAACTTGCGGATAAAAGCGGGATTTCCGTCGATAAATGCCGCCATCTGCTCCGATGTTAAGGGCTTATCCATCTGTTCAAGGTGCAGCAGAATATGCAGCGTGGCGGAGAAAGAGTTATTTATTTTCATGTAACTTACATTATTACATGTACTTAGCCTCTTCAACCTCTGGGATGAAAAATTCACCGATTGACGGCCGTAAATCTTATGATACTTTTGATGTTACATAAGTGACTTCATGCAGGAGAAAACGATGGCTACCGAACAATCCCCCGATCTGTTCTGGGAAGAGCATTACGCAGCAATGTCGCCCCTATCAAACGGCATACCCGGTAAAATTCTGGTGCGCTTTGTCGATGCCCTTACGCCCGGAAAGGTGCTGGAGTTGGGATGCGGGCGTGGCGATGATAGCGTCTGGCTGGCGAAAAAAGGCTGGCGGGTTACTGCGGTTGATTTATCTCCACGCGCGCTGGATTATGCTGCCGCCAATGCCGAGCGTTCTGGTGTAAGCGGGAAGATCGCCTTCGCGCAATACGATCTCACCGCGCGTTTCCCTGAGGGCCAGTACGATCTGATCGTGGCATCGTTCCTGGAATCTCCGCTCACCTTCGATCGCTTCTCTATCTTTCGTACTGCATTAGAACATGTCACGCCAGGCGGAATGTTGTTGATTACATCGCATGCCAGACCTCCTTCATGGTCAAAGCATGCCGATCGCCCCTTCCAGTCAGCGGAGGAGGCTTTTGCATCCCTGGCGCCATCGGCGGCGGAGTGGGAAACGGTGTTCTGCGATGACGTATCAAGAATAATGAAAGGGCCGGAAGGACAAGAGGGCGAAGTGTCAGATGCGGTTATTGCGCTGAAGCGCAAAAAACAGGCCCGACAGCGCTAACGCTTTTCGGGCCTGCCTGGGGGTCGGGTAGGCGCTGGCGCCACCCGATCGGGTTATCAGCCCGCGACAGCAATACGCTTCATGTCGGTCATGTAGCCACGCAGTTTCTGGCCCACTTTCTCGATCTCGTGGCTGCGAATCGCTTCGTTCACATCACGCAGCTGGGCGTTATCTACCGCGCCTTCGGTAATCGCTTTGCCCAGATCCCCTGTCTGCAGGGTAGTCATAAACTCTTTCAGCAGCGGTACGCAGGCGTAGGAGAACAGATAGTTACCGTACTCGGCGGTATCAGAGATAACCACGTTCATTTCGTACAGACGCTTACGGGCAATGGTGTTCGCAATCAACGGCAGTTCGTGCAGCGATTCATAGTACGCTGACTCTTCGATGATGCCGGAATCCACCATGGTTTCGAACGCCAGTTCAACGCCCGCTTTCACCATCGCGATCATCAGAACGCCTTTATCGAAGTACTCTTGCTCGCTGATTTTACCCTCGAACTGTGCAGCGGTTTCAAAGGCAGTTTTACCGGTCTCTTCGCGCCAGGTCAGCAGGTTTTTATCGTCGTTTGCCCAGTCGGCCATCATGCCGGAAGAGAACTCACCGGAGATGATGTCGTCCATATGTTTCTGGAACAGCGGTGCCATAATGGTTTTCAGCTGTTCAGACAGCGCATAAGCACGCAGTTTTGCCGGGTTAGACAGACGGTCCATCATCAGGGTGATACCGCCCTGTTTCAGCGCTTCGGTGATGGTTTCCCAGCCGAACTGAATCAGTTTCTCAGCGTATGCCGGGTCAGTACCCTCTTCCACCAGCTTGTCGAAGCAGAGCAGAGAACCGGCCTGCAGCATACCGCACAGAATGGTCTGCTCACCCATCAGGTCAGATTTCACTTCTGCAACGAAGGAGGACTCCAGAACGCCCGCACGGTGGCCGCCGGTGGCCGCTGCCCATGCCTTGGCAATCGCCATGCCTTCGCCTTTCGGATCGTTTTCCGGGTGAACCGCGATCAGCGTCGGTACGCCGAAACCACGCTTGTACTCTTCACGTACTTCGGTACCCGGGCACTTCGGTGCCACCATCACGACGGTGATGTCTTTACGGATCTGCTCGCCCACTTCAACGATGTTGAAGCCGTGGGAGTAACCCAGCGCTGCGCCATCTTTCATCAGCGGCTGCACGGAACGCACTACGTCGGAGTGCTGTTTGTCTGGCGTCAGGTTAACCACCAGATCCGCCTGCGGGATCAGCTCTTCGTAGGTACCCACTTTGAAGCCATTTTCGGTCGCTTTACGCCAGGAGGCACGCTTCTCAGCAATCGCTTCTTTACGCAGGGCGTAGGAGATATCCAGACCGGAGTCACGCATGTTCAGACCCTGGTTCAGGCCCTGTGCGCCACAGCCGACGATGACCACTTTTTTACCCTGAAGGTAGCTCGCGCCATCAGCAAATTCATCGCGCGCCATGAAGCGGCATTTGCCCAGCTGCGCCAGCTGTTGGCGCAGATTCAGTGTATTAAAGTAGTTAGCCATGGGTGATACCTCGTGATGTTGTGTGTCTTATTGTTCGGTTCGCTGTTCAGCGAGAATGTACCCACATTACAACAGGAAATTTATTGCGGAAATTGATATATTCACAACGTCACGTTGCAATATCTGCAATGTAAAAAGGGCGGGTGAAATCAATGGATTTACGCGATCTGAAAATGTTTCTCCATCTGGCGGAAAGCCGCCACTTTGGCCGCAGCGCGCGGGCGATGCACGTCAGCCCCTCCACGCTCTCGCGCCAGATCCAGCGTCTGGAGGAGGATCTCGGCCAGCCGCTGTTTGTACGCGATAATCGCACCGTTACGCTCACGGAAGCGGGCGAAGAGTTGCGCGTTTTTGCTCAGCAGACGTTATTACAGTATCAGCAACTGCGACACACCATCGATCAGCAGGGCCCGTCACTTTCAGGCGAACTCCATATTTTCTGTTCTGTGACGGCGGCTTACAGTCATCTGCCCCCCATTCTGGATCGCTTTCGCGCTGAACACCCTTCGGTAGAGATCAAACTCACCACCGGCGATGCGGCCGATGCGATGGAAAAAGTGGTGACCCGTGAGGCCGATCTGGCGATCGCCGGCAAACCGGAAACCCTGCCGGGCGCGGTGGCATTCTCAATGCTCGAGAACCTGGCCGTGGTGTTAATTGCACCGGCGCTGCCGTGTCCGGTGCGAAATCAGGTATCGGTGGAAAAACCCGACTGGTCAACGGTGCCGTTTATCATGGCCGACCAGGGGCCAGTGCGTCGTCGCATCGAACTCTGGTTCCGTCGGCAAAAAATCAGCAATCCGTCGATTTACGCCACGGTGGGCGGCCACGAGGCAATGGTTTCAATGGTGGCATTAGGCTGCGGCGTGGCGCTGCTGCCGGAAGTGGTGCTGGAAAACAGCCCGGAGCCGGTGCGCAACCGCGTAATGATTCTCGAACGCAGTGATGAAAAAACGCCGTTCGAACTTGGCGTGTGCGCACAAAAAAAGCGGCTGCATGAGCCGCTTATTGATGCGTTCTGGAAATTACTGCCAGGCAGTTAACCCGCCAGGAAGAAGCGGAACGCCGGGTTATGGGTCTCGTCATGACAGTCATAACCCAGTTCGTTCAGACGGGTTTCGAAATCCGGCTCGTGCTCACCCAGTTCAAACGCCGCCAGCACGCGGCCATAGTCGGTGCCATGGCTGCGGTAGTGGAATAGCGAAATGTTCCAGTGCGTGCCCAGCGTATGCAGGAACTTCAGCAACGCGCCGGGCGATTCCGGGAATTCGAAACTGTACAGACGCTCCTGCAGCGGCTTCGATGGACGGCCACCGACCATGTAGCGCACGTGCAGCTTGGCCATTTCATCGTCAGAAAGATCCACTACGCTGTAGCCACCTTCGTGCAACAGGTTGAGGATCTCTTTGCGCTCCTCCAGACCCCGGCTCAGGCGAACACCAACAAAAATGCAGGCGTCTTTCGCATCGGCAAAACGGTAGTTAAACTCCGTCACCGCACGGCCACCCAGCAGCTGGCAGAACTTGAGGAAGCTCCCCTGCTCTTCCGGAATGGTCACCGCCAGTAACGCTTCACGCTGCTCACCCAGCTCGCAGCGTTCGGAAACGTAGCGCAGACCGTGGAAGTTGACGTTAGCGCCCGAGAGCACGTGAGCCAGACGTTCCCCGCGAATGTTGTGCTGCGCGATGTATTTTTTCATTCCCGCCAGCGCCAGCGCGCCGGACGGCTCCGCCACAGCGCGAACGTCCTCGAACAGATCTTTCATCGCCGCGCAGATAGCGTCGCTATCAACCGTGACGATATCGTCGAGATATTCCTGACAGAGACGGAACGTTTCATCGCCAATGCGTTTGACGGCCACCCCCTCGGCAAACAGCCCGACCCGCGGCAGGTCAACCGGATGTCCGGCCTCCAGCGCCGCTTTCAGGCAGGCCGAGTCTTCCGCTTCAACGGCAATCACTTTGATCTGTGGCATTAGCTGTTTGATTAGCACCGCCACGCCTGCCGCAAGTCCGCCACCGCCTACCGGCACGAAGACGCGGTCGAGGTGGGCATCCTGCTGCAAAAGCTCAAGCGCCAGCGTACCCTGCCCGGCAATCACCATCGGATGGTCGAACGGCGGGACCCAGGTAAAACCCTGCTGTTGTGCCAGCTCAATCGCTTTGGCTTTCGCTTCATCGAAATTCGCACCGTGCAGCAGCACCTCGCCACCGAAGCCACGTACGGCATCGACTTTGATGTCAGCCGTTGCTACAGGCATCACAATCAAGGCTTTCAAACCCAGACGCGCCGCAGAGAACGCAACCCCCTGGGCATGGTTACCCGCCGAAGCGGTGATCACACCACGCGCTTTTTGCTCTTCGGTTAGCCCGGCCATCATGGCGTAAGCGCCCCGCAGCTTAAAGCTGTGCACCGGCTGCCGATCTTCACGCTTCACCAGAATCACGTTATCGAGGCGCGAAGAGATCTTTTCCATCTTCTGCAGCGGCGTGACCTGCGCGGCTTCATAGACCGGTGCGCGTAGCACCGCCCGGAGATATTCCGCCCCCTCGGGGGCGGCAGACAGGGGTTGTGAGTCGGCCATCATTAGCCCCCGAGTTTCGATTTATCGCGCACTGCGCCTTTATCTGCACTAGTGGCCAGGGTCGCGTAAGCACGCAGAGCAAAGGAGACTTCGCGTTGACGATCTTTCGGCGTCCAGGCTTTCTCACCGCGAGCTTCTTGCGCTTCACGGCGTGCAGCAATCTCCTGATCGCTCAGCTTCAGCTGAATACCGCGGTTCGGGATATCGATTTCAATCAGATCGCCATCTTCAATGATCGCGATGTTGCCGCCGCTTGCCGCTTCTGGTGACACGTGGCCGATAGAGAGCCCGGACGTCCCGCCGGAGAAACGACCGTCGGTGATCAGCGCGCAGGCTTTGCCAAGCCCCATGGATTTCAGGAAGGTGGTTGGGTAGAGCATTTCCTGCATACCCGGACCGCCTTTTGGCCCTTCGTAACGGATAACGACCACGTCGCCTTCTACGACTTTGCCACCGAGGATAGCGTCTACTGCCTCGTCCTGGCTTTCGTAGACTTTGGCAGGGCCGGTAAATTTAAGGATGCTGTCGTCCACGCCTGCGGTTTTTACGATACAGCCATTTTCTGCGAAGTTACCGTAGAGCACCGCGAGCCCACCGTCTTTGCTGTAGGCGTGCTCCAGCGAGCGGATACAGCCTTCTGCGCGATCGTCATCCAGCGTATCCCAGCGGCAATCCTGCGAGAAGGCCTGCGTGGTACGGATACCCGCCGGCCCTGCGCGGAACATCTTTTTCACCGCCTCATCTTTGGTCAGCATCACGTCGTACTGTTCCAGCGCCTCTGACAGCGTCAGACCCAACACGTTTTTCACGTCGCGGTTCATCAACCCGGCGCGATCCAGCTCGCCGAGGATACCGAGAACCCCGCCCGCGCGGTGGACGTCTTCCATATGGTATTTCTGGGTACTTGGCGCCACTTTACACAGCTGTGGCACTTTGCGGGAAAGCTTGTCGATATCGCTCATGGTGAAGTCGATTTCGGCTTCCTGGGCGGCAGCCAGCAGGTGCAGAACGGTGTTAGTGGAGCCACCCATGGCGATATCGAGCGTCATGGCATTTTCAAACGCCGCTTTACTGGCGATGTTGCGCGGCAGTGCGCTGGCGTCGTCCTGCTCGTAGTAGCGTTTAGTCAGCTCAACGATACGTGAACCCGCATTAAGGAACAGCTGTTTACGATCGGCGTGGGTCGCCAGCAGCGAGCCGTTACCCGGCTGGGACAGGCCAAGCGCTTCGGTCAGACAGTTCATGGAGTTCGCGGTGAACATACCTGAACAGGAGCCGCAGGTCGGACAGGCCGAACGTTCTACCTGATCGCTCTGCTCGTCAGAGACTTTCGGGTCCGCACCCTGAATCATGGCATCAACAAGGTCAAGCTTGATGATTTTGTCGGAAAGCTTGGTTTTACCGGCTTCCATTGGGCCGCCAGAGACGAAGATCACTGGAATATTCAGGCGCAGGGAGGCCATCAGCATCCCTGGGGTGATTTTGTCACAGTTAGAGATACAGACCATGGCGTCGGCACAGTGGGCATTCACCATGTACTCAACCGAGTCGGCAATCAGCTCACGCGACGGCAGTGAATAGAGCATGCCCCCGTGGCCCATCGCGATACCGTCATCGACGGCGATGGTATTGAACTCTTTCGCCACACCGCCCGTAGCTTCGATCTGTTCGGCGACCAGTTTACCGAGATCGCGCAGGTGTACGTGACCCGGAACGAACTGGGTAAAAGAGTTCACCACGGCGATAATCGGTTTTCCAAAATCGGCGTCGGTCATCCCGGTGGCGCGCCACAGCGCGCGGGCACCAGCCATGTTGCGGCCGTGGGTGGTGGTGGCGGAACGATACTTAGGCATGCTTTATTTACTCCCGTCTATCTTGTAAATGGGACGGTGCGTGCCGTCCCATAGTGATGCTTATGGATTAACCTGATCCAACCAACCGTATTTATCTTCTGTTTCGCCGGTGAAGAGACCAAAGAACGCTTCCTGAATACGCTTGGTCACCGGACCACGGCGGCCTTCGCCAACCTGGATCCCGTCAACGCTGCGTACCGGTGTAATTTCTGCGGCGGTACCGGACATAAATATTTCATCCGCCAGGTACAGGGATTCACGAGAGAGAACCTGCTCACGAACCTCGATCCCCAGATCCTGCGCCAGCTTGATAATGGCATCGCGGGTGATACCCGGCAGTGCCGAAGAGGTAAACGGCGGCGTGAAAAGAATACCGTCTTTCACTTCAAACAGGTTTTCCCCAGCGCCTTCGGAGATGTAGCCGTTCACATCCAGTGCGATCCCTTCCTGGTAACCGTGGCGACGCGCTTCGCTGCCTACCAGCAGAGAGGAGAGGTAATTGCCGCCCGCTTTGGCCGCGGTCGGAATGGTGTTGGGTGCGACACGATTCCATGAGGAGACCATGGCATCGATCCCCTGCTCTAGCGCTTCTGCGCCCAGGTAAGCTCCCCAAGGGAACGCCGCGATGATCACATCAGTGGTATAGCCGGCCGGCGGGTTCACGCCCATGCCCACATCACCTACAAATACCAGCGGGCGGATGTAGGCGCTGGTCAGGTTGTTTTTACGCAGAACCGCGCGGCAAGCTTCCATCAGCTCATCAACGCTTTGAGAAACAGGGAATCGATAGATTTTGGCTGAATCACGCAGACGCTGCATATGTTCGCGATGGCGGAACACCACTGGACCTTTGTGTGAGTCATAGCAGCGGATACCTTCAAACACAGAGGTACCGTAGTGCAGCGCGTGGGACATCACGTGGACCTTCGCGTCCTCCCAGCGAATCATCTCACCATTGGACCAAATGTAATCAGCTTTTTTCGTGGTCATTTTTCTTCCTATTGCGCTCAGGCGCGGATTTGTTGCGATGTGGTTGTGCTCTGGCAGATGGCGACATGCGCGACGTCGACCAGTTTACTTAGCTGGCTAAACAGTAATTCGACAGGCCGTGGACTGGCAACGGTCAATTCGATATTTATGTTCTGTGCATCCGTTGCGGTTTCCATATTCATCGAGCATATCTGAAAGCCCCGATGGCGAACCACGCGTAAAACACGTTCTAACGTTTCCGGGTTGAAGCGAGCCTGCACGGCGACCTGATGTTGCATCATGATAATTTCTCCAGCATTTGTGAGTTACTGGCGCCAGGCGGCACCAACGGCCAGACATTCTCAAGCTCGTCGATTGAGACATGAAGCAGGTACGGCCCTTTGCAGGACAACATGGTGTCGAGCGCCGCTTCAACCTGGTCTTTACGGGTGATGTGCTGGCCTGGAATGCCAAACGCGCTGGCCAGAACAAGGAAATCGGGATTGTCGGTAAGGGTCGTTTCGCTGTAGCGCTCCTGGAAGAAGAGCTGCTGCCACTGGCGGACCATGCCTAAACGCTGGTTATCAAGCAGTACGATCTTGACCGGTAACTGCTTACGTTTCACCGTGCCCAGTTCCTGCACGTTCATCATGAACGAGCCATCACCGGAGATGCAGATAACAGTATCGTCTGGACGTGCGACCTGCGCGCCAACGGCAGCGGGCAGACCGAAGCCCATCGTGCCTAATCCACTCGAAGTGATGAAATTCTCCGGGCGAGTGTATGTCATATGCTGGGCCGACCACATCTGATGCTGACCGACATCCGTCGTCACTACGCTGTCTGCTGGCTTGCGATCCGACAGCTGTTTTAACAGCAAAGGGGCATAAATGGCGTCGCCGGGATGGTCGTAACGCCAGGCGTGCTCACAGCGCATATCCGCTGCATGCTGGCGCCACGCATCGATATTGAGCGGTTGTTGCAACGCCGGTAACAGGGCATTGAGGTCGCCCTGCAAAGCAACGTGCGCCTGACGCAGTTTGTTCATCTCTGCCGGATCGATATCCATATGAATCACTTTGGCATTGGGGGCGAAGGTATTCAGCTTGCCGGTAACACGGTCGTCAAAACGGGCCCCTACAGCGATGAGCAGGTCACACTCTTGCACCGCCAGGTTCGCCGCTT
This sequence comes from Leclercia sp. UBA5958, assembly GCF_002430365.1. NCBI lineage: Bacteria > Pseudomonadati > Pseudomonadota > Gammaproteobacteria > Enterobacterales > Enterobacteriaceae > Leclercia > Leclercia sp. UBA5958. The sequence continues at coordinate 4,406 of NZ_DJCE01000009.1, read as the reverse complement.
TGGTACCGTGCATGCCCAACATGCCGAGATAGTACGGATTATCTGCATCGACAGCGCCCAATCCTTTCAGCGTACAGGTGGCCGGCATTTGCGTAACGGCGAGAAACTCACGCAGCGCGGGAACCGCCTGTGCCATGCCGACCCCGCCGCCGACGTAGAGCATCGGTTTTTGCGCCTGAGCCAACATGTGAAAGGCCTCTTTCACTTCGGCGTGTGGGAAAACATCGGCGCTTTCAACGGTGGAGAAATGCGGTTCCAGATCGCCCAGGGCCACCTGGATATCTTTCGGGATATCGACCAGAACCGGCCCAGGTCGACCCGAGTTTGCCACTTCAAAGGCTTCAGCCATCACGCGCGGCAACTCTTCCAGGGACTGAACAAGGAAACTGTGTTTGGTGCAAGCCAGCGATAACCCGAGCACATCCACTTCCTGGAAGGCGTCGGTACCGATGAAGGGAGAAGCAACCTGACCGGTGATAGCAACAACGGGAACGGAGTCGAGCAGCGCATCGGCCAGGCCGGTGATCAGGTTGGTTGCACCAGGCCCCGATGTTGCCATGCAAACACCGGTTTTTCCGGTAGAGCGGGCGTAACCAATGGCCGCCATCGCTGCTCCCTGCTCGTGTCGGCACAACAGATGTTCCACGCCGCCGTCATACAACGCATCATAAATCGGCATAATTGCGCCACCCGGGTAACCAAAAACGGTCTCGACTCCCTGTGCACGCAACGCATGTACTACCCACTGTGCCCCATTCATAGTTACTTCCCCGTCGTAAATCGGGAGAAACAGAATTTTATGCTAAAACCCATAATCTGCTCCTCACTTATATTTTTTGGCCATAAAAAAACCCCCGGACCTTTCGGTGCGGGGGTCTTAGTTCGTTAAGGCTTGATTTTTAAGCCTTTCCTCGTCCAAGTGCAGCCCCGCACGGTGGGATAATAATCACCACCACGCTAATCACGACCAGGCTAATCACTCGTAGAAGGGTTGTCATTTTTAGTTCTTTAAGCTTCTTGTTCGAAGGAATACCTAAAGAGTTATCACAGATTCGCTCGGTATCACAAGATTTTTTTATTACGCTATTTTTTATGCGACAACGAATTTAGTTAAAAATCATTGTTTTTTATCACAAAAATAGAAAATGAATTATTTTCATTTTTTTGACCAAATTTCGTTTAAAAAGAAAAAATGATGACTTTTTGCGGCGGCTGTTCCAGTGCATTGCAAGCATTGCATCCACGTAAAGAAAATTACGAATCGTGCGCGCAAAGAGAGCAATCATCCGTAATTTGGCAGCGATCGTAATGGCATAGTACACCTTTAAGGAGGGTGTCTATGTCATTGTCGGTTGTTTACACGCGTGCGGCGTTAGGGGTAAAAGCGCCGCTCATTTCTGTTGAAGTGCATTTGAGTAATGGGCTTCCGGGGCTGACCCTGGTGGGTCTACCGGAAACCACCGTTAAGGAGGCCAGAGACCGGGTACTCAGCGCGATTATCAACAGCGGTTATACCTTTCCGGCAAAGAAAATCACCATCAACCTCGCCCCTGCGGATTTACCCAAAGAGGGAGGGCGATACGATTTACCTATCGCTATTGCGCTTCTCACTGCGTCTGAGCAACTCTCTGCACCACGTCTGGGTCATTACGAGTTTGTGGGTGAGCTGGCCCTTACAGGCGCGTTGAGAGGGGTTCCAGGTGCAATATCCGGTGCAATCGCAGCGCTGAATGCTGGTCGGGAGATCATCGTCGCTACCGATAATGCAGCAGAAGTCAGTCTTATCGAGCAGAAAGGCTGCCTGGTCGCGGGGCATTTACAGGAGGTCTGCGCCTTCCTGGAAGGGAAACATCAGCTGGCCGAGCCCGAGCCGGTCCCCTTTTCCACCGAGCCTGAATCAAATGATATCAATGATATTATTGGCCAGGAGCATGGCAAGCGCGCCCTCGAGATCACCGCGGCTGGCTCTCATAATCTCTTGCTCATTGGTCCTCCGGGTACAGGAAAGACCATGCTTGCCAGTCGGCTGAATGGACTGTTACCGCCGCTGAGTAATCATGAAGCTCTGGAAAGCGCAGCGATTATTAGCCTCGTCAATGCCAGCTCTCTGCATAAACAGTGGCGTATGCGCCCGTTCCGCGCACCACATCATAGCGCCTCGCTGGCGGCCATGGTGGGAGGTGGTTCTATTCCGGCTCCCGGCGAGATCTCGCTGGCCCATAATGGCATTCTTTTTCTGGATGAGCTGCCAGAGTTTGAGCGACGGGTGCTTGATGCCCTGCGAGAGCCTATTGAGTCAGGGCAGATCAATATCTCCCGCACGCGCGCAAAGATAGCGTATCCGGCCCGTTTTCAGCTGATTGCAGCGATGAATCCCAGTCCGACAGGACACTATCAGGGTCAACACAATCGCTGCACGCCAGAGCAGACGTTGCGCTATCTGTCGCGGCTGTCCGGCCCTTTTCTCGACAGGTTTGATTTATCTCTGGAGATCCCCCTGCCGCCGCCAGGGCTGCTTTGCCAGATGCAGAAAACGGGAGAGGACAGCGCGACCGTGCGGAAAAGGGTCATGGCAGCACAGGGCACGCAAATGGCGCGGCAAAACAAACTCAACGCCCATCTTGATAACGCCGAGATACGCCGGTTTTGTCAGCTGGAAGCAGAAGATGCAAAATGGCTGGAGGAGACGCTTACTCGCTTCGGTCTTTCCGTACGGGCCTGGCAGCGCCTGCTAAAGGTCGCGCGCACGATTGCCGATCTGGAGAAATGTTTGAATATTGAACGAAGGCATCTGCAGGAAGCGCTGGGCTATCGCGCCATCGACAGATTATTACAGCACTTACAAAAGATGCTGACCTAAAAAAGGGGCCGTAGCCCCTCTCATTTAGTCGTCTGAATCGGTGTAATCTTCTGCACCTTCCATCTGTGGCTTGCCACCAGACAGAGTGTGGAAACGCTTAGGACGCTTAATACGTGCCATGTACTTGATCCATACACGTTCCGCTTCTGTTACAGGCTCGCGCTCGCCACGACATACGGCAACGAACAGCGTCTCTTCTTCAGTCGCAGGTTCACGTTTTCCCAGATCCAACTCGTTAAAAGCATAACCATGGCGCTCAAGCAGTTGTGCCTCTTTGATGGTGAAATCACCATGACGAGAAAATCCGCGTGGATAATTTTTGTTGTCGAAAAAACGATTAATAGTCGTAAAGCTTTCCGCCATCCTACACGCTCCTATATCTTTGGCCGAGCTATTTATGGCGCGGAGTATTAGTTACGCTTGACAGAGTGTAAAACAAAACATTTAAATCATAACGACAAATTATTTTGCGGAGAAAACCGTGGATACGGAATTGCTAAAAACTTTTCTCGAAGTGAGCAGAACGCGACACTTCGGTCGCGCCGCTGAAGCGCTTTACCTGACTCAGTCGGCCGTCAGCTTTCGTATTCGACAGCTTGAAAACCAATTGGGCGTCAATCTGTTCACTCGTCATCGCAATAACATTCGCCTGACGACGGCAGGAGAGAAGTTACTGCCCTATGCTGAGACGTTGATGAATACCTGGCAGGCTGCGCGTAAAGAGGTCGCGCATACGTCGCGGCATAACGAGTTCTCTATTGGTGCCAGCGCTTCACTGTGGGAGTGTATGTTAAGTCCGTGGCTTAACCGTCTCTATCGTTCACATGGTCACCTGCAATTTGAGGCGCGCATTGCGCAACGGCAGTCTTTGGTTAAGCAACTCCATGAAAGACAGCTGGATCTGCTTATTACCACCGAAGCACCGAAAATGGACGAATTTAGCAGCCAAATACTTGGTCAGTTCACGCTGGCGCTTTACGCCTCTGAACCTGCGGTCATGAAAAGCGACCTGAATTACCTGCGATTAGAGTGGGGGCCGGACTTTCAGCAACATGAAGCAGGGTTGATCACTGCCGAAGACGTGCCTCTTCTGACGACCAGTTCGGCAGAAATCGCCTGTCAGCAACTCGCACTGCTGAAAGGCTGCACCTGGTTGCCGCAACGATGGGCAAGTACCAAAGCGGGGTTACATACAGTGGCCGATTCGGCGACGCTTCAGCGTCCGCTATATGCTATTTGGCTACAAAATAGCGATAAGCAAGGGCAGATAAAAGATCTTCTAAAAATCAACGTGATGGACTAATGAATCGGGTTAGCAAGGATGCTAATGAGAGACTGTGTTGAGGGGAAGTGGAGGATTCGCAGGCAAAAAAAAATCCTTTGCCGTAGCAAAGGATTCTTATATGGCAGGGGCGGAGAGACTCGAACTCGCGACACCCGGTTTTGGAGACCGGTGCTCTACCAACTGAGCTACGCCCCTAAATTTTCTTACCATTAAGCCTGCTTATAAAGCAGGCTTAATTTGAATAAGTGGCGGAACGGACGG